>DATNME010000058.1:0-26835 GCA_035602385.1 Candidatus Dormiibacterota bacterium
TATGAAACGGCGAACCGGCATTACGCGCACATGGATTGTCCGGGGCATGCGGACTACATCAAGAACATGATCACCGGCGCGGCGCAGATGGATGGCGCGATTCTGGTGGTGGCGGCGACGGATGGACCGATGCCGCAGACGCGAGAACATATTTTGCTGGCTCGTCAGGTGGGAGTGCCGGCGATTGTAGTGTTTTTGAACAAGTGCGACATGGTGGAAGACGCGGAACTGCTGGAGCTGGTGGAGCTGGAAGTACGCGAATTGCTGAAGAGCTACCAGTTTCCTGGCGACACCATTCCGGTGGTAAAGGGATCGGCGCTGCAAGCGTTGAACGGCGATGCCAAGTGGGAAAAGTCCATTGATGAGTTGATGGATGCGGTGGACAAGAACGTGCCGCAGCCGGTGCGGGATATTGATAAGCCGTTTGCCATGCCGATTGAAGATATTTTTTCGATTTCCGGACGCGGCACGGTGGTTACCGGGAGAATCGAACGCGGCAAGGTGAAAGTTGGCGAAGAAATTGAAATCGTGGGATTCCGTCCGACGCAGAAGAAAGTTGTAACCGGCGTTGAAATGTTCAAGAAATTATTGGACGAAGGATTGGCGGGCGACAACGTTGGGTTGCTGCTGCGCGGCACGGAAAAAGAAGATGTGGAACGCGGGCAAGTAGTCTGCAAGCCGGGAAGCATCACGCCACACACGAAGTTCAAGGCGGAAGCGTATGTGTTGACCAAGGAAGAAGGCGGGCGGCACACGCCGTTTTTCTCCGGGTACCGGCCACAGTTTTATTTCCGGACTACGGACGTAACTGGAGACATGAAGCTGGCGGCGGGAGTTGAGATGGTGATGCCGGGCGACAACGTAAGCTGCGAAGTGATGTTGATCACTCCGGTAGCGCTTGAGAAGGGGTTGCGCTTCGCGATTCGCGAAGGCGGCCACACCGTTGGCGCCGGAGCAGTGACGGAAATTATTGAGTAGTTTTGTCCAGGCGTTTTTAATTTTCGACGGAGTTTTTAAATAGCTTTAAATAGAGAAAAAGTTTCGCAGAAAAGAGATTTGGAAAACTAAATGAGACAAGGCGACAAAATCCGTATCCGTTTAAAAGCGTACGACCACCGCATTCTGGACCAGTCCACGCGGGAGATTGTGGAAACAGCGAAGCGTACCGGCGCGGATGTTGCCGGGCCGATTCCTCTGCCCACCACCATCAATCGCTGGACGGTGCTGCGGTCGCCGCACGTCGATAAAAAATCGCGTGAACAGTTCGAGATGCGTACTCACAAGCGGCTGATCGATATTCTCGAGCCGACGCCGGATACCGTGGATGCGCTGATGAAACTGGATTTGCCGCCCGGAGTGGATGTGGAAATCAAGGCTTTTGGTCACGCAACGAAGTAAGCAGCGGTAACGAGCAGCAAGAAGCAGCCAATACCAAGCCATAAAGGCAAGCTGCAAGAGAGAGAAAAATGGCAGTCAACGGCATCATCGGAATCAAGCTGGGCATGACGCAGGTCTTCGACAAAGACGGCTCGGTACAGCCATGCACCGTGCTGCAAGCAGGTCCGTGCGTGGTGGTGCAACGCCGCACCAAAGAGCGCGATGGCTATGAAGCCGCGCAGCTTGGCTTGGTGGAATTCGTCAAGCCGCAACGCGTCAACAAAGCCATGACCGGCCACTTTAAAAAGGCCAATGTAGCGCCCATGAAAGTGCTGCAGGAAATTCGTATTGAAGAGTCCAAGGACGAAACCAAAGTTGGCGACCGCGTGTTGGTGGAAAATTTTGCCGCAGGCGAACTGGTGGACGTTACCGGGGTCAGCAAAGGTAAAGGTTTCGCGGGCGGCGTCAAGCGCTGGCACTATCGCGGCGGAGATGCTTCCCACGGTTCCATGCATCACCGCGCTCCTGGCGGCATTGGCGGCAGCTCGTTCCCTTCACGCGTCTGGAAGAATCAACATTTTCCGGGGCACATGGGCAATGAACGGGTAACCGCCAAGAATCTTAAGGTTGTGCAGGTGGATACCGATGAGAACCTGCTGCTGGTGCGGGGCTCTGTTCCCGGACCGCAAGGCTCGTACATTTTTATTCGTAAAGCTCGCAAAGCGAAGTAGCCGAAGTTATAAGGAAGCGAATTATGCCGGTAGTCGACGTAATGAATTTGCAAGGCAAGAAGGTCGGCCAACTCGAATTGGCGGACACGGTCTTTGGCGCGAAGGTGAATCGCGATCTGTTGCATGAAGCGTCGCGATGGTATTTGAACAGCCAGCGCGCCGGCACTCACAAGACCAAGGACAAGAGCGAGGTCAGCGGCGCAGGCCGCAAACTTTGGCGGCAAAAAGGCACTGGCCGCGCTCGTGTTGGCTCCATCCGGTCGCCGCTTTGGCGCCATGGAGGCACGGTTCACGGACCGAAGCCGCGCGATTACAGTTACGCTTTGCCAAAGAAAATGTTGCTGGGCGCGTTGCGCTCCGCGCTTTCGGCGAAGCTTGCGGAGCAAAAACTGACGGTCGTGGATGGCTGGGCTCTCGAGTCGCACAAAACCAAGCCGTTGCAACTGGCGCTGGGCAAGCTGAACCACACCAAGTCGGCTTTGCTGGTTTCTCACGGCGAAAACCGCAACCTGGAATTGGCTAGCCGCAATATGCAAGGCGTAAAGCTCGCGGCGCCGAATGTTTTGCAAGCTTACGATGTGTTGAAGCATGACTTGTTGCTGTTATCGAAAGATGCGGTGGCCCGATTAAGTCATACATTGGATCCGGAAAGAAAACCGATCATCGTTCCCGATGTGCAAACCATCGAGCCAGCGGCCAAGCCCGTGAAAAAAGAAGCTGCGCCGAAAGCGAAAGCTGGCGTCAAGAAGGCTGCCCCTAAAAAAGCAGCCAAGCCCTCGTCCAAGAAGGGGAAGGAATAATTTATGTCGACCCCTCACTATGAGATTATTCGCCGCCCGATCATTACCGAAAAAGGTTTGGGCGTAAAAGAAACGCAGCACACCGTGGTTTTTGAAGTTTCACCGTCGGCTACCAAGACGCAGATCAAGGAAGCCGTGCAGCAGATTTTCAAGGTGAAAGTTGTAGATGTTCGAACCGCGCACTTTGTTGGCAAAATGCGCCGCCGCGGACAGCTTGAAGGATATCGCCGCGATTGGAAAAAGGCGTACGTCAAGCTTGCCGAAGGCGAAAAGATGATTGAGTACTCGGAGAACTTGTAGCACCTGAGCAGCATCGCGGCCTGGCTTAGCCAGTTCGCGAAAAGAAAAAAAGCAGTAGCAAGAAGCTTAAGAGGCAGCGATGGGACTGAAGAGTTTTAATCCATATACAGCGTCGCGGCGGTTTATGACCGTCCTGGACAAGAGTCACATTACCAAACAGGCGCCGGAAAAGGCCCTGGTTGAGTCCAAAAAACGCTCTGGCGGCCGCAACAGCCACGGCGAAATTGTTATTTGGCACCGCGGCGGTGGACATAAGAAAGCCTACCGCAAGGTGGATTTCCGCCGCGATAAAGAAGGCGTGCCCGCCAAGGTTGCGGCGATTGAATACGACCCCAACCGCAGCTCGAACATTGCGCTGCTGCATTATGCCGATGGCGAAAAGCGCTACATTATTCATCCCGTTGGCCTGGAAGTGGGCGCAACGGTTTCAACCGGCGAAGGCGCGGACATTCTCCCCGGCAATGCCATGAAGTTCCGCCATATTCCTTCAGGCACCATGGTCCATAACCTGGAACTGTATCCAGGACGTGGCGGGCAAGTGGTTCGCTCCGCGGGTGGCTCGGCGCAATTGCTTAGCAAAGAAGGCGAAATCGCGCTGGTGAAGCTGCCGTCCGGTGAAGTTCGAAAGTTTTCCGTGGAGTGCATGGCCACGGTTGGCCAGGTGGGCAACCTTGATCATGAGAACGAAACATTTGGCAAAGCGGGCCGCACGCGGTGGCGCGGCATCAAGCCCACGGTTCGCGGCGTGGCCATGAACCCTGTAGATCATCCGCACGGAGGTGGTGAAGGCAAGGTTAAGGGCAATCATCCCCAGACGCCGTGGGCTTTCCCAACTTTGGGCAAGAAGACCCGGCGGAACAAGCGCACCGACAAGAATATTGTCCAGCGCCGCAAATAGTTTTTTTCGATTGTGGAAGCGCGCAGCAAAGCTGGGCGGCGAAGTTAGAGTCGCTCGGCGAGAGTGGAAACAATGCGAGCAACAAAAACAAGAGCAGCAGGACGGCAGCGCCAGAACAACCGGTCGGCGAAACGCGCCATCACCAAACGCGTGGTGGCCAAGAACAAGCTCAAGCCCGCCAAGGTTGTGGTGGCGCCGCCAGAGCCGGTGCTGTACAAGCTGTGCAAACCGGGCTGGTCGGTGATTGTCGAGCGGATTGCAAACGCGCAAGGTACGCGCTTTGTTTGCCCGTTCTGCCCCAAATCGCATCGCGTTCCTGGTCCGGTGCGAGGTTTCAAGAAGATGCGGCGGGCGCAATGGAGCCGGCTGCGGCGAGTGGAGGAATAAGGAATCAATGGCACGCTCACTGAAAAAGGGGCCGTTTGTGGATGGCCACCTGCGCGAAAAGGTCGAAGGCCTGAACACGCGAAACGAAAAAAAAGTTGTGAAGACCTGGTCGCGCCGCTCGACGATTGTGCCGGACATGATTGGGCACACCATCGCGGTGCATAACGGGCGGAAATTTATTCCTGTGTACGTGACTGAGCAGATGATTGGACACAAGCTTGGGGAATTTGCTCCAACGCGCTCTTTCAAAGGCCACTCCGTAAAAGCGGCGCTTGAGAAGACCGCGGGAGCTGCTCCCGCAGGAGGCGGCGCAGCAGCACCGGCGCCGAAGGCATAAATGGCTAACTTACACTTGCACGAAGATTCCATTGCCGCGCACGCGCTGGCCAAGCATGTGCGCATGTCGCCGCAAAAAGTTCGCCTGGTGATGGATTTGATTCGCGGGCAAAAAGCGCAAGACGCGTTGCAAACGCTGAAGTACACGCCGAAACGCGCCGCGAAGCATGTCGCCAAAGTATTAATGAGCGCCATCGCCAACGCGGAGCGCAAAGCCGAAGACGCTGGCTCCGCGCTCGATGTTGAAGAACTCTACGTCGCCAAATGTTTTGTGAATGAAGGGCCGCGCTGGAAGCGTTTGCGTCCCGCGCCGATGGGCCGCGCGTTTCGTTATCAGAAGCGCACCGCGCATTTGTGGGTCGGTGTTGCGGAACATCATGCCGCGGCCTCAGAACGGGTTACAGCTCTTAAACAGGAAGCGGAATCGAACAAGGGCGTTCGCGGAACCGCGCGCCGGGTTCGCAAGGCGTTGACCGGCAAACAAGCGCCACCGAAGAAGGGAAAAAAGTAATGGGACAGAAGACGCACCCGTACGGATTTCGGCTGGGGTACAACAAACCGTGGAAGTCGCGCTGGTACGCGGATAAGGATTATGCCGAGTTGCTTCACGAAGATGTGAAGCTGCGCAAAGAGCTGAAGGAAAAACTGAAGAGCGCTGGTATCAGCTCGATCGATATCGAGCGCGCCGCCAACAAGCTGGTTGTGCGTATTTACACCGCTCGGCCGGGAATCATCATCGGGCGCAAAGGCGCGGAAATCGACAAGCTGAAACAAGACGTGCAGAAGCGCACCAAACGCGAAGTGCATATCGACATTCAGGAAGTGCATCGTCCGGAACTGGACGCGCAACTGGTTGCCGAATCCATCGCGCTGCAACTGGAAAAGCGCGTCGCTTTCCGCCGCGCGATGCGCAAAGCCGTGGATTCGGCTCTGCGTTTTGGTTGCAAGGGCATCAAGGTTCGCGTAGCCGGCCGCTTGAACGGTGCGGAAATCGCCCGCAAAGAGTGGTACCTGCAAGGCCGTCTGCCTCTGCAAACCTTGCGCGCGGACATCGACTTTGGAACCGCGGAAGCCAGCACCACCTACGGCTTGATTGGCGTAAAGTGCTGGGTTTATCAGGGCGAAAATGTGCCCAAGAAAGCTTCCAAGATTCAGAAAGAACGCGACGCTGTAGCTGCCGCGTAAGCTCGAAAAAACCAAGAGATTAAGGAAACGAGAATACAGCAATGTTGATGCCCAAGAAGGTTAAGTACAGAAAGCAGATGCGCGGGCGCCGTACCGGCAAAGCCTGGCGCGGCAGCGATCTGGCGTTCGGCGAATACGGATTAAAAGCCATGGAGTGCGCCTGGATCACTGACCGCCAGATTGAAGCTTCGCGCGTGGCGATATCGCGCTTCATCAAGCGCGGCGGAAAATTATGGATACGCATTTTTCCGGATAAGCCGTACACCAAAAAGCCGGCGGAAACTCGCATGGGTAAAGGTAAAGGCGCTCCGGAAAAGTGGGTTGCGGTGGTTAAACCGGGACGCATCATGTTTGAAATGGCTGGCGTGGATTTGGCTACCGCGAAAGAAGCGATGACCCTGGCGGCGCACAAGCTGCCCATTCCCACCAAGTTCGTCACGCGCGAGGGAGGATTCTAATATGCCTCGGCGAATTGACAAACTTCGGGAAGCGGGCACGAACGAGCTGGAAGCACAGCAAAAAGATCTGTCGGAACAGATTTTCCGGCTGAAGTTTCAGCTGTCCACCGGCCAGTCGGAAGCGCTCAAGCGTTTGCGCGACGCAAAAAAAGATCTTGCTCGCGTGAAAACTTTGCTTCGCGCGCATGAATTGAAAATCACTACGGGCGCACCGGACCAAATTAGCTTGCAAAAAGGCAGCTCGCAAAAGCCCGTTGTGCAAAAGCCCGTGCAAAAAACGGTTGTGCGAAAGACAGCGGCTAAAAAGACTGCCGCGCAAAAGACAGGGAAGGCGTAAATGACCACGCAAACACAGACACCGGAGTCCGTAGACAACCGCGGTGAACGCTTCGAGATGATTGGCAAAGTGACCAGCGCGAAGATGCAGAAGACCATTGTGGTGGAAGTGCAGCGCCTGGTGAAGCATCCGAAATATCAGCGCGTGGTGCGCATTTCCAAAAAGTTTTACGCCCATGACGAACAGCGCAAAGCGAAGCAGGGAGACACCGTCAGCATCGTGTCGTCGCGCCCGCTTTCGCGCCTGAAACGGTGGCGGTTGAAAGAAGTGCTGACGCGGAACGCGTCAGCCGAGTAATCGGAACAGGGGAGCAAGACCATGATCATGATGCGAACCTGGCTGACGGTGGCGGACAATTCCGGCGCGCGAAAGCTGATGTGTATTTTGCCGCTGGGCGGTGACGCCGGATTAAAAGCGGGCTTGGGCGATGTCATCACCGCTTCGGTAAAGGAAGCGACACCCGAAAGTCAGGTAAAACAGGGCACGGTAGTGAAAGCTGTGGTGGTTCGCATGCGCAAGGAAGCGCGCCGCAAAGATGGCACCTACATCCGCTTTGATGATAATGCCGCGGTATTAATTAACGATGCCGGCGAGCCGGTGGGCACTCGCGTTTTCGGCCCGGTGGCGAGAGAGTTGCGCGACAAAAAATTCACCAAAATCGTTTCGCTGGCTCCGGAGGTTTGGTAACTCATGACACTGAGACATGAACGCGCGGAACGCCACACCATCGGCATTCGCAAAGGCGATCAGGTGAAAGTAATCGCCGGCCGCGATGCCGGCAAAAGCGGGCGCGTGCTTTCCATCGACGCCAAAAAGAACACTTTGATCGTCGAGCACGTGGCCATCATGAAAAAACATGCGCGGCCCAATCCGCAGAAAAACATCAAGGGCGGCATCATCGAAAAAGAGGCGGGCATCAACGTTTCCAATGTGATGGTCATTTGCGCCAGTTGCGGAAAGCACACGCGCATCGGCCACACCATTCTCGCTGATGGCACCAAAATGCGCAGTTGCCGTAAATGCGGCACGGCACTAGATAAGTAAAACCGTTTTCGGCCGGACGGCAACGTCCGGGCAGCAGGATTTTGTGAAGGAATTAGCGAAGGAAGAGTTAGATGAAGAGCCGATTGCAGGAAAAATATAGAAATGAAACCGTGCCGGCGCTGATGAAGCGCTTCGGCTGGCAAAACATGATGGCCGTTCCACGCGTGCAGAAAATCACCGTGAACATCGGCCTCGGCGAAGCCAGCCAGAACGCCAAGCTGCTGGATACCGCGGCGCAGGAATTGGGTCAGATCACCGGGCAGAAAGCCATGATCACCAAGGCCAAAAAATCCATCGCGAATTTCAAGATTCGCAAGGGCATGCCCATCGGCTGCGCGGTCACTTTGCGTGGCGACAAAATGTACGAATTTCTCGACCGCTTGTGCAACGTGGTGTTGCCGCGCGTTCGCGACTTTCGCGGATTACCTCCGAACGCCTTCGATGGCCGCGGCAACTATACCGTGGGCTTGAAGGATCAGTTGGTTTTTCCGGAAATCGATTACACCCGCGTGGACAAAATCAAGGGTATGAACATCACCTTGACCACCACCGCGAAAAACGATGAAGAAGGCCGCGAGCTGCTCAAAGGGCTCGGCTTCCCGCTTCGTGAAAAAGGAGCACAATAATAAATGGCGCGCACCGCAAAAATTGCCAAATCTCTCAAGAAACCAAAATTCAAGGTGCGTATCCGTAACCGCTGCCGCTGCTGTGGCCGCGCGCGCGGTTATATTCGCAAGTTTCAGATGTGCAGAATCTGTTTTCGCGGCATGGCGCTCAAGGGAGAAATTCCCGGCGTAACGAAAGCGAGTTGGTAGGAGAATTATGCAGACGGACCCGATAGCCGATTTTTTAACCTGTATTCGCAACGCCGCCGCCGCGAAGCATCAGCGTGTGGACGTTCCGAATTCCAGGCTGAAGACCGAGATTGCCCGCATCCTCAAGGAAGAGGGCTACATCTCCACGTACAAAATGGTGGACGAAAACAAGCCCAGGAAAATTCTCCGGGTGTTTCTCAAGTACACCCCGGACCGCCGCAGCGTCATCACCGGAATCAAGCGGATCTCGCGTCCCGGCGCGCGTTTGTATTTGGGTTCAACCGGCATTCGCCCGGTGGTTGGCGGGTTGGGCATCAGCATTCTCACTACTCCAAAAGGTTTGATGAGTGGACGCGCCGCTCGAAAAGCCAATATCGGTGGCGAGCTGCTTTGCGAAGTTTGGTAATTTTGTTTTTTGGTTTTGTTAAAGGCTTTACTAACGGAAAGGTTTTGGGGTTTTAACGAAATGTCACGTATCGGACGAAAACCAATTCCGCTTCCCGCAGGCGTGAAAGTCGCCATGCAGGGCGGCAAAATCGACGTGCAGGGGCCCAAGGGCAAATTATCCTTTGCGATTCCTTACGGCATCACCTTCGAACAGAAGGATGGCGTGCTCACGGCTCTGCGCGCAACCGAAGACCATCGCGCACTTCACGGACTTGCGCGCGCTCTGGTAGCGAACGCCGTTACCGGCGTCACCACCGGCTTTAAGAAAGAGCTCGACATCGTTGGCGTTGGTTATCGCGCTGAGCTCAAAGGCAAATTAATCGCGTTCGCGCTTGGCAAATCCCATCCGGTTGAGTTTCCCATCCCGGAAGGCATTCAAGTGGTCGTTGAAAAGCAGACGCACTTGATTGTTAGCGGCGCGGACAAAGGTCAGGTTGGCCAGGTTGCCGCCGACATGCGTTCGTTGCGTCCGCCAGATCCTTACAAGCAGAAGGGTGTGCGCATCACTGGCGAACGTTTGAAGAAGAAGGCTGGTAAAGCAGGCGCTAAGGCCGGCACGTAAATTTTATAACTGGCTTTATAACTGGCCTGCGCAAATGCGTGTGGCCGCGATTTTACAGGAGAGAAACAGTGGCTTCGGCAAGAGTTCGCAAGCTGTCGCGAGATTTACACCGCAAACGGGTTCATGCCCGCGTGCGCATGAAGGTGGAAGGCACCGAAGAACGTCCCCGTCTCGCGGTGTACCGTTCGCTCGGCCATATTTACGTCCAGGTCATCGATGATCGCCTGGGCAAAACCCTGGTGTCCGCGAGCTCCACCGACAAGGAAATGAAGAAGTCCATGAAGGGTGGCGGCAACATCGCGGCAGCGAAGCAAGTTGGCAAAGCCATCGCCGAGCGTTCCAAAGCTGCTGGAGTTGCAAAAGTGGTGTTCGACCGCGGCGGTTACAAGTATCACGGCCGTGTCAAGGCGCTCGCAGACGCGGCGCGGGAAGCGGGGTTACAGTTCTAAGCCTATGTCGAAGCAAATTTTGCGGGATAGTTTAGCGGTTCGCCGGCTCCTCGAAGTGAATCCTTCGGATTTGAAGGATGACGTGGTAGCCATCAACCGCGTTACCAAAGTGGTGAAGGGCGGCAAAAATCTTAGTTTCTCGGCGCTGGTAGTGGTTGGCGACAATCACGGCCACGCGGGATTCGGCATGGGTAAAGCGCGTGAAGTACCCATGGCCATTAAAAAGGGAATCGAGCAAGCCAAGAAAAATTTGATCAAGCTCAACCTTAAGGGCACCACCATTCCGCACCAGGTTCTGGGCCGTTACGGCTCAGCGGAAGTTCTGCTCAAGCCTGCCGCGGAAGGTACTGGCGTCATCGCTGGCGGCCCGGTGCGCAAAGTCATGCAGGTTGCCGGTATTCACAATGTGCTCACCAAGTCACTGGGCACTTCGAATCCTCACAACGTGATCAAAGCTACTTTTGCGGCGTTGCTCAGCTTGAAAGATATCGCGCACATCGCGGAGATTCGTTCGAAAACCGTGGAAGAAATTCGAGGCAAGCCGGCAAAAGTTGCGGCAGGTGCAGGTGAAATCTAATGGTTACTAAAGAAAAGAAAACCGGAACCATCAAGGTGAAGTGGGTGGTCAGCTTTATCGCTTGCCCGCGCGACATGCGGCAAACCGTTCGCGGGTTGGGCTTGCGTAGATTGCATCAGGTTGTTGAGCACCAAGACACTCCCGCGATTCGCGGCATGATCCTGAAAGTACGGCATCTCGTGGAAGTGGTGGAATAAGTTATGGCGGAAAAGAAGAAAACAAAAAAGAAATCGGCCGCACCGAAAAAAGCGGCTCGCAACGCTACCCCCAACATGGGCAACGCCGCGGCTAGCAATGGCCGCGCGGCTGTCAGCTTGTCTAATCTTCGGCCCCCGAAAGGCTCGCGCCATCGCAAAGTTCGCGTTGGCCGCGGTATCGGCTCGAAACTCG
Source organism: Candidatus Dormiibacterota bacterium (assembly GCA_035602385.1). Taxonomy (GTDB): domain Bacteria; phylum Acidobacteriota; class Terriglobia; order Acidiferrales; family UBA7541; genus Acidiferrum. Next base: position 11,094 of record DATNME010000058.1, read on the forward strand.
GCAAAACCGCTGGCGCCGGCAACAAAGGCCAGAAGTCACGCCGTGGCTATTCGCGCCGCCGCGGTTTTGAAGGCGGTCAGATGCCGTTGCACCGCCGCATGCCCAAGCGCGGATTTCACAATCTGTTTGGCGTTTCCTACTCGGTGGTGAATTTGGAGGAACTAAACGTTTTTCCCGCGGGCGAAACGGTAACACCAGAACTGCTTCGCGCGCATGGTTTCGTTCGTCGCGCCAAGGCTCAGATTAAAGTTCTCGGCGATGGCGAACTCACTACCAAGCTGGCCATTCACGCGCACGCGTTCAGCGCCTCGGCGCGGGACAAAATTACCAAAGCCGGCGGCACTTTTGAAGTTGTAGCGTAACAGGAGCAATAGGGATCACGCATGAATCGGTTTTTTACAGCAGTCGCGAACCTCTTCCGCATCGAAGATCTGCGCAACCGGCTTTTCTTTACGCTGGCTTTGCTCGGGGTCTATCGCATCGGCGCGTACATTCCTATACCTGGGATCAATGTGGGTGTGCTCGATCAGCTTTTCACCCAGGCGGCTGGCTCCGTTCTCGGCATATTCAACTTATTCAGCGGCGGCAATTTCCGGCGTATGACCATCTTTGCTCTCGGCATCACGCCGTACATCACTTCTTCGATTATTTTGCAGTTGATGACTGTGGTTTTCCCCTACCTGGAACGCTTGCAAAAAGAGGGCGAGCTCGGTCGCCGCAAAATCACGCAGTACACCCGTTATTTGACGATTGCGTTGAGCATTGTGCAGTCCATGTCCATCGCGCTGGCTCTTGAGTCGCAGAGCCTTGGCGGACAGGCGCTGGTCTATCATCCCGGGCCCGGTTTCGTATTCATGACCATGCTGGTGCTTACCACTGGTTCGGCGTTCATCATGTGGCTTGGCGAACAGATTGGCGAACGCGGCATCGGCAATGGCATGTCGCTGATCATCTTCACCGGTATCGTAGTGGGACTTCCCACCGCGATTTATGACTTATACGAAAAAGCCCACAACCAGGCTTGGGGACCGTTTACTCCTCTGGCGTTACTTCTCTTGCTCGCATTGATGATCGCGGTAATCGCGTTCATCGTCTTCGTCGAAGGTGGCCAGCGCCGCATCCCGGTGCAGTATGCCAAGCGCGTCGTGGGACGGCGTGTGATGGGCGGACAGTCTTCCTATCTTCCGTTGCGCGTCAATTCCGGCGGCGTGATACCCCCGATTTTTGCCAGTTCACTCCTGGCGTTTCCTGCAACTGCCGCGCTGGTTTTTGGCACGCGGTATGCGTTCGTCAAAAATTTTGCCGGCGCCCTGAAGTGGGGTGAACCGCTCTACACCGTAATTTACGTCACCTTGATTCTGGTCTTCGCATTTTTCTATGTGGGCATTGTTTTCAATCCCACCGAACTCGCCGATAACATGCGTAAAAACGGCGGCTTCATCCCTGGAATTCGTCCCGGGCGCACCACTTCGGAATACGTCAGCCTCATTCTGAAGCGGCTCACTTTTATCGGCGCCATTTATCTGGCGCTGGTTTGCCTGCTTCCCGAATGGATGATTGCTGGTATTCATTTGAACCATTTGCCTACTTATCTTGGCGGCAACTGGTTTGACCGGCACTTTCCTCAATGGATTTTGAACGGGTTGAACGTGCAATTCTATTTTGGCGGTACCTCGCTTTTGATTGTCGTCGGCGTGGCCATGGATTTCGTGCAGCAGCTTGAAGCACAGCTGGTGATGCGCAACTACGACGGGTTCGCACGGAAGGGCCGGTTGCGCGGTCGGCGGTAATGGAAGCTCGGCGCGTTTTGCCGGAGGAACGGCTGGGAAAACTGGACCGTGCCGTAGTTTTTCTTGGGCCTCCGGGCGCGGGAAAAGGCACGCAAGCCAGGGAGCTGGCAAGGTTGTACAGTGTGCCGCATCTCTCCACCGGCGATATGCTTCGCGAACACATCAGCGCGGGAACTCCGCTGGGTATTCAAGCGAAGCCGGTGATGGAGCGCGGCGAACTGGTTTCCGATTCGCTGGTGTTGAAAATCGTGGCGGATCGCATCGAACGGGCGGATTGTTCGCACGGTTTTGTGTTTGACGGGTTTCCACGCACCGTGGCGCAGGCCAAGTATCTGGGCGAGTTGCTGAAACAGCACGGATATGGCCAGCCCTTTGTGATTCATCTGGTGGTGGACAAGGCGGTTCTGCTGCGGCGTTTGACCGGGCGTAGAACCTGCAGTAGAGGCGGCGAGATTTACAATATTTATGAGTGTCCGCCGCGAGTACCGGGGATTTGCGATAACGATGGTGGCGAGCTGGTGCAGCGCCCTGACGACCGCGAAGAAGTGATTGGCCCGCGGCTTCATGCGTACGACAAGCAGACGTCACCGCTGGCTGCGTTTTACCGGCGGCTGGGTTTGCTGAAGGACATCGACGCGGCGAAAAGCGTCGCTGAAGTTCGGCAGGAAGTGTTGCAAAGTGTGCGAAACGCGCGCAGGGCGAGATAAAGAGATGGCCATTCATCTGCGCAGCGCGGAAGAGTTGAGCAAAATGCACCAGGCCGGGCTGGCGGTGCATGAAGTGCTCACCGCGCTTCGCGAATTTGTTCAGCCGGGTGTCACCACGATGGACCTCGAGAAGTTGGCCGAGGAAAAAATCGCGGGCCGGCCGGGTAAAGCGGCGTTCAAGGGATATCGCGGTTATCCTTGCGTGCTGTGCACTTCCGTGAACAGTGAAATTGTTCACGGGATACCGTCGCCGAAACGCAAGTTGCGCGAAGGCGATATTGTTTCGATCGATTTCGGGATGGAAGTGGACGGGTATTTTGGCGACTCCGCGGTAACCGTCCCGGTGGGAACAATTTCTCCGGAGCTGAAAAAGCTCCTGGATGTTACCCGGGAATCGCTGGACCGCGCGATCGATAAAATGCGGCCTGGCAACCGGCTTGGTGATGTTGGCCACGCGGTGCAAAGCTGGGTTGAGCAACACGGCTACTCGGTGGTACGGGAGTTTGTCGGGCACGGCATTGGAACCAAGATGCATGACGAGCCCAATCTTCCGAACTATGGCGAACCCGGTCGTGGAGCGCGTTTGCAAGAGGGCATGGTCATCGCCGTGGAACCGATGGTCAATGCCGGCGGACCGGCGGTTCGCATGCGCGACGAGTGGGTGGCGGAAACCGCCGATGGCAGCGCATCGGCGCACTTTGAGCACACTGTGGCGGTTACCGCCAACGGGCCGTGGATTTTAACCAGGCCGAAGGAAATGGTTGGCCCTTCGTGGTAACTTGGTTATAGCCGAACTTGCAACAAGGCAGTGTAGGGAGCTTATGGCAAAGCAGGTAGACGAAAAAAAGAAGGACGACTCCGGAAATAGCAAGGAAGACGCTATTGAGGTGATGGCTACGGTAATTGAACCGCTGCCCAACGCCATGTTCCGCGTGGAGCTCGAGAACAAGCACAAGGTTCTCGCGCATGTCTCCGGAAAAATGCGCAAGAATTTTATCCGTATTTTGTCGGGAGATAAAGTTGCCGTGGAATTGTCGCCGTACGATTTGACTCGCGGCCGGATCGTGTATCGCTACAAATAGGTAGAGACTTTTTCAAAAAGTTTCTGGCAGTTTGATGAGGAGCAGCATGAAAGTACGAGCATCAGTAAAAAAGATTTGTGACAAATGCAAAGTGATTCACCGGCGCGGTGTGGTGCGGGTGATTTGCGATAATCCGAAGCACAAGCAGCGCCAGGGATAATTTCCCTCGTTAGGAGAAATAGCATGGCACGTATCGCAGGTGTGGATCTTCCGGTGCAGAAACGCCTTTATGTCGGGTTGACCGCCATTTATGGCATTGGACAGGCGCGCGCCCGGAAGCTGGCGGAAAAGGCGGGCGTGGATCCTCAGAAAAAAATCCGCGAACTGACCGAGGACGAAACCAACCGTCTGCGCCAGGAAATTGAAAAAGAAGGCCGCGTGGAAGGGGACCTCCGCAAGGAAGTCCAGATGAACATCCGCCGGCTCATTGAAATTCAGGCGTACCGCGGCATCCGGCACCGCCGGAATCTGCCGGTGCGCGGCCAGCGTACGCATACCAACGCGCGTACTCGTAAGGGTCCACGGCGCGGCGCGGTTGCAGCGAAAAAGAAAGTGCTGGGCAAAAAAGGATAATTTTTCGGGTGCCTGTCCCCCTTTCCAGGCAATGCAGGCGCCCGAATTTAGGTACCCCAAAGTTGCAAAAAGAATTTGGCCGCAGCGTTGGGCCGCTTAAGAAAAAGGAACGGAGTAAAACGTGGCGAAAGAGCAGCAGCAAAATACGGCGCCGGACGCGATACCGAATAAGCCGGCGACTACAGGTGGCAAACCTGGCGCGGTTACCAAGCGCAAAAAAGAGTTCAAGAAAAAGCGCGAGCGGCGCATTGTTCCGCACGGCGTGGTTTATGTTGCAGCATCGTTTAACAACACGCAAGTCACCATCACCGATGGCGATGGCCGCACCATTTGCTGGTCCTCCGCGGGCGCGGTGGGATTCAAGGGTTCGCGTAAAGGTACACCGTACGCCGCGCAGCAAGCTTCGTTGACCGCGGCCACCGTGGCGCGTGATCAATACGGAATGAAAAGCGTTGAAGTTCGCGTTCAAGGCCCCGGTTCAGGGCGCGAATCCGCGGTGCGCGCTTTGGCCGCGGCGGGATTGCATATTGTTGTGATTCGCGACGTCACGCCGATTCCGCACAATGGCTGCCGTCCGCCGAAGCGGCGCCGCGTTTAAGCCTTTGTAAGATTTTGCTGCGGCCGCCGCTCGAAGCGACGACGCATCCAATATTAGGAAAGTTTTGGGAAGGGAGAATCGAAGTTGGCAAGACACCGAGAAGCAGTTTGCCGCCTGTGCCGCCGGGAAGGGCAAAAATTATTTCTAAAAGGATTGCGGTGCTTTACCGAGAAGTGCGCGATTGAAACGCGCAACTTCGTTCCGGGACAGCACGGCCAGTCCAGGCGCCCGAAGGTTGCGGGTTATGGTTTGCAGTTGCGCGAGAAGCAAAAGGTCAAGCGCACGTACGGATTGCTGGAACGCCAGTTCCGCTTGTATTTCGAGCGGGCGGAGCGCGCCAAAGGTCCGACCGGCGAGAATCTGATCATCACGCTGGAACGCCGGCTGGATAACGTCGTGTGGCGCGCAGGTTTGGCGTCCTCGCGAGCGCAAGCCCGCCAGTTGGTTTTGCACGGTCACGTCCGCATCAACGGGAAGAAGGTGAACATTCCTTCTTATCTGATCAACGTGGGCGAAGAGATCGCCATCAAGGACAAAATGCACGAGAACGCCATGGTTCTGGAAGCGCGCAACGTGGCGCAGAGCCAGAGCAGCGTGCCCTGGTTGGAGCAACAGCGCGAGCAATTCAAAGCCAAGGTTGTGGCGCTGCCGAAGCGTGAAGACGTGCAGACTCCGCCATTCAACGAACAGCTTATCGTCGAGTTGTACTCGAAGTAAGTTTGGCTGCTTCGCAGCCAGCAACAAACAGCGCCAGCTATTGAGGCGCTGTGGATAAAGAAACGGGGGGCCGAGGCATCGGCCCCGGAAGGAAGGAACACGATGTGGAAGGGATTTCAGAAGCCAAAGCGTTTAGCGTCAGAGTTGGAATCGCTGACCGAAAAGTACGGCCGTTTTTCGGCGCAGCCGTTTGAGCGCGGTTGGGGCACCACGGTAGGCAATTCGTTGCGCCGCGCGTTGCTCAGCTCGATTGAAGGCGCGGCCATCACCGCGGTAAAGATTGAAGGCGTGCTGCATGAATTTTCATCGATTCCGGGCGTGGTGGAAGACGCCACCGACATTATCCTGAACCTGAAGCAGGTGCCCATCAAGCTGAACACCGACCTGCCCAAGACGATTTACTTGAACGTGGAGCAGCCCGGCCCGGTCACCTCGGCGCAAATCGAGGAAGACGCGGACTTCGCGGTGCTCGACAAGAGCGTGTACATCGCCACGGTAAGCGAAGGCGGCAAGATGCAGTTCGAGATGCGCGTCAAGAACGGCCGCGGCTACGTGGCTGCGGACCGCAACTACGACGAAGATCTGCCGATCGGTTACATTCCGGTGGACTCGGTGCACTCGCCGGTACGCAAAGTGAATTATTCCGTGGAAGCTGCGCGTCTCGGGCAGATGACCGACTACGAAAAGCTGATGATCGAAGTGTGGACCAACGGCGCAATCACGCCGCAGGACGCCATCGGTCTGGCCGCGAAGCTGGTCAAGGACCACATGAGCATCTTCATCAACTTTGAAGAGCCCACGGACATGCCGGATATTCCCATCGAGATCGCCAACGATCCGCGCCTCGAGCATCTGGACCGTTCCGTGGAAGAGCTGGAACTTTCCGTGCGTTCCTACAATTGCTTGAAGAACGCGAACATCCAGACCATCCGCGAACTGGTGCAGAAGAGCGAAAACGAAATGCTGAAGACCAAAAACTTTGGCCGGAAATCGCTCAACGAGATCAAGGATATACTGGTGAAGATGGGCCTCGCGCTGGGCATGAAATTTGACGAACATGGACGAATCATCTGGCCACCGCTGCCGAGCCAGACCGCGGCACCGACGTCGGAAGAGAACATCGGACTCTAAAGGGCTCTAAAAGGGCGACAAGGACAGACAAATCATGCGACATCTGAAATCAGGCTCGAAAATGGGGAAGAACCCGTGGCACCGCCGGTCGGTGCTGCGGGGTCTGGTCACCAACCTGTTTGAACACGGACGGATCACCACCACGCTGACGCGCGCGAAAGCGGCTCGTCCGATGGCGGAAAAAATGATCACCCTCGGAAAGCGCGACACGCTGCATGCGCGGCGGCAGGCGGCTGCGTATCTTTTCACTCCGGCAATGACCCAGAAACTTTTTAGCGAAATTGCGCCGAAGTTTGCGGACCGCGCGGGCGGGTATACACGCATCATTCAAGGCGGCATGCGCGTTGGCGACGGAGCCAAAGTCGCGATCCTCGAACTGGTCGGCTACGAATTCAAGTCCAAGGAAAAGAAAGAAAAGCCCAAGAAGGAAGAGCCGGTCGAAGCCAAGAGCTAATTTTTCTTTCTAGAAACTATTCCGCCCGCTCTGGCATTGCCAGGGCGGGCATTTTTATTTTGATGGCGTGGCATACCCCCCTACCCCGGGGTATCCAGAGATGTATCAAACGAAACGACTTAATTTCTACTTTTGCATAGATGTATCAAACGAAAGAGTTTATTTTCAGGCTATTGTGTAGATGTATCAAAAGAAAGGTTTTAGGTTGGATTAAATCTTCGACTGGAGCGCACAAGAATTCCTATTCGGTAGTATGACAAATAGTAAATAAAATTCAAGCCAAATTATTCGTTAGTGGGTCAGGCCATTCGCCAAGGCAATGGCCTGCAGTGCATTTTGTATTTTCACCCGCAGGCACACTCACTGATGGCGGTGCCGCAGTAAGGCCCGCAAATCCAACAGTTCTTTCGTAGATAACCAGATCGCCGGAAAGCGATTCTCTACTAGCAGGGACAGCAGTAAGTCCGCATCCCGTCGATCATGTTTTTGCTTTCGTGGTTCGGCCGCTCGAATCTCTGCCGGATGACCCACCAGACATTCGATTCCGAGTTCTTCCAGCAAGTTTACAAACCACTGCATGGATCCAGTGGCTTCGATTCCCACACGCACCGGCCGTGGAAGGTTGCCATAAAACTCTCGCACGTTGTTGCCTTCGTGCTTCAGAGTCGCCTTCACTACCTCCCCCGTAGTGGTGTCCAGCATCGCCAACGTCTGCTGGCGCGCGTGTAATCACATCCTATAATTTTCACCTCGGCCTCCTTCGGTCCGAGCTCTGTTAGGGTGAACACCGAAACAGTCTACTCGGGCCGTCGCGAGGCCGCCGTCGTTAAAGACATCAATCGGGACCTATCCGAGGATCACTTCATTTTTACAACAAATTCATGACCGCCCTTGCAATCGGGGTTAATCGGGGAAACGTCTATTGTGACAGACTCCGTTTTTCGTGGCAGGTCCTTGACTTCAACGTCGAACAAATCATTGTCATCTATCCGGAGCGTGTAATGACCTAACTTGAGTGGCCCGAAGTCAAAACTTCCGCGGTCGTCTGTCTCGATGGTCTTCACAAGCAGCGTTTCGTCCCATGGCTGCCTGTACTCGTATAACGCCAACTTGGCGTGCTTTCTTATGAAAGATTGCCTCAACCAGCGGGGAGCAAATCTGCGATGACTATCCGTACCTACCACTAGGCCTCTCAACGCTGTTATCTGATAAAAATACCCAGGAGCCAAAGTGCAAGCACTTACCGGGGAGGCGGAGAGTAGAACAAGCGAGATGATCGCTGGAGTAAGTTTCATCTGAGATGACATGAAACCAATTCTCATTCACGTAACCACACTCGCACCAGTCTACCGCAGGCGGGTCAACTCCTGTTTAGTTTGAATTACCGGACATCGGGAAAAAAATCACATGTCCGGTTTGCGCGTCTATTCAGGCACTTCAGTGCCAAGCAAGAGGCTGTGCGGCTCGGGCTGAGCTTAGGGGCGCACGGAAAGTGGCTCGAGAGCTGCCGCGCTGGCAGTTCGAGGCGTGGTTGATGAATCGACGGGCGCGGCGTTCAAACGCGAGGTTTTGCGCCAATCGACCGCGGTGATGTCGGCGGAGCCGTTGGCGCCGCTGGCGAGGACGTAGGTGACGCTGCCGTTCTGGATGTGGTAGCTGCTGACGGCATAGACGGTGGCCGGCTTGAGGGCGATCCATCTCGCGCGCGGTTGCTGCAGCGCGGCGGAGGTTGCCGGCTCGGTCTGCACTGGCGAAGGATCCGCAGCCTCTGCCTGGAGTTGCTGCGCCGGAGCGCTCGGAGCAGCAAGGCTGACTTCGGAGACATTGTTTTCCGCAGTGTTGACCGCCTGCGCCTGTTCAAATGAGGGTTGCGCGTCCGAGCCCGCAGGCCGGTCAAGGTTTTGCGGTCTGTAGGCCGGCGGCCGCTCGTACGAAGCGGGCCTGATAGGGGAATGGCCAGAGGCCGTCAGCCGCGGGACTTGAATATCATCCATTAAGCGGACGGTAATCTGCTCTTCTGCTTTCAGCGTGGGACGTGGGCCGCGCGCAGGCAGCATGATGATCTTCCAGGGCCACAGCGGAGGAATAAGCCATTCCACGATGTCACGCGTGGCGTGGCCGTGGCCCACGATGTCACCGTGGCGATCCACTTTGAATCCCTTAGCAGCGATGACTTTGCTTGGTACGGGTAGGTCGGAATTCGGGAAGCCGATGCGGTCAAATTGCAGCTTGAGGTAACCCTTACCGACGAAGTGGCCAGGTTCCTTGTCCGCTTCGAGGTGTCCTCCGAGGTAGCTTCCCCGCGGAAATACATTCTGTCCGAATTCCCGGAGGCTGCTGAGATGGCAGATCACCGGATCACCAATATCGGCGGTGGCTGAGGAAAAGTTTGGCTCGTCGAGCGTACAGTGAAGGAGAGTGCCAGCGGGGACGAGAATGTCCTGAGCCTTGGTGTTAAGTTGGAGCCCCAGAAAGAGCAATGAGAAAATTAGATACGCTGCGATGCGTCGCATGTGGTTCCTCCCATTTGTGGGCCGGCATGCAAACTGGCAGCTGCGTGACACGTGAAAAGTTTGCGCTGCCGGAACCAGCAGAGTTCCGATGGGCGGACGCTACTCCTTTCTGGGCTCTTAGACAATACGGATAATTTACATTACTCCAACAGAATGAATGGGTTATAGATGCACACTACACCTTAAACCCCATGAACCCATGTATCCGAGAAAAGTTGCTTGGTGACCCACGCGGGCCGGCAGGTTTGGCATAGACACGGACTATGTGAAGGCTCCAGGTGGGCGTTGCCCCTTGCGAGGCCCTGATTCGATAACTCGGTGGACGTACGGTAGGATGAGTCATCTCGACGGTTCGGCTGAATAACTAGTTTGTGGCGCTGGTGGGCACAGGCATCGAGACGAGTCCCTTAAAGACGAACTTTTGGATTCGCCTGCCGTCTTCGACTTCTGAGCTGTAGAGGTTGCCTTTATTGTCGGTAGTCATGTGATGGAGTACGTTGAACTCGCCAGGGGCAATGCCGGGCCGCCCGAACGAGTCCAGGGCTTGCAGTGTCTTGCGGTCGAACACCCAGATGCGTGCAGGGCTCCTGCTGGCGACGTACAAGAAGCGCTGCGCCGGGTCCGCGGAGAATGCCACGCTCGCGGCGGTGTTGCCATTATTGCATCCGCCGCCAACAGCCAAGCACCAGCGGTCGATCCATACCTGGGTTATGTATTTGCCATCGGTGGTGAACACCTGCACTCGCTTGCCGCCGCGGTCGGCGACATACACGAGACCGTCATTGGAGACTTTGATGCCGTGCACGGGGGGTACAAACTGCGAAGGCCCCGGGTCTTTGGGATCGAAACCGGTGGCTAGAGTGCGCTTGGCTTCCTCTTCAACTGCCGCAGCTTTTGCGGCGTCACCGGTTAAAGCCGGGGGACGCGGGGCGTCGTCCATCGGAGTGTTGCCGAACGCGCCCCACATGCGTTTGTACGCGCCCGTGTCCGCATCGAACACGATGACGCGTTTGTTGCCATAGCCGTCGGCAACGAAGATTTCGTTGGTCTTGGGATAGACGGAAACGTCGGCAGGCTTCCAGAGGCTGGTGGTATCCGCGTTGGTTTTCTTTTGGGCAGGATGACCAATCTGCATTATGAATTTTCCGTCTTTCGTAAACTTCAGGATTTGGTCGTCGTTCCCATTGCCGCTGATCCAGACATTCCCTTTGTAGTCCACGGTTATGCCGTGCTCGGTCAAGGGCCAAGTATAGCTATCTCCCGATTGCCCACCCCAGCCCTGAATGTAGTTGCCCGCCTCATCGAACTCCAGCACCGGTGGCGCCGTTTTCACACCGGGCTTCACGCTTCGCGGGCGATGCAAGATCCAGATGTTGCCGTCGGAATCACACGCCGCACTGGATACCGGGCCCAGCGTCCACCCGTTAGGGATGTGTGGCCAAGATGGGTCGACCACGAACTTCGGTACCTCAACATTGGACGCTGAACGAGGAGGGGCGGCCGAAGCCCGGCGCGATCCAGCAATCACGAGCGCCACAATCGCGACCAAGACGATGCCTGCACTTGTACACAACGTCCGCTTCACGTTCATAAATGTCGATTCTCCTCTGAGTCCTTTTTCTAGGGCTGCTCTGATTCAACTCGATGGACACCACTAATCGGAATTTCCGTTTCAAACCGCTGGCTTATGCATCGTACGCTTCCTCATCTATTGGAAACAACGAATTTGCCACCCGGGTGCTGTCCGGTTTCTCACTTATTTTGTTTTCGATCAGAATTTGTAAATCACGTCGAACTGAAGCCGCTTGAGTAGATTTTCAGGCGGCGCGGTGCTGCCAAGATTGAGCGGCCTTCCAATGTAGCCGGTGAAGGCCAGCTGTACATTCTTATGGGCCTGATAAAACGTTTCGACGCGGTGCTGGCTGACGTTGCTGTTTTGGCGGATGTCACTCGCATTGAACGCCCCCATAACCGCCTCGCGTTCGATGAACATTCGAGTATAGGCAAACTGCCAGTCTCCCTTTTTTTCCGTCCGGCCGAACCGGCCTTCCAGCCAATAGCCGCGGCGTTGGCGTGGGTCGCATGGAGCGTTGGTCGACAAGGTAAAAACAGCAGTGGTGGTGTTGGCTGGCGGTGCCGTGGCGATATGACCGACGTTGGCGCAAGCGCGCGTGTTCTGGACGTAGTCACCAATGACGGCTATGGGCCACCGCTCATGAGGAGTCTTGACGTCAAATCGCGCAAGGGCATCCAGTAATCCAAACTTCGAAGCAAACTGTGCGCTCTGCACCGAAGTGACGCCGGTGGGCAGCGCCGTGGGCGTGTTTGCCGGACCAGTGTTCGCTGTCACGATCGTAGCCTTCGTGATTGTGGTGATGGAGTTCTGCACGCTGTTCTGACTGAGCTTCAAGAGCCCGCTATTCGGGGTTTGCGGATTGCCGAGGCTTGCGGTAGCCAGCGCGAACGCGATGGAGTCGGCATTATGGTAGTTGTAGAAGCCGCCGTACGCGCTGAACTTCAGCCAGGGGGCAAGTTGCCAGACGGACTGGAGCTGCCCGCCATAGATCACGCTCTGTGCGATGCTCTTGTTCTTGACAGAAACTCCGGCGACCTCGGCAAAAGGCAGCTCGAATCCAACGATTGCGATTTTGCGCAACACCGGAGTCTTCTCGAAATTCCACGAGAGAGTTTGCGCAAGCCCTTCGGGATTGAGGTCCTTGTCCCAAACGAGCTCGGTGTTGTACCAGGGATACGCAAACTTTCCTCCCGTGAGCGTCAGCGGCTTGAAATAATGTGGCCGGTAGCTGATGAACGCACGGTCGATGGCAAACGGTTTGCGCGTGTAGAACTGGTTCGTAGTTTGATTCGTCGAGATGGGATCGTTCAGGTCGCCCGAAGCCAGCGAAAAACCACCGCTGATGTCGTCGTTGAGTTTTACGCTGGCGTTGAAGCGTAACCGGAAGCGTTCCCGGTTCCGGACCTGCGATTGGTTGGCCGGGCCGCCAAAAAATGGTTCATCGCGCAGCCGCAAGTCGCCGCTGAAATTAAACGGGCCGACGTTCTTCAGCTTGCTTTCGGTACTTTCCAGTCTTTTCTCCAGGGAATCTTGACGTGCAGCCCCCTCACTTACCGTCTTCGCTACAACCGGTTCAGGGATGGGCGCCGAAGCGCCGCCGCGCGTAAGACGCAACTCCTCCTCGAGCGCTTCAATTCGCTGCTGTTGGGCTCGCAGCAGCTCCTTCACTTCCCGCAGCTCGCCTTCGACGCGTGCGGCTGCCTCTCCCGCGCTGCTGTCGGCCTCACCGCGCTTTGGCTGTGCGGAGACGCCAGGCTTCTTCCCTGCATCGGGCGCATCCCCGCCGTTTTTCGAAGCACCACTTGCAGAACCCCCAGAGAGAGAAACACCAAGTACCGCGATCAAGCCAAAAACTAGAAAGTCTTTTCTCTTTCCAAACATTTGAGTTCGCTCCTTTGGCGAAAAATAAAAAACCCACCTGCCAACTTTTTGCTTGGCGGTGGGTAGAAAACCTTTCAGCTAGAAATTAAATCCCTAGATACCTAGCCTCCCCGCGCCACAACACATGCACGCGCAACATGCAGAGCTGGGACACGCTTGGGAAGTCTTCTTGGAGCGAGACAACATACAAGGATAGTTTACGCGCCCGGCCTAAAGATTGAGAAAATCAAAATCTCGATGCTTGCGAGTGGGATTTTGATTTCTTGCTTCCGAATTCAACCGTGAGCCGTGGGCAATCGCGAATTGAACGAACTGACAACATCGTGTTAGTAGGTGAGGGACCAGCCGACCAGCGTCATGGTTAAAACTAACAGCAGCATTGCGGTGCTAACCAGGCTCAAGGCTCTTCCGTGGCCGAGTAGGTAGTCGCGCGATTCGGGGTCAACGCAGAGAAGAAGGGTAACGAGCAGCACCACGCCCCAGGCGAGCATCACGGGAACGCCAGGGTGGCGGCCGATCGCGGCGTAGAACTGTGTAGGAGGCTGCCCAGCGGGAATCCACCAGGGCAGCATGGGCGCTACGCCCGCGGCCAGCGAGAAGGTAAGCAACTTGCGCGTGAACCAGCCTTTGACTTTTGGGCGCGCTTCTTTCCACACGAAATAGTCCCATGCCAAGAGACCACTGGCCATGGGCACCCAGCCGTACATGGCCGCGTAGTGCGTAGTCCAATACCATCCACGAAACAAGAGGTGAGCGTGCTGGGCAGTGGCCAGCTTGGGTAGCAGGAAGATGCTCAGAACCGTGTTGCAAAGCACGGCCAACAAAATCGTGAGCAAACTCATGAATTGGAACCAATAGCGGATAGGAACACGCTTGCATCGCGTGCACACAGACTGTTTGGGCAGGAACTGGAGCCCACAGCGGTCGCAAAACACGGTTACCCTCCCCGAGCAGGGATTCAAACCAGCGATCATGGTAAGCATATGGCCCGTGTTGGTGGAAAACTACTGGTCAGACGGTCAGTTTTGGTCTGGGTGGTTCTCTATGGCATTCTCAAGACTCTTGACTTTTTGCGGCCTGTATTGAATGATGGTGGCCTTCCTGGGATATCGAGCCGAGGAGGTGCGCATGAAATTCAGGCTCGGCTACCTATTCGTTGCTCTTCTTCTTTTCAGCTTCCCATTGCTCGCGCAAAACGACGAACCGGGAATTGAACCAATACCGGATCTAACCGTTCAACCGCTGCCGCTTCCCGGGGGAGACATCATTCCGGGCTACGGACTCTTCAACTCATTTTTTCCCGGTCCGCCAAACTCTACTCCGCCCTTTGATCCCATCAATTCGGACCCGCACGGCATTACGAATTTTCGCGGTGTAACCGCCATGGGATATACGAGCGGAACGGCAACGGATAGTTCCGGCAAGAAGTATATAGCGGTCACGGACATACGCGTATACCGGGGAGAATATGTCGGCGCGGAAGTGGCTGACCCGAACAGCGCTGGCGCGACGAAATCGGCCCACGCTCACGGCACTTTCGTCGAGATATGAATTGACCTCTACGACCCCAGTTCGGGGTTGCAAGTTCATGATTTCAGTCCTTGGACGCTGCCAAACGGCCTTTTCTGGATCGTGAAAGTTCCAGACGATGAGGTGCAGATTACTGAAGACACCATCACCGTTGATCTCGAAAACGTGCCCACGGTTGACGCATTTTCTTTTCCTCCGCCTCCCGTAGCGCGCCCGGAAAATGGTATTTCGCCGTACAAGCTGATCCCGGCGCGAGTGTCCTTCCATGTGGTTTATAAGAAATCGGCCAAGTGGCGCCGGATCCATCGGGGGTCGCGCGATCCGCTTAGCCCGTTGAACTGGGCGGGCAAAATGTGGGACGCCACCAACACAGGAAACTTTTCCGTTATGTACAACGATAAAACGTTTTCCGCGCATGGCAACTTCGAGTCCGGACTCAATTTTGGTGAAATGGGAACGGAACGTAACGGAGTCTTCCTTGATCAAGAGGAAGACAACGACGACAACGGCGATAACAACGGGCAGGGCGAAACAAATGCAACCGCCAACTCGCAGTTGAACCAAGCGATCGCGAATGCAATTCGCGAGCACCAAAAAACAGTCCTCCTCAAGGGACGGGTACCCGTTTACATCAATCAGTAAACTGGGTCCGTAAACGCGTACGCGGCGTGATAGTCCGCGGATAGGGATTCACTTATATCGATGGCTGTGTTTCTTGCTGCTCTTGCGGCAATCGGCGAAGGTGTGTCGATTCAGATGGAAACGGGGAAGGGGTTGCGTTCGAATTGGCGCTGGTGCCAATAGGGATAGATAGGAGTCACGGCGCTGGCGGCATCGAGCTTTGCGACTTGTTCTTTGGTGAGATTCCAGCCCACGGCGGCAAGATTCTGGCGTAATTGCTGTTCATCGCGCGCGCCGATGATGACGTTGGCGACGGTTGGGCGTTGCAGCAGCCAGTTCAAGGCAACTTGCGGAACGGTTTTGCTGGTTTCTTTAGCGACTTCGCCGAGCGCATCCACAACTTTGTAGAGATATTCATCCGGGACTGGCGGGCCTTGCTCGGAAGTTTTGTGCAACCTGCTGCCAGCGGGAATGGGCTGATTGCGCCGAATTTTTCCGGTGAGCCGGCCCCAACCGAGGGGACTCCAGACCATAGCGCCGACTTTTTGTTCCGCGGCGAGGGGCATCAA
>DATNME010000059.1:0-58332 GCA_035602385.1 Candidatus Dormiibacterota bacterium
GGCCGCATTTGCGCTCGCAGGCCGCGAAGTATGACGGTTTTTATGTAAAGCGGATGATTCGCCCTTCCGTTCCAACCCACCAAAAAAGAACTATCCTGTAGCACAGTAATATACCGTACTTTCACCCGGGGATTGCAGAACTTGCGCCCCGAGTGCCTCAAGCCAGCGTTGCCGCGCAGTGTAAGACGGCTCTAAAAACCAGCTTCGGATTTGGTGACGTGAATTCCTGCGTAGTGTTTAGCCGCTGGGACGAATAGGGCTGACGAGAGCTAGTGGTTAGACGAAGGCCGTGCGAACTGCATCTCTCGAGGCGTGCACAGCGCATCACATTGAGCAGTTAGTGGTGCGCCAGGATCGTCCAGAGACCTCACTTCATAATCCAATCCGCGAATATAAGAAAGTAGTTCCACGGACGTGTAGCCAGCTCTTTGGAAATTTGCTTCGGACATTTCGGCAATTATTACTGGACGAAATTTTCTGATGGAATTCTCCCCCCCCCCGCAAGACCATCATTTCCGCGCCTTCCACGTCGATTTTCATCACATCCAGTCTTTTTAGATCGCACTCGACAGCTACGTCATCAAATTTCCGGAGCCGTACGGCCAGCGCTTTTTGGTCCACTCCGGTTGAAAAAAGGCTCGGCACTCCTTCGTTCACCATACCGAAAGGGCGGTCCTCCTTGACATAGAGTGACAGCGAATCATCCTGGTTGAAGAGGCCGTGGTTGAAAAGCGCTACTGTTTTGAAGCGATTCAATTCCACATTTCTAGCAAGTTGCGCGAAAGTATCAGGCATCGGCTCAAACGCCAGTACTCTGCCCTTTACCAATCGTTTCGCGGCCATCAGGGTTATTTCCCCGATGTTGGCGCCAACGTCCGCAAAGGTCATTTCGGGCCGCAGATAACTCGCAAGAAAATCAGCAATATGGGTGCTGTGGTGGCCTCCCCAATAAATCGCATTGCTGATATAGCTGCTTCTGTTCAGCTCGATTGTCAGATCTCCATCGAAATCGTGAATAGTCGCGGGTCCCTGCTTGCGAGGGTAATACCGGAACAACAGCACAGGCACCCTGTGAAATTTTTTCTGTGCCAGTTTTCGAGATAAGGAAGCAATCCAGTCAGGGCTAGTCATATATTCAATTTAATGCACAAGACAGTTCGTATGAGATTACTTCTAAAAGAATTTTCGGCTAAGGCGCTTTTTGCACGTTGCGCTACTGCGGATCAAAGAATGTAATTCCGGAGAAAGCTCCACTCTGCCTGCTAATCAAGACGAACTGATTCGGCGCGATCATATAAAACGAAACCGGGTACGTCAGCCCTTGCGTGAAATTTCCTTCGAAGCCCGCGGGAAGCGTGCCCGACGCGTGACCCGAGGTCTGATCAACCATGTTATATGTGCCGCTGAAAGTAACATTCGGAACGTCGTCAACCTGGGACGGAATCGACGCCAGATCTCCGATGCCAGTAAAAGTGGCCGCCACATTGTCGACGTTGATCGCCCCGGCGAGATTCGGAATGTCAGGGATGGACGAAGCGCCGGACCGAACCAGAAGATTGCCCGAGAGGCTTTGATTGGTGAAAGGACCGGGCGCTTGCTGCGTCAATGTGCCAGACAATGCATTGTTCGTAATCGCTAAAGGCGGTGGCGTCCCATTGGGAGCAGAAGGATCGGTGTCGATAATAAATCCACTCCCCGTGTCGTAAAGATAGAAAACCGCGGAATCGAGAAACCCGTTATTAAAACCTCCGGGAGACGTAAGCACACCGCGTCCAGTGGCCGGATTGAACGAGCTGACAAGCCCAGAGGCGGGATGGGTGGTCAGGACCGTGCCAACGTCGTTGGAATCAAACGTTAAATTAAAAGTCGATCCGGCAGTAATCTTCATCACGCCAATGAGGACATTTGGACCGATCTTATTTGTGCCGGGCACAGCATCGATCCCGGTCATTTGCAGTACGCTCGTGGCGTTCACGCTACTGGCGGTAAGCGTCTTTTGTGCCCGGGCAACTCCGGCCTGCACGGTTCCTAACTTAAGACCTCGATCGATTTGAATAAGATTGAGCTGCGTCGCATCCACAACGTAATACGCATATTGAATGGGGTCTCCCATTACCGTCAGGGTGAACGTTCCCCTGCCGGATGAGTCTGGCTTGGTTGCGGGTCCCGCGGTTATCGGCGCCGCGCTGTATTTCGGGGTAGCATCACCATCCTTGGCTAGATCCACTACACCACCCGTGATGCCGCTCGCGCCCAAAATAAATTGGCCGGCTTCCACGGTGCGCCCCCCCACTGGGGCATCGGAATCCAAGCCAAATGCGTATGTACCCGCGGCATTGGCAGCGGAAAGCGCTGTGGGATCTTGAAGGAGTATGGTGCCGGAATTCCTGAAACCGGCGCCGTCAAATTCGACAGCTGTTCCGCGCTTGCCATCCGCGGAGAGAGCAAACTTCAGCGCGATATTCACGGTGCTGTTGGGAAAGGTGAAACTCGTAATGTTGATTGTTCCTCGTGTTACGCCGTGAAACGATGGGTCTATCGAATAATTTCCGGTGGCTGGGGAAGGAACATAGGTGATGCCGCCTCCGTTGTCGATGTCCACTTCACCGGCGGTGATCTTGCCACTGCCATCCGCGGTGACGCTGCCCGCCATGGCCATCGGCGAGCCGGTTATATCGTAGCCGCGCAACAAAAAGGTATAGCTTCCCTTGAAGAGGCCCAGAGCGGACGCAATCGTAAAAGAGAAACTGTCGCTCTTGGTGGTATCCGTCACCGAGGTCGCTGTTATGGTTGGTGAGGCGTTAGCGCCCGTGGGAACAGCAGCGGGTGGAGTGTAACTTGCGCTAAAACTGGGTGAAGCACCGGCAGTAAGTGTTCCGCAAGCTGGCGAACAATTGGCGCCACCCGCCGTCAAGGTCCACGTTAGTCCCGCGTTCGCGCTGTCATTGGGCACCGAGGCGTTTACAACGACCGCAGAGCCGCCGGCGGTCTGCGTCACAAATTTGTTGGTTATCTTGACCGAGATTCCCGGCGTAATCATAAAGTTAAACACGAAAGACTGACGGTTATCCGCCACGGCGACGGCTGAAATGGTGGCAGTTTGATTGAGCGGAGCCGAAGCGGGAGGGGTGTAAGTAGCCTTAAAACTCGGCGCGGGCTCGGGCTCCAATGTGCCGCAACTGGGAGAGCAGCCGGTATTCCCCAACGTTAAGGCCCACCGCACGCCTCTGTTGCTGGGGTCGTTGGCGACATCGACCTTAAGGGTAACAGGAGCGGTTCCTGCCTGAGCAGAAGCAAACGCGTTGGTAATCGTGACCATTATTCCCGGCCCAGGCTTTACCACGGCCGCGCACGCCAACATCAACGATGAACTCACGAGCAGTAACCCCATTTTTAACAGACGCCGCATATCACTCCGAGATTCGGTCGAGATTTTCCAGGGTGGGATTCAGAAGTCCCAAGTCGAGAGTTCTACGTTAGGGGAGAGATGTGAATGTAATGCTACAGTTCCACAAATATTCCACGACACCTACGGGCACGACCGTACACAGGAACGTCGCCGACTAGCGGATGGAGTCGGGGTGCCCGGGATAAAAGTGAATGCGCTCCGATTTAGCCGTGGACACTGGCGTCGCGGTGTCGGACTTAAGATGTACTTTAAGCCAGTCAAATAGCTTGCCGCCCGCAGCCATGGGATACAACGCTCGACCATCTCCATACTGATCGATTTCTGTAATTTCCGGAGCTGCGGCTTCCAAACGCTCTTGAGAGCCATCCGGCATTTTGGCTTCCTTGCGGACATTCTGCAGGCGAACGTTCCGGGCTTGCACTTTCGCAAGCACCACGGCCGGTTCCAACGGTGCGACGCGCTCCAGGAATTCCGGAGTCAAATATTTCGCTCTTTCTTCGTCGGGAACTACGGTGGATTTGGCGAGCCAAGTGGGCCAGTCACCCCAGGGGGTGAGCACGTCCAAAACTTTGATGCGGGGGTCGGCAGCAGACGCCAATATCGCGATAGTGCCGCCGGAACCCTGGCCAAACATGCCCACGCGGTTCATGTCCAAGTCGCCGCGAGTATCGAGGTAATTCAAAATCATTTGAACATCGTGCGCTGAAGTTGCGAGGGATTCCTGCAACTCGCTGACGAACCATTCCTTAAGCGGGCGATGCTCGGCGCGATGTCCGGTAATCGCCGATACAAAACCGATCGCGGCATAACCATCGGCGATTACCTGGGCGCACCAACGGTCGTTCTTAAAACGGTCGGTGTCCTGTGGAACAGCATATAGATACAAGACCACCGGAGGCTTGGCGACGCCTCGGGGTCGAATGACGTACACATCCATAGGATCGCCGGGGCGCCAACGCAGTTGAAAACGTTCCCGAATAAAATTGTTTTCGGGAACATCGTCTCTTTGACCCAGCACCGGCACGTCCGGCTTCAGCGTGCTCGTCGCGAGGCTGGGAGTGGTCCAATCCTCGTGGAATACGGTGGCCTCTGCTGATTTTGCAGATTTATGTGTTTTCTTTTGGGCGGTGGCGTGCGAGGTGGCGTGCGAGGAGTCCTGCTGAGCACAGACAAATACGGGAAAAGCAGACAATATCAGGATGATTGAGCCTGACCGCCACAGCAAGTGTTTTTTCGCCAAAGTACGCATTCTCTATCCTTAAATCAAAAAATTTTCATTTAGAGCACAAATTAAAGTGACGCGACTACGCTACAAGAAGAAGCAGCAGACGGCATATGCAGCCGTCTGCCGCGTTTTCTCAACCGTGATACACGGTCTTACTGGATGTAGGTCAGCAGCTCATTACCCGAGGTGTTGAAGTAATCGTTGTCGGACTGCACGTTGAAAATGGCTCCGCCCATATCGCCGCCAGCTTCAGCGCCCGCCGCCGCAACGTTGCCGTTGTGAGCGATGGAAACGCTACCAATGGCGTAGTGCGAACGGAACACGGAAAGCCCCGAAGTGAAGCTGGAGCAAGCCGCATTGGCGCAGTACTGGTAGGGAACGAAGTCCGGCACGTTTACTTTTGCCTGATCCTGTGCCGCGGTGATTAAGCCCGTGGCGCTTGGACCGGTGGCTGGAGGAACGTAGCTGGTATACACGACTGCGCGGAGGAGAGACCAGATGCGGTAGTTTCCGCTGGTTACGCCGGCAAAGTTCGGAAGAGTGCCCGTGCAGCTGAAAGCAGGGGCGGCGTTAAAAAAGCCGGTGCATTGCGGGAAAGCGCCGGCCACGTAGCTGGTGTTGATCGGGTCAACGCCATCCACGGTTAGATATTTCACGTTCGCTTTGCCGCCGAATGTGCCCAAGCCAAAGAAGGCATATCCGATACTGTCCGGGTTGTTGGCGGAGTTGATGGCGTTAACCATCTGGCCTGTGCCGATGGCGCGCGTTCGGGGCGAGTTATAGGGTCCATAAGCGTTCAGCGGGTTGCCGCAGGCAACAGTCGGAGGGATATAGGTGGCAGAACTAGGCTGGACGAAGCAGTTTGCTGGCGTCGGATTGGTGCCCAATTCCTGGGAGTTACCGTTGTTGCCATCGCGATCGCGTACGGCTTGCCATTCGAATGTGTTGTAGGTCCCGGAGAGCGGTTCACGGATAATCACGTGCAAAAGTTTGCCCGGTCCGCCGATGGCCGGATTGATGTCGCCGCTTGCGCCCAGGAACCCGGCGAAGATGGTGCCCAAGGTGTGGCTATTCATGTTGGCGATGGCCGCCGTCCCGAGACCGCCCGCCGCTGTATCCGTGGTGTTGACGATCACCATAACCGGAGACGCGCCGAGGGCCAATGTCTTGAAAGCCGGAACAGTGAGGCCGGAGATTGGGTCCGGTCCGCTGGTGGCATATGCCACGGGCTGAACTGTGCTTAAGTCATACGAACTCTGGATTTTTGTCCCGACGCCGCCCGGAGGGCCATAGCCCATGCAAACCTTGGCGGTGTCGCCGGCGATTAGGTCGCAAGAGGCCCGCTGATACGCGTACTGGCCGTCTTCTGGACGGATGTCGGTGAAAGCGATGTTAAAGTGCGCTCCGTTGATGAGGTTGTAAACCGCGAGGGGAATTCCCGTAGTGTTATCTTTGACGTAGGCAACCTTGCTTGCGCCGGGCGTAGTCTGTGCAGCCACCGGAACAGAGAGGGTGCCATTACCCGTGCCGGCTTGGGCCAGGAATAGACGCTGCCCCACAACGGAGTCAACCGAGAGGTAGGCGCAAACCTGAGTTGGAGTGGTGCTGTTATCCCATACGACGGCAAGGGTCCCGCCTTCGGGAGAAACTCCGGTTCGACCGTCAACGCCGCTTGCGCTTCCGGTCCAGACGTTGGTACCGCAATAGGCAGCCCCACCAGTGATCGGGTCGGCGGTAACCATCGCGATCACTGCGCTGGTGAAAGCCCCCGAAGAGCCAACCGCCATAACCTGCGGCGCTTGGCCATAGCTTGCCGAAGCGAAGGTTAATGCTCCCGCCAGGGACAAGGATGCAGCTAACAGCTTGTGTTTCATCATTTACGATTCTCCTAAGAGATTGAGTTCCGACTAGCGAAAACTTGTTCATTTAAGCGTGCATACACAAAACGGCTACAGACGAAAGCGGACTATTCTCTTGAGAACATCCGGGGCCACAGCATTCCTTTGCGCAGTAAATTAATGAACCTGCGCGAATTGGGTGAACAATGGACGGACGCAATCTGGCCTGCGCGCTGGTTAGGTGGCAGCGCGAGAGGCGAAACCACGTTCGTTTTGAAACGACTTGAGAAATACGGGAGCTGAGTTCTCTCATCCGACGCGGTTCATGTCTGAGAGAGTTCCGTTACTGCGTGGGCGAGTATCGTCGCCTTGTGTTAAGGGAAAATGAAATAGCCGGTAACCGCGGATGAATCTACGATGAAAAAACGAGCGACTGGCATTCTTCTGCCAAATCCAACTATTTGTTCACGCCGGAGGGTTTGTGATTCTTTATTGATGTGATTTCAACTTCCGTCTCATGGTGGAGTAACACTGTTGCTGCGACCATTCCTTACTATTTCCAAATAGGGAGACCCCGTGAGACTGCAAGGAATGATTTTGTGTGTATGTTTGTTCATCTTAGGTTTTGGCCCGGCTGCCGCAGCCCAGACCCCCGAGGGCGGTTCGATAATCGGAACGGTGCAAGACAATAGCGCCGGCGTGATTACTGGAGCAACAGTTACCGCGAGCAATGAAGCGGGCATAACCCAGTCCGCCACTGCGAATGATCAGGGTCAGTATGTAGTCGCGGGCCTGCCGCCGGGAACGTACACGGTCACCGTGACGATGCCGGGATTTAAAGATTTCAAGACCACCGGGGTAGTGGTGGTCGCCGGCCAGAAAACTTCTCTGGATGTAACCATTTTGCCTGCCACAGTGGCCACTAGCGTTAACGTCGAAGGTCAAACCGTAACCCAGACCGAAACCGAGTCATCGCAAATTGCCGGAACGATCACCAGCAAGGAAGTGGTGACCTACGCGCTAAACGGCCGAAACTTCACCCAGCTTATTGCCTTGGCTCCAGGTGTCAGCAATCAAACGGGGCAGGACGAAGCGTTGGTCGGCGTAAAAGGAAGTGTGAAATACAGCGTCAACGGGGGCCGCGTCGAATACAACACCTATGATGTCGATGGCGGCGACATTCTAAACGCCAGCATCAACGGCAGCAGCAGCACCTTGATCGTCTATCCCAGCATAGATGCCATCAATGAATTGCAAGTGCTCACCTCGAATTATGGAGCGCAATATGGCCGAAGCGCATCCGGCACTATTCTGGCTACCACTAAAAGTGGCGGGAATGGCTTTCACGGTGATGCCTATTTTTTCGCGCGAAATAATATTTTCAACGCGCGAAATTTCTTCGATCAAACCAAGAGCGCACCCCTGTACCAAAAGTATGAGCCCGGAGGCACTATAGGGGGACCGCTGTACATTCCTGGCCACTATAACCAGGCCAAGGACAAAACCTTCTTCTTTTTCTCAGAGGAATATCGCCATGACAAAGAGCCCGTCCAGTACAACCAGGCCGTCCCGACATTGGCCGAGCGCAATTGCACCCTGGCCGCGGTACCCAGCAGTTTCTGTAACGACCCGACGACAGCTTACGGATTAGCTTCCCGTTTCCGCTTCGGCCCCAACACTGTTTTCGGAGACTTTTCTGATGTATGTCCCGCGGCATCCAACGGCGAGGTGTTTTTCGCCCGCTCCAATCGGGCGGCCAAACTCGGCAAAGTTAATTATGCTCCCGACTGTCCCGGCTTTGTGACCTCCCGAGTCGTGGGTGGTGAACAAATTTATAGTGCGTTCCCCGGCAACCTTGTGCCCATCGATCCACGCTCGGCCGCGATTTTAAACACCCAAATAATTCCTTTGCCGAATTCCGCCACGGGATGCAATTCCGGATTGTCCGGCAAACTCGATCCGGACACGGGCGCTCCGTTGGTACCCTGTTACGTAGCCAGCGTTTCTCCACTGACTACCTGGCGCGAAGACCTGTTCCGTATCGACCACAATTTCAATGCGCGTGAAAAGATCTTCTTCCGTTACATTCATGATGCCTGGGACACCGTGGTGACCACGCCGCAATGGGCGGTAATTCACAATAGTTTCCCTACTGTTGAAAATCAATTTACGGGTCCGGGAACCAGCATGGTGGCGCATCTTACCAGCACCATTACCAATCATCTGGTCAATGACGCGGCAATGAGTTACACCACCGACCATATCTCAATTAAAAATATTCCTGGTCCGGGCCTGGCTTCCACCGGCTTGCAGCGTCCGGCATTGCTCAATAATCAGCCTTGCGTCGACAGCACTACTTACGTTGTCAGCGGTACTACCAATTGCGGGCTCGGCTATTTTTTCAACAACGGTTTTGGCGGAAATATACCTGGCCTGGTTATCGCCGGAACAAACAGCGCCTATGGCGGTAAGGGGTTTTCCGTCGATCCCGCTTACATGCCCTGGCATCATTCCAATCCCACCTACAGTCCACGCGATGATGCCACGCTGGCGCTCGGGAAACATACGCTGCAATTCGGCGCGCTGTTCATCATCGCTCAAAGAAATGAAGTGAATCCGCCTGTTGGCGCCAATATCGGCGATCTCCAGGGCCTTGTGACCTTCTCGAACGTGAACAACCGCGACACCACGGGAAACGCGTTCGCTGATTTTTTGAGTCCAAAAATTCAAAGCTTTCAGCAGGATAGCGCGCAGCACGTGTACCACAATAGTTACACGATTGCGGAACCCTACGTGCAGGACGACTGGAAAGTTACTCCTCACCTGACCCTCAACCTGGGGCTGCGTATCAGCCTGTTCGGTACCTACCACGAGAAAAATCTATACTCTTACAACTTTGTACCGTCGCAATTTAACACCACGCTGGCATCGGAAATTAGCGTGGCTCCGGGAAGCGGGTACTTGGTGTCCGGCCCATACGCGGGACCTCTTTCCCCTGCCGTTCCACTGGATGCTAATAACCTCGACCCACATTTGGTAAACGGCTTGGTTCGCTGCGGTGTGGACAAATATTCCAATGGAAAGAAAGTGCCTGCGAGCTGCATGGACGGGCACCTTTTCAATCCCGCGCCGCGCATCGGATTCGCCTGGGATCCGTTCGGGAATGGCAAGACATCCATACGCGCCGGTTACGGGATGTTCTTCGAGCATGGCACCGGGAATGAAGCCAACACCGGATCACTGGAGGGCAGCGTGGCGAACAACTCTGCCGGTGGCGTGCTGAGTTTGACGCAGTACTATCCCACGGATTGGGGATGCTTGGGGAATGCCGCCGCAAGATTTAGCGCCTTCGAGTGTAACCACGGCGGCTTTGCTTTTCCCGTGAACGCAACCGCTATACCCACCAAAGCGGTCTGGCCATACGCACAACAGTGGAGCTTCAGCGTGCAACGGGAACTGCCGTGGAACGCGCTCGCTTCCATCGCTTATGTCGGCAGCAAAGGTACACACTTAACCGCGGAACTTCAGGTGAACCAGTTGGTGCCGATTAGCCCCTCACAAAATCCGTTCAAGCAGGGACGGCCATTGACGTCTGGCGATTGCCTGGGTTTCAACCAAGGAAGGTTTGACATCGACGGAAAAGTCATTTTTGCCGGTCAGCCTGGTTATTTGAACCTATTGGCAGCGTGCACCGGACTAAACCCGCTCATCCCAGTCCCCGACTCGTTGCGCCGGCCAGGAACCGCCATAGCGCCCGGAGCTGGGCAAATATTTGCTCTACAGAATGTTGCTAACTCCAGCTATCACGCGTTGCAATTTACTCTGCGTCGTACGAAGGCTCCAATCACCGTAGGCCTCTCGTATACCTACAGCCATTCCATCGACAACTCCTCGGATCGCACCCAGGCGATTCTCCCTAACGCTTACAATCTTTCTCAGAATCGCGCCAGTTCCGATTTTGATCAGCGCCATCTCCTGAACATCAGCTACATCTATCAGCTTCCTATACCACATTGGATGGATTTGTTTACCAAATGGGGCCATGGCGAAGGCGGAATGAACCACGTCTTTTCCAAGCGCCAAACGAGCTTCATGGAAAACTGGGAACTATCCGGCATCACGCTATTCGCGACCGGAACGCCCTTCAGCATTGTTAATGGCGGCAGCACCAGCGGCATTTCTGGTATCGACAACGCCGGAGTCGCAAGCGGTGTGGCACCGGACTCTTATCCCGACTTGGCGGCTAACCCTGCTCCAGTCGATACACAAACCGCCGGAGTCGGGGTTTTCGGGCCGTTACTGGGGAATCCAAACCGCTTCGTCGCTCCCAGAGGCTTGACCTACGGAGGCGCGGGGCGCAATTATTTCAATAATCCCAGCCGCCTGAATTTTGATGTTTCGTTAACCAGGAACATCAAGATCAACGAACGGTCTTCACTGCAATTCCGGGTTGAAAGCTTCAATACTTTTAATCACACGCAATTCCGGATCTACGACCCCTCCAATGTTGGAAACACCGGAAACAACGTCATCACCTGTTATGCGGGCGCGAACAATTCCGCCGGGGACTCATCCTGCGCGGGAACTTCTTTCTTGCGCCCCGTCAATGCTCATCGGCCAAGAACCATTCAACTCGGCGTGAAGTTTCTCTTCTAGCTGGCTAAACCGTCAGGGCAGCTCCGCCCGCTTCGAACACCCATGGAAAAAGGCCTGAGTCCTTTAGTAAGGACTCAGGCCTTTTTCCTTCAATAGCACTTGCGAGTTAAGGATTGGTGTCGCGCGAGAATATCAAGAGCGTAGATTGAACCGCGCAAGTAAAGGACCGCGCGAATTCCAACTGCCGGCATCAGGTTAAAGATAAATCTAGCTGGATGCGGTCGCGGCTCGCGTTTTCCGTGGTGCGTTGAATCCCAAGCCCATCATGCCGCTAAGAATTTCGTGAACTCCCCCGTTATCGTTGTCCCTCGCACGTTCCATAAGGCGAGCGACATCGTCGAGCAGCGTCAATTCGTCAACCAATTGAGGATCAATAACCGAGAGCTTTTCGAATCGTGTCGGTCGCAGCTTTTCCGAAGAACTTACCAGCTCCTCACTCAGTTTTTCCCCCGGCCGCAAACCGGTAATTTTTGTCGCAATGTCTTTTTCCGGCTCCAAACCAGATAACATAATCATCTCGCGGGCCAGCTCTAGAATATTGCGCGGGTTTCCCATATCCAGCACAAACGTTTCGCCACCGTGCGCCAAAGTCCCGGCGCAGAGTATCAGTTGCACCGCTTCCTGGATGGTCATGAAGTACCGGACGACATCGGGATGTGTGATGGTCACCGGACCGCCTTCGGCGATTTGCTTCTTAAACAGCGGTACGACGCTCCCGCGGCTGCCCAGAACATTCCCGAAGCGCACGCACGCAAACCGCGATGCCGACGAATTCGCCGCGGACTGTACCAGCATTTCCCCGATTCGCTTTGTGGCACCCATTACGTTGGCTGGGTTGACCGCCTTATCGCTGGAAATAAAAACAAATTTTTCGACGCTGAATTCCGAAGCCATCTCCAATATATTTTTTGTCCCGCCCACATTATTAAGCATCGCTTCACAGGGATGCATCTCCATCAAAGGAACGTGCTTATGTGCGGCTGCATGGAACACAATTTGCGGCCGGAAGTCTGCAAAGATGGCGCGCAAGCGGCCGATATCGCGGATATCGGCGATTTGCGGCTCTACGAGCACACGCGACTCTTTCCTTAAGAGTTCTTGTTCCAGTTCGTAAACCGAATTCTCGTCCTTATCTAGAACCGCAATTCCCGCCGGCGATAGGCGCGTAAGTTGCCGTACCAGTTCGCTGCCAATGGACCCTCCGGCGCCGGTGACCAGAACCCGCTTCCCCCAATATGTTCCGCGCGTCATCTGTTCAAATTCGGGTACTTCCACGCTTTCACGTCCTAAAACTTCCTCCACTCGGGTCTCTCGCAATTGGCTGATCTGCACTTGCCCAGTGACTAGCTCTTGCAGGCTTGGGATGATCTTGGCCGTAACCGGCGCTCGCCGGCATTTCGCCAGGGTCTGCGCCAGTGTGAGCCGGCTGGCTGTTGCCATACTGATTATGATTTCGTCGACCCGATACTTTTCGATTAGGTGCGCGAGCTGATCTCCGTTTCCCACCACGCGCGTATTGCTGATTTTTGAACCGACCTTCCGGGGATCATCATCCACAAATCCAACCACATCATATTGTTGGCTGGTTTCAAGTTCTCCGCGAAGCATTATTCCAGCTCGGCCCGCGCCGTAGAGAAAAACGCGCTTAGGCGGCTGTTTCGAGTCCGCCGACGCCCTCCTCTGATACGAATAAAAGAGGCGGCGCAACGAGCGGACCGTCAGGACCGAAATCAGCGAAAGTAATCCTTCGATGGCAATGACGCTGAACGGTATCCGAAGCCACGCGCTTAGCGCGTCGTCGCCTGAAGCCGCCACCCGCAGTGCAATCAGCACCGAGGAGCCAATGGCCACAGACGTCGTCAGATCGATAGCATCTGAAAACGAAACAAATTTCCAAATATGGCGGTAAATTCCCAGAGCAAAATGGGTGAGGAGCCGGCAACCCACAAGGATCGGCAGCCACCCCAGCATCTGCCGAAGCTCGGCCCCATGGGGCCAAGCTTCGAACCGAATCACGTACGCCGCCACCAAAGAAATCGCGAACGCCGAGCCGTCCAGAATCACCTGGTTACTTCGTGTGTACACGGAAAAAACGTTCGATTTCACCATGGAAACAATGGACCTCGAGTCTGGCCTGGCAGTAGCGCCATGCTATGTCTGCTTTGGAGCGGTACCCGGCAATGGCTTGTCGAGCTGCGCGATTGTCACAAAAATATTCGCGAAGGTTGTGAACATCAGTTTTAAATCGTGAGAAAAAGTGATGCGTTTGCAGTATTGCAAGTCCATTTCCAGCTTGTCTGGTAACAATACGTTGACATAGAAGGCTTCCCGGTCCAGCTGCTGTGCCAGCAGATCTTCCTCCCGGATATAGCGATTCGCGGTTGGTCCGGTCACGCCTGGCTTGGCCAGGAGAACCGATTTTTGTCTCTGTGTATAGGAGGACACGTATTTTGGAACCTCAGGCCGAGGTCCCACCAGGCTCATTTCCCCTACCAGTACATTAATAAGTTGCGGCAACTCGTCAATTTTTGTCTTGCGTAGCATTCTTCCGACCGGAGTAATCCGCGAGTCGCCGGCTGCGGTCAGCAACGCTCCGACTTGACTTGGCGACTCGTTCATTGATCGAAATTTGAAAATGCGGAAAATTCTGCCGTGCTGGCCGACCCTTTCCTGACGAAAAAAGATAGACCCGCGGCTGGTGGCCCTCACCACTAGCCCGGCAATCAGAAGCAGCGGAGACAAAATAATTAAACCGGCCAGAGCTGCCACGGCGTCCAGCCATCTTTTGCCCGTTCTCAAATAAAAAGACTTCACAATAGTTTCAGCCATCGACTCACCGGCTGAATTCTCGACTAATCTCACGCAGGGAATCCAAGACTCGTTCAACGTCGTCTTTCGTCATGCCCGGATATATGGGGAGCGAGATGGCTCCGGCAAACCGTTCCTCCGCATTGGGAAATTGTCCTTCGCGGTATCCCAGTCCCTGATACAAGGTATGAAGATGCAGCGGGATGAAGTGTACCGAGGTTCCTATCCCTCGCTGTTTTAGTTCTTCGATTACGCGGTCACGATTGATTCGCAGCGCGTCAGTGTTGACGCGCAGAACGTAAAGATGCCAGGCGTGACCTGTATCCGCTGGCATTACTGGCGCGAGGAAACCGTCGAGCGCAGCGAGTCCCTGCGTGTATTGCTCCGCGATTGCCGCCCGTCGCATGCGCATCGCGTCGCACTTGCTCAATTGCGCGATGCCGACCGCGGCCTGCAAGTCTGTAAGATTATATTTGTAGCCTGCTTCCAGGATGTCGTACCGCCAGCTACCGTCGGCGGTGTAACGCTTCCAAGCGTCCTTACTGATGCCGTGAAGGCTTAGCCTACGCATCCGCTCGGCGTACTCCGGGTTCTGCGTGGTCGCCATGCCGCCTTCGCCGGTGGTCAGGGTTTTCGTGGCGTAAAATGAAAAACAGGTGATGTCTCCGATGGTACCCACCATCTGATCTTTGTAGCGGGACGGCAAAGCATGAGCCGCATCTTCGATCACTTTAAGTCCGTGGCGGTTCGCTACCTCAAGGATCGTGTCCATATCGCACGGGTAACCCGCGTAGTGCACGGGAAGAATCGCCTTGGTGCGGCTGGTTATGGAGCGTTCAATCTGTGTTGGGTCCATATGAAACGACCCATTAAGACAATCAACCAGGACAGGGCGTGCGTTAAAATATAGGACCACCTCACCGGAAGCAGCGAATGTCATCGTGGGCACAATGACTTCATCCCCGGCCTGGATGCCGATTGCAGCCAAAGCCAAGTGCAATGCCGCTGTACAGGAATTGACGGCAAGCGCATGCTGCGCGCCCGTGTACCTTGCAAACGCCGCCTCGAACTCCTTCACGCGCGGACCGGTGGTCAGCCACCCGCTTCGCAACACGTCGATCACAGCGCTGATTTCTCCCTCTTCAATCAGCGCCCGATGAAATGGCAAGAACGTTGTAGCCGTCGTGGACATGACTCGATTCCTTAAGAATAGGTGGTGCTTCTAGACACCAGTGTGATCGCTAATAGGGTTACCCGAAAATTGTGGCTGGTCTAATTGTGAAACCCATCTGTCAATCAATACCTGCCACTGGAAGTTCTTCTCTACAAGGCTTCGACCGTTTGTTCCTAGTTCCCGGACCAGCGAGGGATTTTTTATCAACTGCGAAACCGCATCCGCAATCGCCTGCGCGTTTCCTGGTTCAACAACTACGCCGGCATTGGCCTCTTGCACCAATCTTGCCGCTTCACCTTTACCAATAAAAATCAGCGCTTTGCCCGAAGCCATTGCGGGAAAAATTTTCGATGGCCGTGCCCCCTCGTTGACTGCGGTTGCAGTCAGCGAAGCCAGGCTGCACTCTGCAATAGAAAAATATGCTGGAAGGCGTTCCATCGGGACGGGATTGCAAAAAGTAACGTTACTCAGGTTGAGCGTCGCTCGCAGTTGTTCAAGTTCAGGTCGCGCGGAACCATCGCCGACAAAAAGAAAATGAATTTCTGGTTCTCCCTCGAGCAACTTTGCCGCCCGTAAAATATATTCAAGACCATGCGAATACCCCAGGGTGCCTGCCCAAAGTACCACCTTCTTCCCTAGCAGCCCCAGTTCCCTCTTTAAACTTTCGTCGCAGGTTCGCGGGCGATATAGATTGGTGTCCACTCCGTTGGGAAGAAACAGAACTTTTTCAGGTGGCACATTTTTCTTCGTAAGTAGCGCTTGGCGAATTCCCTCCGTCACCGCATTCACGTAGGAAGCTTTACGGTAACTCCATCGCTCCATCCCAAACAGCAATCGCATGAACAGCCCGTCCTGCAGGAATCCGCCATCAACAATCGCGTCGGGCCACAGATCGGCGACATTGAAAATAAATGGAACCCGCCAAATAAGTCCGGCAAAGTAGGCCGCAATACTTAAAAAAAGAGGTGGAGACTCTACGAAAATATAATCCGGCCTTTTTGCCATGCACAGTCCCAGGCCGGCCATCAGGGTAAACGACGCATAGTTCAGCATACGCTGGAACCCGCCGCCCATCGCGGGAAGTAACCAAACCCGATGAATCACAACGCCACTCAGTACCTCACGGCGATAGAGGTTTCTCCCATAGCCCGGAAAAAATTTCCCACGTGGATAATTCGGAAACCCGGTAACCACTTCTATCTCGTGACCAAGCCGCGTTAATTCGGCAGCCAGTGATTGCAGGCGGGTTTGAGGGCCTCCAATTTCTGGCGGAAAATATTGTGTGAGAATTAACAATTTCATTGATGGTCGTTGGTTCCCAAGACTGTAAGGGTTCTAGGAAACTTGATGTACTTGCGCCCACAACTCCAGCGAAATGGCCCGGAAAATCGAACCGGGCAGGAGCGCGCCCGCGCTTCCGTGCAGGAATTTGCGGCATTCGCGCACCAGGGCGGAACCTTCAATAAACCTCTCCATTCGCAGTTTCGGCGTTTCCCAAATCTGCCGGTGACCGTTTGCCAGGCCCAGCCGCATCCACTCCGATTCCGGCGTGTCAAATCCCAATTTCGTTTTACGCAGTCGCACGGATTCCGGAAGCGTGCCTTCCATGGCGTTTCGCAGCAGCCATTTTCCCCACCCATCGCGCAACTTCAGTGAAGCGGGACAATTCACGGAAAACTCCGCGAGTTTGTAATCCAGGAATGGTAATCGGGATTCTACGGAATGCGCCATCGAGTTTCTATCCTCGTGTCGCAAAAGCGTGGGAATACTGGAATAAATCAGGTCGGTCTTTTGCCGTTCCGCAATGCTGCTGGCGGGCCCGATTCCCGGCGCGGCTCCTTGAGATTCATTCAAGAACTGCGTGGTACAAAGTTTTTTTGTCAGAGAAAACGGCCTGCTGAACATGGTGGGTAGATACCGGCTCGCGGAAGCAAGTGTTCCGTAAGAACTCGTGCCGTTACGCGCCCAAAGTACGGATTCCTTCAAGAATGTTGGATCACCGCGCCGCAAAAGGTGCCACAAATAAAAGTAGCGATACTTCTGGTAGCCGCACAGGATCTCGTCTCCCCCCTGCCCCCCCAGCACCACCGGAATTCCATGCGTCCGCGCATCTTGCATAACACACCATTGCGCGAACGCGCTTGCGCCGCCTACCGGTTCGTCCTGGTGGTACGTGATGGCATGAATGTTTTCCCAGAAAGCGTGTCCCTTGGGGAATATCGAATGGCCCACTCCGCCGGTTGCGGCTAACACCGCTTCAATATACTCGCGCTCGTCAATTGCCTTGTTCTCGAAACACGCTGAAAAGCTTTGAAACGTAATTTCCGGCGCAATCTTCTTCGCCGTACAGATGATCGCTGAGGAATCCAGGCCACCGCTCAAACAAACTCCAACCGGCACATCACTGCGCAAGCGCAGTTTCACTGCATTTTCAAACAGTTCCTGGAATTCTTCAGTAGCCTTCTCGACACTTAGTTCCACGCCCGGACTTACGATGAGTTCCCAGTAGCGCTTAACCACTGGTTGTAATGGTTGCTGCAAATCCAACGTGAGACAAAATCCTCCCGGTAGTTGAGAAATTCCTTCAAAAAAAGTCTCCGAGGAATAATCGAGCAGGCCCCATTCCAGAAAGTGAAACACGGTTTGTGAGTTAGCCCGCCGGGGCATACCAGCGGCGAGCGTAATTTGTTTGATTTCTGACCCGAAATAAAAGCGTCCGTCAAAAATCGCGTAGTAAAACGGCTTCACCCCAAAACGGTCACGCGCACAAAAAAGTCTTTGCTTCGCGCGATCCCAGATCGCAAAACTCCACATCCCGTTGAATCGCTGCAAGCATTCTTCGCCCCATTCCTGGTATGCGCGCAAAATAACTTCGGTATCCGTGCCGCTGTGAAATACATAGCCGTGAGATTCCAGTTCCTGACGCACCTCTTTATAGTTGTAAATTTCACCGTTGAACACCACGCAAAATGCCCCGCCGTCGATCTCCATCGGCATATTGCCCAGCGCGGAGACGTCTAAGATCGCGAGCCTCCGGCTTCCCAACCCAACTACAGGCCGAGGCAAATTAGGAACGCGATCCTCGTTGTGAATAATTTCGACTTCCGACCGCGCCCCTGGACCCGCATATGCAAACCCAAAACCGTTCGGCCCGCGATACTGAACCAGGTGCGTCATCGCCACAAGGGTGCGTGGCTCAAACCCTTCCGGCGCGATGATACCAGCTATGCCGCACATAAAGGTCGCACCAATCCCTCGTAAAGATTTATCAACTTGGCTGCCTCAGTGTCCCAGTTATACCGTGCCAGCACCGCCGCACGTCCGCGGATTCCCATCTGTTCCGCTTCCTGCGGGTTTCTCAAAATATATTCGATAGCCTCGGCAATCGCCCGCGGATCCAGGGGATTCACAAAAAGAGCGCACCTTGTTTCGCCCAGAATTCGCCTCCAAAGTGGGAAATCAGAAGCTATCAACGGCAACCCTGCACCCATGTATTCAAATATTTTCTGCGGCATGGCTTCCAGATGGTTGGGTTCAGGATGGAATAAAACCAGCCCCGCTCGGACCTTGTGCAGTATGCGGAACGTGCTGGGCTGATCTAGTAATCCATGATGCCGTACCCGCGACCATCCGCGGTGCTCATAAAGAGCCGCCGACTGAATGCCTTCCGGTATTTCATTTCCGGCAAGCTCAAGCGTTGCCTCTAAAGAATCCGGCAGCAGAGCCATCGCCGACACCATCTCCAAAATCGCCCGCTGCGCGGTAATTCCACCGACATACGCAACAGATTGCCGCCGCGCTTCCCAAGGTGAGGCAACTTGCGCAAAAACAATTTCCGACGGGTAAGGGTAGTTATAAACAATTACAGTTTTTTGGTTGAGCCGAAGAAATCGTTCAGCAATCGATGGCGTAACCGCAACCAATGCGGAAAAATGGCCGCATGCGGCTCCCTCGATCTGTTCCATAGTCCAAGCCATCACTCTCCGGCTCCACTCCGGTAAATAAAATTTGGACAAAATGTCTTTGGGCATATCTTCATGTATGTCGTAGATGACCTTTTTTCCCATCGCGCGTAAAAGCAGCCCCGCTGGGATCAATTCCGGATCATGAAAATGGTATACGTCCGCGTTTTGACGCAGCGCCTCCCGGTAAACACGCCATACCGTCGTGGTCATTCGGCCCAATCGCGAGTGTCCTCCTCGGATACTCCGGATCCGGACCAGATCCGCAACCAAGTCCTTGCTGTGCGGGCCGACAATCGTCACTTCGAAACCGGCGCGCGCCAGTGACCGGCATTCCTTGTGAAAAATCCGAGCGTCCAGCGCGGAATGCACGGAGGTCATGTGAACCACTTTCGGAGGCGTGTTCAAGTCTGCTTTGAACCCATCATTATTTGTCATCGCCGGCTTTGGCATAGTTCACTGACTATCTTTTCGGCTGCTTTTCCATCCCCATACGGTTGCGTTCCGCATCGGTCGCTGGGGATTTTTTCCTGGACGGCGTCAACGATCGCGACCGCGGATACTCCCGCTATTCGGTTTGCTCCGGCTTCCACCGTTTCGGGCCATTCTGTCCGGGAACGCAAAGTCACACAGGGCACGCCAAGGTAGAACGCTTCTTTTTGCACTCCACCCGAGTCCGTAAGAATTTTGCGCGCGTATCGTTCCATCGCGAGCATCTCCAGATATCCAAGCGGGGTCACCGGGCGCAGACGCCCGTTTAGTGAAATCCCCGCGCCCGCAAGAATTTGTTTTGTTCGTGGATGAACCGGGAATAGCACGGGCATGTCCAGCGAACTCGCTGCTTGTAGAATTGTGCCGAGTCGTTCCGGGTTGTCGGTATTCTCCGCGCGGTGCAACGTGAGCAAATAATATCCGCCCTTCTCAAGGTTGTATTGCCGCAGGGTTTCTCCTTCGCACTCCTCTGCCAGCCGCATATTTTGCAGCAGCGCGTCGTACATCACATCGCCTACCATGGCCACTCGTCTTTTGCGCGGGTCGCCCTCATTTCCAATTCCTTCGCGATGAAGGTTTTCCACGGCGGCTTGCGAAGGCGCTAACAGGAGCTGGCTCAGATGGTCCGCGACAATGCGGTTTTGCTCCTCGGGCATTTCCAGGTCCTGGCTGCGGCACCCGGCTTCCACGTGTGCAAGGGGAAGTTTCAGCCGCGAGGCCAACAGCGCGCCTGCCAGCGTCGAGTTCGTGTCGCCATAAACAATGACCCAATCGATTTTCTTTGCTGCAAGAATGGGCTCCATGCGAGCCATCATCCTGGCGATTTGCGTGCCGTGTGAACCCGAACCGACCGCGAGATTATGATTTGGCCCGGGGATGGCCATTTGCACAAAGAGTAGTTCCGCAATGTTACGGTCATAGTGCTGTCCCGTATGGATGATCCGGTGTTCGATCCTCTCGCACCCGGCTCGCTGATTGTGAGCTTCGATAGCCCGGCAGACAGGCGCCAGTTTTACAAATTGCGGTCTGGCTCCAACCACGCTGACCCAGACGGTGCTCGCCCCATTCATGCGGTGTTCAGTTGCTTCCATTGCAGGAACTTCTCCATTCGTAGCGATCGCTTCCCGCCAATTCGTTCAGCAGCGTTTCGTAAATTCCCGCGTAACCGCGGTCCAGCATTTTTGTGTTGTGCCACAGCACCGTAAACAGTCCGCCCACGGAGCGGCATCGCGCCACGCATTCTCGAAGTTTTTGCAGCGCTTCTTCCGGAGGAAGTTTCATGTAACTGTGCAGGGTCGTGTCCATCGCCACTAGCGGAATCTCCAGTAATTGCGCTTCACGTTCCTGCGAAAATAACCAAGGCCGGTAGGGATAACAGGTTCCCGCGCGAAATCCAATTTGATCCGCAAATCCTACCGTTGCGTCGTACGCCAATCCCTCGGATTCCCACAATTCCCAGGTTTTTGGATTCCAGCGCAGGAAATCTTGCCGACCGCCAACTTTTTGCTCGCCAAGAGCTTTCCGCACTACGGACACTTCCCCATGAAATCGCTCCGGTGCTCCGAATGTTTCATACCCTGGATGAATTCCCATTTCCGCGCCGGATTCGTGGAATTCGGCGATCATTTTGGCGATTCGTGGATCGCACAGGTCGTAGCCACGATCGTGCCTTCCGGCAGGGCTCGCTTTCCAATAAACGCCACAATCGAGATCGCGGTCCACAGCGAGTTTTACCATCCTGCGCAATTGCAGCTGATAAGAAGTTTCCGTTGCTGAAAGCGCTGCCACAATTTCGCGAATGGCAGTCGTGGGCCGGCCACGGCGCAGTACGTGCCCCGCCGTCGTGCGCGGTGAAAACGGAATGCCAATTTCATCTACGTCATGCCCTAACTTCACTCGTAATTTCCGCTCGGCAGTTTGCCAGCCCGGAAGGAGGTCTTGCAGGGCTTGTTCCACGGCGAGACCGTACTCGTCGACTATAGGGCGATGGAGAAATCCTTCCCGCCAGGCAATACTGGAAAAAGCCGAAAAACGTCCGTGTTGGTCGCACGCGTGAGGTAACGTCTCTTCGAAACGACCTGTCGTGAGCACCAGGGAGGCCGGCAAGTCTACCGCACATTCCGCGCAGTCCCGGTTGGAAATCTCGAACAGGGGCCCTAACTCTCTCCGTTCACTCGTTGAGAATGGAATCCTGAAATCAGAAACAAGAGCACAGGAATTAACGGGCTCGCGCATCCATTTCGCTACCGAAGTTTTGAAACGACCTTTTCTAACCGTTTCCCAAAATTTCTCATCGCCCCGTGGAAAGCGGATTCGCTTCCGCGTGCCAGCTTGAATATACACATCGACAAAGCCAGGCGTTTCGAATTCCAGCCGCCATGATTGAATAAACTGTTCAGACGCCCCGGCGCGCCTTCCCAATTCTCTTATGCCGTAGATCGTAGCCGAGCGCGGAAATTGCTCGGGCTCTTCAACTTGAAGTCTGACTGCAGCGTGCGCCATTTGGGATTGTCCGCGCGTACAAACTGTAAAAGATGCTTAATGCTTTACCGCCCCGGAAGCTTGTGCCTTGCTGATGACTTGATTAAACCGCCCTGCGCTTTGCGGATCGAACGCGTAATAACTTCCATCCGAGGAGCCGTAAATCCAGTTATAACGGAAAGTTTTTAGGATTAGTTCAAGATAGGGTTGTAGTTCTTCCGCGTTTTTTGCACCGGCACTCGCACACGCGCCTTCCTTCACCCAGCCGGTTTTTCCCGAAGCTTCGTTCCAAAGTGTCATGGTTCCGGCAAGCTCCAATGAATCGCCGTACTTCTGAAGATGCGGCACGAATTTGCTGGCCCGCTTTTCGATGATTTCCTGAAACTGCGCCAGCGATTCATGGCAATATCCAAGACTCGATTCGCCCCCCGATAAAACCTTCAAAGAAAAATGCCGGCTTTGAATTTCGTCAAGCAAGCCCATCACAATATAAGCAGGCGATGGATAATGCTGATCATCAACCACTTTGTAATAATCCTTGTAAGACAAACCCGTAAATAAAAACCAGATTTTGGCGTCAGGATATTCCGCAGCGGCAGTATCAGCCATGCGCTTGCCAAGCTGCCGCAGGATATCCGCTACTTCGCGCGGTTTCTTCCCCGTTTGCTCCGCAAGCACCGCAATGTCGTATTCCTTCCGGTAGTTATAAAATTCCAAATCGCATACGATCCCCGGCTGTTTGGAATTTTTGGCAGCCCGCAAGTTATTCTTCCAGTGGAGCAAGTAATCGCTAAGCGCTCCCGCCTTGTCGTCCAGATCTGCGCCCGCAAATTGATGGAAGTACGCTTGCTCCGTATAAGAATTGTGTTCCTCTGCATCCACTCCAATCATGCGATTCAGGTACACCCAGGGCCAGATATCCTTATTTGTGCTTTTTTTCCACTCCGCGATTTTGCTCTCAATTTGTTCCGCCGACGGCGCCGGTGCAGTGTCATACGCATGCCAAAAAGCTACCGCAATCCCGTCGTATGGCGAGCGATCGAACTCAGCAAACTTAGCCGCGGTCATCTGCGGCGCAAGCGCCGTGTTCACTAGTAAAAGGTAGTGAACCCCTGAAACATTCTTGGCCAATCCTTTTTCGGAACTGGCCCTTTGGGTGGCATCCCCGGCTCTTGGGCCGAGGACAAATAGGGATGACATCAGTATCACGAGGACGATGACACGTGCGGCTTTATCGTTTGTTGCCAGGTTCATAGTGCTATCTGCCATCTTGTCCTTGAACCGCTTTTCAAATTATGAAATCAGTGATCCGATATTTAACTTTGCGGCCGACATAGTGGGAGCTTCCACAATCGCGCGCCACCGCGTCAGAAGATTGTTCTTTATTTTCTCTGAACAAAAATTCTGTGCCACATAGTCTGCGCCAGTGTGATTTAGCTCCAGCTTCTTTTCCTCGTGAAGCTCCAGCAGCCGTTGCAATTCGATTCTCGCCGGTTCGGCTTCCTTTGCGTGATGCGCGCCCGTGAACGGGTAACTCCAGATCACGTGCCGGCCATGGGCCAGGGCTTCCAACGCCATAAAGGAAAGTCCATCATGCTTGGCCGGTCTCCATATCACCGTTGCGTTCCCGTAGAAAGGAGTCATATCCACTGTCCGGCGGTGCAATTTTACGTTCTCTGGAACGTTTAACGTCTGCCCGGCCCGAAGTCCGACAATTTTAAATTCGACTTTCGGCATACTGCGCGCGACGGCGATCACCTGATCGATGCCGTAGAGACTTACACGCTCCGCATCCGGCAGGTACGCCAGAACGGAAAACTTGCTTGGCAAAGCCATCGGACGTTGCACCGCCGGAACCCAAGTTGAAGGTACGTACTCGCACTCCAGGCCCATGGCGCGAACCTCTTCCGCCAGCCATGATGATCCTGCCCAATGAATTTTTTCGGCAATCCAGGGCTCCATCTTGCCTTTATCGTATTCGTCCCGAGCTTCCAGTACGTCGCTGCCGCACCAGAACATCACCAGCTTCTTTTTTCCAAGCCGTCTGGCCATGGAAAGAAATTTTCCCATAGTGATGCGGCCGCTCCAGGTATAAGCCAGATCGCAGCGTTGCAGGTGATAGGTCATCGCAGCAAGTTCCGCGGACCAGCGCGGCTCATAGTTGCGGAATTCCCAACCTTCGGTTCGAAGGAA
Source organism: Candidatus Dormiibacterota bacterium (assembly GCA_035602385.1). Classification (GTDB taxonomy): domain Bacteria; phylum Acidobacteriota; class Terriglobia; order Acidiferrales; family UBA7541; genus Acidiferrum. The sequence goes on from DATNME010000059.1 coordinate 24,239, forward strand.
ATCAGGGAACTGGCGCGCAAAGAATGCCAAACCGTGAATAAGTACACGAATCGAATCCTGATTTTTGCGCGTGGACAAAGCTACGGCCTTTCAAAGAGCAACCAGGTGGAGTGGTTTATCGAACGATGCACGGAAGCTTGTTTGAAATGAAACTTGTCAAATTCAATCGCTTCCGGCTGCCGCGCCTATACTTCGTGATGAATCTGCGTGATTGCCTTCGCTCTGCCCGTTCTGGGACATTTCCAGGTGGGCAAGCGCAGGCACGGAAGGATTGATTGCGTGGTTCGGAATAACCTCTCGCAACTCGTTTCCCTCCGTCGAATAAACGTTAGCGCATCCCGAACACAATCCGATGCTGTCAGAAATCTCCAAACGCAGTCCGCATCTGCATACCCAGCCGATTTGCCGCGCCGGTACTCCGACCACCAGTGCGTGGGCCGGAATATCTCGCGTGACTACCGCGCCTGCGCCCACAAATGCGTACTCGCCAACTGTCGTTCCGCATACGATGGTAGAGTTCGCACCCAGCGAAGCTCCGCGCTTCACTAACGTTCGTTGGTATTCCGACTTGCGGTTTACGTGGCTCCGCGGCGTCAATACATTTGTGAAAACCATCGAGGGTCCGCAGAACACATCGTCTTCCAACTCCACGCCGGTATACAACGAAACGTTGTTCTGAATCTTCACGTTGTTCCCTATCCGGACGCCGCTCGCGACGTGGACGTTTTGCCCTAATATGCACTTCTCGCCAATCTGCGTGTCTGCCATTACGTGAGCAAAATGCCAGATCTTTGTACCGTCTCCTATTGCGCATGGTTCGTCCAAAATCGCGGTTGGGTCGACAAAATATCGCGGCCGGATTTTCTTGTCTACGGCGACAGGCTGCCCATGATCGCGAATTGACTGTCCGGCTGCGTGCAGAATCTTGAGAACTCGCAATCCATTCTCTCCGTCGGTTCGCGGAGTAGTGTGGTCTCGCACGCAATCCAGGAAATGCTGACACTCCAGCCGCAAAGGTTCATCCTGGCTCAGAGTGACGACTTCTCCCTCCGCCTTCCGCGCCACCGGCACACGATTCACCCAATCGATGCGGTGCGGATAAAGAACCAGCTTGTTTTCCGTTCGCGTATCGTCAAACACCGCCATCTTGCGGTCGCCGACAATCACTAACTTTTGCTCTTTGAACGGGTGCAGCCAGCTCACAAAAACATGCGCTTTAACTCCGCTGACAAAGTTTAAAATTGTCAGCGTCACATCCGAGATCGGGTGATTGAGATAACTGGAGCCTTGCGCAGCCACTCGCGTTGGCGCTTCGTCCAACAAATACAGGATCGCCGAAATATCGTGGGGTGCAAAACTCCACAAAATATCTTCCTCAGTTCTGAGCTTGCCGAGATTCAGCCTCGACGAACTGATGTATTCCACTTTTCCTAATTCTCCCTCGCAGATCAGCCTTCGCAACTCCACGACCGCCGGGTGATAATGCAATAAGTGTCCAACCATCAAAATACGCGAATGTTTCTTCGCTAAATCTACAAGTTCGTCGCCTTCTTCCACGCGCAACGCCAGCGGCTTTTCCACAAAAACGTCTTTTCCGGCTAGCATGGCCTTTTTCGCGAGTTCATAATGCTGCGCGGCTGGAGCGGCAATCACCACTGAATTCACCTGCGGCATCGCCAGTAAGTCTTCGAAACTCTGTGTGGCCACTACAGAATATTTTTTGCGCATTTCTTCCAGGCGAGCGGCGTCGTTATCGCACACCGCCACCAGGCTGCCCAACTCGTGAAAATTGCGGACTAAATTCCGCCCCCAATAGCCACAGCCTACGACTCCGATACCGGCTAAGCCCTTCATGTTCATTTTCTTGTCCCTTGTGTAGCAGGCGATCCAGCACTGATGCCAATGTTATTCGCCCGCCGACCGCGGCGAACGACACCGCTATTTCTTTGTTGCGTAAAAATCGCTGATGCTCTGTACCACCGACTCCTGCTGCGCTTCTGTCATTTCGGGATATACCGGCAAAGCCAGAACTTCCGCGCTTGCTTGTTCCGCTTCTGGAAATTGCCCGTTTCTATATTCCAGGTAGGCGAATGCCGGTTGCACATGCAGCGGAAGCGGATAGTAAATCTCCGTGGGAATCCCGGACACCCGCATGAATTCTCTCAACTCATCGCGTTCCCGGCATCGAATCGAAAATTGGTTGTACACGTGATGGAATTCTGAAGAAGGAGCGGCAGGGACTTTCACGAATTGCGTTAAACCCTTTTCTTCAAACAACACTCGATACCGGTCGGCCCGCTCTTGCCGGCCCTTTGTCCACGCTTCGAGGTGATCGCGCTTCACCCGAAGAATGGCAGCCTGCAACGCGTCCAGCCTGCTGTTTGTTCCGAGTATTTCGTGATGATATTTTTTTCGGCTTCCGTGCACGCGCAACAGCCGCAATTTTTCCGCCAAGGTGGCGTCTTGTGTCGTCACCAGGCCGCCATCTCCAGCGCCGCCGAGATTCTTGGAAGGAAAAAAACTGAAACACCCGAAAGTCCCGATCGTTCCAACGCAACGGCCTTTGTAACGCGCGCCGATAGCTTGTGCCGCGTCCTCGATTACCGCCAACTCGTACTTTTCCGCCAGTCGCAGAATTGGATCCAAGTCCGAAGACAAACCAAAAAGGTGCACGGGAAGAATCGCGCGAGTTTTTGCCGTTATCGCTGCTTCAATTGCGTTCGCATCAATGTTGAAGTTTTTCGCGTCAATATCCACGAAAACGGGCTTGGCCCCAACCCGTGCAATCGATCCCGCCGTGGCGACAAAGCTGAATGGCGTGGTGATCACTTCGTCGCCCGAGCCTATCCCCAGCGCCATCAGGGCCAGTACCAGGGCGTCGGATCCTGAGCCACATCCCACGGCATGCTTCGCCGCTAGCATCACCGCAACCTCTTCTTCAAACAGTCGCACTTCATTACCAAGAATAAAGTGTTGACTGTCCATCACTCCTTCGATGGCCTTCATTACTTCGCCGCGAATTGTGGCGAACTGCGCTTTCAAATCCAGAAACTCAAACGTGGCGATACCAGCCGCAGCAGCTCGGCGCTCGCTGTTTTCCGCCTGATTTTTTTTCAATGCACTTTCTTCGAGTCGCACAGTAGTAGACATAGGAACGCTCCCAGAGCGAAAAGATACACAAGAAGTGTTTCGGGTTAATTACTAGCGCGTGCCAATTCTGTATCCGAGGCCATAAATCGCGACGCCATTGGCCGCGGACATGGCTATATCTCCCATTACTTTCAGCGCCTTTTTCCCGCCGCTCTCCGGGATGAAAAGAATATCGTTGGGTGCGAGCAGCATATCCGATCCCTTGCCCGCCATCATTAGTCCTATATCAACCGGAATCTCCTGCCGCGCGCTGCTCGTCGATTGACGAATAATCAGTCCGTGGTGTGTCGCCGCTACCGCTTTGAAGCCTTCCGCCATCGCCACCGCTTGAATCACGGATATCCCCGCCGATGGGTTGGACATCACAAACCCGCCGGGCTTGGTCACCGCGCCCACTACGTACACAACCTGCGCGGCCGACACGCTAATCACATCGCCGGTTTTTACTTCTTCATTTGCTGAAACGTTTTCGCCGCTCACCAATCGGCTCATATCAATAATCTGCACGGACCCAACCGCGGTTCCGGTGGCCTCAGCGCTGGCCGGGCCTCTGATAATCGTGACGGTGTTGCCCGCATTCGGCAGCGCTCCACCCGCAAACGACAGCGCATCGAGAACCGTTGTTCGTTTCTGAATCGGATACACCGCTGGCTTGCTTACCGCGCCCAACACCGTAATGGTTCTCCCGCGATATTCTTCAATGAATACGCTGACCCGCGGCTCCCTCAGTTGTTTTGCTTCGCGTAACGCGTTACCAATCGCATGAGCGAGCTCGATTGGGGTTTGCCCTTCCGCATGAATCGGCTCGCCCACGCCCGAGATTTCGATGATTCCCTGGTCGGTCACTCGAAACCTGCCGCCAAACTCCGGCGCATCCATCACCGTAATGGCCAACAAGTCGCCTGCACCAATCTTGTATTCTTCCGCCACCGCTGCTTTAACGTTCGAGTTTGGAGCGCGATCTTGCTCCATCGTTGCAGCCATGGCTCCACTGACAAAAAACATTGCCGCGCCGATCGTAGTAGCTATGAAGTTTTTAACCATCACCGTGGGTGTCTCTTTGCTCCGCATCTTGCGTACCCTGTCTTTCTCTGATCTGGTTCAAGCGTGAGCGCTTTTTTTCTTTTCGGTCTCAGGAAACTCAGCATCGGAAAAAAGTTCCATTTTCCCTTGGCCTGGAATCTGATTCTTTTCCGCCACGTGAAAGTTATAGCCGTAGTTGTAATAGCGGAAGTCCTCCGAAGCGGGATCAATATCGTTTAACGCGACCCCAGCAATCGCCACGCCCACCCTGCCAAGAAGTTCCGCGCAGCGTAGCAAACTTCTTCGGGTCGTTCGGCCATAGCGTGCAACTAGCACCGCCGCGTCTGCATAGCTAGCAACTACGCGGGCATCCGAAAAAGGAATCGCTGGCGGCGTATCAATCACCACATAATCAAACTCTTTCCGCAGCGACGCTACGACGCTTTTCATTCGCTCTGAATCGATGAGCTCCCCTGGATTTGATTGACTAGGTCCGCCGTCTAGAATCCTGAAGTTGGCGGTCCCCGCGGACCGGCTCAGCGCGCGGTCCAGCGTAATCGCACCAGTGAGCACCTGACTAAGTCCCGAGGAATTGCTCGCGCCGTCAAAATCCATCGTCAACGGCTTTCGCAGATCAGCGTCCAACAAACATGTTTTGCCGTTCTTTGCGAGAGTCATGGCCAAGTTCGTCGCCACGCTCGTTCTTCCCTCGCCCGCTGAACCTGATGCCACGAGAATTACGCGCGGCGCAACGCCACCTGCAGAAAAACACAGCGCGGCTCGTAACTCGCGCATGGCTTCTCCGTCATCCGTTTGATTCTGGTTCCACTCCAAATCACTCTTTCTGTGTGGAATCAAGGCGAGCGTTGGCAGTCCAATCCATTCCTTGATGTCATCGGGTGTTCTCACCGTGTTATCAAAACTCTCGCGCACGAATGCCAGCGTCATCGCAAAGAAACAGCTCAGCATTGCGCCCGCTCCGATGATCACTCCCCGATGCGGCGCCGTCGCTTTTCGCAGCTTTGCCGCCAAATTCACCACGTGTATGTTGCTGGTTCTCAGTCCCGCGTAAATTCCTGCTTCCTTCAATCTTCCCTGCAACGTGTTGTATAGCTCGGCGTTCGCCATCGCTTCGTTTTTGAGCATCCGGTACGCAACCAAATGCGAACTTACGTCGCCCATCTGCGACCGCAACTTCTCTCGCGAACCCAGCATCATCTGTTCACGAGCTTGTGCCGCCCCGAACGACGTTCTCACCCGGCCCACCATGCGGCCCCGCTCGGCTTCCACCTGCGCCGCCAGTTCACGTACTTCACTTTGCAGCTTTTTTACATTGGAATTTTCATCGCCGTAAACGGCTTGCGCTTGTGCCAGTTGCGCACGCACATCACCAAGGCGCGTCATTAAATTCTGATACAGCGGATTGTCTCGTACCGCGGGTATCGACTCAGCCTGCCCCGCATCAATCATGCGAACATACGCTTCGGACTCAATCCGATTGGCTTGTGCTTCGCTTAGTTGATGATTTACCTCACTCATCAATTGTCCCAGCGGAACATCATGCTCGTCGGATTCCACCAATCCAAATTTCCTCTGATAATCCGATACTGCTCGATTAGATCGCTCTACTTTTGCTCGCATCTCATCGAGCTTGCTGGAAAGCCAGCCGGAACTCTCCATCGTGCTGGTGTAGCGGTCGTGAAAACTCTGTTCGATGAACTGCTCAATAAGGGTGTTTGTAACCAACTGCGCCACTTCCGGGTCGTGGCTAGCATAACTGACTTCGATCAATCGGCTGTTTCGCACCGGCGTAACCGAAAGCCGCTTTTGAAATACACCCAAGGCGATTGACTCCAACGGCGTCTGATCTGCCAGGGCCGCCTGCTCTTGCAAAAACGCGTTTGGTCTCGTGACCGCCGGGGTCGAATTGCTGCTTCGCGCTTCCTCTTTTCCAAATTGTTCCTGATCCGCCTTGCTTACGAAATCCGGGTTGTGATCCAGCCGCAAATGCCGGATCACCCGCATCGCCAGCGCCTCACTTTGCAGAATCTGCGCCTGAGTTTCGAGGTAATCTTGGTCACTTGCGATCTTGATGCCTTCAATTTCCTGGAGTGTGGATATCTCGTGGTTAGGCGGGTCGATCTGCACGCGCGCCGCTGGCTGAAAGGTGTCTCGCATGAGAAACGCCACCAACACCACGCTGGCTATCAGGACACTCGCGAGCAAAAAGATAAATCTGCGGTTTTTTCGCACTACTCTCACCGCCTGCTCCCAACCGAACAGGCGATCTTCTGCCGCAGCTGCGTAAAGTGGTATCGGACCTGAGTTCCCGTATGGCTGTAATTGTTCTTTTTTTATCATTGTGTATTTTTTGGGCGCGCCGTTCTGTTTTTCGCCCTCAATTATTAATGGCGTACATCAATGCGCGCAAACAGCCTGCTGCGTATCGTTCGTTGCAATCCAACTTCCACTCCATTTCTCAATCTGTTCCACGCTGGCTATATCCACTTCCGCCGCCACCGCTTTCTGCAGCAATTGCACAGACACCACCACCCGGTATTCGTTTTTCACTCGCACAAGAATTCCTTCGACACCGGTCAAAGGCCCAGCCTTAACCCGCACGCGATCTCCAACCGTCATATAGGGATGCGGTTCTAATTGTTCCGCGCTCTGTGTCAGCCGCCGAACTGATTCAATGTCGGTTTCCGGCACTGTACAGGCACGTCCGCCATTTTCCACCAGCCAGAACACACCGGCAGTTCTTAGAATCTCCAGCTTCCGTCGAAGATCAGCCCGCAAAAATAAATAGCAAGGAAAAACCGGCAGCCATATATTTTTGACACGGTCCTTCCAGCGGTGCGTCACCCCATATAACGGCAAAAGGACCTCGAAACCTTTCCTCGTCAAAAGTTCGGCAGCGGATTTTTCATGCTGATGCTTCGTGTACACCGCGTACCAATCGTTCTGCACTAAATCCAAGTCGCCTTGCATTTCGACAATACCGCTCCGCATAGAGCTTCGCCCTCTGACTTACAGACATCTTGTCCCTTTGCACGCACACATTCTGCTCAGCAGCTCGCAGTTCGGACAATGCAAACAAACGTGACGATCAACCACGCCTCTGCTCTTAAGGGTACGTTTCTGGGGACAGCTGTAGGCACCAAAGGATTAGTACCCCTTATTTGTTATCGTCAGATGAAAGGCACGTGAAAACTAAAAATCTCGATGCCGTTAAACCTCACCCGTCTTCCTACCCTGCAGCGCGCTTTATGAACAATTGATAACGTAATCATTCCTTTTTCGCTCTCGACTGCATCACCGCATCTTATGACTGCGCGACTTTCACATTCCTGTCATGTGCCCCTAACAATTCTCGCGTATTTCTATTTCTTCCCGTAGATAACCCCGTCCGCCGGAAAATGCCCTGACCCATGCAAATCGCGACACCGGTAGCGGCCTCGCATCTTGTTGAATCCTCTGGACCACCCACGATTACTCGTCCCAGTTTTCTTTCTAACCTTTTGACCGTCGCCGGCGGACAGGTCGCCTGCGCAGCTATCGCGGTAATAACCGAAATTTGTTATGCCCGGCTGCTCGGACCGGCGGGTCGAGGCCAAATCAGCCTTTGCCTGATGGCCATCGCGTTCGGGGTCCTTGTAGGTGGTCTGGGCTGCGAAATTCCCATTACCCTGTGGGCCGCCGACGCTAAGAAAAAATCGTCAGAGTGGCTTCCCGCTGTGATTTTCTGGGGCCTCCTCGGTTCTTCGATCGCCAGCTTCCTTTGGTCTTTTATATATTGGCACCTGCACCCTTCCTTTTTAAAAGGGGCGACTCCGGCGCTTGCCGTCCTGGTCCTGGTATCCATACCGCCTTCTGTTTTTTTGGGGTATCTCTTGGCGATTCTAGCCGGCCTCGAGCGTTTTCGAATCAGGGCCATCGTCGCCTTGGCCGACCAATCCATCGGATTGCTTGGTGTCACCGCTCTTGTCATCGTTTTTGGCCGCAAAACGGAAATGGCCGTGCTCGGAAATCTCGCTGGCATCATCCTCGGGGCAATCTTCGCCGCTATTCTCCTGCGACAACACTTCCAGCGGCCAACAACCGTCTCCGCAACAAAGAAATATTTGCGTCCCTCTTTAAGTCTCGGGCTTCGCGGCCAGCTCGGCAACCTTGCTGCATTCTTCAACTACCGCCTGGACGTTTTCATTGTGAACTATTTTCTTGACCCCGCTCAGGTAGGCATCTACGCCATCGGCGTTGTTGTTTCTGAAGCTCTCTGGCAACTTCCCAGCGCCGCCGCACTCGCTCTTTTTCCACGAACCGCGCGCACCCTCGATCACGGCGCCGCCGAATTCACTTGTTTGATAGTCCGCCAGGTGTTCCTTCTGGCTTTCGTCTCCGGCCTGATCATTGCCGTACTCAGTCCAATTTTCATACCTTTGATTTTTGGCGCGCGCTTCAGGCCTGCTGTGGCCGTGATCTGGTGGATTCTCCCGGGGACCGTGGCTCTGTCCGTCGGAAAAGTGGCTGCCGCGGATCTCGCTGCCCGCGGAAAGCCGCAATATAGCTCAATTTTTGCTTTCATTGCTCTTGTCGTGACGGTTGCATTGGATTTGATTGCCATTCCCCGGATGGGTATTCAAGGCGCCGCTCTTGCTTCGTCAGCTTCCTATTTACTGATCGCATTGCTGCTCGCTGGAACACTCAAACGGGAATTGCGCATAAGTTGGAAATCACTTTTCATTCCGTCATATGCGGAAATCTCTTCTTATCGTGATGTGTTCTGGCGCTGCAAGGCATGGCTCTTTCCAGAGTCGGTTGCCGCTGGCAAGTAGCTATGAAGTGTTTTAAGTCTTAGAACTATGAGTACAAGCGCAATTCAAAATCTTAGATTCGCCGTGGAAAATCCTCGCTGGGGTCTGGCGCAAAGCTTGTCACGGATTTGCGTCTTCAGTCTTGTCGGACTTTCGCTGCTCGCACCCCCGGTTACGCTTTCTGCTGCCTTGCCCTGGGTGAAAGCCGAACAACTGCTGCTCCCTTTCATTTTCGCAATGTATCTGTGGCTTTTACTCGCTGGATACGTGCGTCTCATTCGTTTTAATTCCATGTTCGTTATCGCCGCGGTGTATTCCCTGTGCGTGCTGGTATCCATAGCGTACGGTTCGACGATCCTGGGACAGACGGTGATTTCGCGTGATTTCTATGAAATTCCCAAACTATGGTTGCCGGTCCTTTTTTTCACTGTGGGTTATGAAGCGGAGTTAACGGAATTATCTCTTCGCCGGCTTTTGAAATTTTTCTCTGTGGCAATTCTGTTTGTTTGCTTTTATGCCTGGACGCAGTGGGCTGGTTTAGGCATTTCTTTTTTTCTCGATCGTTACTATTCCGGTGGACTCCACATCGACGTGGGCTTACAGCGCTATCGTCGCGTCTTTGCCACCATGGGGAATCCCAACGTCCTTGGTCAATTGATGACCTGGTCCATAGTCGCTTTCACTTTAGCTGCGCTTTCTCGTGTTGGTAATCGCCTCAAAAATATTGCCGTGATTTTCGCCTGCGTGGTCACGTTGGCTATGACCGGTTCGCGTTACGGCCTGATTACCACCTGCTTGGGTTTCGCTTTAATCTTCCTGGTGCCTTCCCCTTCCACGAAAAAGCGCCTGGCTCACATCGGCCTGTTGCTGCTGCTGGTATCAGCGCTGGGCTGGACCGTCGCCACTATCGCCAACAGTAATCGGAGTACCGCGCAGCGTATCGAATCACTTAAGAATCCCCTGCAAGCAGACTCACTGCGTAAACGCCTCGATTTTCTTTGGCGCGATGCTGGCAATGATTTCGCGCAATCTCCCCTGTTTGGCCATGGCCCGGCCAAGACCATTTTCACCGGCGTGTTCACCGACTCGGAGTACTTGGATGTCCTCAAGGAATTCGGCCTGATCGGATTTCTATCCTATATTTGCTACTTCCTTTTTCCCTTATCCCGCACGTGGAAAGCGCTCCGCGCCGCGAAACGTAATGGGCCCCACGTGCAAGAGGACTTGCCCGCAACCCTGCTGGTGTTGCGCCTGAGCTGCGTAATGGCCATCACCGCGCTGGTGATGAATATCGGAGAATCAACATTTTATAACCAAATCCTCCAGGGCTTTTTGTGGCTCTGGCTCGGTCTGGGCGTTCATTGCGCAAAAATAATCCGGAGGAGTTAGCGGACGAACGACTTTGCTGGCCAATATCGAAGTTCTGCTTTGTTTTTGCACCCTACGCCGCGAATCGCGACCACCCGCTCTGCTGAACCAGCAGGAGAATTCCGCCAGCGGCATCCCGCAAAAAAAATTTGGAAGGGTCGGGCAAGTTCGGTGCTACTTCGCAGCACTCACGGATTTTGTTCCCGAGAGCAGAATCCGCAAAGAAAGTCTGTTTGCTTTACCGGAACCTGCGAATGACCAGATTGTGACGATCGGACCGGTAAAAGCCCAGGACATACATTATGGCTTTGCCCTTGGTGGAATGGATGAGCTGGCGGATGCGCAGGAGTGGTTCGCGGCGCGGAACGGCGAGAAGAGCCGCGATGCGCGCGTCGGCAGCGGTTGCGTCGACCTCTTCGTCGGCGTAACCGAGTTCGACGTTGTAATTGCGCTCCAAGATCGCGAACAGCGAGTCGCGTCCGAGCGGAGTATCGAGGAGTTCTGGAAATTCGGCGGCGCTGAGGTAGCACGTTTCGAGCGCGAAGGGCTCGCCCGCAGCATGGCGCAATCGTTCGAGCTTGATCACGCTGCTCGCGGGGGGCAGCGAAAGACGCGCGGCGGCTTCGGACTCATTATCAATGATCCTGGCAAAAAGGACGCTGGAGTTGGCGACGAGACTGCGGCCAGCCATTTGCTCGGTGTAGCTCATGAGTCGATTGAAATGAATTTTCGCGGGAGCAACAAATGTTCCGATACCGCGGCGGCGCTCGACTACTCCGTCCCGCTCGAGGGAGGCGAGGGCGTGGCGTGCGGTCATTAAACTTACCTGATGAAGTTTGGCGAGGTCGCGTTCCGAGGTAACCGGGTCACCGGAACGCAATAGGCCAGCTTCGATGCGCTTGCGGATGCCGCTTTGGATTCTCTGGTACGCGGGCACGTCATTGTTGTTCTTGGCGTTCTTGGCTGGCATTCTCTGTCCTTAGACCGGCGTGCCGCTTCTTCGTGAGCATTAGAAAATTTAATTTCATTACAAGCACAATTCTATTTGACTCCTATTGCACTTCTTCCGCGAGGTCCGAAACGGAGCTGCGCTCGCAGCAGACCGTAAGAGTGCTATAGAGCAGAATGATATCTGCTGTAGCGCGCGGTGTGAATTCGTATAAATCATAATATAAATCACAAATTTTACGCTTGACAACTAAAAAGTGGTGCTATATAGCTATCGCACATTCGGCGTGGTGTGTTGGCCAGGGGTGCAGTTTGCCAGCAAGAGGTTCAGTCGAGAGAATCGACGGGAATCGGAGGATTCAACATGAGAACAAAACAGTCCTTGGGGTTGGGCCTTGTGGTAATGGCGCTGGTAGTAGTGTTGTGCAGCGCGAATGCAGCGTGGGGGCAGGAAGTAACGGCGACAATCACGGGTATGGTGACGGATCAGAGCGGGGCGCCGATCATGGGCGCGGATGTGGTCGCGAAGGATACTGAACGAGGAACGGTTTTTACCGCGCAGACCAACGAGTCGGGTATATACAACGTCTTGCGGGTCCCGATCGGAATCTACGACGTGAAGGTTGAGGCCAAGGGTTTTCAAACGGCGCTGGTTCCTTCCGTAACGCTGGTCTTGAATCAAACCGCGCGTATCAGCGTGCAGATGACCGTGGGACAGGTAACCCAGACTATCGAAGTAAGCAGTGAGGCGCCGCTCCTCAAGACGGACTCGGCCGAAGTCAGCACCATTATTGACGCGGCGACCAACGAGGCCTTGCCGCTGGCCTCGCGCAACTACGTGCAGTTGACGCTGCTCTCGCCCGGCGCGGTCACACCGAATCCGTCCAGCTTTAACAACGGGGACAACGTCAATAGCGGTGGCCGGCCGTACATCAACGGCAATCGCGAACAGTCCAACAACTTCCTTCTTGATGGCATGGACAATAACCAGGTTTCGGATAACCTTTTGGGGTACACGCCCGCGCCGGATGCCATCCAGGAATTCAACTTGATTACCCAGAACGCCTCCGCCGAATTCGGTAATTTCCAGGGAGGGGTCGTTAGCGCTTCCATCAAGTCCGGAACCAACCAATTCCACGGTGCTGTGTGGGAGTTCTTCCGCAATGACAAACTGAATGCCAACAGCTGGGCACACAAGATCAATCCTCAACCCATTAACATCACTCCAGACAATCCTCAAGGGTTCACTCCGAGGGACAAACTTCGTTGGAACATGTTTGGTGGCACCGTTGGCGGTCCAGTGCTCAAGAACAAGTTGTTCTTCTTTTTTGATTACCAGGGTCAGCGCTTCAACCATCCGGCCAGCCAGGGCCCCGTTACTCTCTTCACCGCTAAAGAACGTAACGGTGATTTTTCGGAGTTTTGCCAAACTGGTTTCACAGGCCCAGGCGGGACCTGTTTACCGGCCCCAGCGGGATCCGGCCTACGCGCAGTCCAACTCTATGACCCGTGTAATCCGGGGACGGGAGTACCCGGCGTGCCTTGCACAGCGGCCGCGAATCGTCAACCGTTCGCCAACAACATGATTCCTTTGAACAGGATTGATCCCGTGGCGCAGGCCTTGTTTAACTCCCCGCTTTATCCGGCGCCCGCCAGTAGTTCGTTCTTGAACAATGCGATAAACACGACATCCAACAATGTCAATAACAACCAATACGACATCAAGGTGGACTACAACATTTCCACAAAGGACCGTGTAAACGTTCGTTATTCGCATGCTCACCAGCTAAACCCATCGATTAGTAGCTTCAAGCTCTTTGGCAATGGCTACGTGGAAGCAGCTGTTTTCAGCGATGTAGTCAACTGGACTCATAGCATAAACTCGAATATCTTGAACGAATTCCGGATTGGAACGAACTATATCCGTCTAAGGACGGGCACGACGTTCGACAGTTCTGTCGGCAACTTTGGCACGGCGCTTGGCATAGCAGGCGCCAATCCCGCCGGACTCTCAGGGCTTCTGAATCTGACTTTTAATACTGTCACCGGCATCGGCAATAGCGAAGTCACACAGAGGTTCCCTAGCACCGTCATCCAAGTATCGGATGGCGTGCTCATCACGCACGGGCGGCACGCGTTTAAGACCGGCTTTGAGATCTGGCGCGACCGCATTGACATCTTCTATTCCGGCAATAGCGGAAGCCTCGGAGCGATAAACTTTGCCAATGCCTTTACGTCCACGGCCGGTACGGCGGGGACGGGTGGGGCGGCAGAGGCGGACTTTTTCCTTGGGTTACCGCAAAAGGTGGCGCGGGGCGTCGCAGGCGGCGGCTGGGGGCAGCGTTCCACGATCTTTGCCGGGTATGTCCAGGATGACTGGCGTATTAAGAACAACCTGACGTTTAACCTTGGTCTGCGTTATGAAGCCCACACTCCGTGGGTGGAACAAAGCGACCGGCAGGCGAACTTCGGGCTCTTCACTGGCGCCCTCGAGCTTGCCGGCAAGAATGGCAACAGCCGGGCGCTCTATAATGGCACGTACGGTCTGGTTGACTTCCAGCCCCGTCTCGGCTTTGCCTGGACGCCCGGAGCCGTGGGCGGCAAGACTGTTGTTCGAGGAGCTTTCACGATCTCATCGTACCTGGAGGGCACGGGCACCAACCTGCGGTTGACGCTGAACCCGCCGTTCACCACGCCCGAAATCATAACGGCCTATAACAATGTCTCCCTGCCTGGTTCAACAACGGATCAGGGTATCGTTGGGGGGCTTCCGGGAGATCCATTCGCGGGCGCCAATCTTCGCGTGTGGGATCCGAACTTCCAACCTTCCGTTGCGAAACAGTGGAACCTCTCGATTCAGCGCCAATTGACTCGCGACACGACAGTTCAGGTCGGCTACGTGGGGCAGTACGCGGATCACCTAGCCAACCCGATGTGGTTAAAGCAATCCCAGAATCCAGTTGTGGTAGCTACGCCAGATCCAGCGAATCCGGGCCAGTTCCTATATTCAGTTCAGACAACACCCGGCCCGTATCTGCAGGGCAATCCCACACTGAAGGCCGATATTGGGCCCATCAGCGGGACGTTCTCCAACGCGTGGATGGATTACAACTCGCTGCAGGCGGTACTGCAAAAGCGCATGGGCGGCGGATTACAAGGTCAGGTGGCATACACCTATTCCAAGTGCATGACCAATTCAGCGGGATACTACGGCACCTGGGGTAGTTCTCAGGCTTCTCCCGGCATGCCTTACTGGCAGAACGTTTATGACGGCAAGAGCGAGAAGGGGCCGTGCTTCTACGATGAAACGCACAACCTGACCAGCTATGTTCTTTACCAACTTCCGTTTGGACATGGAAAGAAGTTTGGTAACAACATGAACAAGGTAGCCAATGCAGCGATCGGCGGTTGGGAGGTGGATGGCATACTCACCTTGCACACCGGCTTTGCCTTGACCGTCAACAATTGGGGCGATCCCTCGGATACAGGTGGTTGGGTCAGCCGGCCGAATTGCACCGGACCGGTTACCTACCCCAAGACGGTAGTTTCGCAGGCCAACGGCGGGGGCATCCAATGGTTTGATCCAAGCACCTTCGTAAACCCGAATCCCACTTTCACGAATGCTCCGCAAGGTCGTACTCCTCGTTTCGGGAACTGCGGCAACGGCATTGTCCGCGGCCCCGGCCTAAAAAACTTCGACATGGGCCTCAAGAAGGATTTCTCTTTCGGAGAAACTCGTAAGCTTCAGTTCCGATCGGAGTTCCTCAACCTAACCAATACCAAAATTCTAACCGTGCCAAGCGAGTTCGCCGACTATTCTAGTACGACGAATCTTGGCCGGATTACCGGGTCGCAGAGCGAGCGCAACATTCAATTTGCCCTGAAACTCATCTTCTAACCTGAACCGGAGTGTAGACTAAGAAGGCAGGCACGAGGAGTGCCTGCCTTCTTTTTATTTATGCGCGACTTCACAAAAACAATCTTGACTGGTTTTCTTCTTGCGCTGATTGCCGCGGTAACACAGGCACAAGTCACTAAGAAGCCTGTGGCGGCGGCCGGGGCTTCATCGGTCGCTGAGCGCGGCGCAAAGCTTGCGGAAACCGGGCACTGCGTGGAGGCGTTGCCGCTTTTGAAAAAATCTTTGCCGCAGATTGCGGACAAGGACCACAAGCTCAGAATCGGCTTCGACGCGGTGCGATGCGCCATGACTCTGAATCAGGCGGACGTGGCCACGGACTTTCTACGGTTGCTGAACCGCGATTTCCCGCGCTCGCCTGAAGTTCTCTATCTAACCGTTCATATCTACTCGGATCTTTCCTTGCGAGCCTCTCAAGAGCTGGCAGAATTTGCACCCACTTCCAATGAAGCCCGTCAGCTCAACGCTGAGTCGCTTGAAGTTCAAGGAAAATGGGACGAGGCCGCCGCGGAATATCGCCAGATAGTGGAGCACAACCCCCATGCCCCCGGCATCCACTTCCGCCTGGGACGCCTTTTGCTTTCGAAGCCCGATCCTGACGGCTCAATGGCGGGCCAGGCCAAGCAGGAGTTCCAGCAGGAGCTGGAGATTGATCCCACCAACGCCGGGGCGGAATATGTGCTCGGGGAACTTGCACGCCAGGCGCAACAGATCCCCGAGGCGATCGAACATTTTACCCGGGCCACCAGGCTCGATGCAGGTTTCGTGGATGCGTTCCTCGGACTGGGCATGGCGCTAGTTGCCAACCAGCAGTACGCCGAAGCTATTCCGCCGCTTGAGACCGTGGTCAAGCGTCGGCCGTCAAATCCCACGGGCCATTATTACCTGTCGATTGCTTATGGCCGTGTGGGGCGCAAGAGCGATGCGGAGAAGGAAGCCATGCTGCACCGGGAAACTTCCGACAAGGAGCGCGAGAAAAGCCAGCCTGGGAGCCCGGAAATGCCGGAGCCAACGGCTCCCCACTGAGGCCCCCACTGCGGAAGTCCGGCATCGAGCGGGCCCATTGAATCAACCAGCTGGAACAAGACTAGTCTGGGGCTTTATCCTTGTTGGGAAGGGATTCCAGGGCTCTCCGCGCGTCGGCATCATCTGGCTTGATTCTTAGCGCTGTTTCGAGTTCTTGTCTTCCCCGTTCGACCTCGCCCTCGAGCACGTAAATCAATCCTAAATTGCGGTGTAGATCTGCGCCGGAAGCGCATAGACTGCACAACTCGATTGCTTCCTTGAAGTTCTTGACGGCTTGCGGCCAGTCCCGGGCCTGCGCTGCTTCCAGACCGTAACTGCCCAATTTTTGGATTCGGTCGTTGACCTCACGCTGCTGCTTAAGCGTCTGAAAACGTTCCAGGAACACCTTTGCTTCAGGCTTCCCCATTCTACTAAGCGCCTGCGCGAGGTTGTAGAAAGCATCTTCATCATTAGGCTTAGCTGCCACTGCGATTTGCAAATGGTGGACAGCTTCCTCCATTTTCCCAAGAAGGACCAAGTTCCGCCCTAATAAGAGCTGTGCATCCGCGTTGTCGGGTTCCAGCGTTACCAGGTGAGTGAGGACGTCGGCGGAGCGTTGAACATTGCCGAGTTTTTTTTCAACTTGCGCCAGCAAATAGAGAGCTTCAACGTAGTCCGGTTGCAGCCGGCAAGCGGTATCGAGCTCCACGCGAGATTCCTCAAAGCGATTCAGCTCGTACAAAACTCGTCCTTTGCTGTAATAGGCATTGGCGGACTTCGGGTCCAGCCGAATCGCTTCGGAGAATTGTTCCAAAGCTCCTGGCAAATCAAATCCATCACCCGACAGAGCCGCGCCGAGATTCAGATGCGCGAAAGAGGAACCGGGTTGAATCTGTACCACCGTCCGCAAGATCTCGATCGCTTCATCACCCCTGCCGCGCTTGAACGCTATCATTCCCAGGGCGCTGTAAGCGCTGGGATTGTTCGGAGAACCGCGAAGCGCGTTGCGGATCTCCTTCTCGGCCTCAGCGTAGTTCCCTTCTGCGGCCAACACCAGGCCAAAGTTCACATGAGCGGGAGGATAGTTCGGCCGGCTCTGAATCGCCAGGCGAAATACTTCAAGGGCTTCAAAATTTTTATTTGTCCATGCGTATAGCACTCCCAGGTTATTCTTGGCCTCCACAGACTGCGAATCGGCTGAAATTGCGGCTTTGAACTCCTCCTCTGCTTTCGCCTTTTCATTATTCAACATGTGCAGGATTCCCAGGCGATTGCGCGCCTTCGCCAGATTGCGGTCCAGGCGAATTGCAGTCTCGAGTTCTTCCCGAGCGCTGCGAGAATCACGAAGCTTAGCCAGGGCAAGGGACAGATCGAAATGCAGTTCGGCATTGCCGGGATCTGTTTTAAGCATCTCCCGATATGCCGCGACAGCGGCACTGACTTGACTCTGCTGCGTTTGGCTGCTGGGTTCCCCGGTTGCGATGCTGAAATCCTTGAGATTTCCGCCCAGGGTGACTTGAAGCTCCACGGTTGCGGCTTCCTGCCGCATCTTTTTCGCCATTTCCATCGCGAAAGCTGCATCTTGCTCAGGGCCGCGCACCCGGGAAAGACATGGGGTTCCTGAAAACACCAGCAGGAGTGCCAGTTGGTTCCTGAACCATCGCGCGCCGAGGGACGTTGATTTCATTTTTGCTGTTGACCGAACTCTTCTTTCCGCGCGTACCGCAGCGAAAAAACCGCGCGGAGACCGGATATGATTATCAAAAGTTCTGATTGATTCTGCAACTTTCAAGGGGATATGTACCGCTGTCGGAATTTGCAGTATCCTCGGGTGCGCAACATGAGACCAAAGGCCATGTGTTTTTCGATTGCAGCATTCGCGCTGGAGAGTTTGCTGCTGGCCGGCTTAACTTTTGCTCAACAACCTGGTGAAGGCGACGCTGCCCGGGTTTCGCTCCCGACTCCTCCAAAAGTCAATTACCTCGACATCGGCGCGCGTGCCGGCCTGGCCGCCAAGACCGTGGCGGGCGCGGAAAAGACGAAAAAATTCATCATCGAGACAACCGGTAGCGGCGCCGCTTTTATTGATTATGACAACGACGGCTGGCCAGACGTCTTCTTAGTGAACGGGAGCACTCTGACAGGTTTTCCGAAAGGTCACGAACCTACCAGCCACCTTTACCACAACAATGGAAATGGCACCTTCACGGATGTAACCAAGAAGGCTGGCGTCGGGCTGACGGGCTGGGGTCAAGGGGTGTGCGCCGGCGATTACGACAACGATGGTTGGGTAGATTTGTTTGTTACTTTCTGGGGCCACAACGTGCTTCTGCATAACAACGGCGACGGCACTTTCACTGATGTCACAAAAAAAGTCGGGCTGTGGCAAGATAAAGTGCGCTGGGGCACGGGATGTGCATTCGTTGACTACGACCGCGACGGTCGCTTGGACCTGTTCGTCTCAGAGTACGTGGATTTTGACCCCAACCACACGCCGGAACCCGGGAGCAGCACGCTATGTCAGTGGAAAGGCATCCCGGTGATGTGCGGCCCTCGGGGTCTGAAAGGCACGCGGAACAAACTCTATCACAACAACGGAGACGGAACGTTCAGCGACGTCAGTGATAAATCGGCGGTGTCCAAGACCGACTCCTACTACTGCTTTACGGCTCTCACAGGGGATTTCGACAACGATGGGTGGCCAGATATCTTCGTGGCTTGCGACTCCACGCCCAGCCTCCTGTTCCACAACAACCACGATGGCACCTTCAGCGAAATTGCCGTCAAAGCCGGTGTCGCTTATAACGAAGATGGGCGCGTACAAGCCGGTATGGGCGCCCACGCCGTAGACTATGACGGTGACGGCTGGCTGGACATAATCAGGACAAACTTTTCTGACGAGACCTCCACGCTTTACCGCAACAACGGGGACGGCACTTTCACCGACGTTACCTATCTCTCGGGACTGGGCGTTAACACACAATTTCTCGGTTGGGGCACACTTTTTGTCGACGTTGACAACGACGGCTGGCCGGACTTGTTCATGGCTAATGGCCACGTCTATCCCGAGGTGGATTCCAACCGCCTGAACACCACCTTCCGGGAGCGCAAGGTGCTGTACTGGAACCAACGCAACGGGAAGTTCAAAGATATCTCCCTGGATGCTGGCCCGGGCATCACTGCGCCCTTCAATAGCCACGGCGTGGCCGCCGCGGACTTCGACAATGATGGCGCGGTAGAAATTCTGGTGAACAATAGCCACGACGCGCCCAGCCTGTTGAAGAACTACGGCGAGCACGGAAGCTGGATCTCGCTAAAGCTGGTTGGCACAAAGTCCAATCGCGACGCGATTGGCGCGCGCGTTACCGTTAGTTCGGGCGGTCACCAGCAATTACAAGAAGTGCGCAGCGGTGGCGGCTACATATCACAGAACGATTTCCGTTTGCATTTCGGTTTGGGCGGATCCAGGCAGGCAGAGAGCGTGGAGATCCGATGGCCGAGCGGGCCGCGCCAAGTCTTTCATGATGTGGATGCGGATAAGTTCTATTTGATCCAAGAAGGTCGGGAGCAGTTGAATTTGCAGCAATTCGCGCACAAGGCACCCGGCGCTCGTGCCGAGCAGCCGCTTGCCGATAAAATCAAGGGCCAAATACTTCCTTGACACCTTCGATGATGCCCTCACGACCTGGACTTTTGCCGCGCAGAGATTTCCTGCGAGTGCTGATGGGCATTGCGACGTTCGGCGGATTTTCGCGCACTGCCTTCGGTTCTGACGTTCCCATTTACCCATTCTCTCAGGTCGCACCTTCCGCCAGCGGTATCTCCTGGGTTCACATCAACGGGCGTTCGCCGGAAATGTACTTGCCTGAAACAACCGGCGCGGGTTGCGCTTTTTTTGATTACGACAACGATGGATGGATGGACATCTACCTGGTGAATAGCGGCGCGTGCGATTTCTACAATCCCAATCCACCGTTGCGAAGCGCACTGTATCGCAACAATCGTGACGGCACATTCACCGATGTCACAGAAAAAGCCGGCGTTGCGGGAAATGCCTATGGAATGGGAGTTGCGGTGGGAGATTACGACGGGGACGGGCTGCCGGATTTGTACGTAACACAATATCCCCACAGCATCCTGTATCACAACAACGGCGATGGAACATTCACCGATGTCACCGCAAAAGCGGGGGTGAGCGCACCGGGTTGGGCAACCAGCGCGGTTTGGTTCGACTACAACAACGATGGACGTCTAGATCTCTTCGTATGTCGCTTCGTGGATTTCGACAAGTCGAAGAATAAGTTTTGCGGCAACCTCAAGACCAATGAACGTTGGTACTGCATTCCTCGCGTATACGATCCAATGCCCTGCTGGCTCTTCCGCAACAACGGTGACGGGACATTTACTGATGTCAGTAACGAATCTGGAATAGCAGGATCTCTGGCGAAAGCGTGGGGTGTCGTAGCTTGCGATATCAATAATGACGGCCTTATGGATCTTTTCGTAGCGAACGACACAATCGCGAATTTTCTATTAATAAACCGTGGGAAAGGCCATTTTGAGGAGGCCGGATTGCTCGCGGGGGTCGGCTACAGCGCTTATGGCCGGCCACGGTCTGGCATGGGCGTGGATGCGGCCGATTACGATCAAGATGGCTGGACCGATCTCTTCGTCGCTAACGTGGACCAGGAGATGTTCTCCCTTTACCACAATAATAAGGATGAGAGCTTCAAGGATGTCGCGATTCCCACGGGTATTGGCGGGGCCACGAAACTTCTCAGTGGCTGGGGATTGAAGTTTTTCGATTTTGATAATGATGGCGAGATAGATTTGCTGCTCTGCAACGGCCATCCCGATGATCATGTCGAAGGGCGCATCACAGGAGTGAAGTACCGCGAACCCATGCTGCTCTTCCGCAATACGGGCCATGAATTCAAGAATATCAGCGATCAAGCCGGCCCGATTTTTTCTCAAACCTTGGCGGCGCGCGGCATGGCACTCGGTGATTTCGATAACGACGGCGCGGTAGACGTCCTCGTCTCCGTCAACAACGGCGCGCCCGTGCTGCTTCGCAACAACGCCGGCAAACAGAATCACTGGCTGGGAGTCCGTCTGATCGGGAAAAAATGCAATACCGACGCCATCGGTGCGCAGATCACCTATCAGTCCGGCGACCTGAAACGCTCGCGCACCAAGGTCGGTGGAGGAAGCTACTTGTCGTCACACGACCCGCGCATCGTCCTCGGCCTCGGCAAGCGTGCAAAGATCGATTCGCTCGAAGTGAAATGGCCGATGCCCAGTGGCATAACTCAGCGCTTTACGGATCTACCGGTCGACCGTTACATCACCATCGTGGAAGGCGAACCAAAGTGGAAGTGAGAGAGTTTTCGTACCTGCAATATATTTCCGGAGGGTATGTGGAGAAAGCGTCATTCCTGAAAGCAATTGTATTCTCGTGTTTGCTATTGCTTGCGCCTGCCGTGCGCGGCAATGAAATTCCCAAGGCCGCTTGGAAACGCCCCCTCGGACTTCCCCTGGCAAATCCCGGCGTCAAGCGCAACGCGACGGACATCGATGACGGTTACTGGCAAGGCGCTCCCGTGGGAGGTTTCGGTTCAGGAACATTTTCCAGAACCTACCGGGGCGATTTTGCGCGCTGGCATATCAAAGCCGGCGTTCACAAATACGAAACACCGTACGCCAATCAATTCGCTATGTTTCAGCAATCGGAAGGCGACTCGCAAGGTATCGCGCAAGTCTTGATGACCGATCATCCTCAAGGAGACCAACTCTCCAGTTGGCAATGGAACTATCCTGTCGGTGCCGGAGAATATTCCGCTCTCTATCCCAAGTCTTGGTTTGACTACAAGTGGGACAAGTTTCCCGCCCACGTAGTTCTGGAGCAGTTTTCTCCCGTTCTTCCCGACAACTATCGCGAATCAAGCTACCCAGTGGCGGTCTATCGCTGGCACGCGGAAAATCCCACAAAACGTGCGGTCACGGTTTCTGTCCTTCTTTCCTGGACCAACATGGATGGATGGTTTCGCACCTTCACTCGTGATTTCAAAGGCGCTCCCAATCAAGGAAACCACAACCGCTTTGCGAGCGAAGCCGTGGGCCAGGCGGGCCAGGCGGGAACGATGATGAAGGGCATCGTGTTCGAACGCAACCACGCGGCAGGCGCGGAAAATGAATGGGACGGCCAGTTTGCAATCGCCGCACTCGATTCCCCCGGCGTGGAAGTCACCTATCAAACGACCTTTCTCGCAGACGGCGACGGAAAGGCGGTTTGGGCGCCGTTTTCAAAAGACGGAAGGCTCGCGAATAGCGACCTGTCATGGATAAGTGCCAGTGAAAAGCTCGGAGGTGCAATAAGCCTGCGCTTCACGCTGCAGCCAGGAGAAAAGAAAACAATTCCCATGGTGATCGCCTGGGACTTCCCGGTGGTGGAATTCGGGCAGGGAGCAAAGTGGAATCGGCGCTACACGGATTTTTACGGCACGACAGGCAACAACGCTTGGAAGATTGCACGCGACGGCCTTCTCAATGCCACCGCGTGGAGCGACGCGTTGGATGCCTGGCAGTCTCCCTACGTCAACGACGAGAGCAAACCGCTCTGGTACCGGGGCATGCTCTTCAATGAACTTTACGCTTTAACGGATGTGGGTTCGTTCTGGGCCCGGCCAGTTGGAGCGGACCATAAAGTTCCCGCAACCTTCGCGCTTCTCGAGTGTTTTGACTACGCGTATTACGCAACTCTCGACGTGCGTTTCTATGCTTCGATGCCTCTGCTGAAGTTCTGGCCGGAGATCGACAAGCGCGTACTGCAGGAGTTTGCCGAAACCGTTCCGCGCGAGTGGCCAGAAAAAGGACTGTGGGTGGCGAAGAGCCAGGAGACCGGCAGCCCCGTGGTGCACAAACGAAAAAAGAAAGGTGCGGTTCCCCATGATTTAGGAGTGCCTGAAGGAAATCCGTTTGTTGACGTCAACGAACCCGGATGGCAGGACACCAACGACTGGAAGGATCTGAATTCGAAATTTGTATTGATGGTCTATCGCGACTTTGTGCTGACCGGACGCAAGGACACCGCCTTTCTCCGTGCCATGTGGCCGGCCATGCAGGAAGCCATCACGTATCTGCGACAGTTCGATCATGGCAGCGGGATAGCGGAAAATAGCGGCTATCCGGACCAAACTTACGATTCCTGGTCCGTCCGTGGCGTAAGCGCCTATTGCGGTAGCCTCTGGCTGGCCACACTGCGCGCAGCCGAGGAAACAGCGCGCGCACTCGGAGACCCCGCTTCGGCCGCGGCATACCATGAACTATTTCTGAAGGGCCAGAAGTCGTTTGTCAGCAAACTTTGGAACGGCGAATATTTCAACTATGACATGGAAAGCCCCGGTCGCGACGATGTGCAGGCAGACCAGCTCGCCGGTCAGTGGTACGCCAACATGACTGGCTTGGGCGATTTGGTTCCCCGCGAAATGCAGCGATCGGCTCTCAAGAAAATCTTTGCGTTTAATGTCATGAAGTTTGGCAACGGAGAAATGGGTGCTGCGAACGGTATGTCCGCAAAAGGCGCCATCCTGGTGGACAACGAACAAGGCCTGGAGGTTTGGGCTGGCACGAGCTTCGGCTTGGCCGCACTTTTGCTCAGCGAAGGAATGAACGACGAAGCTTACAAGACAGCTTGGGGAGTCTATCACGTGATTTATGAAACCAAGGGCTATTGGTTCCGCACGCCGGAAGCGTGGGACGTAAACGGGAATTTCCGCGCGTCCATGTACATGCGTCCGGCCGCGGTATGGGCCATGGAAATGACGCAACCTGGCGCGAACCAGGCGGCAAAATGACGAGAGCTAAACGCACCAGCCGCGCCGGTTTCTCACCGTGAAACCCGAAATTATTCTTTGACTAGACCAGACTGCGGGATGCTTTTATCCGCCGGGTGACCGCCGCTAGCTCCCTGTCGTCCGCTAATCACCGTCAATGTGTTTTCGATACTGGACACGTATGCCTTATTGCCTTCCGTATCCACCGCAATCGCATAGGGACCCTTTCCGGTCGTCACGGTTGCGAGTACCGAGTCGTTTGTACCGTCAATCATCGTTACGTTGTTGCTGTGTGTGTTCACCACGTAGATCGTGTGCGTCACGGAGTTGATCCCAATTGCTAGGGGACGCGCTCCCACGCCGATGGTCGCGATCACCGAATTATTTGCTCCGTCGATCACCGTCACACTGTCACCCGCATAGTTCACTGCGTACACGCGGTTCGCTACTGAATCGACTGCGACCGCGCAAGGAATTTTCCCCGTTTTCACCGTGGTGACGGCGTTGCTCGCGCCGTTGATCGCGGCTAGATTGGAGGAGCCGGCGCTCGCAACGTAGATCTTGTTCGTGACTGGATTCACAGCGATGGCCCAGAGATGCACGCCCGCGACTACGGATACGCTGTCGTTGGTCGCGCCATCCAGCACTGTCACGTTTTGGCTTTCGTAGTTAATCAAATAGAGCTTGTTGGTTACCGGGTTTACGGCAATTGCGCCCGCCTGAATTCCCGGCTTGAGGTCGCCGGTGGCGTTGGTGGCACCGTCTATTACCGTCATGGTGTTGCTGAAGGTTCTCGAGACGTAGATCTTGTTGGTCGTCGGATTTACCGCGATCACGTAGGGAAGCGCTCCTACCTTCACCGTCGCGGTCACCGCGTCGGTTGTCCCATCGATGACCGATATCGTGCCGCTCCCGGAGTTTCCCACGTAAATTTTATTGGTCACTGAATTAACGGCAATTGCCATTGGTTCCGATCCGACTTTTGCTGTTGTGGTGGAGTTGGCGGCGCTATCCGTCACCGTGACGCTGCCGTCACTCGAATTCACTGAGTAGACTTTCCTGGTTTTCTGGTTCACCACGACTGCGTGAGGACTGATTTCCGTGCCGCTGGCCACAGGCATCTCTGCATCAAGACTGATTTTTGTGCCGGTGGCCACAGGCAACTCTGCCGGAGCCGAAATCGTGCCGAGCCACAGGATCCCGTCTAAGATCAGCTTGTTCTGAATGGGACTCGTGAATATCTTGTCGCCATGCCCCATGTTCATATAGAGCATTCTATATTTCGTGTTCGTCCAAACGACGGGCAGGTCACCGCTGGTGAGGACATCCTTAAACCCAATTGGATAATTGGAAGGATCCAAAGTGACCAAGACCCGCACGTCTTTATTTAGCCGAGGGCTTGGTTTCCAGATATACCACTCGTTGTCAGGCGCCATGAAACTGCCGGGAAGGTCCATGGTCACAGGATGGTTTCGATCGTCGACGGCCAGCTTCGCAGGCAACGGAGGCCAGTTGTTGCTGTGGAATACGCCGCCACCCAGAAAATCCACGAACCACGGCCAGTTTGAATCTTTATCGTTGTACGCAGCCACATGAAAGCCCAGCCACGCGCCGCCGTTTTCCATATATTTTTGAAAGGCACGCTTTTGCTCGGCTGTTGCGGGCTCATCGTTTAACCAGACAACCATTTGGTATTTTCCAAGATTGGAATCGTTCATGTCGTCCCAGTGCGTCGTGGAATCAAACGTGAAGTTGTTCTTGTTCGCTGCCTCTGAAAAGAACTTCAGGGCGCCTTCCGCAAACAGAACATGGTCTGGCTCTACGTTCGTTGAATAAAAAGCGAGCACCTTAAAACGAGGCTGGTTAGCAACAGCCGCATTCGGAGAGAACGATACGATCAGAGACAAAAGGAGTATTGGGAAATATTTTTTCATTGGTGTGCCGCCCATAAAATCGAATTATGAAAAAGCGTTGTGAAAACCGGATTTTGAAAATGCTCCGGACGGTGTCCCATAAAAATATAGATATTTCGAGCCTTGTAGTGTTCGTTTGTCCACACTACGGGATGGTCACCCATCTTGATGGAGGTATCGGGCGAATAGGTGCCCTCGTCCACGCGTGCAAGCACGTGCACATTGGGACGTGGCGACTTATTGTAGGTGTACCACTCTTCATCTTTCACCGTGAAGGAGCCTCCAAGGTTGAGCATCGCAGGGTGAGAGGTGTCTTCGACGATGACTGTCGCGGTGGCAAATTTCGGAATATAGTCCGTGAATCGGATGTCCCCCATGAATTGCGAGAACCAAGGCCACATTTTGTAATTGTCAAATTCGCCCAGCAAAGTAGCGTGATGGAATCCAATCCATCCGCCGCGACCCTCTTCAATATATTTCACGAAAGCAGTCATAGCCGTTGGCGTCCAGCCATATGGCGGGTAGTCGAGCTGGATGAACAACTGGTAGCGGGACAGGAATGCGTCGTCGATTTTGTCGGTGTTCTGCAGATAATCGATGGAAAAGTTGCTGTCCGTAGCCTGTTTTTGCAACCAAACCTTCGCCGCGTCGACAAATGGCTGATGTATCCCGCCCTTTTCCGCTAATGCAACAACCCGGAATTTTGGTTTGGAATCCTGCGCCATGCTTGCCTGTATCGGGACGAGCGTCAGCACAGCGAGCAACCACAAACAGTTGTGAGACGGAAACCACGAGCGAACGAATAGCATCATTGATCCTTACTCTTCATCTTTAATTTTTTGTTGGAGGTGCAAAAAACACGGTGGAAGAACTCACGTCGCGGTCGCGGAGTTTTGAAAGCCATGCGCATGCTAATCGGGAGCACTTAGATTTGTAGGGTTGCGCCGGCGTGAAAAGATGGAGATTCTCCTTCTTTCGACAAACGATTGCCTGAACTCTATATCATGTTTTTAAATCGAATAAAACATAGAAAAAACTCCATTTTGTTATAGTCTCTGCGTATAATTCTCAAACCCGGTAATCGGGCGCCCCGGGCTGGTATCCTGGCTTTACTCCTCGCTGGAGTTGCACGGGCACACTTTGTGGGAGGACGTTATTCATGCGCCGTTTCTGTTTCGCGCTGTTGGTTTCGATTTTCTTCTCGGTAAGCTTGTTCGCGCAGACACCCCAAGGTTCCGCCCCGACTTACACAAAAGATGTCGCGCCGATTTTGCAGAAGCATTGCCAGACCTGTCATCGGCCGGGCGAAGCTGGTCCGTTCTCCATGCTTACTTACGAGGACACCAAGCCGTGGGCCGCAACCATGAAGCGTGTCGTCCAACAGAAAATAATGCCCCCGTGGTTTGCCGATCCCAACTACGGTCACTTTGCGAACGAGAGGTCGCTCTCCCCGGAAGAAATACGAACTCTGGTTGCCTGGGTGAACGCCGGCGCGCAAAAGGGCGATCCCAAGGACCTGCCGCCACCTGTGCATTTCGAGGAAAGCTGGGGAATTCCGAAGCCCGATGTGATTTTCCAATTGCCAAAAACATTTTCCGTGCCGGATTCAGGAATGATGGAATATCAATACGCGATTGTGCCGACCGGGTTTACAGAAGACAAATGGGTGCAGATGATTGAAGTGCGGCCGACGGACCGGTCCGTGGTGCACCACATCATTGCGTACTTGCGCGAGCCAGGCTCAAATTACTTCAAGGATCAAAAGCCCGGTGGATTCTTTGAGGCGCCGCCGCCAAAGGTTGAGGAAAAAGCAGACACGAGCGCGCTGCCAAGCGATTTTTTAGTGGGATACGCTCCGGGACAGCCTGCCGAGATTTTGTCACCGGGCCAGGCCAAGCTTATCAAAGCTGGCACAGACATTGTTTTTGAAGTGCATTACACGCCGAACGGCCGAGCGACGACCGATCGCACCAAGCTTGGTCTGATTTTTGCGAAAGAGCCACCGAAGGAGCGCGTGCTGACCCTTTCCGCGGTGAACGGGACGTTCAAGATTCCACCCGGCGATCCGAATTACAAAGTGGATGCGTCATTCGAAGTGGTCCGGGATATGAAATTGGCGGGACTTCATCCGCACATGCACGGACGCGGCAAAGATTTCGAATATCGCCTGGTTTATCCCGATGGCAAGACCGAAACGATACTGAAAGTCCCCGTTTACAACTGGCATTGGCAGCTTTGGTACAACTTTGTAGAGCCGATGATCCTGCCCAAGGGCACGAAAATTGAGTGCACCGCTCATTTCGACAATTCGGCAAACAATCCGGAAAACCCGGACCCGACAAAAACAGTAATCTGGGGTCAACAAAGCTGGGACGAGATGATGGTCGGATTCTTCAATTTGGTTTTTGATGCGAAAATCCCGGCGAAGGACGTAATGCCGCCACCCATGACAGCCGCTGCCAAAAACTAGCTGGCACAACTACGGAAAATGCCCACGCGAGGATAAAACAAGATGAAGAAATGGTGTTTTGCTTTGTTTCTGTTCTGCGGGGCGGCATGCAGTTTATGTTTCGCGCAAACCGAACATCCGAAGAAAACGCATGTGCTGGTGATCGGCGAGGAAAAAGGCTATCGGCACGAATCGGTATCGCATGCAATGGCGACGATTGATCATCTGGGGCGCGCGACAGGATTGTGGGACACCACCATTCGAACGGATACGGAAGCGATTACCAAGAAAAAACTCGAGTATAACGCTAAGAATTTGAATGATTTCGATGCTGTGATCTTTTTTACCGGCGGTACATTGGAAATGGATCCGCAGCAGAAGGCCGATTTCCTTTCCTTTGTGCATGACGATGGAAAAGGCTTCGTCGGAATTCACAGTGCGGCGATTACATTCACGGATTGGCCGGAGTATGGCGAGATGATTGGTGGTTACTTCGACGAGCATCCATGGGGAACGTTTGACGCGCCTATTATTGTCGAAGACCCGCAATTTCCCGGGATGCAGCAGTTTCCACCATCATTCGTGTTGAGGGATGAGATTTATCAGATCAAAAACTACTCGCGAGACAATTTGCGCGTGTTGATGCGTCTGGACGCAAGCAAGCTAGATTTAAGAAATCCGAGAGTGCACCGCGCGGATCATGACTTCGCCGTGAGTTGGGCCAAGATGTATGGAAAAGGGCGCGTATTCTACTCCACGCTCGGACATCCAGCGGAAAATTGGGATAACCCGCAAATTCAAAAAATGTATACGGAAGCAATCAAGTGGGCCACGCGCCAGGTGGATGCCGAAGTGAAGCCGCGGCCGGCGCCCGCGAAGTGAATGTATGCTTTAAAATTCCGGAAGTTAGATGCTCTGAGTTTCATTTTTTGAACGGCGATTGAGACGGGAAACCATGTGGAGAATTCTTGTATTTTTTTTGATTTCCTTCAATGTCTGCGGGCAAAGCGCCCATCCCATTTTGCCAATTGGCTCGCGTGCTCCTGACTTTTCGTTGCCTGGCGTGGACGGAAAGACGCATGGTCTGGCGGATTACGCCTCGAGTCCAGTTCTCGTCGTTGTTTTCACGTGTAATCACTGCCCGATTGCGCAGATGTACGAGCGCCGCATACAGCAGCTCGCTTGGGACTATCGCGACAAAGGAGTAGCGGTAGTCGCAATCCAACCCAATGATCCGAAAGCGATACGAATCGACGAATTGGACTCCTCTGACATCAGCGACAGCCTGGAAGAGATGAAGATTCGCGTAGAGTACAAGCACCTGGCGTATCCATATTTGTACGACGGTGATACACAATCGGTGACTCGTGCCTATGGGCCGCAGGCAACGCCACACGTGTTTGTGTTCGATCAAACGCGCCATCTTCAATATGAGGGGCGCGTCGACGATAGCTATCGCACAGAACTCGTGAAGACCCAGGATGCGCGCAATGCCATCGATGCTCTCTTGGCGCACAAGGAAGTTTCGAAAAAACATACTGGCGTGTTCGGATGCTCGACGAAATGGCAGGAAAAACAATCTTCACGGATTGAAGCGCTGCAGAAACTCGACGCGCAGCCCGTGCAGCTGGAGCCTGCGACAGCAGACGATCTCAAGAAATTGCGCGCCAACACCACGGGAAAGATGCTGCTCGTGAGTTTTTGGGCCACGTGGTGCGGCTCTTGCGTGCATGAATTTTCCGATTTGGAAGATACCTACCGTATGTACAGCGTGCGCGATTTGGCTTACGTGACCGTTGCTACAAACATGCCTGATGAGAAAGAAGGCGTGTTGCGTATGTTGAAAAACATGCACTCCACAAGCCGCAACTTGCTGTTTGCGTCGCAAGATACCGCGGCGCTACAGACAGCTTTTGACCCAAAGTGGGAGTCGGCGGTACCTTACACCGTTTTGCTGGCGCCCAACGGCAACGTGCTCTATCGGAAGCTGGGTCCCGTCGATATTTTGGAATTGCGCCGGAAGATTCTCGCAAACTTGCCATCCGACTACACCGGCTTCAATAAATATTGGATGAGCGAATAAGCTTCAACCCAAGTGCAACCGGCTCCCTCTCGGAAAAAGTAATCATCTCACCATCAGACAGCTCGTGGCCTGATGGCGACTCGCTAGGATCTCCTCACACTGTTTCGTTAAGCGGCATCGACTGCGAGCCGCCAGAACTTTCGACGGAACCGCCTATCCCCTAGAATGGGTGGACGGGTGATTGCATGGGCGAAACAAGTTCGCAGTTGAAGAGGTTCCTGCTGGTTGCGGGGTTTGGACTTGCGGTGGCGCTAGCACTACTGTGGGTTCTCAGCGAATTTCAAGAAGAGATTACGGAACGATTTTTGCACGGTTTGGACGCGAGTCTAATGAGCTTTCTACATGCTCATGCTCATGCTTCTTCATCTTTGACTACCGCGATGTTAATGCTCAGCCTGATCGGGTCCTGGAAGGTCATGCAGCCTCTTGTTTTGGCTGGACTGGCTTGGCTTCTGTGGAGTGGAAACCGTCGAGAAGCAGTGGTTTTTGCCGTGTGCGTTTACGGAGCCTTAGCACTGAGTGTGGGATTTAAGCTGTGGTTCCACCGGCCGCGTCCATCGGTTAGCTGGGCTCTGGCACATGCATCAACTTATTCTTTTCCGAGTGGACACTCCGTGGACGCAGTTGCGTTCTACGGGGTTGTTGCGCTGATCGTCCTGCGGCACACCGGGCGAAAAGCACTTTCATCAATCATAGTGATTTTGGCGATTTTACTAATCCTCGGTATTGGAGTGAGTCGAATCTATCTCGGCGTGCATTATCCGACTGATGTGGCCGCAGGATATCTAACGGGGTCGGTTTGGCTGGCTGCTGTATACCTGGGAAATTGGTACATGCGATCAAGTTCGGAGTCGACGTCCGTCGAAACCGAAGCCAACCGCGCGGAAGCTCCTCACACTGTCGCTCACAGTGATGAAATCCACGGTGATGAAAATGGGCGCATCGTAAAAGTAATTTTAAACCATGCTGCCGGCAAGAAGCCGGAGGAGTCCGAAACGCTTTGCAGAATATTCCTGCAACATGGAATCACCCCATCGATTTCGTTAGTCCGCAATGGCGAGGATATTCGCGGTCTCGCCCGCGATGCGGTAAGTAGAGGATACAAAGTGATTGTGGCGGGAGGCGGGGACGGCACCGTCAGTGCAGTCGCGTCAGCGCTGGTCGGGACGCGGTGTTCGCTCGGTATACTGCCGCTGGGGACTTTAAATCATTTTGCGAAAGATATGAAGCTGCCGTTTGAGATCTCTGAGGCCGTACGCGTGATTGCGGAACAACGTGTTATTGACGTGGATGTTGGCGAAGTGAATGGACAAACGTTTTTAAACAATTCAGGCATCGGGATTTATCCCGCAATAGTCGCAGAACGCGAGCGTCTGCAAAAACACGGGCTGAGAAAGATGTTTGCTCTGGTCATTGCTTTCTTTAAGGTTCTGCGTCGTTTTCCTCACGTTACCGTGCGGTTGGAAGTAGATGGAAAGGCTCTTGTGCGCAAGACTTCCTTTATTTTTGTCGGCAACAATGAATACGATTTTGAAGGAACCAAAATCGGCACCCGGCAACGTCTCGATGCCGGGCATTTGCAGCTATGCATGACTGGTAAGATGACCAGGATGGAGTTGCTTCGTGTGGGATTCGGAGCCGTGCTGGGCTCCGGGATTTTGTTGAAGGGGTTTGAAAGCTTTCGTACCGATGAACTGCGCGTTGAAAGTAGGCGGAGAAATCTGCGGGTCGCGTTTGACGGTGAAGTGATGAGAACGTCTCCTCCACTAAATTATAAAGTTCTGCCTCGGGCGTTGCGGGTGATTGCTCCTGGGGGGAGTGATGAGAATTCAAGATAGGAAGAGTCCAGCGGTGCGAACAATCGCACATATTTCGGATCTGCATTTTGGCCGCGTGGATACGGAGGTTATTGCGGCGCTGGCTGCCAAAATAACCGCCAGCAACCCGGATCTGATCGCCGTCTCGGGTGATTTGACGCAGCGCGCGCGTGTAGCGGAATTTAAGGCGGCGCGGGCATTCCTTGATTCTTTCCCTCAACCCAAATTGATCGTCCCAGGAAATCACGATGTGCCCTTGGAAAACTTAATTGAGCGTTTTCTCAGACCTTTGGCGAAATATAAAAAATACATTACCGATGACCTAGAACCTTTTTACAAGGACGACGAGATAGCTGTCCTGGGGATCAACACCGCGAGGTCGTTGGTACACAAAGGTGGGCGCGTTAATCAAAAGCAAGTGGAAGCAAGTTGTGCGCGATTGGATTCCATAAAAGAAGATGTGGCGCGAATCATCGTTACCCACCATCCGTTTGATTTGCCGGCTGATTCTCCCAGCCAACTGGTGGGGCGGGCGCGAATGGCAATGAATGGTTTCTCGGGCTGCCAGGTAGATTTGTTTCTTTCTGGCCATTTGCATGTTGCTCAGAGTCTTGAAACGAGAACGCGCTACGCCATTCCGGGTTACGGCGCCGTGGTGGTACAAGCGGGAACGGCGACTTCGACGCGAACCCGTGGCGAACCTAACTCCTGGAACCTCATTAGAATTCAGAAGGGATCTATCAGCGTGGAGAGGTTTAATTGTGCGTCCGTCGCTGAGGGATTCTCGTGCCCGCTTGTTGAGCGGTTTGATAAGACCAACGAGGGTTGGGTGAAGGTCGGTTGATGATTCGCGATGTGGGTCTGGCTGTAGCGTCATACGGAAAGAGAGGCTAAGTCTAATAAATACCCTCCCCCCCTCCCCCTTTTTCATAAGTGTTCATTCTAAAGGCAGATCAAACCGTTTGTTTTGATACAGTTTTGCAATTGTTAACCAGGTGGTTACCTAGGTGCCGCTGTTCAGGCGCACAAAGTTCTCCGACGAACGTTCATCGGATGATACCAGGGAAGATTAACCAAGTCAATAAATAACTGCAAAGTACCTATTCGAACGGAGCCGGGAGGTGTGTCAGGGGCGTCCTGGGCTAAAGAATTACCCGCAACGATACGGGCCAGGCGTGCCATCCCACACAAAATAACAGAAAACGTCCCGTCTGATAGCATAACGAAGTCGGCCTCACAACGAGCCGAGTAACATGTTGGTGCTCTAGCCACAGATTGCTCCGAACGAAGGAGGCCGAGATGAAAATTCCGTGCGGGAATGCCTGCCGGGGACAGTGGTCCTAACTGACCGGCCATCTGATTAGGCTACCCGCCTCCCTCTTGATTCGAGGGAGTTCGAAAACATCATCATGGTCCCGAATGACCGAAGACATGTTTGGTGGACCACACCACAGGGATGAAGTGAAACGGATCGAGCAATCTGGTTGGAGCGCGACAAACAGAACGGTGACCCGGGCGACATCCTCGCCTCACAGAGTGCTGCTGCGCTGATGCATCCGTGTCCACCGAGGGCTAAAAAACCATTCAGAATATCTCTTGACACGGCCGACTTCGTTAGACATGTCCCCGAATTCCCGTGAGTGTGATATAACCCCGCGCTCGGTGTTAACCAGCGGCTACCGCCGCTAATAGCTCGCTTCCTGGCTAACCTGGCATCGACCTGGGCGGGCGGATCGTGCAAGACCTGGCAGCACGGATCGGCGGCTGAGGAAAGTG
>DATNME010000060.1:0-2414 GCA_035602385.1 Candidatus Dormiibacterota bacterium
CGATCCCTGATGCGTGTTCCAGGGATTCCGCGTCACGCCTCCGAACCACACATCGCCCAGCGCCAGCGCGCCCAGTGTTAATTTCGCCACGAGCACCGCACCAGCTTCATCCAAGCGTTTTACAACGGTTGCGTCTTCATCGATCATCTGGCTTTCGAATCCGCCTGCACCCCACGTCGTCCGGTATCCTTTCACGGCCAACAAGTCCTTCGCGCCCCAGGGCAGCCCGTGCAGAGGTCCGCGATACTTGCCCGCGGCAATTTCCGCGTCTGCCTGCTTGGCTTGCGCGAGCGCGCGTTCTTCCGTCAGCGTCACGGCAAACTTTAGCGTCGGATCGTACTTTTTCAACCGCCCCAGGTACATCTCCGTCAGCGCGAGCGACGAAACTTTTTTCGTTCGAACGAGCTCCGCGAGTTCGCGCACACTCGCAAATGCCAAATCCTCCATATTCTTCGGTGCACCCGAGGCAACCGTGCTGGGCGCCTTGGAGATGCGCATCGGTTTGCGCTCCGTCTCGAACTTCATGCCAGGGAGCACGGGATCAAAAATCAGCGCGGGCTCAACGGAATTCGGTATGCGCAGTTTGTAGATTTCTTCGTAGCCCTTGGCGTGCTCGTTCAAGTTGTCGAGCATCATTTGCTTGTAGTCGTCCGCGATGGCCACGTCCGCGATGAAGGCGGCATTGTCGATCATCTCTTTGGTGATTTTGGCGGCACCCTGCGTTTGTGCTTGCGCCCACAACACTCCCGGCAACAGTGTCCCTGCCAGCCCCATTCCCGAACACGTCTTCATGAAATTTCGCCGATCCAGCATTCTTATCCTCTCCTTTATGCAGCCCCGCGGGCGCGCGCGTAAGATAGCACACCACCCCTTGGGCTCTTTCGCGCTTTTTTGATCCCGAAAATGCAAGGAGCCAGAGCAGCGCCGATGGCCTTCGTTTCTTTTTTCCGGAACGAAACTAAATGTTGTACGATTCCCGCATCCTCAAAGGAGTTTCCATGATCCGATTCAACAGGTTTTTCATTTTCCTGCCGCTCGTGCTTCTGAGCTTTCCTCTCCGGCATCTCCATGCCGTAAGAACCGACAACCCGCCCGCCGCAGGCAAGGAGGTTGTTCTCAAAGCCGCCGACATTTCTCCAAAAATTTTCCCGGAACGCGTATTTTTTCGCGGCCAGAGTGCGCCGGTGCAGTTCCGCAACAGCGGTGGCGTTCACTTCGCTGATGATCTCTATGTTCTCGCGGGAATGGTTGACAGCTCAGGCTACTCCACGGGAATCAGGGAGAAATACCAAGCCTATCTGCTCAATGAAGTTACGCTCGAAATCGCCGGTCAAACCTTGAAGCCCGGCGCCTATGGCTTCGGTTTCCTCACCGGCGGAAAATTTGTGGTGATGGACCTCGGCGCCAATGACCTCTTGCAGGCCGCCTCGCAACACGACGCGGAAATGAAGCGACCCGTGCCGCTGCAGGTGCTTGCCACTGCCACCGCGGGAAGCTACCGGCTCTACGCCGGGCGCGATTACGTGGAATTCCGCAGGGCCCACTAACAAGCGCCATCGCCCATCGAAATCGGGCTCGGAAGGAAATCGTTGCGGCGAATCATCCCAAAAATCGCCGGCAGCTCCTCGGCAAACCATGAAAGATTTCCCCCGCCTATTTCCTTTGCATCGAAGCGGAGCGCGTCATAGGATAGCGCCCGCAACTCCCCCTCATCGCTGACAGGAGGAACTACTTCATGCACATGCACAGCTTGAATTGGCTGGCGATTCTGGTCGCCGCCATATCCACGATGGTGGTGGGATTTCTGTGGTACTCGCCGATTCTTTTCGCGAAGCCGTGGATGCGCGAGATGGGCTACGACCCGAACGACAAAGCCAAGGTACAGGAAATGCAGAAGAGTGCCGGACCCGCTTACGGTGGCTCCTTTGTTGCCAGCCTAGTTTCCGCCTTCACGTTGGCATTGATCCTCCATGGGCTGCGGGGAGAAGACCTCCATTTCGGAATCATGGCTAGTTTCCATATTTGGCTCGGTTTCGTCGCCACCGTGCAATTCACTGGCGCGCTGTTCATGAAGCAGAGCATGAAGCTTTTTGCCATCAACACGGGTTACCAACTGGTTTGCTATCTCGTCATGGGTTCGATTCTAACCGTTTGGAAATAGGAAAAGAGGACACGATGAAAACCAGGCGGAGTAACTGGGTTTGCTTGTCGGCTCTGTTCATTTGTGGTTCTGCGGTTGCTCAATCATCGGGCCCGAACACGCGGCAAATCAGCGATCCAAAAATAATAACGTCGGCATCCCATCCGAATGCACGCCCCATTCCGATTGATGATCTCTACTTCACGCGCAGCGTTTCCAGCGCGTCGTGGTCCCCAGACGGCAAAGAGATTGCATTCACCACCGACATCTCCGG
>DATNME010000061.1:0-30203 GCA_035602385.1 Candidatus Dormiibacterota bacterium
TCGCCCCGCCGCAACCAGTGAAGTTTGTGTGACCAGCAAAAGGACCCAGCAGGTGAAGAGCGCGCCGTGTACATGAATGATGCGGCTCGGAAGCGGCGCATTAAATATTCCCGCGAGATAGTAGCTGTGCGCAAATCCCAGAAACACGGTGAATAAGAGGAGTAGGGCCATCCCTGAGAAAAAGAAATGATCGTAGCGGCGGCCCGGCAGAGGAGTAGCGAGTTTCGTAGGAATGGTTACGGGAGTTGCAAGGGACATCGGCCCTCCTGTTGCGATGAAGTATTTTGTGATTCGGACGAGAGTGGGCGGATTGTACTACAACCTGCTTGGGATAACACAGCGGCCAGTTCACTTAGAAAGTATTTACATTCCTTTACTCTTTTATTGTTGTTGTGTTAGCCTTTGAATGGTCGAAGATAAGAGGAAAAATTCAGGGTACGACGGAGAAGGGCTCTTGAGCATAGCCAAACCAGTGTTGATCGAACAGTTCCGGAGAGACGTTAAGGATACGGGTTCGCCGGAAGTGCAGATTGCGCTCTTGAGCGAGCGCATCAGTTATTTGACAACGCACCTCAAGTCTCATGTGAAGGATCATGCATCGCGCCGGGGATTGATCATGATGGTCAATAAACGCCGCCGCCTGCTGGATTACCTTAACCGCCGTGACCCGTTGAGGTATCGCGAGATTGTTGATCGTCTTAGCCTGCGCAAGTAGCCGCTTTCCCAAGCGGACTCCCCTGCGTTTTCATGAACATTCAACGTTTTCGCCGTTGCGCGTGAATTGCACAATTTCTCTCGCGGCGTAATGGACTTGGCAGCTGTGCCTCGTCTCTCTCCTCTCATCTTCCATTGTTAGGGTTACCGCCCGGCGGCTAACTCGTATTGGAGCTCCGCGTGAACGTGGAGCCAAAAGGAAATCATTCATGTCAGAAAATACAAACGTACCAGCGCCGCATCAGGTTTCTGTTGAAATCGGTGGCCGCAAATTAATTCTAGAAACTGGAAAGATGGCCAAGCAGGCAAACGGCGCAATCGTGGCTCGCTACGGCGACACTGTGGTTCTTACCACTGCTTGCATGTCGCCGACGGCTAACGATCGTGGATTTTTACCACTTACCGTTGACTACCGCGAAAATACCTA
Source organism: Candidatus Dormiibacterota bacterium (assembly GCA_035602385.1). Taxonomy (GTDB): domain Bacteria; phylum Acidobacteriota; class Terriglobia; order Acidiferrales; family UBA7541; genus Acidiferrum. The sequence goes on from DATNME010000061.1 coordinate 1,142, forward strand.
TTCCGCCGGCAAAATTCCCGGCGGCTTTTTTAAGCGGGAAGGGCGCCCATCGGAAAAAGAGATTCTCACTTCGCGCCTTATTGACCGGCCGATGCGTCCGCTGTTCCCGGAATCCTGGCGCAATGAAACGCAAATTGTCAGCATGGTGCTGTCCGCTGATTCCGACAACGATCCCGATGTCATCGCGGTAACCGGCGCGTCCGCTGCAAGCTATTGCTCCGATCTTCCGTTTGCAAATCCCATCGCCGCTGTTCGCGTGGGTTTGCTCGACGGCCAGCTCGTCGCCAACCCTACCGTCGCTGAGCAGAAAAAGAGTTTGCTGAACATCGTTATCGCCGGAACCGAAAACGCCATCGTTATGGTTGAATCAGGCGCGCTGGAAGTCAGCGAAGACACCGTTGTCGAAGCGCTGGAGTTTGGGCACGCTCAGGTCAAGAAAATTGTTGGCGCAATCAAGGAGCTGTACGCGCAGCTGAAGCCGGTGAAAGTTGTAGTACCGCCACTGGCCTTTGACGAAGCGTTGTATAAGGAATACGAGAAGAAATACGGCGCCAGATTGCAGGACGCGCTCAACACCGAAAAGCATCCTAAAAAGGACAGCTATCACCTTGTTGACGCGCTGAAGGACGAAATCACCGCGACGGTTCCCGAAGATGACGAAGAGAAGCTGAATCTCTCCAAGCGCGCCTTTGAGCGGCTACGCGAAAATATTTTCCGCACCGAGATGCTCGACAAGCATCGCCGGCCGGACGGGCGCGCATTCGATCAGGTGCGCCAGATTACTTGCGAAGTTGGCTTGCTGCCACGTGTTCACGGCTCCGCGCTGTTTACTCGCGGCGAAACGCAAGCGCTCGCCACCCTCACTCTCGGTACGAAAGAAGACATGCAGCGCCTTGACCTGCTTTTCGCGCAGGATCAATTCAAGCGCTTTATGTTGCACTACAATTTTCCGCCATTCAGCGTAGGTGAAGTTAAATTTCTGCGTGGACCCGGGCGGCGAGAAATTGGACACGGCGCCCTTGCTGAGCGCGCCCTGACGAGCCTGCTTCCTCCGGAAGCGGATTTTCCTTACGCCATGCGCATTGTGTCGGACATTCTCGAATCCAACGGTTCCTCTTCCATGGCCAGCGTTTGCGGTGGATCGCTCGCGCTGATGGACGCAGGCGTACCTTTGAAGGCTCCCTGCGCCGGAATCGCAATGGGCCTGGTCGTCGGGGAAAACAATAAATACGCGATTTTGACGGACATTGCCGGAGCCGAGGATCATTACGGCGATATGGACTTCAAGGTCGCCGGGACCCGCGCCGGCATCACCGCGCTTCAGATGGACATCAAGGTTCTGGGAATCAGCATTCCGATGATGCGTGAAGCTCTCGCGCAGGCGAAAAAAGCCAGACTGCATATTCTCGATGTCATGGAAAAGACGCTTAGCGAGGGACGCACCAGCATTTCCGCTTACGCTCCTCGTTTGTTCAAGCTGAAAATTCCACAGGACAAAATTCGCGATCTCATCGGGCCGGGTGGCAAGAAAATCCGCTCGATCATCGAAGCCACGGGCGTCAAGATCGACGTACTGGAAGATGGTACCGTGCATATCTTCTCGACCAGCGGCCCCGGAGGCGACTCCGCGCTTCAGATGGTTCGCGACATCACCGCATCCGCTGAAATTGGAAAAACGTATTTGGGCAAAGTAGTGCGATTGGCCGAATTCGGCGCATTCGTCGAATTGTTCCCCGGAACGGACGGCCTGCTGCACATCAGCGAAATCTCCGAACATCGCATTCGCGATGTCCGCGACGAGCTGAAACTTGGCGATCAGGTTCTGGTGAAAGTGCTATCCATCGAGGGCAACAAAGTTCGGCTCTCGCGTAAAGCTTTGATCAAGGAAGCTCGCGAAAAACAGGCGCGCGCCGCGGGAGCGGGTGCAGCCTCTTCCGGCGACTCGGAGAGCGAAGCGGAAAGCACCACGGCCAATACAGAATCGGCCGAATAACATCACAACACTAAATTAGAAAAGGCCTCCGGTTTTAATCGGAGGCCTTTCTAATTGTATTCCTCAGGTTCTCTTAATTGACGCACGGCTTCTGCGCGCAATGCACCGCGTCCAACGCGCCCCACAAGGAATTTAACGCTTCCCTGGTTGTTGCCAAAATCTCTTCTTCGTTTCCGTCTGCCTGATGTTCCAACCATCCGCGCCACAACGCGCGGTGCTGTTTGTCCGCTTCCTCATGCACGGTGAAATACGCCAACCCGTCCGGATGGTCAATTCCGTAAAATTTCTTCAGCCCCTCAATCTTGGTGGTGGCAATTTCGGGCACTTGCGATTCATAAGCGTAAAGCGCGGCGACGGCTTCCGCGGGGGAACGGTCTCCGCAAATTTCGCGGAATGTCTGCACCACCGTTTGCGTCCCAGGGAGGGCAGGGCAGAAAATCACATCCTCTTCATTCACTCCCAAGGCCACGGCAAAATCGCGCCACAGTTTCGGATGCGGGGCGTTGGAGTTTTCCTCTTCCGCCAAATTCTCATTCACAATGTCCCGCAGCGTCCCATCGGTCCGCGCCGCCAGCACTCGTAAGTGCTTCGGAAAAGCTTCTACGTGTTTGTAATATTGCACTGCGTAAAGCTGCAGGGCCTTGCGTGTCAGGGTTCCCGCCTGCCACTCCTGATAAAAGGGGTGCTTCAGCAAACTCTTTTCGGCTATTGCCGCGTCAATCTTTGCCAGTAGTTCGGTATTGGCCATTGGAGCGTCCTCCGCAAATTACGACGTGAGCGTCGCGCCGTATCTCGAGCGTGGGCCAGATTGTACCAAAATTCGCCTTTTTTTGCCTGAGTCCCGGCAGGCACCCAACACCCCGTCTCTGATCCCGCTAGGCAACGGGATTATGCACTCGCTCGATATCCGCGCCGACTGCCTGCAATTTCTCCACAATCTCTTCATAGCCGCGATCGATGTGATACACCCGGTCGATCACCGTCTCGCCTTCCGCAACCAGCGCCGCGAGCACCAGCCCAGCGCTGGCTCGCAAGTCCGAAGCTTGCACCATCGTTCCGGAAAGCTTCGCCGGCCCGTGTACCGTGGCGCGATTTCCCTCAATCGAAATATTCGCGCCCATACGCATCATTTCGCTGGCGTGCAGGAAACGATTCTCGAAAATAGTTTCGGTCACCACCGACGTGCCCTCGGCCTGCGTTGCCAGCGCCATGTACTGCGCCTGCATGTCGGTCGCAAAACCGGGGTACTCCTCCGTGGTCATGTCCGCCGCCGCAAATTTTTTCCCAGCGCTAACCTTCAGTGTCGTGGCATCCGCAATTTCAATTTGCACTCCGACCTGACCTAGCTTTTCGAGAACGGCGCCAAGATGTTCCGGGGCGCAGTGGGTTATCGTCAAATCCCCTCGCGTGATCGCGCCGGCCACCAAAAATGTTCCGGCCTCAATCCTATCCGGAATTACGGTGTGGTCCGCCCCATGCAATCGAGGCACTCCTTGAATCCGCAAAGTGCCCGTTCCTTCGCCCTCAATGACCGCGCCCATTTTCCGCAACATGCGCACCAGGTCGGTAACTTCGGGCTCTCGCGCGCAATTTTCTAAAACCGTTTCTCCTTCTGCCAGGGTAGCGGCCATTAGAATATTTTCCGTGCCGGTAACCGTTATTTTTTCAAACTTTATGTGCGTGCCCGCCAGCCTGCCGCGATTGCCCGCCCTTGCCTCGATATATCCGTGCGATGTCTCAATTTTCACGCCCATCAATTCGAGCGCCTTCAGGTGAAAATCCACCGGCCGCGCGCCGATTGCGCATCCGCCCGGCAATGAGACACGCGCCACTCCCACGCGGGCAAGCAGCGGTCCCAGCGTCAGTATCGATGCGCGCATGGTTTTTACCAGTTCGTATGGCGCCTCGGCGTGGTTCAGAGTTGGCGTCTCAATGGTGTAATCGCTGCTCGGAATTTGTGTAACCGATACCTTTGCATCCATGAACGTCAGCAATTTACTCATGGTAATTAAATCGCGCACCTTCGGAACGTTATGTAGCGTGACTTTTTCAGCGGTTAACAGCGCCGCCGCCATTGCCGGTAGCGCCGAATTTTTTGCTCCACTGATTGCGACCGATCCGCGAAGTGCTTTACCGCCCCGTATGCGAAATTTATCCATTAACTTAGCTCCGCGCTTCCAGGGCGCGCCGCAAATTTCCCTTCGCGGCCTTGATTAATTGCTTCGCATCGACGGCGTTTATTCCGCGCTTCAACATCACCAACGCAACTCGCAGGTTGTGTTGCGCTTGCCGCACAGCGTGGCCGGCTGTAGACAATCGCGCGCCACTAGCTTGCGCGAGCATGTGGACCGCCCGATCCGCAAGTTTCTGATTCGACAGCGTCATGTCCACCATCAAGTTTTCATATACATGTCCGAGTCGCACCATCACGGCAGTCGAGAGCATGTTCAACACCATTTTCTGCGATGTCCCGGCTTTCAATCGTGTCGAACCCGTCAGCACTTCCGGCCCAGTCTCCACCGCGATCACGATCTTCGCCAATTTCGCCACGGGCATGTTGCGGTTCGAAGTGATTGCTATGGTGATGGCTTCTTTTTCCCTCGCGTACCTCATCGCTCCAAGGACATAGGGCGTCGTTCCGCTGGCGCAGATTCCCACCACGATGTCGTTGCCGGTCAATTTGACCTTGCGCAAATCGCGCTCCCCGTTTGCAACGGAATCTTCCGCTCCTTCCACCGCCCCGGTCACCGCGCGTCTTCCTCCCGCAATCAGCGCAAACATCTGTTTTTGCGAAATACCGAAAGTTGGCGGACATTCAGCGGCGTCTAACACCGCCATTCTTCCGCTCGATCCCGCGCCAACATAAATCAGACGGCCGCCTCTTCGCACTTGAGCGACCACGGCGTCCACCGCCCGGGCAATTGCCGGCAATTCCCGTTTCACCGCGACGGCTACTTTGCGGTCTTCGCGATTCATCAAGGTAATAATTTCCAGCGAGGACATTCGGTCGAGATTGCGGGAGGCGGCGTTGCGTTGTTCCGTTAAGCGTCTTTCCATCTTTTTGGGTTTCACACTTTCGAGTACGTTGGCATTATATCTGTACCCTTCCGTTTTGCAGCGCTGCAAAGTGTAATCCGAAAATCTTGCCGTCGTTTACGCGAACGACATCCCGCCCAACGGCTAAAATTTCCTCCTCTTGAATCGAGATATGATGGAAACGTTTGCTTTATCGCGGCCGCGCCGGGATGGTCGGAAACGTTTATGGACGTTCTTAAAAAACTTTTTGAGCAGCATTTTCATGCACCGCCGGAGAGCGTAGTGCCGCTTCAGGGCGAACTTGGCGGCTCAGGCCGCAAGATCATCCGGCTGTCCAATGCAAAATCCAGCGCCATTGGGATTTTGTATAACGTTCGCGAAGAAAATGTAGCCTTCCTCGAATTCTCCCGTCATTTTCGGCGGCACGGCCTGCCGGTACCGGAAATTTATGGCGAGGAACTCAGTGCGGGCGCGTACCTGGAAGAAGATTTTGGAGACACGTCACTTTTCGAATTTCTTTCCAGGAACCGCACCGGCGTCAGCATTGCTCGCCCTACTGTTGACGCCTATCGCAAGGTAGTTGAAGTGTTGCCGCGCTTCCAGGTGGAAGCCGGCAGCGATTTGGACTACAGCGTTTGTTATCCCATAGCGAGTTTCGATCGCCAGTCGATTGCCTGGGACCTGAACTACTTCAAATATTATTTTCTTCGCCTGGCTGGTATTCCTTTTAGCGAACAAGCTTTGGAAAATGATTTCGGCCGCCTCACGGATTTTCTGCTCAACGCCCGCTGCGATTATTTTCTTTATCGTGATTTTCAGTCTCGCAACATCATGTTGCGCGATGAGCAGCCTTTTTTTCTGGATTACCAGGGCGGCCGAAAAGGCGCGCTTCAATATGACATTGCCTCGCTTTTGTACGACGCCAAGGCGGACTTGCCCCCCGAATTGCGCCAGCAATTGCTCGATCACTACCTCGATGCGCTCGCGCGTTTCATCAAGTTGGACCGCGAGGAATTCATGCGCTACTACTACGCATATGTCTACGTCCGCATCCTGCAAGCGTTGGGTGCTTATGGTTTTCGCGGCTTTTACGAGCGCAAGGCTCATTTCCTTCAGAGCGTTCCTTACGCCCTGAAGAATCTACGCTGGCTGCTGCACAACGTCACCTTGCCCGTTGAGCTGCCCGCGCTGATGGCGGCCTTCAACGGCATGCTCGCTTCGGAGAAATTACAGAGCTTGGCCGGCGAAGCGGATAATCTGGTGGTCCGCGTTTTTAGTTTTTCATTCCACCATGAATTGCCCAAGGACGAATCTGGAAATGGCGGTGGTTTTGTATTCGATGGCCGCAGCCTGCCGAATCCCGGACGCGAAGAACGGTTCAAATCTTTGACCGGCCGGGATGCCGCGGTGATTGAGTACTTGCAGCAGCAAGAGAGCGTCCACCAGTTTTTTGCATGCGTGTTGTCGTTGGTGGATGCCAGCGTCAACACCTATCAGCAACGCGGCTTCAAGAATTTAATGGTTTCGTTCGGGTGTACCGGCGGGCAGCACCGGTCGGTTTATCTGGCTGAGCAATTGGCAAAACGTTTGCGCGGCAGAAACGGTGTGGAAGTCGTGGTGCGCCATCTCGAACTCGAAAAGATGGCCGTAGGGCCCAAATGAGGGCCCTCGAATGAAGGCCCCGAATGAAGGCCTCCGAACGAAGGCCCCCGAATGAAGGCCATGATCCTCGCGGCGGGTCGCGGTACCCGCTTGCAGCCGCTTACTGATACGCGCCCTAAGGCCCTGGTCGAAATCGCCGGACGCACACTGCTCGAAATCACGCTCTCACGTCTGCGAACGTTTGGCGTTACTGAAGCAATCATCAACGTCCATCACTTCGCCGACATGGTCGTCGACTATTTGAAAGCAAACAACAATTTTGGCATGCGCATCGAAATTTCACGCGAAGAAATCCTGCTGGACACCGGCGGAGGATTGAAAAAAGCCGCTTGGTTTTTCCTTGAGGATCCTCGCCGTCTCGACGAGCCTTTCTTTCTACATAATGTCGATGTTCTCAGCTCCATCGACCTCCGCCGCATGCTGGAATTCCACCGTGAACACCAGGCCCTCGCGACATTGGCTGTACAATCGCGCGAATCCTCTCGCCTTCTCCTTTTCAATGAACAGCTCGAACTCTGTGGCCGCAGGGTTGCCGGCGAGGATACGGGGCCGATTACGAATCTAATCGCGTCGCAACCTCTTCAGGCGCTCGCTTTTTCCGGCGTGCACATCATCTCTCCGCGATTGTTGCCCATGCTCCGCGAAGAAGGCGTTTTCTCCATCATTCCTGAGTATCTTCGTATCAGTGTCCAGGGCCAAAAAATTCTCGGCTTCCGGGCTGACGAATATTATTGGCGTGATTTAGGGCGTCCCGCTGATCTCACCCAAGCCACTGTCGACCTGCAGCAACAGTTGATCTAGTTAGCGAATCCGAGAGCCTTCATCACCGCGTCGTGTACCAGCGGTCGCACATCACCCAGCTTTTGATTTTCTCTGGTGGGGTTCACGCGGTTGGTTAAAAACACAACAAAAATTTGCCGGTCCGGATCGATCCAGATCGATGTTCCCGTGAACCCGGTGTGCCCATAACTGTGCCCCGAAAAATAATGCCCGCTCGACGAGCCTTCGGTCGGCACCACCCAGCCGAGCGTGCGCGTATTCTGCGCCAACGATTGCGGCGCCGTGAATTCCGCGATAGTTCCACGCTTGACGATGCGATGGTGCCGATATACGCCGCCGTTCAACAGCATTTGGCAGAACGCGGCAAGATCCGGCGCGGTGCTGAAAATTCCGGCATGACCTGAAACGCCGCCCATCGCATACGCATTTTCGTCATGAACTTCGCCCTGCACCAGCCGGTGGCGCAAATTGTTATCGATTTCCGTCGGCGCGATTCGCGGCCAAAGATTCTTTACTGGATTGTAAGTGGTATTGCGCATCCCGAGCGGTTGAAAAATATATTCTTTCGCCAGGTCGTCCAGATGCCGGCCGGTAAGCCTTTCCACAATTTCCGCCATCAGAATAATTCCCAGGTCTGAATAGACCATCTTCGTTCCAGGGGCCGATTCCAAAGGTTCCGCAAAAATTTTGTCCAGCGTATCCTGTTTGCTCTTTGACGTGCGCCAATATTCCTTGAAGGCGGGCAGCCCCGAAGTATGCGTCAGCAAATGTCGCACGGTGACCTGACGCCGCCAATCCAGTTGGCCTCCGCTCGATGTCCACTCCGGCAAATATCGCTCGACCGGCGCGTCCAAATTCAGCGGAGAAGGGAAATCGCCTTCAACTAATTTTTCCACCAGTGTGGTGGTTGCCACCACTTTCGTCAGCGAAGCGATGTCATACATCGTGTCTGCCGTGACCGCCGGAGCTTTTGCGTCGTAACTCAATTTTCCAAATGCACGCACGGAAACGTTTCCATTAATTCCCACAGCCAGGGTTGCGCCCGGAAATGCCTTGTCCGCAATAGCCCGCTCTACTTCACGAAAGACCGGTTGAAGGCGCACCTCGTCGCTAGCAGTCATCGGCTGTAGTGCCATCGGCTTCGCGGGAACGTCCAGGCCGAATCCCGCTTTTAGATCAACGCCCGGAATCGTCACCGGCAGGCGCCCGCGCACCGGAATTTCTCCGAACAACGCGCGCACCACGGAAATTTGCGCCACATCGCTAATGCCAAACGCTGCCAGCCAAGTGGCGGCTTGCGGAAAGCTTTCAATTAAATATGGACTTCCGAAACCCACGGTGACTACTGGCTTACCCTGTTTGTAAATTTGTTCCGCCAAAGCCGCTTGGTCAGCAGGTATGTCGACATTCCCTTTGCGGTCGCTCACGCGGACGAACAATGCCAGGATCACAATGTCGTAACTATCCGCCGCGGGCAATTTAAGGTTTTCTGCTTTAACAAAGCGCGTATCGGCGCGCAAGGTAGTTAACGAATCCACGCGGGTGCGAAGCTGCCTCTCTAAATCTTCGCCGGGGAACGGCTCCGGGTCCGCGTACAGCGCGACAAGCAGCGCGCGCGTGGGTTTGGTCGCGTCCAATGGCAGGCGCTTCCCGGTGTCGCGCAGAAGAGTTATGCCGCGATCCGAAATTTCCTGCGCTGCTTCTTGCGCGGCCACGCTGCCAAAATGCGAATTCAGCGCGTTTACATCCACAAGCCGGCTTTTGTTCAAACCTAACCGCGCCTTGGCCTCGATAATTCGCCGCACCGATGCATCCAGCCGTTCCCGCGAAATGCGCTTGGACTTTACCGCGGCTTGCAACGCCTCAAACGCCGCGTCCGGCACCGGTGGCATCAACAAAGCATCCGCGCCCGCAAGAAACGCGCGCACCGCGGCTTCACCGGGCACATAACGCACCGTGATTCCGCCCATGTCCATCGCATCGGTAACCACGAGTCCTTCAAAACCAAGTTGCTTACGTAGCGTGTCGGTGAGAATTTTGGACGAGAGAGTCGCCGGCGTATTCGGATCAGGCTCCAGCGACGGCACCGACAAATGACCGGTCATGATGCTGCTCACGCCCGCGCGAATCGCTGCGCGAAACGGTACCAGTTCCAATTTATCCAGACGCTCGCGGTCCGCGTGAATCACCGGCAGATCGATGTGCGAATCGGACGCCGTGTCTCCATGCCCAGGAAAATGTTTAGCCGTGGCCAGGCCGCCGTTCTCCTGCACTCCCCGAATAAATTCGGTGACGAACTGCGCCACCTTCTCGGGATTCTCGCCGAACGATCGCGTGTTAATGATTGGATTGCCCGGATTATTATTTACATCGGCAACCGGCGCGTACACCCAATGCACGCCAACCGCGCGCGCTTCCTGTGCGGTGACTTTTCCCATGGTGTAGGCGTCCTTGGTTTCACCGCCGGCCGCCAGCGCCATCGCCGTAGGAAACGAAGTGCCCTCGTCCAGCCGCATCGCGGTGCCACGCTCAAAATCAGCGCCGACCAGGAGCGGCAATTTGGACTTGGTCTGCAACTGATTATTCAGGACCGCGGTGGGATACGCCTGGCTTTTTAGAATGCCCAGCGGAGAACCCTGCGTAACGTTGATGAATCCTCCCACGTGCAGGGTTTCAACGTTGTGCATCATTTGGCGGTACGCGGCGGAATCGGTCGGCGTAAGGCTTCCATGATACGTGGCGAAAATAATCTGGCCGACTTTTTCGTCCAAGGTCATTTTGCGCAAAGTATTTTCCACCCAGGCCTTGCTTACGGGAGAGAGTTTGTCCGACGCCAGTCTTTTCTGAGTGCTCATTTTTTCGTCCGATAGTTTTTGCGCGGATTTTTGTCTGGTATCCGATTCGCGATTTTGCGTACGGGCCCCCGAAGTCATATAAAAAAATAATGAAAGCATCAGCAAACAGCTGCGATTCTTCAATCACACCTCCGGCACGGGGCTTGGTTCTGTATATAGCACACGCACATCCCCCTCACAACGCGGCGAAATAATCGATGTTCCACACTATGATTGACTTGAACAGAACACGGGAGGGAAAAGTTTGCGAGGGAAACTGAATTGCTGCTATGTCGCCCTAGTTTGCCTGGCCGCTTTTTGGGCCGCTCCTCTGTCTGCGAAGTCCAGGAGCGGTATTCGCGCGCACCACGCCTCACGCGTGCAAAGTGGAATCGACGTGTTGGAGGCGCAAAAATTCGCCCCACTCCGAGGAAAACACGTTGGCTTAATTACCAATCACACCGGTCTCGATTCGCAGGAGCGATCCACGGCGTCACTGTTGGCGCGCGCGCCCGGCGTACAACTGGTCGCACTTTTCAGTCCGGAACATGGTCTAGCCGGACGCAACGACGAAAAAATCTCTTCGTCAAAAGATCCCTCGACGGGGCTGCCGGTATTTAGCCTTTACGGAGACACGCTTCGGCCGACCGATGAAATGCTGAAGGGTATTGATGCGCTGGTTTTTGACGTACAAGACGCGGGCGTTCGTTTCTACACCTACACGACGACCATGGCCTACTGCATGGAAGAAGCCGCGCGGCGCAAAATTGCTTTCTATGTATTGGATCGACCCAATCCGCTTGGCGGCGAAATTGTGGAAGGACCGATGTTGGATGCGGATAAGACCAGCTTCACCGCCTACTATCCGCTTCCCGTCCGTTACGGCCTCACCATCGGAGAACTGGCTCAACTCTTTAACGTGGAAAATAACATTCAGTGCGACTTGCACGTAATCCCAATGAAGAACTGGCGCCGCACTTATTTTTTCGACAGCACCGGCCTGCGCTGGGTTCCACCTTCGCCCAATTTGCGCACGCAAAAAGGCGCATTGCTTTATCCTGGCCTCGAAATTTTGCAAAATGCGGGAGTTTCCGTTGGCCGCGGCACGGAAGCTCCCTTCGAGGAATTCGGCGCTCCCTGGATCGATGGCGAAGTAGTCGCATCAGCATTGAACGCACGCGCTCTACCTGGCGTCCATTTTTCTAATCAGCCCTTCATTCCCGTGTCCGGTTTGCACGCAGGACAACGATGCGGGGGCGTTTCCATCCGTGTGACGGATCGCCAGGCTTTGCGCTCCATGAGAATGGGCCTGGAAATTGCCGCGTTTCTTCTCAAACAGTACCCGGCGCAATTTGATGTCTCTAAAATTCTTCTTCTGCTGGGTAATGACGCAACCGTAAAGCAATTGCAAACGGGAGTTCCTCCTCCCGAGATCGTTGCAGGTTGGTCGTCCGATCTAGCGGCATTCGAGAAAATCCGGCGGAAATACTTTCTTTACAAATAGAGCAGAGTTACGCAAACGTTGAAGAAGTTCTGCGGCCGCATTCGCATTCAGACTGGGAGTGCGATTTGTGATACCTTTCCCGAATGCGCATCGTCTCTCTGCTGCCCTCCGCCACGGAAATATTATTTGCTCTGGGCTTCGACAGCGAAATCGTCGGAGTCAGCCATGAATGCGATTATCCGCCGCGTGCCAAAACCAAAAACGTAGTGATTCACTCGCGCATTCCGCATGACGCTTCGCCTTTAGAAATCGATACTCTCGTTAGCGAATACGTTTCACGCGGCGAAAGCCTCTACGCCGTTGATGCGGACATGCTGGAAAATTTGCAACCCGACTTGATCATTACGCAGGATCTTTGCCACGTATGCGCCGCGTCGCCCGATGATCTTGCCGCCGCTCTTGCGCGATTCGAGAAACGGCCCGAAGTACTTTGCCTGAACCCGCAAGATCTTGGCGATGTTTGGCGCGATATTCTTTGGGTCGCGGAAGAAACGGGCCGAGGTCCGCGCGGCAAGGCGCTGCTGCGCAGCATCGGAGAGAAACTAGGGGCAATTGAAATCGCGACTTGCAACATGTCCAGGCGTCCGCGCGTTGCCTTACTGGAATGGCTGCAACCTTTTTATGTTGGCGGCCACTGGGTACCAGAAATGATTCATTGTGCCGGCGGGGATGACGTTCTGGGTCGTGTCCGCACGCCATCATTCCGCGTCTTGGTCGAGAACGTGATCGAAGCTGCGCCAGACTTTTTGCTGATCGCACCGTGCGGATATGATGCGCAACAAGCGCTCGACGAATACAGAACGTTGGCTTTTCCCGCTGAGTGGAGTTCTGTTCCAGCGGTGCGCAACGATCATGTTTATGCACTCAATGCCAACAGTTATTTTTCGCGCCCCGGGCCGAGACTGATTGCCGGAACCGAGACACTCGCACATTTATTCCACGCCAGCGCGGAAGTTGCGCCGCCAGTACAAGACGCTTTTTTGCACGTTGATGTCGCGACAAAGACGCGAGCGGCAGCGCTGTAAGCCAAAAAGTTTCTAGCTTCCTTGGTGAGTTTGCCTGGAGGCCCACCGCCTGTAGAACGGAACTCCCGCGAGAATCAACAGCAAGCCAATGGAAGATCGGCCCGGCCGCTGCAGCCAGATGCTCACCGTCAGTGCTAATGAGCCGGCGACAAAAACGCCTGGTACCCAAGGGTAGCCCCAGCAACGATAAGGCCGCGGCATCTGCGGCTGCGTTTTCCTCAAGCGGAACAACGCCACCACGGCGAGACCATAAAATATCCAACCTGCAAAAATAAAAAGATTGGTCAATTCTTCAAATGTTCCACTCAGCGCCATCAAGCTTGCCAGCGCGCACTGAAAAATTAGCGCGCGCCCGGGAGTGCGATATTTAGGATGAATTCCGCCTGCAATTCTGAAAAAGATTCCGTCTCGCGCCATGGCGTACGGTACGCGCGCGCCACTCAGAATTGACGAATTCATGGAACCAAGGGCGGAGATAGCCATCGCCACCGTGATCCACGCTGCCGCGCTGCTTCCCGAAACTCGTTGCACCACGTCCGAGGCGATGTGCGCTGAGGCAGCGACGTTTTCAAACGGAAGCACTTGTAGACACGCGGCACTGAATAGCAAATAGATAAGCGCTACAAAGGCGACGCCGCCAACGAGCGCGCGCGGAAAGTTGCGCTCCGGATTTTGCACTTCGGATCCAACCAGGTTCAAATCTTCCCAACCGTCATAAGCCCACAGCGCGGCCGCCAGAGCGGCTAAAAACGCCGCGAGCAGGCTGCCGTCGAAGGCCAGGGGCCACACGGGATTTGCGGCATGCGTAGTAGGTGTAGGAGAAAAAAAAGCCACGCCAATCACGATTACGACGGAAACCACTTTGATGGAAGTCAAAAAAACTTGCACGCCGCCACCCAGCCGCACGCCGAGATAATTTACTCCGGTCATTACCAGCAGCCAGAACGCTGCCAGCGGTTGCGCACAGGTAAAAACAAAATCATAGGGCTTGATCCACGTGGCAATTCCGGGAAGCGCGATATGTATGGTGAAAAGCGGAGTCGCAACCGCCGGCAAAAGAAATCCGACGAATCGCATCATGCCTGCGGCAATTGACGCCGCGGAAGCGGGCCTTCCTACGATCGAGTGCATCCAGCCGAAAAGAAATCCCCATGCTGGGCCGAAGGCTTTGCGCAAGTAGGCATATTCGCCGCCAGCTTCTGGAATCGCGGCACCTAACTCCGCGAAAGAAAGCGCGCCAAATAACGAAAGTATTGCGCCCACGATCCACGCGGCAAAAACCACGGAAACCGTGCGCCCTTCGCGCGCCATTTCAGCGGGCTTGAGAAAAATTCCCGTGCCGATCATGGTGCCGACAACAATCGCGACGGAAGCCCAGGCACCCAGGCCGCGCACCAGTCCAAGCCGATTTTCGCTCAAGAGTTTTCTCGCATCGATCCGTCGCTCGCTAAAAAATGCTTATTGAGACGACTTACTATTGCGCCAAATAAAAACGTCGTGACCGCTCCGATCAGTACATACCAGGTAAACGCAACGTGCGTGTACATAAAAACGGACAGCACCGTAGCGAGTCCCACGAACATCCCCGCCAAAGCTCCAGGAGCATTCGCTGCGCGGTCGAAAGTGCCGAGCAAGAAAAGTCCCAGCAAGCTGCCCGATGGCAGGGCGGCGACCGTCAATCCCGCTTCAAGCAGCGGCCCCCATTTGACCAATCCAAATGCCATTAGCACTATTCCCCAAACCAAAGTCATGCGCTGCGAAAGCCGCAAAAATTTTTGGCCGTCGGTGGCGCGCCCGCGCAACCGCGAAAAATCCAGCACGCTGGATGCCGCCAGGGAGTTTAATGTTCCGCTGGCATTGGACATCGCGACGGCGAGAATGGACGCGAGTAGCAAACCCGCCAATCCCGCGGGCATTTCTCGCACCAGAAAAAGAGGCAGGATGCGGTCCGTGCGCTCCCCCGGGCCAAGTAATGGAACATGTTGCGCGAAAACAAAAAGCAGGATTCCTACTAGCAAAAATAATGTGAACTGCACGAACACAATTCCGCCGCTGGCTAGAAGCGCGGCACGGCTGTCTTTTTCGTTCCGAGCTGCAAGCAAGCGCTGCACGATGGTCTGATCCGTGCCATGACTTGCCATGGTTAAAAACGCTCCGCCAATCAATCCGGACCAAAACGTGTATTTCGTCGCCAACGAAAGCGAAAAATCGAGAAGGCGCAATTTGTCGCCAGCGGCGGCAACTTGCGTAACCTCAGTCCATCCGCCGGGAATTTTGTGCAGCAAAAATAGAAAAGTTGCGAGACTCCCCGTTAAATATAAGATGAGTTGCGCAACATCTGTCCAAATCACCGCTTTCATGCCGCCTTCAAAGGTGTAGAGAACCGTCAGCGCGATGACAATCACCACCGCCAGGTGCTCCGATGTGCCAAGCGCTACGCTTACGACGAGCGCGATTGCGGAAACTCGCACGCCTTCCGCAACCGTTCGCGTGGCTAAAAAGGTTATGGCCGCGACGGCGCGCATTCGCACACCGAAACGTTTTTCGATAACTTCATAGGCGGTGAAATATTCTCCGCGAAAATATCCCGGCAGAAGCAGCAAGACAATCAGCACGCGCCCGATTAAGTATCCGAATACCAGCTGCAAAAAAGTGAGATTCCCGCCATAGGCAATCGCCGGCGTTCCAATAATGGTAAGTGTGGATGTTTCCGTTGCGACAATCGAAAAAGAAATGGCCCACCAGGGCGCGGTTTTTCCTCCCAAAAAATAATCGCGGCCGGCCGCGTCACGCGTTTGTCCAGCTCGTTGCAGTTGCCCGCGCCGAAACCAAATTCCCAGCGCGGTCACCGCCAGCAGATACACCACAACAATGGTCAGATCGACGGCATGAATTGGCATCGCGCTCCGATTATATGGATAGCCGTTTGAAGCGCCATCTTTTTTCCGTGACTTCGCGCGTTTTCATCATTTGGCAGTGGTTAACAAAAACGGCTCGCGATTCGCAGAATTGATTTCGCAAAACTTTTTATCGCGTATCCTGCTTTGTATGCGGTTGGTGCTCGGTTTCGACGGCGGCGGCACGAAGACCAGTTGCGTCTTGATGGATCAAAATCAAGTGATACTCGCGCAATCGCGCTCGGGGCCTTCGAATCCTCTGCGCGTTGGCATTGGCCAAAGTTTGGCGGCCATCCAAGACGCTGCGCGGCAGGCGGCGACTTCTGCCTCTATCGGTATAAGCCAAATCAAGGCGTTGTGCGCGGGTCTGGCAGGGGTAGGAGAGGCCGACGTTTGTGAAAAGATGCGCAGACTTCTTGCTGAATCATTTCCACAGGCCGTGGTTCACGTTACCACCGACCTCCAAATTGTTCTTTCCGCCGCCAGTTTCGCAACAGAAAGTGGCGATGGACCGATCGCCGTTTTGCTTGCGGGAACGGGATCGGCTGCCATCGGCCGGGGCAAAGACGGCCAAATTTTGCGCGTCGGGGGGCGCGGCCCGTTGAATGGTGACGAAGGCAGCGCCTACGATGTTGGTCGCCGCGCGTTGCTAGCCGCGGACAATATCCCAACTGAAGGACATTCCGGCCTCGGCGAAAAAATTCTGACGGAACTAGGTGTGGCAAGTTGGGCGGACGCCCAAGAGCTTTCTCGATCCAAGCCTGAGGAAGTGTACGCGAGGCTATTTCCAGTAGTGGCGTCGGCCGCCGATTCTGGCGATGAGACCGCGCAGGATATCCTTAAAGCCGCAGCCAACGACTTAGCTGCGCTCACGGTTACGCTTATCGAGCGTCTTTCGCTTAAGGGGCAAGAATTTTCGCTCGTTAAATCCGGCGGGATGATGAATCGCTCCCATTTTTTTGACGCGGAAATCGACCAACGCCTGCGTCTCGCGGCGCCGAAGGCGAGCATCACCTTGCTGTCCATGCCACCCGCGGAGGCAGCCGCACGCACCGCATTGCAATTGCTGCAAACTTCAGAGGCGGAAGAAAACTAAAGTGTCGGAACTGGAACAAGAACGCGAAGCGGCGCGCGTGGCGACAGGAGAACAGCTTGCCGCGCTGCTCTATCACCCTTCAGCTGAAGTTCTGCTCGCGCTGCTGGATAATCCTGCGCTGGAGGAGGCATCCCTTTCGTTGTTGCTTGCCAGAAAAGATTTACCTACCGAGATACTAGAGGAAATTGGCCGACGCAAAGCGTTGCTTAAGAATTATTCCGTCAAGCGCGCGCTGGTTTTTCATCCGCGCATGCCACGCCAACACGGAATCCGCCTTATTCGAGATTTATATTTGATGGACCTGGTTCGATTTTCTCTGACACCAGGCGTTCCGGCCGAGCTCAAACGCGTTGCCGAAGAGCAGTTACTCGCACGGTTGCCGCAGATGGCGTTAGGGCAGAAAATCACGCTGGCGCGCCGGGGACCTGGCCGCGTGGCTGGCGCCCTCGTAGCGGAAGGTCACCCAAAGGTAGTGTCAATCGCTTTGAACAATCCTTACTTGACGGAATCGCAACTCTTGAAAGTTCTGGCGCGGGAAAAACTTGCTTCGTCAATCGTGCTGGCCACGGCTGGACATAAAAAATGGTCAAGCTCCTACAATATTCGCGTAGCGTTAGTCCGGCATTCATCAACTCCGCTGGCAACCGTGCTAGATTTTCTTCCACATATTGCCTTGCCCGATCTTCGCGTGTTGGCTTCGCCGGGAATTGTCGCGGGAAATTTGCAAAACTATTTGCAAGCTGAAATCCAGCGGCGTTCGCACACCACGAAAATACACCCGGAAAAAAAGAAGGCAGTGTCAGATTAGGTTAAACGATTTATTGGCGCATTTGGTACGATATTAGAACTATGAAAAACGGTCACCCAACCCATGGATAAGCGAAACCTTATAGGCGGTAATTTTGAACCTCAGCGTCCCCCGCGGTACGCTTATCGCGCGGATCTCGAGATTGAATGGGGCTCGGCCCGATTGCGCGGCAAAACCCGCGACATCAGCGCGAATGGCATGTTTATCGAAGCGGTGGATACCCTATGGGTGGGGGCAGGGTTCCGTGCGAAACTGGCGCTGGACCCCCCAGTGGCGGTAGATTGCCTGGTGCGGCGCATTGAGCCGGGACGCGGCATGGGCGTTACCGTGACGGCCGCTCCGGAACACGGCGAAGATCGCTATCAACAATTGGTGGCCACGCTTTCAAAGGATACCGGAGGTTAGGCGGCGCTTTTGCAGACCGGCGCGGTGCCGCGAATATGACGCGATGTCTGGATTGCGGCGCGCAGCGCAGTGGCGACCAGTGTTTATCGTGCGGACTGACCTCAGCGGCCGCGGAGTTGGTATTCCGGCGCAGGCTGGTGAGCCGAACCGCCATTTTCCTGGCTGGGTCGCTGCTGCTTCCCTACATCAGCCAGATTTATCCTCCACTTGATCTGGATTTGATGTTGGTGTTTTTTGGTTTGCTATTCTTCGTGGCGTTGGGACTGGCGATTCTGCTGGACCGCCGCGCTCGCAAGCACCTCGAGATTGAAGTCATCAAACGGATTTATTGGGCGCTGATTCCATTGCCATGGATTTTAGCCGCAGCCTTGTTTGCCAACGGAAGACTGGATTCGCCAAAGAATATTACTTACCATCCGACGACAGTGGACAGCCGGTATTACATGAAAGGCGTGGTTCGCGGAAGCCGAAGGTTATTTGTAATTTCCTGGCGCCCGAATCAACACATCGAACGGCTCGCCGTTGACGCCGACGATTTCGCGCGCTTTCACGAAGGTGATCCTATTGTGGTTGGCGTAGAGTCGGGAGCGTTGGGAATTCCGTGGTATTACGGCGTGTATCGCCGTTAGGAACTTTCTCTCTTACTGCCGTTAGAAATTTTCTCTCTCTTCAAATATTTTTAATATGCGGGTTTGCCGTCAGGGCGAAGCGGAATTTGGATTTCGAGGAAGTGTCCTTCCTTGCTGAGCCGGAAACGCATGCGATAGACGGGACCAACGTTGCGGCCTTTCCATTCGGCGGTATCGAGCGGCGTATCCGGTAGTTTGGCTGGTGACCACAAAACATTTTCGCCTTGCACGGTGATTTCCTGTGGATCAATGTCAAAAGCTTGTTGTTCATTGATGTCCAGGAGGAGATAACGCTTCCAGATTTTCACCAGAAGCAAGCCGCGTTTTTCACCGAAATAAAGATTCCAGGATTTTGGGGCTTGCTCGTTGAATCGGACGATCGCGAAGGGAACCGGCTTCCAGATTTTGTTGTGGGGAATTTTTTCTGTTTGTGAAAAAACGGGAAAGGCGAGAAGAAAAAGGAAAAAACACGCGGTTACGCAACGATTCAAAGTACACATCATGGAATTGCAAGTGTACCTTGCTGCCAAGAGCGGCAGCAAGGAAACGCAATCAGCAAACGATATCGGTTATGCAGTTACGAGAGAGAGATTGCGTTTTTTCAACATGGCGAGGAGCATTGCCAGGCAGATAATTCCGGCGCCGAGCAGAACAAATGTGCCCGGTTCCGGAGCGCCAACAACCGGGGGGCCGCCGTTGAAACCGCCTCCGCCGACGCCACTTGTTCCTTCGCAGCCGATGGAGATGCGGTTCTCAATTCCAGTGGTGGCATTCTGACCAGCGAAGGTCACTTGGCCATTTTGCGCAAGAGCACGGCCGCAACCGATGGTTGCGCCTGGGTCAAAAGTAATGTTAGTGAGCGCCAGGATATTTCCTTGAAAAACGGTGTTGTCACCGAGTGTGGCGGAACTTCGAACTACCCAGAAGAGGCTGTCGGATGGAGAAAGACCACTCACATCGATTAAAGAGCCTGGTGAAGTAATGAGCGTGCTGTCGGCTAAAAATATGAAGATCGAGCCGGCGATACCACCGTCGCTAAGCTTCAGGGTGCCCGTTAAATTGGAGGCGGCAGCGGGAACCTTGTAGACGCCAGGCCCCAGGCTCAGTCCAGCGAGATTTGCCGGCTCCAGGGTGCTGGCCAAGCCACCCAAGGTTACGTAGGCGTTGGTGAGATCCTTTTGCGCTTGCAAGGCTACGCCGTCAGCCAGATGTACAGTTCCGGCGATGGTGCCGGGACCGATAATCGGGCAGGTGGTGAAACCGGTGCAGGTGCTTCCCGGGTAGACTCCTAGATTGCCGATGATCACCGTGGCACCGAGTACGCCAGCTCCCGCGTTGGTGACGGTGGAGCCTGCCAAAACGGCGAAAGGATCTGCCGACTTGAGGGTATCAGCCGAGGCGGGGTAAATAGCAAGTAGGAGGATAAAGGCGGAAAATACACGAAGAGCTATTTTGCTGCTGGTCATGAGGGTCTCCTGGGAGAGACACTAGGGAACTGAGTGTCGCTGCGAGCAACGTCTATTGTAAGCGTCGATTAGGGCGCCGTCTGTACTGTATTGCACACCTTTTGGTTCATGTCAAATCAATTGCAAAACCAGATAAGCTTACTGACTGAGAGTTCAGCGATAGAGTAGCTAAGTCTAATAAACTACCTCCCCCCTCCCCCTTTTTCATAAGTGTTCATTCTAAAGAAAGTTAAAGTCCTTTGTTTTGATACACTTTCGCAAATGTTAACCAGGTGGTTACCTCGGCGCCGATGTTCCGCGTAGAAAATTCTCTGACGAGCCTGAAACGGATGGTACCAGAGAATATTACGAAGTCAATAATTATCTACAGAGTATCTAATCGAATAGGGCGGAAGATTCGGACAGTTTAAGAAGGCCCGTTCGAAACTTTATGAAGAAAGGTTATACCTCACAAACCATTCGCAAGGGTTATAATCTCGGCGATTTATGCCTCTTGCTGCTGCCACCAAGCTTGGTCCCTACGAAGTCGTGGCCCCTTTGGGAGCCGGGGGAATGGGCGAAGTGTATCGAGCCCGCGATCCGCGTCTCGGACGCGACGTTGCTATCAAAATATTGCCAGAGTCATTCGCTGCAGATCCCGATCGCTTGCGCAGGTTTGAACAAGAGGCGCGAGCTGTCGGGGCGCTAAATCATCCGAACATACTTTCCGTGCACGACATTGGCGCGCACGGTGGAATCCACTACATGGTTACGGAGTTATTAGAAGGTGAGACGTTGCGCGAAAAACTCGGCGGCGGCGCGCTCTCATATAAGCGGGCCGTGGAGTATGGGGTGCAAATAACGCATGGCTTGTCTGCCGCACACGAGAAAGGCATCGTTCATCGTGACCTGAAGCCGGAGAACTTGTTTATCACAAAAGACGCACGGGTCAAGATTCTAGACTTTGGCCTAGCGAAGCAGGCGACTATTCCTGTAAGCGACGATGCTGTCACCTTAGGAAGCACAGCTAACACATCCGAGGGAATCGTATTGGGAACGGTGGGGTACATGGCCCCGGAGCAAGTCAGGGGCGAGGGTGTCGATCCGCGCACGGACATATTCGCTTTCGGTGTGGTGTTGTACGAAATGCTTAGTGGCCAGCGCCCCTTCCGGCGGAGTTCCTCTGTCGAGACGATGGCGGCAATTCTTAGGGAGGAGCCGCCCGAAATTACGGACGCAGGAGACCGCCACATTCCCCCGGGATTAGAGCGAATTGTTCGTCGGTGTCTGGAGAAGAGTCCTGGGCAGCGATTCCAATCCGCCAAGGACCTAAGCTTCGCGCTCGAAAATCTGGGCGTAGGTACCAGCCAACAGCAAGCGGTCCAAACGATATCGGCACACAACCGCTGGCGCCTTGTTGGCCTAATCACGGCTGCGGGGGCGATTGCGGTGCTGGCGGTCATTGGGGTCCGCCGATTTCCCGGGCATGCTCAGCAACCCAAGTACCAGCAAGTTACTTCGCGTCAAGGTTTCATCTCGGGGGCGCGTTTCGCGCCGGACGGGCAGAATGTCGTCTTCGCTGCTGCCTGGGACCATCCGCTTTTCAAGTTATACAATTCGCGCTTGGACGGGACGGATAGTCGCAGCATCGATTTGCCCCCCAGCCATCTGTTCGCTGTGTCACGTTCGGGAGAGTTGGCCACCGCCGTAGGCAGTAAAGCGTGGACAGGGGTAAAGGGAGGTCGTCTTGCGCGCGCTCCACTGGCCGGGGGAGCTCCCCGCGAATTGCTCGAAAACGTAGGCGCTGCTGACTGGTCGCCCGATGGCACGCAACTGGCTGTGGCACGATTTGAAAATGGTAAGTGCAAATTGGAGTATCCAATTGGAAAAGTTCTCTACGAAACCTTGGGATATCTGAGTAGCCTGCGTTTTTCCCCGCAGGCAGATTCCTTGGCTTTCATGGACCATCCGCTTATAGGAGATGATCGGGGGACTGTGGTCCTTGTGGACCTCAAAGGAAACAACCGCACACTGACCCCCGAATGGAGTGGCGAAGAAGGACTTGCCTGGTCTCCTGACGGAAAAGAAGTTTGGTTTACGGCCACTAATTCCGAAGATGACGGGACGTTGTATGCGGTCAGCCGATTGGGAAAGCAGCGGGTAATTTTGCGGGTACCTGGCAGCTTGGTGTTGTACGACGTCGCAACGGATGGGCGCGTACTGCTAACCCGCCAGGAAAAGCGGTACGAAGTAGCAGTCGCCCAAATCGGTGGCGGGACCCGCCCATTGAGTTGGCTGACGACTATGGTGGCGTTCTCCATCTCGCGAGATGGAAAGTTCGCGGTAATCGGCGACGAAGGAAGTAGCGCGGAGTACGACACCTATTTAGCTAACCTAGATGGCTCCCCGGCGGTTCTGCTCGGAAAAGGGGAAGGCTTCGGCATATCGCCAGACAACAAATGGGTGACTTCAATCCTGCCCACGGACTTGACCAAGGTGCTTTTGCTTCCAACCGGGGTAGGCGAAACAAAGATTATTACCGCCCCAAACTTGCGTTATAGTCGCGCATTCTGGTCGAGGGATGGGCGGGCGCTAGTTGTGACGGCAAGCGAATCGGGTCATCCTGCGCGCAATTGGATGCAGAGCCTTGAGGGTTCAGTGTTACGCGCCATCACACCAGAGGGCATCGACGGAATTTTAGTGACTGTCAACCAAGTCGACTACATTAGCGTTCACGATGTGGAAAGTGGAAGGCATTTGCTTTACCCGATAAATGGCGGAACTCCGAAAGCCATAGACGGGCTTAACAACTCCGATGAGATAGTTGGCGGCGCGCCGGAATCAGAAGTCGTCTATGTGTCGCCGGATGTTGCGGCCGTTCCTTTGCAAATTTCAAAGGTAAACATTAAAACCGGGCTTCGACAGTCATTTGTGAACGTTACGCCAGCAGACCCCGCGGGTGTTGTTACTATCATTAATCCAATTTTTACGATCGATGAGAAACGGTACGTGTACACGCAGATTCGCGTTCTGTCTGTTCTGTATGTTGCCTCTGGATTGAAGTAGATTTTGGCAACATGCAGGGATTTGGAAGAAAGAAAAAGCCCCACACGCAAAACCCGCGCATGGGACACCCCATTTCCCGCGCTCAAACCTCGAATACAAGCGCTTAACCGCTAAAATCCAAGACGCCGCTTAATACAAAATTTTATTATGGCTCTTGCATAAAGGATATTGCCGGTAATTCGTTTGTAATTGCTCTAAATCCGGGGGGGCAAGCCACTTGCAGAATTCCTTACGGTGAGGTCCCGCTTCATCACTCCAGAAAATTAAACCGGCCGCGAGAATAGTTCTCTCTTGATGCTGGAAGTCATGCCACATACCGGGCGTAATCTCTAACTTGGCATGTAGTAGCCTTTGCTTGCGTGGTTCAAGTGTTTTTGAGTCCAAGTCAGCCTTCTTAAACTGCTCTAGCATGTCCTTAAAATACTCCTCTTGTTCATCAACTGGAACTTTTCCGTTTACGATTGGAGCTTCATACCAACCAATGAGACATAGTTCATCATTAGCTACATAATCCGAATCGTTCTCACACTGTGCTTGGAGGACAGCAGGAGGGCCGGGAACAATATTTATCGAAGAGAGAGTCACGTCGGCTCGGTGAAACTTGTCAGCTCCAACGAGATATGCCCCGGTGAGTAATGCTGTTGCCGCTGCCGCATTTATCGCATATCGCTTCCACTTGGATGAAACCGTTGTAGTACGCTCCCAGACTGCGTACCCCAATAAGGCCGCACCGCCCCACTTAAGCCAGTGGTGCCCAAACTGAATTGCCAAGTACTCCACGATTAAACCCAACGCGGCGAGAAGGACATCCTTCGACCACCGCCGCTCGACATTAGTTGCTGGTTGAATATCGGGATTCGCTTGTGCAATTTCTGTTACTGCTGGATTCTTGGCTTCCGCCGCTTTTTGCATTGCGCGTTGGTGACTATTGCCTCCGGCCATAAGTGCGGAGAAGCATAAACAGTTCTTTACGTGAAAGGTACAATCCCGCTTAAAGTTTATTGCTTTAACGCAGTTTGCAACTGTTCTTTTGCTTCCGTGGGGCGGGTGGGCGACCTTCGCTGCCGACCCCGTCGGGCCGTGATAACCTGCCATTAAAGAGCCCCACACGCAAAACCCGCGTATGGGGCACCACCTTCTTCTCCACTTGGCCCGCGCCACCCGCCGAGAGGTCTGGGGAGCGTCGGCGAATCGACCACCTTGCTGTGACTGAACGCGCAGTCTAGAATCTCCCGTACCGAAGTCCGATAGGGAATGACATGAAGAAGCGGAAGACCTATTCAGATGGGATGAGAAGGCCGGTCTCCATCGGGATGCGATAAGCTCCCAATAATCGACGTGCTCGAAGCACAAGAGAAAGGAGACCGGCTGTGAAGAAGATTATCACTGTGGCAAAAAATAGGAACGAGATTTTCAGGCAACAGCAGCTAACGATTGGTGTGGATCTGGGAGATCGAATCAGCCACTACTGCGTCGTGGATGAGACAGGTAACGTGATTCTAGAGCAGGGCGTGCCGACCACGCCAAAGGGAATCCAGCAAGTCTTTAGCAAAATCTCGCGCTGTCGAATCGCACTGGAAAGCGGGACACATTCGCCCTGGCTAAGCCGGCTGTTGAGGCAGTTGGGCCATGAAGTGATCGTGGCGCATGCGCGTAACGTGCAACTGATCACGGAGAGTAGTCGAAAGGATGATCGACTGGATGCGCGAACGCTGGCACGGCTGGCGAGAATCGATCCCGAATTGTTAGGCCCGGTGCGCCATCGCAGTGCCAAAGCGCAAATTCATCTGACCGTGATCCGCGCTCGAGCGACGCTGGTCAGCGCGCGTACGGCACTGGTGAATGCCGCACGAGGGCTGACGAAATCTTATGGTGAGCGGCTACCGAAGTGTGGCACAGAACAGATGAATCGGGAGATGGCCAAGGGACTAAGCGCGGAACTGCGAGATGTTTTAGAACCGCTGTTAGGGGAAATCGAATCGTTGAAGGAGCGCATCGCGGAATACGATCGGCGCATCGAGCAAATCGCCAAGGAAGTGTATCCCGAAGTTGCGCTGCTCAAACAAGTGAAGGGAGTAGGAACACTGATTGCTTTGACCTACGTTCTGACCCTGGACGATCCGCATCGATTTCGGCGAAGTCGGGATGCCGGATGTTTTCTCGGGTTGCGTCCTGGGCGCAGAAACTCTGGTATGAGTGAACCCCAGATGCACATCAGCAAGGAAGGTGACGCCTATTTAAGGACGCTGCTGGTGCAAGGCGCGCACTACATTCTCGGGCCCTTTGGACAGGACAGTGATCTGCGGCGCTGGGGACTGAAGCTAGCTGAGCGAGGAGGAAAGAATGCCAAGAAACGAGCCGTCGTTGCTGTGGCTCGGAAGTTGGCAGTGTTGCTTCATAAGTTGTGGATAAGTGGGGAGGTGTATGAACCACTGCGGAACAACCACGAAGTGGTAAGCGCTGTGGCGTAGAGTTGGATTCGAACAACCCGAGCTCAACCGCCGAGATCAGGTGACTGCGCCTAACTCCTGGCCCAGCTTCCGTCGAAAGACGGGAGCCAAGGTCGATAATCAGGTAGCAGCACCTACTGAATTGGGAACGCCCACCATGCACCGAGCGAAAATCGCTCAACCAAGAGTGCGGATGGAAGGATGGCGACAGAGGCGGCACGGCTCGAATGCAAGGAATCCATAGGAAGGAAAGAGAAAACAAAAAGAGAAAAACACTCTTGACTCATACCGGCCTTCTCATGGAAGGAGTTTTATTTGATTCTAAGACTATGTCTGATGCCGAGAGGGCAATTCGGTCTCTCGCGTCTGGAGATGAGGCGAATACATCTTTGATAAATTTAGAGGTTGAAATAGATGATGCAGAGTGGTCATTCGACACCATCGAAGAGTTTCTTGCGGCCGCAGATCAGGGTTCCGCGTCCATTCAACTATGGATTGCTGGCGGGAAGTTTAAGCTGTTTGCCCGGAAGAATGAAGATCTCGGTTACTCCGTTGTAGAGGTTACTGCCAGCAAGAGAGAGGAGATTGAATCCGTCTTCGCGATTTTTGAAGCAAATGTGGAAAGATGTCGCGTGCGCAATGATGAAGATAAAGTACAGGGAAAAATATTCATCGGTCATGGGCGAGATAAACAATGGCGGGATCTCAAGGACCATTTACAGGATAAGCATGATTATGAAATTGTTGCTTACGAGATCGGTTCTAGGACAGGCTCCGGGATTAGGAACATATTGGAGGAAATGCTTGAGGAAAGTTCCGTAGCGCTACTTGTGATGACAGGAGAGGATAAAACTAAAATAGGCACGTTCAGAGCCAGACAAAACGTTGTCCACGAAGCAGGTCTATTCCAAGGAAAACTAGGGTTCAGCCGCGCAGTGATTCTTCGGGAAGACGGCACTGAGGCGTTCTCAAACCTCGATGGCCTTCAAGAAATAAGATTTCCCAAAGGGAAAATAAAAGAGACCTTTGGCGATGTATTGGCATTTCTAGACAGTGAGCTGCGCTAAAACCGCGTCACTTCTCGGAGTCTGTTGACCCACATTCAAAACCCGCGTATAGGGCACCCAATTCGCGGGTCAACCGCCGGGCACAATTTATCGTGCCCTACGAAAGAGGAAAGAGACGGACAGAAGCAAGAGAGATTCTTCACTGCGCAGTCCAACGCTTCGCAGGAGCGAAGCGGAAGAAAAAGTTGGACTGCTCCGTTCAGAATGACGGGTTGGGAGGGGCGGCGGCGGCAAAGGGTCACGATGTATCGTGCCCCTACAAAGGAAGAGGGAGGAGACGGACAGAAGCAAGAGGGAACGGACAGAAGCAAGAGAGATTCATTGCCGCAAAGGGCGGGTGGCCGCGCCTTAATTCCGAAAAACGCCTTTGGGTGGCCCATCCTTGCGGTTTATTTCATGCAAGGGTGGGGTCTTTCTCTTGTCTCTTTTCTGATTTCTATTTTCTATTTGGCCGCTGCAGCCGCTCTAGCACCTGGGGTGGAAACCTTCACAGCCGGATCCTGTCGGCCTTATGGGCGCGGAATTTCCAGTTGCTTGCAGATGGCCCGCACGGTCCCTTCCTTGATTTCGCGATGGCGCGGGACGCTGGCGATCTTGTGCAACGGAGGGTTGAACCAAATACTATGGGCAGCACCCTCGCGATACAAAGCGCAACCATGGAGGCGGAGATGGCGTTCCAACTCCGCGAGTTTCATGCTTCCGCGATTTCGAAAACCTCACGCACGGCGTGGGGGGAAAGGCCTTTTTCCGCAAGCTCGCGCTGACACTGCAGCGCCAGTTTTAGCGCGTCCGCAAGATTCGCTTTGGCCTCTTCGATGGTTTCGCCTTGCGAAATCGCGGCAGGAATCTCCTCCACAAAACAGGTATAGCCCCCCTCTTTGGCGGGTTCAAAAACGGCTGTCAATTTCATGCCTCTAGATTATCACAGCCGACTATGGGCGGTCGGCCCATCCCTACGGGGTTTGCCTGCCGCAGGCGGCATCTCCGCCCCATCCCGCTGCTCTTGCGGGACGAACGGCGGGGCCTTTCTCTTTTCCCTTTTCTAGTTTCCATTTCTAGTTTCAATCCAAGGGAACGCTCACTTCAGCAGTAATCTGCCCGCTAATCCCGCAACCCATCATGCCACGCGTGCGTCCTCATGCCCGGCCGCAAGCTCTTCCGAAACTCGGCAAGAATTCCGAACAGTAAACCGTACACGACAATTAATGATGGCCGATCTTCACCCCTGATAAATACGCCCCGCGTCAAAGATGGCCGCGGAGAGCAAGACTCCCGCCGGGATGTTGGCCGGGTGCCCCGGTTGCGTTTTTCTACCTGGGGGTCTCCGGTGCGGTAAAGCACAGCAGCCAGCCGGGTGCCCCGAGTACCGCTTTTGTACCTGGGGGTTCTCACCGGATGATGTGGATGCGCGCGCCGAGCTTGAGCTTCTTCCAGGATTGGTCCGCGGTGTATACCGGCGCTTTCAAGGAAAGAGCGAGAGCCAAACAAGCGCGGTCACCCAAAGACAGGCCGAGCGGGCGGGTTTGTGCGACGAGATCGCCGACAAGCCTGGCGTGCTCCGACGTGAAGGGAACGGCTTCGCGGATGGGGCTGAGTGCCGCTTTCCACGCATCGTCTGAGCGGAGGCCCCGGGCAACAAGTTTGCCGTGCACTTCGGCGAGGTTGACGGTGCTGATGGCGGCGGCGCTCAAAAGCTGCGGCGTCAACGTTTCGGCTCCGGGCTCCTGATTGAGAATGGCGAGCAGGGCGGAAGCGTCCAGCACGACCCTATTCATTGTCACTTCTATTCATTTCGGGTCTATTCATTTCGGGCAGCCTCGCGGCGTTCGGCGAGCAATTCGTCGACTAGAGAGGTACCCGGCTTCACATGCTTGCGGACCAGGCGCTGGGCGCGCTCAATGTTGCGTTTCAAAGTGGTGATGCGCAATTCGTCGCCTTCAATGCGCAGGATCACCTCGTCGCCCGCACGGATGCCCAGGCGCTTGCGAAAGGAAGCAGGAATCACCACGCGCCCGTTCTCGTTGACGCGCATGCTTGTTTTTAGCCTCATGTCATGCCTCTCCTCTGTGACATTATTTTAGCATATGTCATACAGGATTAGAAATGACTTCATTTGGAAGGTACGGCGGGAGGCGAATCGGTTAGCGTGCTGAGAATATCTGATTATCCTGCGCACTGTTATCCGTCGCAGATAAAGAAGAAAGAAAAAGCCCCGCCCTCAAACACCGAGGACTGATTGGATAAGAGAGAAGGCTCCGAACACGCACCGTGTTAGCTTTTGGTTGAGGACCGAAGCTTAACGGAACGGAAGGAGCCTTATGGTTCTTATTGGATGTGATTTTCACCCGAGTTGGCAACAAGTTTC
>DATNME010000062.1:0-68017 GCA_035602385.1 Candidatus Dormiibacterota bacterium
CCGCTTCTTATCTGCCGCGTCTTATCTGCCGATTGCCGCCGAAAGACCTTCATCCACGCGGCCACGTCGCCGCACATCAATGCCCAGCCGCTTGATTTTTTGGTTCAGCGTCGAAAGCGGAATCGAAAATCGCTCCGCCGCTTCTGTTTGGTTCCAGCCCGTGCGTTCCAACATGTCGATGACCATTCGCCGCTCGATCTCGTCCATGATTTGAAACAACGAAGGCTGCGAGCTATCCGCCCCAGTCCGCGAACCTGTTTCGCCCGGCAGCGGCGGCAAAAACTCCGATAATTGCAGCCTGACTCCGCGCACGAATTCCTTGCTGCGCAGGCTTTCCGGAAGCAGATCGGCGTCGACGCGTTCTTGCGTCGAAAGCACTACCGCCCGTTCCACCACGTTTTCTAATTCGCGCACGTTGCCCGGCCAGTCGTAATCCATCAGCAGCTTTAGCGCCGCGGGTGTGAATTGCCGCGTGCTTTTGCCGTTCTCCAGGCAGTACCGTTCCATAAAATGCGCCAGCAGCAGCGGTATATCTTCGCGCCGTTCGCGCAAAGCGGGAAGTTGAATGTGAATAACGTTTAGTCTGTGAAATAAATCTTCCCGGAACCGGCCTTCGCGCACCAGCGTGCTCAATTCCACATTCGAAGCCGCCACAATTCGCACGTCCACTTTGATTTGCTCGGTGCCACCCAAACGCATGAATTCTCGTTCTTGAATTACGCGAAGAAGCTTCGCTTGCGTTTCCGGGCTGATCGTCGCGATCTCGTCAAAAAAAATCGTTCCCTGATCCGCCACTTCAAACAGTCCTTTTTTCGATGCCACCGCGCTCGTGAACGCGCCTCTCACGTGGCCGAACAACTGCGACTCCAGCAGATCCACTGGAATTGATCCGGTATTCACCGGCACAAATGTTTTATCAGCCCTCGGCGACGCTGAATGAATAGCCTTCGCGATTAATTCTTTTCCCGTTCCACTCTCGCCGCTGATCAGTATCGTCGACCGCGACGGCGCCACCTGTGTCACCAGGTCCAGCAGCGCCAGCATTTTTTCGCCTTTGCCGATGATGTTGGGAAAATTGAACCGCTGCTTCAGCGCGCGCTTCAGGTGAATATTTTCGTCGCGTAGTCGGCGCGATTCCACCGCTTGCGCCACTTGTGCCAGCAATTCATCGTTGGACCACGGCTTGGTTATGTAATCCATCGCGCCGTTTTTAAACGCCGCGCGCGCCATTTCTATGGATCCATATGCGGTGATTAATACCACCGGCAGGTTCGCATCGCGTCTGCGAATTTCTTTCAGCAGCTCCAGACCATTGCGGTCCGGCAGGCTTACGTCCAGCAGCAGCAAATCAAAAGGATGCTCTTCCAGTCGCGCTAATCCCGATTCGCCAGTGTCCGCGCTGGTTACTCCGTAACCTTCACTCGTAAGCAGTAATTCGAGGCCCTCTCGAATTTCCGACTCGTCATCCACTACCAATATCGAGCCTTTAGACATGGACCGCTTTCCTCACCGCCGGAAACTCTACATGGAACGAAGTGCCCCGGCCGGGAGTCGAGCGCACATCAATTTTTCCCGAGTGTTCCTTGATAATCCCGTAGCTCACCGAAAGTCCCAGGCCGGTTCCTCGGCCGCTG
Source organism: Candidatus Dormiibacterota bacterium (assembly GCA_035602385.1). GTDB lineage: Bacteria > Acidobacteriota > Terriglobia > Acidiferrales > UBA7541 > Acidiferrum. The sequence continues at coordinate 1,635 of DATNME010000062.1, forward strand.
GCTTTCGTTGTAAAGAACGGGTCAAAAATTCTGTGAATGTCCTCGCGCGGAATTCCTCCGCCGGTGTCCACCACTTCAATTTCCACGCTGCCGTTGTGCGCCGCGGTCCGCACTTCCAGCATTCCGCCATTGGGCATCGCGTCCCGCGCGTTCAAAAATAAGTTCAAGAACACTTGCTGCAGTTTATTTGCCGAGCCCCGCACCGCGGGAAGCTCGCCGCCAAACTGCTTCACGATTTGAATATGCGAAGTTTTCAGCGGATGCGCCACCAGCGAAAGAGTTTCCTCCACCACTTTATTTACATCCACATCCGCAAGTTCCGCCGCGCCAGTCCGCGAAAAATTCAATAGATTATTCACGATTTCGCTGGCCCGGAAAGTTTGCTTCACAATTTTCTCGATGATCGCGTTGCGCGGGTCGCTCTCCGGCATTTGCTTTGCCAGCATCTGAATGTAATTGGAGATTACCGCCAGCGGTGTGTTCACTTCGTGCGCCACGCCAGCCGCCAGCAGCCCCAGCGATGTGAGCTTTTCCGTCTGCGACATCTGCTCTTCCATGCGCTCGCGTTGCGTCACGTCATCAAACAACATCAACCGCCCGATGCGCTCGCCAGACTTGCTCACCAGCGGAGTAATCGAAACATTCATGGTCAGCGATCGCCCTTGGTGCTGCAAACGCTGCTTGTAAATTCCGGTAATGTGTTCCTGATCCCCTCGTGTTGCGATTTCCTCCGCAAGTTGCGCGGGCAGCAGCGACTCCAATTTCCGCCCCACCGCGTCCTGCCGCGAAACTCCAAACAGTTGTTCCATTCGCGAGTTCCACGAATCCACCAGCCCGCCCAAATCTACGGCCAGCACGCCCACGTTTAGCGATTCCACGATGTTTTCGCTGAAATCTTTCAACCGCGCAATTTCGAAGGCCTTTTGTTCCAGGGAACTGTAAAGTTGCGAATTGTCTAGCGCAATCGCCACGTATCCCGCGATGGTCTGCACCAGCTCCACGTCATCGCTTGATAGGAAATCGCCGTCAACCGTTTTTCCCAGTCCCAAAACCGCCACGGTGTGTTCTCGAATCCGGCAGGGAATAAAATAATTTAGATCCAGTTGCTCAAGAGTCTTTCGAACATCCTCGCTCACGCCTCGTGCCGCGCGTGGCGATTCAAAAAACAGCGCGCCTCTGCCAAATTCCTCGTGCGCCGTCGCTAGAAATTCCAGATTCAAAGGCTCCGAAAGACGCACGCCAATCGACCGCGCCAGCCTCATTTCACCCGAATTCGCGGGACTCTCCACGAAGATAGCCACGCGATCCACCAGCAGCGTTTGCGAAACCCGGTCGATCACCGATCCCATCATCGGCTCAATCCGCACTTCGTTGGTCAGCGTTCGCCCGAATTCAATCAGCGTCCGGCGATAATCCAGCCGGTCCCGGTAGAAAAAACGGTCCAGGCGCGCTTGAATCCATTCGCGGAACGGTTGAAATAAGAACGCCGCCACCACAATCGCAATCATCCCGCCAACCGGACCAATCGCTTTCTCGTTGAAAATCTTCGCGATCGTCGCCACCAATATGAAGTACACCGCCGCCACACCCGCGGAAGCCGCCGTGTATGCCAGCCCGCGCTTGAAGATGATGTCCACATCCATCAAGCGATAGCGAATGATCGCGTAACCAAAACACAGTGGAATTAGCACCAGCGTCAGTGCGGAAAATTGCATCCATGGCCGTGTCGTGGCGTTCAATACATACGGGAGGATATAGAAAAGCGTGAACGGCAAACTTCCCACCAGCGTGCCGCCGGTCAACCATTTTAACTGCTGGCGAAGAACGCCCGAAGGCGCTCTGCGGAAACTCACGTAGAAAACGATTCCCGCCGCTAGGAAGCACGCGCCTAGAAAACTCAGTTCGATTTCGTCTAGCGCCACGCGCGAACGTGTCGTTGGCACAAATCCCATCGCGCTTTGCGCCACCAGCAAATGAATCAGCAGCAGCACCATCGGCGGTCCGTAAACACCAAGCAGTTTTAGCGCCGACCGCTTGGACGCTTCCGTGCGCTCTGGAAAAACCAGCGCAAAATGCAGCAACAAAGCTGGAGCCAGCAAGCGCGCCGTTACGCTCGCCCAATACACTTCCAGATCGAAAGCATCCAGCTTTCCGCTGAATTGGAACGAATACAAAATGAACGAAACCAGGCAAAATACGTAGAAGTGCACCGCTCGCGGAGCATTCCATCTCCGCACAAAAATAAACATCCCAATAAATAAATATAGAAGTCCAACTACGCGGAGGTAATTCTCCACCGTGATCGGTTTTTCAGGTGGAGCCGTCACCAGCGGCGTTTCGAACTCTTCGCCGTTTCGCGATAGTTTGTATCGCAGTTGCGTCCACAGCCCCGCTCGGTATAAACGGCGCGCTACATGTGCGGCGTTCGGCAAGGGCGATCCGTTGATCGCCAGCAGCCTGTCGCCTTCGTGTATTCCTGCGCTGTTAGCCGGCGAATTTGGCGCCACTTTCCAGGCGGTAATGCCCTGATCCGTGTCCGTCCAAGCTACGCCATCATCGATTGAGTCATATTTCGATCGTTGCACGAAATTGAACCAGGCAAAGATCACCGCAGCCAGCGTCACCAGGGCTAAAACTACCGCTCCCAGGCTGACCCGCAGGTTCTCTTTCGTCAGGCTCGATGAGTTAGACACACGACCCTCAAGACTTTTAGGTGCAACTCCGTTTCCATTCTTTGGTAGTATTGCCTATTTTCAAGCACAAGAAAAGAAACGGCTTATAAAAAGTTGCCCTGTCCGTGCCGGGGAGGCTCCGGTTTTTGGAATCGTGCTACTGCTTTATGAAGGCCTTAAACGCCCTAAAATTGCCAACTGATGCCGCCGCGGAAGCTTCGGAAAACCGGGATCACCACCGACTGGCCGTCTCGCGTCGAAATCGGGTAATACCCTTGCGCCAGCAGGTTGTCGCACTGCGCATTAGCTTCCCACCGGCCCAAAGCGAAGGGTAATGGCTGCCGGATTCCCACGTGCAGGTAGGGATTCGTCTGAAAAAGCGTCTCCCCATAAGCGTCTACCCGCGTCATCGCTTGTCCATTCACCCACTTATAACCTGCGCTCAACCGTGTGAGCGTTCGAGGAACTTTCGCGCTAACCGTCGCCGCCATCGAATGACGCGGAACCGTTCGCAACGAATCCCTGAGCGTGCCTTCCAGCGAACCTACCGGCACCAGCGCGCCCGCATAAGCGTAAACCGTGGTTACCTCGACGTCCTCTCCAACCTTCTCGCGCAAAACCAGCCGAGTTCCCCAGTTGCTTGACGAACCACCGTCATAAGCAAATCCCTTCGAATAAAAATCTTGAAAATAGTCAGCCGCTGGAAGTTCATTGCCTCGTCCAAACAACGCAATGTGCGAATTGTCGTCATGGAAAACCGCAACTTGTACCTTGCTTCTTTCGCCCAGCCTGCGCTCTACCGACGCTTCCTCATGCCAACCGCGTTCCAGCACCGGCTTGCCGTTTCTCCAAAGCAGTGCGGGAAATGCATCCAGTTGACCCAACGCCGCGGCCAATGCCGCGCTCTCGCCGTCGCCCGTTCCTTCCAGCGCTGGTGCTCCGCTCGGTTGCGAAGCAAACAACAACGCCGCATGCCAGTCATCTGTAATCCGCGCATCAATCTTCATCCGCGGGCGCAGCGAACTGGCCGAAGCGCCGACACCGACCAACACGTATTCACCGCCATAGCTCACGATCGCGCGATCACCCAGCGCCACCGCGCCGCCCTGATCAAAGCGTACTCCGCGGAACGTCAGCCCGCCCTCGGGACTTACCTTCGCCTCGCGCAAAACCATCGCGGTATGCGGTCCCGAACTCATCCTTCCCGTCGGTAACCATATTGTCGCGATGCCTCCCGCCGGCGCGTCATCGCTGTAACTCACCTGCCCGGCAAAAAGCATCCTGCTGTTGCCGCCAAGCGATTGATCATACGCAAACGCTGTTCCTGGCGTTTGCGCCACGTTCGAAATCGAACCCGGCCTGCGCGACCCATCGGTAACTTCTAGACGTCCGCGCGGTCGCGGTCGCGTCGATTCCCTGGTCACCACCATTACCGGCGACCCATCGGACCATTGCAGAACCGGCCGCGTTGACGACGCGCTTCGCAGCACCCACTTCCAGTCGTCCGCATCCGCTGTCGAGCTAGCGGATTGCCGCCGCAATTGTTCCAGCGACGCAAACATCGATTCCATCTGGATGCGCACAACCGTGGTCAAATTCGATGTGATTCGTACGTGTTTCTCGATGGTCGGTAGGAACCCGGCGAGCGTAACTCGCACGGTATAAAATCCCGGTGTGATTTTGTCGCCACGGAAGAAACCCTGCGGATTCGTCAGAAATTCCCACGAGCTTAATATTCCAGCGTTTTCCGCCAGAACTTCCACGCTCGCGCCCATCTGCGGCGTTCCTGCGCTGTCTCGCACCACTCCGGAAAGATGTCCCGCGGCAGCTTTCGCCTGCGCTTGCGCCACTTGCGCTGGCAACCCAGCGCACATTGCCATCAGAACTAGGGCCCCCAGGGTCTGGAGCCGTTTTGCTTTCACGTAATTACCTCCCCGGCACAGCGTTCGCCGCAGCTTTTATCTCCGTGGGGTTTTTTACCGTAAATTCTCCGGTCCGCGTAATCGTTTTGTTTGCCACCGCGTCCGTCGCCACAATTTCAATCGAATACTTTCCAGGTGTTAACGTCGCAAGCGGCAGCAGCCTCTCAATGGTCACTTGGTCTCCGGTCTGTTTCATTTCTTCCGAAGTTTCCTTGAACTGTAAAACCTGCTGATTCCCCTTTTTCACCGTGTAGGAAAAAGTGGCGTTGGACTTGTGCGACTTCTCGTCCGGCTTGAAGTTATACACCTGCAAATAAATTCCCAGTTTGTCCGCGGTCGTGAAATCCCCATCCATCCGCGGACGTACCTTCGAGGATCCCAGCACAAATTGTCCCGTCCCGATCTGTTTCGCCGGAACATGTTCAATCTGGTCCGCCAGAATCAATGTGCTCGCTTCTAATTTTTCATCCTCGAACCGCGGCACCGCCAATCGCGCGTTCACTACTCCTACGTTTCCGCTCTGCACATCCTTGATCACCAGGTCCAATCGATACAGTCCCGGCCGCAGCGGCAGCCCTTCCTGGTAAATCGAGGAGCGCTTCAAATATTGCTGGAATAAACTTTCCGGCGCGTCCGTGTTCACCGCCCGTTCGAACGTCTGCACGATCCGTCCCGTCAGCGTGCTCACCCGCCCGAATATATTAATTACCGCCGAATGCACTCCATCCTTGGATTGAAACGACAACTGGCTGTTCGGCACCTGAATCGTTACCGGCACCAGCACCGTCTCGTTGGTTACTTTTAGAAAATCCGTTCGCCATGTAAATCGCAATTGGTCTCGCACGATGCGCGAGGTAACAATCGATTCGAGGTCCTTAAATTTCACTTGCGGCGGACGCTGCACCTTTGCGAACAATTCCAGTCGCGTAAATTCGTTCATGCTCGCGGACTCGCCGCCCAGCGACTTCCCCAAATGCGTTCCGTCCGATCGCGTAAATCGGTCCACCTTCGACGCCATGCCCATCGATTCTAATTGCGTCAATCCTGCTCCCGGCACATGCAACAACGCATCTTTTTCCGACGGGTCCATCGTCAAGTGGTATTCCCCGGTCCCCGAAGGATCCACAAACTCCAGCTCCACGTTCTCCTGGATTCCTTCCAGATACCGGTAACGCCACATTTCCCACGGGTACGTGCTCGTTGATCCTCCGCCCTCGTTCTGCGGCCGGTCATACGTTCCGCCCGTCGGATGCGAATTTATTTCGTCGGGCTTCCCCCAAATAATATAAATGCGCCCGCGATCCGTCTTCCATCCCGGAATTCCCGATGCAAAATGTTCGTTCGCATAAGCAATTCGCCGGTAATGTTCTTCTTTGAAGTCGTTGTCAGGCAGGTCCGGATTGCTGCTGCGTCGCAGCCAAAACTGTTCGATAAACTGTTCGCGCTCTTCGTTGGTATCGAGCTGCAAAAACGCTGTGCGCTCTTCCGGCGAAATAATATAAGTCACGTCTTCGTTCAGCCAGGTCCGGTAAGGGCTGTCCAGCTCTTTCAGTGACTTCTTGATTTTCTTCCTGTGTTCTTTCTCAATACGTTGCTGTACCGCTGTGGCGCTCGGATCCTGCGCCTCTTGCGCGAGTAATGGCCCCGCCATCAAACTCACCGAAACAATCGATACGCTTAGCCCGTGAAAATACCGTAACATTAGCCACACCTCTGGAACTTCGAGATTCTACGCCCGGGGAAGTGCCCCGTCAATCGCCGAATGTCCTTCATTTTGTGACACTTGTCCCCTGTTCGCTTTAGAGCTTTCCTTTTTATTTGGGGTTGCCTGACGTTTTTTGCCCCTGTACGAGCGTACAGGTAAATTTACCCACTCTGAAACACTAATTCCAATTCGTTTTCTCTCTTGTCAATCACTGCACCCGCACGTTCTGTCCATCCGACCCAACCAGCGTGTCAAATATCGCCAACACATGCCTGCGATATTCCACAATCCGCGTGAAAATACTCCGCAATCCCGGCTCTCGCTCCGCTTCGCGATGCCATTTGATCAGCACTGCTTGTGGGACTTCAATATCCCGCCGCAGCCCCTCGGCAGAGTGCCCGCGCAGAAATAGCCCGTAAAAGAAAGCCGCTTCCCGCTGCGGAAACTCAAAGTCCGCCGCCGCCGTCGGCTCCGTCGGAACGAATTGTACGATTGCGCCCATAAATTCCGCTTTTAAGCCCATCGTAAAGCTCGTCTCAAACCACATCACAGCACATCGCAAAGCCCATCGCAAAGAAGGAGCAGTTTACCCAAATCCTGCTCCGCGTCAAGTAGGACTACTGGTCTAATGCGCCCTTTTGGACACCTCTGGGTGTCCCATGACGCAACCCTAAGCCCTATTGACCCAATCCAACTGAAATAGGATGCTTAATCAGATGCCTAAGTCACGCACATCTCTCTTCAGCAACACCTTTGGCAAATTCATGCGCTTTGGCATGCTTCGCGGCCTTCGCTCCGTCGAAATTGACCCGGAAGATTTTCGCCAACATCTGGCCGATAAGTACGATTTGTGGGTACCGCACTTCCAACGCATGCGCGATGTCCCCATCGAACGCCTCGACGCCGTCGCCCATAGCCTTATTCAGGAATCCGAACGCCTCGCCTTGGCTGGCGGCGCTGGCTTCGGCCTCGGTGGCATGATCACCCTGATCCCGGACACCGGCCTTCTCACCATGATCACCCTGCGCCTGATCCAGCGCCTTTGCCTGCTCTACGGTTTCGAAGAAAAGGGCAAAAACGACCGCCTCCAGCTTTGGATGGCCGCCGGTGCCGCCGCCGGCATCGACCTCGGCAAGGACTTTGCCGAGAAGCAAGTCCTCGAAAAACTCGCGCCCCGCATCGCTGGAAGAATAGCCGCAAAAATTGGTCAGGAATCCGCCGAAAAGTGGGTTGGCCGCTTAATCCCTCTCGCCAGTTCCGCCATCGGTGCCGCGCTCAACTATTCCTTCGTCCGCACCTGGGGCCGCCGCGTGCAACGCAATCTTCGCGAACGCCATCTCGCCGCCCGCATCATCACTTTGTCTCCCGCCGCTCTTTCCGCTCCCGCTCCAAGCCCTGCTCAATAGTTTTTCGCAAATCGTGCCTTGAACTCTCACTCCCTCTTTTCCTTTTCCCTCGCCGTAAATTACCCTTGGATCAACTACGATCAGGTCCGACGTTCGTCGCCCTCCGCATCATCGACCCACAACAACTCCAATCCTGGCTCGCGCAAAATCCCAACTTCCGCGTCTGATTCCTCCGCCTTTGTACGGGCCGCCTTCCCAGGCGGCCGCTCGCCATCTGTCATCCCGACCCTGCCTGCACGCAGGCGAAGTGGAGGGATCTGCTTTTCCCGCTTTTTCTGCTCTTTCCCGTTTTTTCCCGCTTGTCATCCCGACCCTGCCTGCCGCAGACAGGCGAAGTGGAGGGATCTTGGCAATATTCATCCACCCTCTAATCGATGGAACAACCGCAAACCGCCATTTTTGGTTGTTTGGATTTTTGTGCCGGCGGGAAACTCCATTCGATCCGTGACAACCCAACCATCAAATCTGCGCTACAATTAATATCGCAACCGAAATTCACGCCCGAGGGCCACGCGCATGCCTCGCATCAATAACCTGATCGCCGCCACCGTTCTCCTCATCTTCGCGATCGTGCTCATCTCTCTCCCGCAACACGCTTCATCTCATGCTTCTTTCCCGCAAGACGCTTTATCTCGCGCTGCGGAATTCGCGCAAGAATCGCAAGACGGGATGCCCGGTATGGACCACTCCAACCACTCCTCCACCGACGTCCCCGCATTCCACTCCACCGCGCCCACCGGCCCGCTCCCCGAAACCATGGATCCCGCACAATTCCCCGACCGGGAAACCTCCAACGCCTACGCCGCCGCCGCGCGCATTCGCAAAACTCTCTATCAACAGCCTTGCTACTGCCACTGCGACCAAAGCCAGGGCCACACCTCCCTGCTCGATTGCTTCGTCAGCCGCCACGGCTCCGGCTGCAACATTTGCAAAAGCGAAGCGCTCTACGCCTTCGAACAACTTCGCAAAGGCAAAACCCCCGCCCAAATCCGCGAAGGCATCATCCACGGCGATTGGCAAAACGTGGACCTGGCAAAGTACCGCTCCGCCCCGCTTCCCCCAGCTAAAAAGATTTTTTAATTTACGAGCATACGACGCGAATTTTCGAGCAGACTTCGAACAAATTAGGACCAGCATCAACGATGGTGCGCACGCCTATGAAGGAATCATCCCCGACTCAAGCACCGTAGGTGCGGCATACGTTAGCCCAGCCCGTAAGGGCTGGGTTCCGATCATCGCAAAAAATTCCGGAGCGCCGTAGGTGCGGCACAAACTCGCCCTGCAAAAATTCCAATCACTCCCGCGGATCTCGCCCATCTAACCAAAAACAAACTTCGCGTCAAATTCCACGCCGTGCTTTTTCAATAACGCCACAAATTCCTCATCAAAACTCATCTTCCGATGATGCGCTTCCTGATTTCGCACGTAGCGAACCACCGCGGGAACAATCGAAGCACTCACACTGAACACTCCATAACCCTGTTGCCATCCGACCGCATACCCTTCCTCACTCGCCCATCGCGAACAATTCGTTTTGATAATGTTGATAGCTTTGGCGACCGCCAAGGACGGCGGCACTCGCAAAACAAGATGAATGTGATCTTCCATTCCCCCAATGGCATAAACGAAAATTTCCTGCTTCTTACAAACTCCCACCGCGTACGCCCACATCTTCGCCTGAAATTCCTTCGCGATAACGTGCCGCCGATCCTTCGTACTGAACACAACATGAATCACATTTTGCGAGTATGTGTGCGACATTCTCCGCCTCCGTCGCTCGCGATGTTTATATCTCCTACCCAATCCTTCTTATAATGTTTATATTACGCATCCGAACAGGTATCATGCTCGAACGCGAACAGATTTTTCTAAAATTTTTCTGAATTACTCCTTCTCCCCGCCCAAGCGCCGTAGGTGCGCCACACGTTAGCCCAGCCCATAAGGGCTGGGTCCAATTCGCCCCCAAAAACTCCCAAGCGCCGTAGGTGCGCCACACGCCTGCTCTCTCATCTGCAACAATTCGCCACCACTCCCATCCTCATCGGCACCTGGGCCGACGCCTCCTGGGCCATCCATTTCTACCAACGCCACGGCTTCCGCATCGTCCCCCCCGAAAAAGAACGCCTCCTCAATAAATATTGGTCCATCCCCGCCCGCCAAATCGAAACCTCCGTAGTCCTCGCCGACGCAAACTGGCGTCCTGCAACAAGTCCCAATGCGTCTCGCGCCCTTTCCACGTAGCCGATCCGGATTCCTGTGGCCTTCATTGGAACGAACGTGCTAAATCTGTCGGCAGACGAGCTTTGTGGAGAGGTGCGGTATGCGAGGTCCGTTTTCGTATTTCTTGTTGTCGGTCGCGCTCTGTACCGGTGGTAAGGAACCCTGCGTTCAGCACCTGGTCGTACCCGGTTACCCTCACCTAGCTCGACAAGCTCGGCTCGAAGGCACAGTGAACGTTGAAGTCGAGATCGGATCAAATGGCGCGGTTATTTCCACGAAGGCTTCAGGAGCTAACAAGTTGCTTCAACGCGCAGCAGAAGAAAATCTGCGAGAGTGGACTTTTGTGCTAAGTGCGCCTGCCTCGGTGTCGAAACGCACGATTATCTTCACGTACCGGTTGGCTGGTAAAGAAGAGAACTACGAATCTTCCCCGGTCGTAATTTTGGACTTGCCGTGCCGCGTACAAATTACAGCTCATCCGCCGGAGCCCCAGCCACAATAGGTTCAAATCGTACCCAAAAAAATTCCCGAGCGCCATAGGTGCGCGTCACATTTTGAAGGACGCTTTACGCAGGAAAATGTCTTCATTCCAACAAATTTCATGCCTTTGGTGTCTAATAATAAGGCCGCATCGAAGGGAGCGCCTAGATGAAGCACACGATCGTTACTTTGGCCTTCCTTCTTTCGAGCGTCTTGCTACAAATGTCAGCCGACAAAAAACCTTCATATCCCTTTTTTGAATACGACGTTGCTCGCCAACACGAAATTAAGCCACATCGTAGAACAATTCCCATCGAAGGGAGTGCGGGCTTTCCGCAGCTTTGTCTCACCCTCATCGTGTCTCCCGCTGGGAACGTCGTGACGGCCGATGCCGGTGGCGACGCGAAAACACTGAAGTTTTGGCCTCAACTGAAGAGCGAGGTAATTGCGTGGAAATTTACGCCGTTTAAAAAGCATGGAATAGCAGTCACCGCTGAAGTCGAGGAGTACATCGACCTTGTACCACCGGAACGGCTTCCGACCAATCGTGTGGCCGCACCAGTTGTTCGGCCAGACTCTCACGTAGAGATCAAGCTGGAGAGAAGTGGGTGCTACGGCACTTGCCCTGCTTATACAGTTACCGTCAGAACAGACGGCATTGTCTTCGATGGTCGTGCCTTTGTCGCTGCCTGCGGTAGACATACGCAAACAGCTGACGCGGAAGAAGTTCGAAAGCTCGCGCAAAAATTTGTCGACGCTGACTTTTATTCGATGGACCCTACGTACTTCGCCTCAGTGACGGATAGCCCGGGATACGACCTCTCAATTACCATTGATGGACAGACGAAAAAAGTCCAGGACTATGTGGGCGTAGAGAAAGGGATGCCGGCAGTTATTACGGAACTAGAGGATGAAGTCGATAGCTTCGCGGGCACCGAGCGCTGGATAGCAGGCAGCCACGGAGCGGCAAAGAAGCGTCGACACTGGCCTTCACGGGTTTGGGGATCTTGCAAACCCACGCCCGTGGAATGAATACTCTTCAATAATCTATTGATTTAATACTCATTCCGTGCTACCATGCTTTGTGACACCGCAAATCTCACCTTCACTCACCTTTTCCTCGATGCATCTCCTTTCCTTTGATACATCTACGCAATACCGCACCTGCAACTCCTTTCGATTGATACATCTACGAAACGCCCTCCAGCAACTCCTTTGCTTTGATACATCTATGCACCACCCGGGGGTAGGGGTACGCCCCGTAATCGTTACTCCCACGCTCCCGCATCCCTCTTCTCCTCGTCCCTGCCCACCTGCTAAAATTTCGACTCTCTGCTACACTTCCCCGCATCAGGGGAATGCATCTTACCTATCTGCCCGTCCAAACGTTTTTCAATTAAGGAGTAGTACATGTTAAATCGCCGCATCTTCGCCGGGCTGTGCATCTCAGCGCTCAGCCTTCTCGCCGCATTCGTGATTCTTTCCGGCCGCAACGCCATCGCCGCACCCGATAACTCTTCATGGGGCTTCTCCACCAGCAATCTCGATCCCACCTGCAAGCCTTGCAACGATTTCTATCAGTTCGCAATGGGCGGCTGGATCAAAAGCCATCCCATCCCCGCCGAATACCCGTCCTGGGGCTCGTTCCTTCAGCTCACCGACAACAACCAGAAAACCCTTCGCACCATTCTCGAAAACGAGCAGAAATCAAATCCCCCCGCTGGCACCAATGGACAAAAAACCGGTGACTTCTACTACACCTGCATGGACACCGCCGCCATCGAATCCGCCGGCATCAAACCGCTCTCCCCGGATTTCTCCGCCATCGCCGCCATCAAGGACCGCAACGCCCTCCTCGCTGAAGTCGCCGCGCTGTTCAACGAAGGTGTAAACGTAATTTTCAATTTTGGCTCTTCGCAGGATCTTGCAGACAGCACCAAAGTGATCGGCGAAGCCGACCAGGGCGGTCTCGGCCTGCCCGACCGCGATTATTACCTTCGCGAAGATGACCACTCCAAGCAACTCCGCGCCGGCTACGTCGCTCACGTCGCGAAAATGTTTCAGCTTGCCGGTGACTCCGCCGAAAAATCCGCAAAAGAAGCGCAAACCGTCATGACTCTGGAAACCACCCTCGCCAAAGCTTCCTCCGATAACGTCGCCATGCGCGATCCCAAATCCAATTACCACCTGATGTCTATCGCCCAATTGCATCAAACCACTCCCGGCATCGCCTGGGAATCCTATTTCACCGCGGTTGGCCTTCCCGGCATGAAGGAAGAAAATCTCGGCCAGCCGAAATTTTTTCAGGAAGTGGATCATCAGCTTTCCGCTACGCCCGTCGAAGATTGGAAAACCTATCTTCGCTGGCATGTTTTGCATTCCGCCGCCACCGCTCTTTCCGACGCATTTCTTCAGGAAAATTTTAGTTTCTACGGCAAGCAGCTCGCCGGCACCATGGAAATTCAGCCGCGATGGAAGCGTTGCGTTGCCGCCGTGAATCACAACCTAGGCGAAGCCCTTGGTCAGGTCTACGTTGAAAAATATTTTCCGCCTGAAGCTAAAGCGCACGCCCGCGAAATGGTCAGCAACCTCGCCGCTGCGCTCCGAGCCGACATCCCCACGCTTGCGTGGATGAGTCCTGAAACCAAAAAAGCCGCTCTCGAAAAGCTCGAGGCCTTCAACGTCAAAATCGGCTATCCCGATAAATGGCGCGATTATTCCAAAGTCAAAATCGAGCGCAACTCCTATCTCGAAAATCTTCGCCGCGCCGAAGCTTTTGAAACCGCGCGCGATCTCGCCAAAATCGGCAAGCCCGTTGACCGCAACGAATGGGACATGACTCCCCCCACCGTCAACGCCTATTACAACGACAGCATGAACGAAATCGTTTTCCCCGCCGGCATTCTGCAGCCTCCGTTCTACGACCCCAAAGCCGATGACGCCGTGAACTACGGCGGCATGGGCGCTGTCATCGGCCACGAAATCACGCATGGCTTCGATGACAAGGGTTCGCAGTTTGACGCTAAGGGAAACTTACGCGAATGGTGGACCGACACCGATCGCAAGAATTTCGTGGAGCGTTCCACCTGCGTCGAAAAACAATTTGACGCCTACGAAGTCGAGCCCGGCCTGCACCAGAAAGGCGCACTCGTCCTCGGCGAAAGCATCGCCGACCTTGGCGGCCTCACCATCTCCTACGCCGCTTACGAAAAATCTTTGGAAGGCAAGCCACGCAAAGAAATCGATGGTTTCTCTCCCGAACAGCGCTTCTTCCTCGGATGGGCCCAGGTTTGGGGCGGCAGTGAACGCCCCGAATATGCCCGCCTGCAAACGCAAACCAATCCGCATCCGCTCGCGCGCTTCCGCGGCAACGGTCCACTCTCCAACATGGCCGAATTTGCCAAAGCCTTCGGCTGCAAAAAAAGCGATCCCATGGTTCGTGAACAATCCTGCAAAATCTGGTAGTTTCTTTTTAACTAAATATTTGCGGCAAAACTTGGGGGAAGCAGATGGCTTCGGAATTGAAGTATGTCGCCTGGAAAAATGTGGAGCTTGAAAAACTGAACCCGCTCATCGATCGCCAAATGGTTTGGGGCGAAAGATTGATGGCGGCGCGCGTGCTCCTTAAAAAAGGTGGACACGTGCCGCTGCATCATCACCACAATGAGCAGTTGACCTACGTTCTAGAGGGCGCCCTGAAATTTGCTATCGACGGCAAGGAAATTATCGTGCGCACCGGCGAAGTCTTGTGCATCCCCTCGAACATGCCGCACGAAGCCTGGGCCCTCGAAGACACCGTGGACCTGGATATGTTCAATCCCCCGCGTGAAGACTGGTTGAATAAGACCGACGCTTATTTGCGCCACGGCCGCTAATTTTTTGATTTTTGCGCGGCCAACAAATTCGCGGCTCACGGCCGCTAGTTTTTTAAATTTTTCGCGTCTGTAATTTTTTAGACTCCTTCGCGGCCGCTAAATTCGCGACGTTGCCGCGCTCACTTTTTGTCGCCGTACATTTTTGCGGCGGTGTCATGCAAATAATTTCGCGCCATTTCCATCGCTTTCGTTTCGCTGAACGCGCCTTCTTCCACCAGCTCCGCGAGCGCAGCAGCCAACGCCGTTCGCGTGGTGCGCCCCGCGATCCAGAAACTTTCTTCCGCGCCCAGCGCATCGTTAAAAGGAAACGAGTCCGATCCATACATCATTTTGTCCGGATACAGCGTCAGCAATTGCTTCAACACTTCCTTCATTTGCGAAGGGTAAAGCATCTCCGACTGGAACGATGTATCCAGATAAACGTTTTTTACCGCGGTCAGCAGCGCCGCTTCGCGCTCATAAGGCCAGCCGCCGTGCACCAAAACAAAAGTTACATTTTTGTAGCGCGCGTCGCGCACCACATTTTCCAGATTCAAAACATTTCCCTGCCGCAAACTGAAATAATCGCCAATTCCCACGGCGGTATGAAAATGCGCGGGCAAATGCAACCTTCCCGCTTCCTCGATAATTCTGCGAAAAATATAATCCTGAAAAATCCGGTACTCGTCCACGCTGGGAACTCCGCCGGCGCGGTATTTTGCATAAATAGTTTCCGCCTGCGCGCGCGGCGGATCGCTAAAATATAACGAGCGAAAATATGCGGCTTCAAATTTTATGGCCACGCCGCCGCGTTTTTGATTTTCCGCTAAAGTCTTGTTTACAAAACTTTCGTAGCCAGCCAGGTCCGCCGGCAAACCTTCCACGCCCTCCTGTTTTTTCCATCGCGCCAGCATTTTTTCCTGCAGCGGAATATAAACGCCCATGTCCGGCGTGCTCGCGATTTGCTCGCGGTTATCAAACGGATAGAAAAAAGAATCCACGAAAAAAACCCAGCGAAAACGTTTGGGATCGAGATAAGCCGGCATCATCGCGCGATTCGCCAGGCAAATATCCACATTCAATTTGTCCAGAATTCCGTTGAAATACTGAGAACCGCCGGATTGTTCCGCGGCCTTCTTTTTTTCCGCGAGCCACTTGGAATGTTCCGGCTTGAAATCATCGTAGGGATAACCGAAAAGTGATTTTGCCGCGGCTATAAATTCCGGATTGTCGTCGCGCAGACGCAGCACGGGACTTTCGTCCGGAGGCGAAGCCATCGCGTCAACATCGGTGTCATCGGCAAATCCGGGATGCGCGTGATTGTCATAAATAGGAATTTTGTCGATCTGCTGCAGAAACTTCGCATACGTTTTCTGTAAATCGCCCGAAGGATATGGTCTGGATTGTGCGGAGCATAAGTTCACGCAGGCGAACATTGCGAATGCTGCAATTGCAAAACGGTTCAAAAGTTTCATGTGCTCTCTCTATTTGAAAAAAGTTATTTGCAGCGATCAGAAATCGGCTTGCGCCCAATTACAAAAATTCCATAAAAATTAACGAGCGGCTGAAACCTTGCTCCATTTGCTGGAAACGCGCTCGATCCGTTGCAATGCGTCCTCCAACAAGTGCGTAGCACTCACCAGCGAGAACCGCACATAATTTTTTCCCTCGGCGCCAAACGCCGCGCCCGCGATACCAGCCACACCGGCCTCTTCCAAGAGCAATCGTTGTACTTCCTCGGCAGTAAATCCAGTGCCTTCAATATTTACCCAGGCGTAGAAAGCGCCATCGGGCGGCTGGCAACGCAAGCCAGGAATTTTATTCAACCGCGCCACAAACAAATCGCGGCGTGTGCGATACTCCGCAACCATTTTCGTCACCGCACCGGTGGAATCGCGCAAAGCCTCAATCGCGGCCACCTGCGTAAATTCGGCGGTGCACGTAAACGTGTTTAATACCAGCATATCCATTGCATCAATCACGCGCTTCGGGGCCACGGCATATCCCAGCCGCCAGCCGGTCATGGCAAACGATTTTGAAAATCCATCGATGATCACGGTGCGCTCGGCCATCCCGGCAAGCGACCAGATGGATTTGTACTCGTCGCCGAACAGGATTCGCGCGTAAATTTCGTCGGAGATAATCCATAAATCGTGCTGCGCGGCTAATTTCGCAATTTTTTGCAGCGCCGCTTCGCTAAAAACCGTTCCCGTGGGATTATTCGGAGAATTAAAAATCAGCACGCGAGTGCGTGAAGTAATTTTCGAAGCAATTTCCACCAAATCCGGCTGAAAATTATTTTCCTCCGCGAGCGTGAAGCTGACGGCTTTGGCTCCCAGGCCTCTGGTGAACGACGGATAAATGGGAAATCCCGGGTCGGGATAGAGCACTTCATCTCCCGGCTCGATGAGCGCCATCATCGCGAGGGAAAGCGCCATCTTGCAGCCCGGCGCAACGATGACTTCTTCCGCGGCAACATTCAGCCGCCGCGTGCGCTGCAAATAATCGGCAATAGCCTGGCGCAGCGGCGGAATCCCGCGCGTGGAAACGTAGCGGTCGCGCCCGCTAGCAACAGCGTTTTGCACCGCTTCCACTACCGGAGCAGCGGCATGAAAGTCCGGCTCGCCCAATTCCAGATGGATGATGGATTTACCCTGAGCTTCGAGTTCTTTCGCGCGAGAAAAAACCGCCAGAGCGCCTTCTCCGGTCAGTTGCGAAATGCGCGTGGCAATTTTTGGCATGGAGAAAAAATCATATCACTTTGCCGATGGAATTTGCGTTACCGGAAGGCGCAAACCGTCCACGAACCGGGGAAACATCTCGAAGGCCGCCGCGGTCAGAAAAAGTTCAACAATTTCGGGTTCGGAAAAAACGGTTTTCAGTTTTTTGTAGAACTCATCATCCACATTGCTGGCCCCTTGATGCAGCATATCCGCCAGCCGAAAACCAAGTTTTTCCTTTTCACTGAATGGCCCCGCCTCAAAATTCAAAACCGCGCCAATCTGTTCTTCGCTCGCGCCTTTTTTCCGTGCGGAAATCGAATGCGCGCGGATGGCATATTCTGACTGGTGCCAGATGGAGATGCGTATCGCCACCAATTCCTTGTACCAGCCGCTCAACGCTCCGTCACTCAACAATGGTTTGAGAAATCCAGCCACCCCTTGCGCTATTTCCGGACGGTGCGCCAACGCTTTGAACATGTTCGGTACAACTCCGCGCTGGGCAATCAATGCCTGATACAAAGCCGCAACTTCCGGCCCGGCCTGCTCGCTTTCCAACAATCGCACTCGCGGGGAATTTTCCACCGGTGGTTCTCCTAAAACTTCTCTCGCCGAAATTTTCACAAAAATACGCGGCGCCTCAATGATGTCGAGGCGCCGCGCACTCACTGAAAAAAGTCCGCCTTAAAACGAATAACGCAAGGAAAGTTGAATCAGTCGCGGCGTTCCCACCGTTTGGTTGATCAAGGCGAAAGATCCCTTCGGATTCTGCACGTTGAGGCTGGCCTGTGATGGATTGGCAAAATTCGCGTGGTTCCAGGTGTTGAAAAAATCCGCGGCAAAGCGCAGGTTTTGGCGCTCCGTAAGCCGCATGTTCTTGAGCAGCGAAAAATCCCAGTTTTGCTGCCTGGGTCCGCGATAGGTGTTGCGTCCCAGTGTGCCAAAGTACGTGGTACAAAAATTAGAATTCCCAGGATTACAAGTCGTTGCTTGATTCGCCGGGTCGTTGGGATACAGGAAGGAGGCGGGCACGAAATTATTCGGATTCAAATAATTAACCAAGCGGTTGTGAACGTCGCCGCTGCTATAGCCGGACGCGATCGTGGCGCCAGGTGCGAGGCTCCCAGTCAGCGTGGTAACGATGCCGGGACCGATAAAAGCAGTTCCCGCGTTCGAATCGGTCACCGTGAAAGGATTGCCCGATTGGAGAATGGTTATGCCGCTGACTTCCCACCCGCTCAGAACGGCATGCTTCCATCCTTGCGCCGATGCGAAAAATGGCAACTCGTATCGATAACTCACCGCCAAGCGATGCGTGCGATCAAAGTCCGAAAGGCCGCGAGAATTTTTCAGGTTGGACTCGTCGTTAAAAGCAGTGTTGAACGCCGTGTTGCCGGTGGAGGTTGCGTCAGTCGATTTTGACCAGGTATACGCGCCCTGAAAATATCCGCGGCCCCAGCGGCGCGACAGCGTGGTCTGCAGCGAGTGGTAGTGGGAATAAGCGTCGCTGGCGAAAATCTGAAATAGGCTGAAGCCATTGATTCCCTGAACCGGAGAACGCGCCGGGCCATTGAAAAGCGTGTTGTACACGATGGGAACCGATTTAGTCGTATCACCTGCCGCAAAAATTGGGTTGGCTACCGACGCGAAACGCGATGGAATGTCGGTGCGCGTCTCGCGCAGATGCACCGAATGCGTTCCGACATAGCCAACTTCCAGTACCCACAGTTTTCCAAGATCGCGCTGCACGGTTAAATTCCATTGCTGCGTGCTGGGAGAAACGAAATGGCGCGGAACAGCCAACACGAAAAGATTTGTGGATGGCACAAGTCCAGGGCTGCCCGGTGCGCAACCATACTGGGCGGCTTGCGTCGAGTCATTGAGGGGGAAACCCTGGAACTCGCTCTGGCAGGGCACAAAATTGGGATCGAGAAATCCCCCGATTGGCAAGGCATTCGGGTTCGGCGAAGGGCAACCCGCGGGCTGGGGGTTTGGAGAAAAGAATGCTGCCAGGCAACCGGCAGGAGATCCCCCACCCGCGATCGGCAGAAAGGGCGCCTGGAAAGAAAGTTGGTCCACGGTGCCAACATCTTCGCGAACATAATAAATTCCGTAGCCGCCGCGAACGGTGGTGTCGTGCGTCCCGCCAAGGTCATAGGCAAAACCAATTCGGGGCGCAAGGTTGGTCGCGTAATCATTAAAGTACGTGGTGTTGCTGCCGGCGCCGGTCAAGCCCGCAAGTTTGAGACTGTTCGCGCAACCGCCGTACACGAATGGATACTTTCCTTGAGCCGACAAATTTTCATCAATATTTCCGATGTGGCACAAATTGTCTTTAAACGCGCCGTTCAGTTCAACGCGCAAGCCCAGGTTCAAGGTGAGTCTTTTCCTGATTTTCCAATCGTCCTGCGCGAAAAGTCCAATGTCGTTTCCACGGTACTTGTGATTGAAAACACCGCCGCCGCCGAAGCTTGCCGCAGGCTGACCGATCAGGAAATTTTGCCAATCGGTGGCTCCGCCCGGAGTGTCGGAGAAGAACAATTGTCCGTTGAAAGTCTGCGGAAAAAGCTTATCGAGATTGATGCGCGTGTAATCCCCGCCAAACTTCCAGATGTGTGAAGCCTTCACCCAGCTCAGCGTTTCAACGAAGTTGTAGTTATTTTGATTTTGGAATTGATCCGCGGGAGGCGTCGGGCCGAACTGGAAACCGGAACTACCGTTAAGCGTGAATTTATAAATGGATTTGGTCACGTTATTTGTCGGGCGATCGATGCCCAAATCAGCCACGGTGATTGGGTTCACGTTGATCAAACTGTCGTTTATATGCACCAGGCCAAAACGAAAATCATTCACCAGTGAGGTACTGAACAAATGCGTTTCGCTGACGGTGAAAAACCGCGCTGCCACGGGAATGTCATAAGGGAAGTTCAGGTCCGAACTGCTAACGCTGCTGGCCAGTGTTCCGCCCAGCGAGGCTTGCAATCCACCCGCGCCGTAAGGCAAATAGGATTCCGAATCGGAAAAAAAGAATCGCACGCCCACCTTGTCCTGCCCTCCGCGAAATTCGCGATCCCAATTGGTGGTGAATTGATCGTCCGTGTATTTTCCTGGGCGGCTGAAAACATACGTCGCGGTTTTGTAGCTTGTTTTCCCGAGAGTGAGATCCGCAGTGGCGCCAGGAACCGAGGGGAGCAGGAAACCGTTGGCGTCGCCGAAAAGATTTCCTTTGGCACTCAAAAGTTTCAAAACCACCGGGTCAATCATATTTGCGGTAATTGGAAACGAAGCGGTGCTGAAGGCTGCCGCCAAAGTCGCGGCATCCCGCTGCGTGGGCAGAACCGGCAAAGCAGCATTGCTTACGCCGGTACCGGGGGAAAGCGCGCTGCGCTGGCGCGTCCCCTGATAATTCACAAAAAAGAAGCCAAACTTTTCTGTTCCGACCGGTCCGCCCAGGCTTCCGCCAAAAATGTTCTGCTTCACGGGAGGACGCTTTTGCCGGTTGGCATTCAAGAAATATTCGTTGGCGTTCAGCACATCGTTGCGGAAAAATTCATAAACGTCGCCATGCAATCCCTTGCCGCCGGATTTCAGGATGGCGTTGACGTTGCCGCCGCTGTTGCGCCCCTGACTGGCGTCGTAGAGCGAAGTTTGCACGCGGAATTCCTGGACTACATCCGGATTCGGCAGAGGCACGTAAAAACTTTGCGCCACGTTGTAATCGGTCGCGCTGATGCCATCGATTAAATAGTTGTTGTTGTCCTCGCGTTGTCCGTTCACGAAAATTCTTACCACGCCGCGGCCGAGCTGGGCGGCAGCGTTTAAGTCGCTTTGCGCGCCGGTGGATAGCGTCAACAGTTGCTGATAGTTCTGCGTGGCCAGCGGCAGGTCGCGGATGGTTTGCGAGCCGATCGTTTGACCGGTGGTGGCGTTGGAGGTTTCCACGCTGGTGACTTCCGCGGAAATTTCAATCTTTTCGCTGACCTGGCCCGGCTTCAATCCGATTGACAGTTTGGTGGTTTCAGTTACGCGCACTTCGATGTTGGACGCCCGCGCCTCGGAAAACCCGGCCATGTTTACAACTACGTGATACAGCCCAGGGGGAAGCAACGTGACCACGAATTCTCCGTCGTCGCCGGTGGCAACCTTGCGAACGAGCGAATCCGTTCCAGCGTTAATAATCTGGACCTCCGCGCCGGCAATGCTTGCGCCGCTGGTATCGGTCACCGTTCCGTTGATGGCGCCCGTGGCGCCGCCCTGGCCGTATGCAAAATTTGCCGCGAACGAGATCACGAACAGTAAAATAGCCGCAATATTACCTAAAAATCGTCGCATTATCTTCCCCCAAGATTCCCCAAGAAAAACTAGGATTTCATCAATATCAATCGCCGCGCGTTCCCTAAAGCATAATGTAAGGAAATGCTGCAAGCGTTCGAAGGCGCAAAAGATTTCGCAACTACCCGTTTGGTTACACCCCGGCCCTAGTGGAAAACTTACCACTGGATACGCCAGTGTCAAGAAAACGCATATTCCTGGTTTCTATCGCGAGGATTGACATAAATTAGAGAGAATTCAAGCCTGTCCGCGACAAAACACTCCGCAGACCGAAAGAAGATTTGCGGCGAAGGCGCGCTTGACGGCAGCGCCGCGTGGCGAGAACATACGCCTACAACAGGATTAGTAACCTCCTGCGTTCCTGTTTCGTCTAATGAGTAGACGCATCAGTCCCCTGAAGGGGTCATTATGACTCGCCATTCGCTTAGGCATTTTTCGTTATTTCTGCTGGCTCTTTTTGTATTACCCGCCGCAGCCGCGGTTCGCGCGGATTCCAGCCACGCGCGGATCATTCGTTTAAGTTTGCTGCAAGGCGATGTGCGCTTTACGCGTGACGCACACGGCGATCCGCTTTCCGACACTGGCGCCACGTGGGAAACCGCGATTCTGAATCTGCCGATCCGCCAGGGTTATGTGGTGGCCACGGACAATGGCCGCGCCGAAATCGAATTTGAAAATGGCGCGATGGTTTTTCTCAATGAGCATTCCGTGCTGGAATTTTACGATTTGTCGCTGAACGACGGCGCGTTGACCACGAGATTAATTCTTCGCCAAGGCACCATTTCCGCGTACGTGCACCCAGGCTCGGATGATTATTTCAGCGTTACCGGCGGCGATTTCACCGTGGAAGCCACCTCGCGCGCGAATTTTCGTGTCGACAATTTCGATGATGGCAGCAGTGTCAGCGTGCTGACGGGGCGCGTTTCCGTCGTTCACAAAAACGAAACTTCGCCACTCGAAAAAAATCAGACGCTTAGCATGCGCGCTGGAGACGATGCCGTCGCCATCGACCGGCTCGGGAACGAAGACGGTTTCGACAAATGGGTGAGCGGGCGGATCGATGCCGTCTCCACAGCCACCAACGCTTCGCTGCACTATGTGAACTCTCCTTATTACAGTTCGGGTTTCAGCGATCTCGCTACCTACGGGTCGTGGTTTGCGGTTGGAGGATTTGGCAATTGCTGGAGGCCGTATGGCGTCGGCCTGGGTTGGTCGCCGTTCGATACGGGTTCGTGGTACTACGATCCATTTGTCGGATGGAGTTTCGTGGGCTTTGAGCCGTGGGGCTGGGCTCCGTATCATTACGGAAGCTGGATTTTTTCGCGCGGGCTCGGTTGGGTATGGGTGCCGTCCGGATTTGGTTATCGCGGAATGCCGTGGCGCCCGGTGACGGCGGTATTCGTGCATGCGGGAAATTCCGTTGGATTGGTTCCGCTGCATCCCACGGATAGAAATGGCAAGAAGCCAGTCAATATTGCGGAAGGTGTAATGCCGGTTCCAGGCGGCAAAATTTCTGGAACAGCTTTGCCGATCAACGAGAAATGGAGAGTTTTGAAAGCGGCGCCGCGCGAGGTGCTGGCGAGCAATGTGGCGAAGGCCACAGCGCCACAGCGCGTTTCGCAACACGTGGAGCAAGTGCGGGCCGGGGCTGCGCCCTCCAGTGCTACGTCTCCCCGTGCTACGCGAAGTACTACGATTGGCGCGACCGCGGATGGAAAAAGTTCCATCACTTATGACTCGCGCGAACATCGTTATGTAAATGCGAACAACGAGCCTGCGAGTGCAACGGCGAAAACGCCTTCGAGCGCGAGCGCGCCATCAACCGAAATACAAAAAGAAACTACGCGTGCCAGCGGCGAGGTAGATGCCAAGCGCGCGGCCACTGAGCGCGGAGCGGTTACTGCGGTTACTGCGGCCACCGCCGCTGCTGAGAATGAACCGCGTGTGCCTCGTGCTCCAGTGATCCGCACGGTAATTGTTCCGCCACCCGCGACCCACGGCAACGGCTCGAATAACGCCGGAATGAATCCCGCGCACGGAAACAGCGCCGCAACTGCGCCTGCTCCAAGCAGCGCTGGCAGGCCCTTGCCTGCACCTGCACCTCGCACTTCCACCCCAGCTCCCATGCCTGCGCCTCGAGCTCCTGCGCCCGCTCCCGCGCCTCGCGCCTCCAGTCCGGCTCCCGCGCCTGCGCCTTCGGGCGGACGTCCCCGCTGAGTCAACATTTCGAGGCAAAAGCAAAACGGCTCCGAATTCGGAGCCGTTTTTGTTTACTCATAATTTTTTGCGTAACAGTAGCGCCAGTTAAAAACTTTAAAACTCTATAGCGCCTTCGAAGGTTTGCCTTTGAACTTCACGGCCTTCATGGTCGCCGCGTCGTAATACACCGTCACCTTGTCGCCGTACTGATATCCACCCTTGTCTATAATCTGCTGCATCTTATCCGCGGTTTTGTCGTCCAGCGCAAAAGTGCGCAGCGCGAGATCGTTGTCCTTGGCGCGTAAAGTAATCTGCGCGCGATTCGCGTTCATCACAAATCCTTCAAACTTTTGCTGGCCCTGGGGCTTCGGAGCGGGCGTAACCGCTTTGATGATAATTGGCACCGCGGTGTCGATAATGATGGGAACGATCGGATCTTGCGCGGCTGCGGGTGAGCACGCGATTCCCGCGAAGACCGATAGCGCCAGCGAAAGCTTCATCGCGATTTTTGTGGAATTTGAATTCATTCTTGGACCATCTCGTCGGTGGCGATTCGCAACGACTTCAGAAAACGTACATCCTGAGGCGTCATGGCCAGGCGCGCGACCGCCTTTTTTTCATGGTCCTGTTCAAACGATTCTTGGTCCACTTGAATCCGCAGCGATTCCAGGAAGCGCCGGTCCTGAGTGGTAAGTTTTGAGGGAGCGTCGCTATCGCCGTCGCGCCGCGCCAGTCCAATGGTGGCGTCGAGTTTCAGCACGATGTCGTAGCCGTGCGCGCGGACTCCCGCGATAGCTCCGGTGATGCGGTCAGATTCCGACACCGTGTCGTTGATCGCATGACCCAATTCACGCAGCAGATTTTTTAATTGATCGTCAAGTTGCAAGGTGCGCTCCCCTACTTCTGTGGTCATTCTAGGCTGGCATTCATTTGGATTCAAGGTGGCCTTGATCTGTTGTCTCCAATGCGTTCATAGCCCTAATGGCCAGTGTAGTGCCTGGTAGTGCCTTTTCCGCGCCGGCTTTGCGTTACACTCATTTTGTGTCCATCGGCGCAACCTCATCATCCCTAAATAGGAGTGGCTTCCGCCGGCTGTGGATATCGCTGCGCGCGCTTTTCCACGAAGTGACCGGTGCGATTTTTGCCGTGCTTGCGCTGGCCTGGCTAAATTCCGCGTTACGGGGCTGGACACGCGATGTCGCGCCCTGGCTTATCGCCACAACCATGGGCTTGGCGCTGCTTTTTGTGTTTTTTTCGGTAACGTCATTCCGCCGCGCGCGCAAAATTCTATGAAGTCCGATAAATCTATCGACAAATCCGTGGAAAAAGCCCAAAAAAAATTACCCGAGCGTAAATCGCGTTTCACCACCATCTCGGGCCTTCCCGTCGATCGCCTATACACCCCTGAATCTTTGGCTGGCGCAAATCCTGAAGAACAAATCGGCTACCCCGGCGAATTTCCGTATACGCGCGGCATTCATCCCACCATGTATCGCAGCCGTTTTTGGACCATGCGGCAATATGCCGGTTTTGGCACCGCCATCGAATCCAATCAGCGCTATCGCTATCTGCTTAGCAAAGGCCAGGCGGGACTTTCGGTCGCCTTCGACCTTCCCACGCAAATTGGCATGGACTCCGATCATCCGCTGGCGCTCGGTGAAGTCGGAAAAGTGGGCGTAGCCATCGACTCCCTCGAAGACATGGAAGCGCTTTTCGACGGCATCCCGCTCGAAAAAGTCTCCACCTCCATGACCATCAATTCCACCGCGGCGATTTTGCTTTGCCTGTACGTTGCCGTGGCAAAAAAACAGGGCGCGCCGCTCGCGAGGCTTTCCGGAACGGTGCAGAACGACATCCTCAAGGAATACATTGCTCGCGGCACATATATTTATCCGGTGCGGCCGGCGATGCGCATCGTCACCGACATTTTTGCGTGGTGCCGCGACAATTTGCCGAAGTGGAATACCATCTCCATCTCCGGTTACCATATTCGCGAAGCGGGTTCCACGGCGATCCAGGAAGTCGCTTTCACGCTTGCCGACGGCATCGCCTACGTGATGGCCGCTCTTGAAGCGGGCCTGAACGTTGACGAATTTGCTCCCCAGCTTTCTTTTTTCTTCAACGCGCACAGTGATCTTCTCGAGGAAATCGCCAAGTATCGCGCGGCGCGCCGCCTGTGGGCCAAAATCATGCGCGACCGTTTTGCCGCGCGTGATCCACGTTCGTTGTTGCTGCGCTTTCACGCGCAAACCGCCGGCTCCTCGCTTACCGCGCAGCAGCCGGAAAATAACATTATTCGCGTGGCCACCCAGGCGCTCGCCGCGGTACTCGGCGGCTGCCAATCCTTGCACACCAATTCCATGGACGAAGCGCTCGCGCTCCCCACCCAGGACGCCGCGCTGATCGCTTTGCGCACCCAGCAAATCATCGCGCACGAAACCGGCGTGACCAACACCATCGATCCCGTCGCCGGCTCCTACGCCATCGAGCGTCTCACCGACGAAATCGAAGCAGGCGCGCTCAGCTACATTGAAAAAATCAGCGCGTTCGGCGGTCCTTTTGGCGGGATGCTCGCCGCCATAGAATCCGGTTTCGTGCAAAGTGAAATTCAGAAAGCCGCATATGATTTTCAGCGCGCCGTGGAGACCAAGGAGCAAATCATCGTTGGCGTGAATGATTTTGTGCCGGCCGCAACGGAAACAGAGCGCGCCATTCCCACCATGCACATCGACGCCGAAATCGAACGAAACCAGATCGCCCGGCTAAATTCGCTGCGCTCCAGACGAGATGCCGCCAAGGTACAAACCGCGCTGAACGAACTACAGTGCCGCGCCGCTTCCACGGAAAATCTTCTTCCCGCCATTCTCGCCGCCGTCGAATCCTTCGCCACCGTAGGCGAAATCGCGGACACGCTCCGCCGCGTCTTCGGCGAATACCAGGAATCCGTAGTTATCTAGTATGTTAGTACACGCAAAAGGAGACTTACCGGAGGTGAGCATTGCTGCAAATCCTTTTCCTGGTTATTTCAACAAGTGGAATTGCCGCTTATGCTCGCGCGCGTGGCGGAAACCCATATCTGTGGGGAGCGATCTCCGTGGCGGGGCACTTTGTGATTCAGTTCCTGGGCGGTGTGGTTCTGGGCGCTTTAGGCCTGGCACGAGACGAGAACGCACAATTAATCGTTATCGTGTTGTCTTACGCCTGGATCGGCGCCGTGGCGCTGTGCACGCGATTTCTAATCGGACGGGGCGGGGAAAAGCCCTCCGGAATGTGGTCCTGCCCCAACTGCAAATATTTGAATCAACACTACGCGGTAGTCTGCGAGGCATGCAAACAACCCTACGCCACCGTCGCAAAGGCTAACGTCTGACCTTCGGGTATCTGCGCAAGCTGTTTTTGCGTCTGCCCTGTAGTATTCTTCCCGAAGCGTATCCATGAAACTAATTCTGGCTTCTTCTTCCGCGCGCCGTGCTGAAATTCTGCGTAATGCCGGTGTGCAGTTCACGGTGATATCTTCCGCAATCGATGAAACTCCCATTCCGGGTGAAACGCCGCACGATCTTGTCGCGCGTCTTGCGGCCGCCAAAGCCGAGTTGGTAGCTGCCCGCGCCGTTGGCCCGGGTATCGTCATCGCCGCCGACACCGTGGTACTCCTAGAGGGCCGCATCCTGAACAAACCGCGTTCCACCGATGACGCGCGCCACATGCTCGAGCAACTTTCCGGACGCGCACACTCCGTCCTCACCGGAGTCACGCTGGTGCGCCTGCCCGATGCGGAACGCCGCGAATTTGTGGAATCCACGCTGGTGCAGTTCGAGCAGCTTTCCGCCGAAGAAATCATCCACTATCTCGCCACCGGCGAATCCCACGACAAAGCCGGCGCTTACGCCATACAAGGACGTGCTGGCCGCTATATCCCGCGTATCGAAGGATGCTACTTCAACGTAGTGGGCCTTCCCCTGGCGCGCCTGTTGCGCTCCCTCCACGAACTCGGCTGGTCCGAGTACGAATCGTAACCATCAATTTCTGTGTTGGGTCAATTCGCGGTTTAAGCGTTAATCGCGACTTGGCGGCAAACTGCTGATGAAAGCCATCATGACACTTGCGGCCTTCTGTGGTTCTCGTTGCAAGAGTAAGTGAGGCGCAGGAACCGACTTGAACAGAGTATCCGGCCTGAGGTGAAAAAACTCTTCTTTGCAAGACGTGGAAAGCAACCTGTCATAGGCCGCCTCCAGGTACAACAGCGGTACGATTGTTCGAGATAGGTCATCGCGTGCATCACAATCCAGCGCCTCCAGCACGCGGCCGCTCAATACCTCCGGACTGACCCTGTGCAATGCGCGGCGCAATCTCCGGAGAAGGTCGGGAGGTGCGTTCTGTCCGAGAAGAAAGTACTCAACGATGTTGCGAGGCGGCTTCAGCCTAAAAAGCCAAGGCTTCGCAAGTGCCTTCACGGTTCCCGACCAGCGAGCTAGAGGACGTCTAACAAATCCGGCGCAAATTATGACCGCAACCAGATTTTGCGGGTGAGTAGCTGCATACCAAACAGCCAGCGGGGTGGAGAACGATTCAGCTACGAGCACGAATCGCTCCGATTGAGGAACAGCAGCACTCACGAACGGGTGTAAATCCATGTACGATAAAAATCTGTCACTTGGATAAGCAACAGTCGTCGCAGTCCATGATTCAGGGAGAGCGGCGATGAAATCGACAAATAATTCTCCAGTCCCATCAAGGCCGGGAAGAAGCACCAAGTGTTTGGGTGCCAACGGTGCCCTCGCTCAGGAAATTATACTTCGGAACCTCCGAGGTCCCGCTTAGTCGGACAATCACACTGTCCGTTAATCAGGCACGAAGAGCTATACAATTGTGTTCGATTCCACTAGCCGGGATATGCACACACCCTACGCCACAAGATGATCTCCAGACGAAAATTCGTGTCCAGTTCAGCCGCCCTTCTGGCCGCGGGCGCTGTATCCAAGGGATTCGCGACAGAACCAGAATCGATTTTAGTTAACGATGTTCATTCACAACTAAATTCCACCCGTGTCCTGGGTATCCTGCAGCCGCAATCTGTAGAGGATGTGCGGGAAATAATCCGAAGCGCACGGAAAAATCGAAAGATGATCTCGATCGCGGGCGGACGGCACGCTATGGGCGGCCAGGAGTTTGGAGCTGACACTTTATTGATCGATGTTAGAAGGCTGAATCGAATACTGGATTTGAATCGCCAGACTGGAGTTTTAGAAGTTGAAGCAGGAATCGAGTGGCCGGAGCTAATTGCCGGCCGGCGCGGATCGCTTGACGATTTCAGGAACCATGGCGGCAAACGCGCACGGTCGCGGCCTGAAGATGAAACCATTTGTTAGCGACGTCGAATCTTTCACCCTTGTGGACGCGGCGGGAGCGGCACACACCTGCAGCCGGACAGAAAACGCCGAGCTATTTCGCTTGGTTCACGGCGGATACGGACTCTTTGGGGTGGTAACTTCCGTGCGGTTGCGCCTTGTTCCCAGAACGAAGGTCGAAAGATTGGTAGAACTCAGAACGGTAGACGATCTGATCCCTGCGTTTAATCAGCGAATCGCCGAAGGGTTTGTGTATGGAGATTTCCAATTCTCCATCGAGCGTGGCTCCGAGGATTTTCTGCACAAGGGGGTGTTCTCTTGCTATCGGCCAGTAGCGATGGATAGACCAATTCCAAAAGAGGAAAAACATTTAGGCGATGAGAACTGGAGGCAACTCCTGTATCTCGCCCACACCGACGAAAAACAGGCCTTCAAAAAATACGCGGAATACTATCTTTCGACCAATGGCCAGATATATTGGTCGGACTTGCACCAACTGAGCATCTATCCTGACAATTACCACCGCGAAATCGACGCTAAGCTCCACGCGCCTATTCCGCCACGGAGATGATTACCGAGATCAACGTTCCCAGGCTGATGCTCAAAAGTTTTCTCGACGAAGTGCGCGAAGATTTCCGCAAGAACGACACCGAGTTGATTTATGGAACCGTGCGTCTTATCGAGCGGGATGTCGAGAGCTTCCTCCCGTGGGCAAAGCAGCCGTACGCCTGTACGATCTTCAACCTCCACACAGTTCACAGTCCCGAAGGACTGAAACGTTCCGCGGACGCCTTTCGGCGATTGATAGCCATGGCCGCACGCCGCGGCGGCACTTATTACCTGACATACCATCGCTATGCAACACGGGACCAGCTAGAAAGGCGCTATCCAGAGTTCGCGCAATTCCTTAAATTAAAAAAACAGTACGATCCGGAAGAACGGTTTCAAAGCGATTGGTATCGACACTACAGAAATATGTTCGCCGACAGCATTTGATTTGCCTGGCGCTTCACTCGTCAGTTAGGCGTCAGCGTCATGCTACCGCGATACGACCTCGCGAAGTCCCGAAATGTTGGCAAAGCCTTCTCAAATGCTGCTTGATCTCTTGCGCTTAAAACGAATGTCAAGACACGGGTCGCTTCACGGACATAGACCACCTGTTCGATCGCATTTTTCTTTTCTCCGCTCCGGAACGTAACAACAGGAGCTTGTTGTTTCACTTCGGGCAGGCTCAGCAGTGTTTCCTCTTGAACAACTCCGTTTCTGAATCTCTGCTTGAAGCCCGCCTTATCGGAGTCGATATATGATTTCAGGTCCTTCGCTTCTTCTTTCGGCCCAATGCGAGCGCCACTGATGTAAATCCAAACCAGCGGTTGTCCCTTGTTCTCTTGTGGAGGAACGAAGTACGCCAAACCGGGACCATCGGCGCGCACCCATCCCGTTGGTGAATTGATAGCCAAGAAACCTTCATCCGTCATTAGCATCTCGGCTGGTTCTGAGGATTTTGTGGGCTCTTGTGCCAAGGGCGCGGCATTCAGAGACGCGAAGTTCATCAGCAAAAACGCCGTGCTGAGCATTAGGAATCTCATGTCATACGCCCCGATGGATCCGATAAGGCGAGTCCGTTTAACCGGCGACGCTTTGGCTCTTTAAAGATACAGCCGGAACAGGAATGCTCACGCGAATTGTCGTGCCAGTGGCATTCGACTCGACCTCGAAAGTGCCCCGCATTTCTCTGGTGCGTTCCCGCATACCTGCAATACCAACTCCCGCCAATGAACCGCCAGAGGAAAGCTCACTAATTTTCTCTTCTGGGATGCCTTTGCCTTCATCGCGGATCACTACCGCGAGGGTCCCATCTAAAACTTTTATGCTGATCTCCGCGGTAGCGCTGCCGGAATGCCGGTGAATATTCGTCAAGCTCTGTTGGATGATCCTGAATAAGTTTGTTTCGACGTCTGCCGGCAGCCGTTGTAAATCGTCTGGCACGTTGAGACGGACACGAATGCCGCTGCGTTCCGCGAAACCTTCGACATAGCTGATAACCGCCGAGCGCAACCCGTTTACGTCAAGCGACGGTGGGTGCAGCAAAAAGGAAATGGTCCTGATTTCTGTTGAGCAGTTTTCCACCATCGTTTCGCAATCTTTTAAATAATTTTTGCTCTGCTCCGGCATGGCTGTCCGCCCCGCCTGGCGGAGATTCATCTGAATCGCGGCTAGATATTGCCCGGCGCTATCATGCAGCTCGCGCGCAATGCGCCTGGCCTCTCTATCTTGCGCGGTTATCAAACGCGAACTGAGCTGACTTAACTGCGATGTACGCGCCTGAACCCTCGCTTCCAGTTCATCGTGCGATTTTTGAAGCGCTTCCTGAAATGCAAACGCATCGGTTACATCCTGATTCACGCTGACGTAGCAAACCAGCTTGCCGTTTTCACCACGCATCGGGAACACCGTCAGGTTCATGACCCGGCGTTTCCCACCCACCATCACTTCCACGATTTTTGCAAACGTCTTGTCGGTTCTTAAACTCCCAGCGAGTTCTTCGAAATTAGTCTCACCGAGTATCGCGGCATCGGACCTCCCGAGAAGCTCTTCGTCCGTAAATCCAAATAGGTCGCGGTGCGCCTGATTTTGCTCAATGATCCTACCTGAAAGATCAAGCAGCCGAATGGGTTCCGTTGAGCGCCGAAAAATCTCTTCATACAAATGTGCCCGTTCATCTTTCAGGTGTTTGTCGATAGCAATCCCAGCGAGCTTGGAACAAACCGAGATCACTTCCTTCTGTTGCGCTGACGGTACGCCCGGCTCCAGGGAATAGATGGCGAAAGTTGCGATGATCGCGCCTTCGGAATTCGCAACTGGCGTTGACCAGCAAGCCCTGAGACCCAGGGACTTCGTCAACGCGCGAAACCCATCCGTCCAACGCTCGTCGGACTCAATGTTTTCGCTGATCACCTGCTCTTTCTGATAAGCCGCCAGCCCGCAAGGACCAATGTAAGGATAGATCGGCACGCCATCGATTCCACCCTTGTAATGAGGCGGGAGACTCGGCGCCGACGCCGGGCGAAGCTTCAATTCCGCGTCGACAAACGCGATGGCGCAGCGCACATCTTTAGATCCAGATTCAACGTATCGCGATATCCGGTCAAGCGTCGCAAGTAGAGGCGAACCATTGGCGATGCTCCCAAGCATCGTAAGCTGGAAGGTAGATAGGTCGTCAGTAAACATACAGGCCGCCCTCTTCAGTCATTTTGACCTGGCCCTCGAACATAATCGACTCCTGGTTCGCCGGTCAAGCAGGAAAATTCGTAAGTCACGAGAACTATTGTAGACATTCGTCAAGCATTTGGACGGTGAAAGATTTACTGATGGCAGCAACCGACTTATAATCGCCGCGCCCTGTGGAGTGCTATGGAACTTGGACGAATTAGCGCCATCTTTCGTTACCCAGTCAAATCGATGGCCGGTGAATCCCTAGATGTTGCAAGTCTAAGTTGGCATGGCATTGCGGGTGATCGCAGGTTCGCTTTTCGGCGACTCACCGACAAAGGTGGGTTCCCATGGCTGACCGCCAGCAAATTACCGCAGTTGCTCCTCTATAAACCATTCGGGCGCGACAGCAACTCTGCCGAGCTACTCCCGACGCACGTTCGTACGCCGGACGGGAAAGAGTACGAACTACGAAGCGACGAACTACGGCAGGAAATTTCCAGCCGCTATGGCAGCGATGTCGAATTGATGAATCTCAGGCATGGCATCTTCGACGAAGCCTGCATTTCGGTAATCACCCTCGGCACCGTGCATGGCATCGAGCGCGAATCAGGCCGAGACCTTGACCTTCGCAGATTTCGACCAAACATTGTAATCGACACCGATAGTACCGAGCCGTTTGAGGAAGACAAATGGGTGGGCCAAACATTGACGTTTGGTGAAGGCAACAGCGCGGCCGCCCTCAGGGTTACGATGAAGGATGAGCGATGTGTGATGATTAATTTTCACCCGGACACAGTCGAGCGAGATTCCGAAGTGATGAAGACGGTTGTTCGTATGAACCAGAATTGCGCTGGCGTATACGGCACGGTAGTCACGGCGGGCGAGCTTCGTGTCGGCCAAGTCGTGACCTTGGGAGCGTAGGATAGGGGTATCGTTGCATCAGCCTGGAGGGACCAATGCAAAAACGCACACTTGGAAATAGTAACTTGGAAGTTTCGGCCCTCGGACTCGGCTGTATGGGCATGAGCTTTGGCTTAGGTCCGCCCGCGGACAAGCAGGAGATGATCTCCCTGATTCGCGCGGCCGTCGAACGCGGCGTCACGTTCTTCGATACCGCGGAGATATACGGCCCGTACACCAACGAAGAACTGGTGGGCGACGCCCTCGCTCCTTTCCGTGAACAAGTGGTGATCGCCACTAAGTTCGGGTTCAAAATTGATCCGGGCACCGGCAAACAGGCCGGGCTGGATAGCCGGCCACAGCACATCAAGGAGGTCGCTGAGGCCTCGCTTAAGCGGCTCAAGACCGACACCATTGATCTTTTCTACCAGCACCGTGTTGACCCAGACGTCCCAATCGAAGATGTAGCCGGCGCCGTTAAGGACTTGATCCACCAGGGCAAAGTGAAACACTTCGGCCTTTCTGAAGCAGGCGTGCAAACCATCCGGCGCGCACACGCGGTTCAGCCAGTTACCGCACTCCAAAGCGAATACTCATTGTGGTGGAGAGAACCTGAAGCGGAAGTGATACCGGCGCTGGAGGAACTCGGAATCGGATTCGTGCCATTTAGCCCTCTCGGCAAGGGCTTCCTTACCGGCAAAATCGATGAGAACACAAAGTTCGACAGCACCGATTTCCGTAACGTCGTTCCTCGCTTTACCGCGGAGGCTCGTAAAGCAAATCAAGCCGTGGTTGATCTGCTTGCCAAGCTCGCGGAACAAAAAAAGGCAACACCTGCTCAGATCGCGTTGGCGTGGCTGCTGGCCCAGAAGCCATGGATAATTCCGATCCCTGGCACCACCAAGTTGTCGCGCCTGGAAGAAAACATCGGAGCAGTTTCAGTCAACCTCACGCCGGACGATCTTCGTGAAATCGAGCGCGCCGTCTCGAAAATTACCGTGCAAGGCGCTCGCTACCCGGAAAATCTGCAAAAAATGGTCGGTCGCTGAGAAAACGGCCAAACCCAAAAACTCCCGAGTGGCCCACGCATCGGTCTGTTGGGAAGTGGTAAAGTCCTCTTAAATTTCAGGACTGGAGGTTCGACTGCAGTGAGAGCAACTACGACGTACCTGCAATGCTGTCTTCTGCTTGCGTGCGTTTGGCCACTGCAGGCGCAGCAACCTGCTGTTAGAGATGAACTGATCCACATTGAAAAAAAATGGGCGGAAGCCGGGGTGAAGGGCGACATCGGATTCTTCGAGCGCACCGCCACGGCCGACTATGTGATTGTCGATTGCGATGGCAGCGTGCGCAACAAACAACAAGAGATTTCAAATTTCCGTCAGGAAACTCAGACCTCCCAAGCAGTCGAAGACATGAAGGTGCGCGTCTATGGCCGGACCGCCGTGGTGGTAGGCGCGTTCACAATTACGGGAACTTATGCCGGCCAGCCCAATAATCTAACCGGCAATTTTACGGACGTCTGGATACGTCCCGATCGCACTTGGCAATTGGTCTCCACCCACAACACTTGCAAACCCGCAGATGCAGAGAACTCAGCCGCGCTCGACACTTTGGAGAAAAACAAAGCTGTCCTTCGGCGTGCGCACGAAGAGGTATGGAGCAAAGGGAACCTCGAGACCGCCGACGAACTGTACGATCCAAACTATGTTTATCACGCCACCTATGGCCCCGACGAGAAAGGTTTGGAACTATTCAAGAAAGGCGTAAAGGATCAACACATCGCCTTCCCCGACTGGAACGAGCAGGTGATGCAAATCATCGCTGCTGGAGACATAGTCGTAACCCGATTCATTTCCAGTGGGACGCACAGAGGTCCCTGGGTGGGGATTCCGCCAACCGGCAGACGCCTCAAAGTTCAGGAGATCGCGATTCATCGACTTGCGAATGGAAAGATTGTCGAACAATGGGACGCTGGGGACTGGGACCAAGCCGAAAAGCAACTGGGCATTACTTTACCCGCTCCGGACTCTTCCGCCGGCAATCCATTATTGCCACAAGATCTTCCAGATTCATTTTTCGTTACGAAGGAGAAAGAGGTCTGGGAGGCACTCAGGAAACACGACAAATCAGCAGCGACGCGCTTGCTCGCTGATGACTTTGTGGGAATGTACGATTTTGGATTCTTCACAAAAGCAGAATGGGTCAAACAGATCGATGACCAATATATGATTAATGACTACACCATTGAGGACGCGAAGGTCCTGCACCCAAGCCAGACCACGGCATTGCTACTATACAAATCCAAATGCAAGGGCGCCGGAGAATGGGCAGAATATTGCTCCCACACACAACGCATTTCTGATCTCTGGGTCAAGCGTGATGATCAGTGGCTGGCCCTGTTCAGTCAGGACACCGAGGCAAAGTGAGCGGCAAACGCAAAAGCCGGCCGCAAGGGCCGCCTCTTTAAATCGTCCAGATTAGAATCCACGATTCGCCAAGAGCTGGCTTTCTTACCCTGCGCGCCGAACGGCAAGAAGCGTCAAATCGTCCGTTTGCTTCAAACCCTCTCCAAAGCTCAGCAGGTCTTCGATACATTCAGAGATCAGCCCAGCAGGCTCTCTCTTTGCGTGGCGTGCCGCGAACGTGCGGATTCGCTGGAGACCGTACTCTACTCCCGCGCGGTTTCGTGCCTCCGTCAAACCGTCGGTATATAGGAACAGAGTATCGCCGTGACCCAGTGTGAGCCGATGGACTGGAAAGCGCGTGTTACAGAACATCCCCAGAGGCACGCCCGTGGAATCCTTTGGCGTTGCTCCGCCGGAATGGATGTGCAGCACCGGAAGATGGCCCGCGCTGACAAACTCCACCGAACCATCGCGGGCAGCTCGTCCCACGACCAGAGTCGCGAATTGTCCCGCGAGAGTGCTCTCGCAGAAAATACGGTTTGCGTCTTCCACCATGCGATCCAGCGGAAGACCGGCTTCGGCGAGGCTGCGAAACGTCGCATGCAGGTGACTCATCAGCATCGACGCGGAAATACCCTTGCCGGAAACATCTCCAAGCATGAACAGCAAGCCGCCGTCTGTTTCGAAAAGATCGCAGTAATCGCCGCTCACCATCCCTGCGGGTTGATAGTGGTAGCGCACTTCCCACCCGGCTGGCGCGAGGCCCGGTTTCGGTAAGAGCGCGCGCTGGATACTTGCGGCCAGGGAAAGATCACTTTCCAACGCGCGCTGTTCCGCGCTCGTAAGATGATCCAGGCAAAACCGCACCAACGGATCGGCGAGCAGGCGCTCCGTTTCAATCGTGTCATGGCACGTCTCGCAGATTCCGAATGTTCCCTGATCGATACGGCTCAGCGCGTTGTCCACCGCATTCAACAATTGAGAAAGAGAAGCATCAGCGGAGGGCGAACGCAAAGCCTCGTGAAGGCGCTCGCGGCGTTTTTCCAGTTCGGTGCGCAAATAACTTTGTTCGGCAGTGGCCATACTACCTCCTGCCATAGCTTGCTGTTTTGCTGCTGAGCTTTCCATCCGATTTCCTCCTTTGAATTGAGGAACACAGGATTGGCTTAACGGCTGCGGTATCGCCTCCGCTCTTCTGATTCGCCGCGGGAGCGCGAAGAGCAAGCGGTCTTGCCAAGCCGCTGCATCTGATGCTGCAAACGCGCAAGACGATGCGGGAATTGTTGTTGCGGTTGCGCACACCGATCAGCGACGTCCAATATTCACTTTGGGATTTACCTCTAAATCCACATGGACGGTTAGCGTTAATCGGGCACTATCCTCCAAGAACTTCTAACATGACCCCGCTTTCAACCATGAGTTGTCCGGCACACGTCGCTGGCATTTCTCAAAATGCCTTACTGCGGCCTGATCGGTCCGGCTCCGAAGCGGCCGAAGCCTAGTCGCTGCCGAAGCATTCTGCGAATATTCTCAGGAAGAACCACCTTCGGGTTTTGGCTGGTCGCGGCTCGGACGGCACTCGTGCCCTCAGCACCATCCTCACAACCTTCATTGTCAGCGTCTTCCTCGTCGCAGGGGATCGCTAGGGCAGCCCGGAACTCACCGTTGCTTGGATTGAATGCGTAGGCCGCGATCTCGCCTCGAGAATTAATGTCGTTGCCGAAGAACAGTTGCAACGGCGTGGAGCCGGGCTTCACCAATGTGTTGAGGTCGGTCATCACGCCGTTTTGCCAGAGCATGGCACGGCAGCCGTTGAAAAATACATCGGTGCACGACCCACCCACAATCTGCCCTTGGTCGTTAATCCCGAAGGCAAAGCTCATCACGTCTCCGGGGGGCGTGCCGAGGTCGGTCATGACGCCGCCCTTTTGCCAGAGGAAAGCATGAAAGGTGGTGTTTCCAGTTGTGTTGGAGAGTCCGACCACTTGGCCATGGGAATTAATGTCAACCGGGCTGTTGCAACAGCCCCCGAGATTTCCCATGTCACTTACGGTGTCGTGCTCCCAGAGCACAGCGTGAGTCACTGACTGTGAACAAGGTCCCGACACGCCCACGATTTGGCCGCGGTTGTTGATTTGGCCCGCGACGGCGTCGGTATCGCCAGGAAGCGGGGGAAGTTGGTGGGGGTGGATCTCTCCATCCTCTCGATCTCCCTCGCGTTCCCAAATGACTGCTTCAAAATCGAGCACCTGGGGCGGAACGCACTCCGGGTTATGAACGCTGTTCTCTGCAAGCCCAACGACCTGACCGTGGTCGTTGATACCCTGGGCTCGAGCGTTATTCCCGCCCAGCGTAGGGAGTGCGGTCATCACACCGTCTTGCCAGACGAACCCTAGCACTACGTTCTGGTACCCGTCGCAGGGGCCGTTATTGTTACAAAAGAAGGTCGTCGCTCCCCAGTTCTCCGCCAGCGGATCTACGGCGGACGTTTGAGCGCTGCCCGCAATCAGGCCCCGGTTGTCGCTAATCAGAACGCCGTTCTCGTTGCTGTTCAGCCCTCCCAGCGTCCCGAGGTCAGTCATTTCGCCGTCGCGCCAAAGGAAACTGTGTAGGGTCGTGTCGCCCGCTAGATTGCTCGTGCCAACCGCCCAGCCATTGTTACTGATGGCTTCGGCGGTTGCGCCCGCACCTCCAATACCCCCGAGCGTGCCCAGGTCCTTTACGGAATAAAGAACCTGCTTCTTGTGCTTCTTGTGGTGTTCCTGATCCTGCGCGGCCAGCCGAATGGGGGCCGCCAGAGTCGCAGCGAATAAGGTCATCGCGGCAATCAAAGTCAATGTTCTGGATTTCATTGTGCCTCCTCTGCGTAAGGGCTGCGGCCCGGAAGGGCTGGCCTAGTCATGCCATCGACGAAGGGGGACAGTGGTTGGGTACGACCGTGAGGGCGAGTCTATGCTTAAAGGGGTTTGTGTCAAGGCAAATCGCCGGGGTGTATGGCCCCAAGGATGTTAAGCAATTCTTTTGAGGAATCGAGGCGAGAACCGCTTGCGTCTTTTCAAAATCATTCAGATCTAATTTCGTGAAGCGATCAGCCTAATTTCTTTTCTTCCGCTGGCTTCTCTGGCGTGGATTTTATCAGGCACTGCCGAGTACGCAAAGTTGCAGTGACGTAATTCCCAAGAGGCGATCTTTTATTGACTGAGATTATGAACAGCGCCAAACGCAAAAAAAGGACGGCCACAAGGGCCGCCCTTTTCAAAATCGTCCAGATCTAATTTCGTAAAGCGATCAGCCTAACTTCTCTTCGTCCGCTGGCTTCTCCGGCGTAGTTTGCGCCGGCGGCGTAGGCGTCGATGATGTCCCGCTCATACCGTCCTTGAAGCTGCGAATGCCCTCGCCAAAACCTTTCATCACCTCTGGTATGCGCTTGCCACCAAAGAAAATCAAAACGATGGCAAGCACCACCACCCAGTGCATGATTCCAAATTCACCCATAAGTCCCTCCACGCAGCCGCTCTACTCGCCACGCTCCTGATAGCCTAGCTCACTGCGCTTGCCCTCGCAAGCCTATGCATTCGCACGTTTATAGGATAACACGCTCGTCGCCCACCCTCTTCGTAACCCGTTCCCGGTCAAGATACTCCAGCAGAGGTATGGCATATTTCCGCGTGATCCCGGTCAACTCCTTAAATGCCGTTACACTCAGGCGTTCACCCTTCGTCTTTTTATAGGTAACCAGGTCTGCTTTCAGATGAGCGAGCGCTTCCCGGTGAAAAATCAGCTCTGCCGTCACGCGCACAAGTATTTTCTCGCGCAATAAAAGCTGAAGAATTTTCTCCGCGCGTTTTTTCTCAACCGGCAGTTTTGCCAGAACCTCGTTCATGGCCGGAACCGCCAGACCCGCCTTGGCAAACGCCGATTCCATCAATTCCTTGGCACGCGCCTCTTCCGGCAGCAGCGCGATTCCCGACCCAGCCTTGCGAATCAGTTCACCCTGGGTCTCAAGCTTCTTTTGCTGCAGCAACATTTCCAGCGCGGCGCGAAACAGTTCCACGCGCACTCGCCGGCCGGCGCTGGCTCGCAACTGCTCCCGCGGGATTCCCGCCGCCAGCGGATTTTCCGCATGAAATTTGGCAACATGCTGCTCCAGCTTCGCGGCAATCTCCGCGAATTGTTCGGCGCGCAGAATCAGCAAACTTTCCTGAGCAATTATTTTGATTTTCCCGGCAGCAGCGAGCGTTTCAACAGTCTGCCTGCTTTCTTTCTCCGTCCATCCGGTTCGCAATGCCATTTCTTCCAGACTCAGTCCCCAAAGAGCGCGTCCCGCCATCGCCGCAAGCATCGTGTGCGGATCCCCGCCCTCCAGAATTTTCAAAAAATCCACGCGCCCGGTATCTTTCTGTAGCGGCCTCCGCGCCATCGGATCCAGCACCATTCCGCCGCCAATGGTAATGTTCGGAGAAAATTGCCGCAGGATGAACCGGTCTCCGGGAGCTAACACCACGCTGCGATCCAGCTTCAGATGCGCCAGCGCTGTTTCGCCTGATTCTATTTGTTGGCTGCCGTAAATAAACATTTCCGCATTGGCTTCTGTGGTCCCGGCATGAAAGTGCATTTTCGCGCGGTGTTTTAGGGTCTCCGCCGAGGACAGCAGCTCCACGCGCGCATCGAGCCGCCGCGTTGCGCGAAAACGTCCCGGAGCAACAAGCACCATCCCGCGTTTCACTTCCTGGTGATCGATCCCCGCAAGGTTTACCGCGGTGCGCTGCCCCGCCACCGCGCGCGGCAACTCTTTTCCGCCGCTGTGCAGTCCACGTACGCGCAATCGCTCGCCGCCAGGCAGCAACTCCACTTCGTCTCCCACAGTTACGCTGCCGGAAATCAGCGTGCCGGTCACCACCGTTCCGAATCCTTTCATCGCGAAAGAACGATCAATGGGCAGCCGAAAATAGCGCGTGGCGTCTTTTCCGCGCGCATTTTTCGCCGCGGCAACAAGCTCGGCGCGCAATTCCTGCAATCCTGCGCCGGTTTTTGCGCTCACCGCCACAATCGGCGCCGTTGCCAGAAAAGTTCCGGCTAAAAATTCTTCCACTTCCAATCTTGCTAATCCCAAAGTGTCTTCATCCACTAAATCGCTTTTGGTCAGCGCAACAATTCCGTTGCCCACGCCCAGCAACCGGCAAATTGCAAAATGCTCGCGCGTCTGCGGCTTAATGCGTTCATCCGCGGCAATCACCAGCAGCACTACATCAATCCCGCCGGCGCCCGCCAGCATGTTGCTTACAAATCGCTCGTGTCCCGGCACATCCACAAAACCGAAGCGCACCCCGTCCTGTTCGAGAAATGCAAACCCCAAATCAATCGTGATGCCGCGCCGCTTCTCTTCTTCCAGGCGGTCCGGATGCGTCCCGGTCAATGCTTCCACCAGCGCCGATTTGCCGTGGTCAATGTGCCCGGCGGTACCAACAATCACGCTTTTAGAGGGAGTCAACATAGAGAATAGAATTACCTGGCTGGAATCAGCGCGACCGATGCAGTTCAGTCTATAGGAAATTTAGATTCGAGTCTGAGCGGGATTTGGAACTATTTTGCTGCGCCAATTTCTTCGACAATTTCTTGCGCGGCGGCGCGAGGATCGCTCGCCGACAAAATCGGCCGCCCGACCACCAGATAATCCGCGCCCGCACGAATCGCTTCCGCCGGAGTAGCGGTTCTTGCCTGATCGTCTGGCTTGTCGCCGTCATCCTTCAGCTTCGGACGCACGCCAGGCGTAACAATCAAAAAATCTCTCCCGCACGCTTTGCGAATGGACTTCGCTTCCTGCACCGAGGCCACTACTCCGTCGACGCCCGCTTTTTTCGCCAGTTGCGCTAATTTTACGACGCGATCTTTCGGCGCGCCGCCTATGCCCACTTCGCGAATCGCCTTCTGGTCCATGCTCGTCAAAATCGTCACCGCCAGCAATCTGGTGCGGTCCGCGCCCATCGGTACGCCGGCGCTCACCGCCTGCATCGCTGCTTGCATCATCGCGGTGCCACCCAGCGCGTGAACATTCACCAGTTGCACGCCAGGCAGCGCGGCAGCGCTAAGCACTGCGCCCGCCACCGTGTTTGGTATGTCGTGAAATTTCAAATCCAGGAAAACACCGGCGCCCAGTGCCGCCACCTGCCGAACCGCATCAGGGCCCGCAGCCGTAAATAATTGGCTGCCGATTTTAAACATTCCCACCAGGTCGGCAATTTTTTTCGCGAATTTTACGGCAGAGGAAAGCGAATCAAAATCCAGTGCGACGATCAGACTGCTGCGTGGGTGGGTATCAAAGCTCAATTTGGGCGGCTTGACCTAAGTCCAATTAAACACAAACCGCCCGCAGTATCAATCAGCCTGAACTAGCGTTTTCCAGGGAGTTGCATCAACTCTAACCGTACTTGGCTGACGCCGGAGTGCAGCAATCCGATCTTTTGCGCCACCGCGTGGGAGACGTCGATCTCGCGGCCTTCCTGGTACGGGCCGCGGTCGTTGATGCGTACGATCTCGAATCTGCCGTTTCGTGGATTCACAACGCGGAGCACCGAGCCAAAGGGCAGGTTGGGGTGCGCGGCGGTCATGGCCTCGCTGTCAAAGCGCTCGCCATTCGCCGTTTTCTTGCCGTTGAAGTCCTTGCCATACCAACTGGCGTTGCCGACCCACGTCTTGATCGGCTTAACCGGCTGGGTTAAATGCGCTACAAGAGGTGCCTCCATAACCGGAGCCACCATAAACATGAGAACCACCCAGCGAACCGCAGCCCATAAAACAAATAGTCTGTGTCTCATAGTGTGTTCTTTTTACTACTCATATTCAAAAAATTGTAGCAGCCTGGAGTCGTTATGTCAACCACTTTCTCTAACAAATTTCTCATTCAACTCTTTCAATCCAAATGCTTTAGCATCACAAATAACCCTCGGAAGGTCAGCCGCTATTG
Organism: Candidatus Dormiibacterota bacterium; assembly: GCA_035602385.1. GTDB lineage: Bacteria > Acidobacteriota > Terriglobia > Acidiferrales > UBA7541 > Acidiferrum. The sequence continues at coordinate 43,981 of DATNME010000062.1, forward strand.
CCTCACTGGCCCTCGGGTCAGCAAAGCTGGCCGTGCCAACCTGTACCGCCGAAGCTCCTACTGCCAAGTACTCAAGCACATCCTCTGCCGTTTCGATGCCCCCCAAGCCCACGATCGGTATCTTTACCGCCTTGTGCGCTTCCCACACTAGCCTCAGGGCAATGGGTTTAATCGCTGCCCCGGATAGCCCCCCCGTTAGATTCCCTAAACGTGATTTTCCGGTGCGGTAGTCGATTGCCATAGCGGGAAAAGTATTCGCCACGGTGAGGGCATCCGCCCCCGCAGCTTCCGCTGATTTGGCGATAAGTCCAATGTCTGTAACGAGTGGCATGAGCTTCACCCACATTGGCCGCCTCACCGCAGCACGCCGGGCTGCCGCCACCACCTCGTCAACCGCCGCCGGGCTGCACCCGAACTGCATCCCCCCCTTTTTGACGTTGGGGCAGGAAATGTTCAGCTCGTACCCAGCCAGGCCCTCGGCATCTTCCAGAACCCGAATCACCTCGACGTAATCCTCGACCTCGTACCCAAAGACATTCGCGATTACCGGGATGTCGAACTTTTTGAGCTGGGGAAGTTTCTCAGCCACGAACGCTCGCACGCCCACGTTTTGCAAACCCACGGCGTTGAGCATCCCTGATGCGGTCTCGCAAAGCCGGGGCGCGGGCGCGCCCTCGATCGGTTCGCGTGAAAGACCCTTCGTAACGAAACCGCCGAGACGCTCCAGGTGAACCAGGTGGGAAAATTCCAGGCCGTAACCAAACGTTCCGCTGGCAGCGAGTATAGGATTGCGGAGGCGCAGTGCGCCGACTTGTACGCTCAGGTCAGGAACAGCGGGACTCACTGTGGCAAAAGAGTATCACACGAAGGCCGGGCGGCAGCCCGAAAACCAGACGGAAACCCGGCGCCCCACGGCGAAACTTGGACGCATCGAATACTCTAACTATCTTGGCGCGACTGTAATCCGGCGAACCTTGGTCTTCAGTGCTTCCGACAGCACTCGCCCATCTCGCGGCGCGAGCGTGATCCCGCAGAGCGACGCGAGCGTCGGCGCAATATCCGCTGGCGTTACCGCGCCAAAATATTCACCGGCCTGGATGCCGTATCCCATGAAAAATACCGGCACGTGTTGATCGTAATTCCACGGCGTGCCGTGCCCCGTCCCGTATGTGCGGGTTTTTCCCGACGGCGTCGAATCCATCAACCAATAAGCCTTCGGAACAATCAAAAGATCGCCGCTCCTTCCTGGAAAATACCCGTAAGCAAACACATTGCGCAGCCGATTATTTCCGGTTGGACCCTCCGCGAGTTCTTCCGCGCGATAAACTTCGGCGACACCCGGTTGCGCGAGCATCGCGTCCAGCGCGGCGCGCATCGCCGCCGCGTCGCTTTTCAATTTGTCGTAGACTCCGGGCGCGAAATAAACGTCGCTGCCGCTGATCGTCACGATTGGCTTAGAGGCAAAGTGAAATGGCTCCAGCGCTTTCTCAACGCGTGCCTGCAATTCCGGCAAATGCAGCAAGCCTGCATCGGCCCCGGTCTTCTGCATATCCTCCGGCACTGGCACCACGCCGTGGTCCGCGCTCAGCGCTATCACATAATTTCCGCGCCCAACTTTTGTATCCAAATGTTGCAGCAATTCGCCCAGATCTTTGTCCAACCTCACCAGCACGTCCTGAATCTCCCAGCTTCGTGGACCAAACGCATGGCCCACATAATCCACCGACGAGTAGCTCACTCCCAGGAAATCCGTACCGCTATCAGTCCCCAGGCGCAGCGAATCAACCGCCGCTTCCGCTAGTTTTGTCAAATAAGTATCCGCAAAAGGGCTGGCGGACCACTGCTCGTAAAATGCGTCGTCCGGTTCGGCCGCGCCCGTCTTCCCGCGCAACGCGTGAGGGAAACTCAGATCCCATCCAGCCTGTGCGACGGCTCCCGTAGCTTTCGCATCGTAAAAATATTCTTTTTCCGGAAGCGAAAGCGCCCAGGTCTTTCCGTAATCCTCTTTCGCGGGATGCGCCTTCGCGAAATCTTCAATAAATGGCTGCGTTTGATACGCGCTGGACGTTTCCAACGAGCCCGTCTTGCCGTCAAACCATGTTGCCGTCACATCCTTGTGCCCCGCCATGGTGATTGACGCGCGCGCCTTCAGCGAAAACGTGACCACCCGAGTGTTCCCGCCCGTTTGAAATTTCAATTCTTCCGCGAACGACGGCACCTGCATCCTCCAGGCCGAGTCGCCGCCCGTCACGTTTGCTCCGCCATACGCCAGATTTTTTACTTTCGTATCCGCGGTACACGTCACCGATTTTTGCTGTTCGCGGTCCCACCATCCGTTTGCCACCATTCCATGCGTTGCGGGAAGCGCTCCGGTCGAAATGGTCGCGTGGCCGACGCAGGTTTCCGTGGCTGCGTAAGGATAAGCCGCATCGCGAAACCACGCGCCTTCTTCCACCAATCGTTTGAGCCCGCCGCTCCATTGCCCGCGAAATTTATCCACGTAATCCGCGCGCATCTGGTCCACCACGATCATCACCACCAGTTTAGGCCGTTGCACCGAATTCCTTGCCGCGGTCTTCGGAGCCGCCGCGCGGCGACGCGACGCAGTTTTTTCTTGCGCCGCTGCTAACGGCTGCAAAATCATTCCCAGCGCCATCGCCATGCAAGGCAGTTTTTTCGTCAACGTTCCCCCTACGGTCACCATTGCCTCCTCGCACCCATTTCGGCGCGCAGTCTATCATGACATTTCTTACTCCCCGTGAACGCGAAGCTTTGTCCTCCTCGCAAAATCCCCCCTTCGCGCTCTTCTCCTCAAATGGTAGGATTACCCAATCATGCGCATCGTCGAAAAAGCCCAATTGATGTCCGCGCCGGAAATTGACCGCACCTTGCAGCGGCTTGCCCACGAAATTGTCGAAAAAAGCGGCGGTACGCGGCACCTCGCGCTGATAGGAATCAGGCGCCGTGGTGTTCCCCTCGCTTCTCGCATTGCTCACGCGATGCGCGGCATCGATGGGGTCGATGTTCCCGTCGGAACGCTGGATATAACACTTTATCGCGACGACCTTTCCAAGATCGCGCCACAAGCGGTCTTGCAATCTTCCGACATTCCTTTCGCCGTGGATAATATGGAGCTGGTGCTCGTCGACGACGTTCTTTATACCGGGCGTACCATCCGCGCCGCAATGAATGGTCTCTTCGACCTCGGCCGTCCCAGGCGCGTGACCCTTTGCGTTCTGATTGACCGCGGCCATCGCGAAATGCCCATCGAAGCGGAATACGTCGGTCGCACGGTGCAAACCAGCAACACGGAAATTATCGAGGTTCGGCTGCGCGAAATCGATCACGAAGATCGTGTTGTGCTCGTCGATCGCATCGACGCGTAATCGGGACCCGCTGTTGAATTCTGCTTAACGCGGTCTGCTAAAATTTTGTTTGTTGAACAGTCCGCATCCCAGGAGCCGGCCGCTGGACGGCCGCAGAAAAATTTGACTCACCGCTTCCGCGACCTGCTCGCACTGGAACCGCTCACAGCGGAAGAACTCACCTTTTTCCTGGATCAAAGCAAACCATTCCAGGAAATTCAGCGGCATCCTCTCAAAAAACTTGCTGTGCTTCGCGGCAAAACCATTGCCCTCGCTTTTTTCGAAAATTCCACACGCACGCGCCTCAGCTTCGGCACCGCTGCGTCTCGCCTCGGCGCGGACACCATGAATCTGCAAGCCGAAGCCTCGAGCCTGAAAAAAGGCGAAACGCTGTTGGACACCGCTTTCAATCTAAACGCAATGAAGCCGGATTGCCTGGTGATGCGCCACGCCGCATCCGGCGCGCCCAACTTTGTCGCGCGACACCTCGATATTCCCGTAATCAACGCCGGGGACGGCACACACGAGCATCCTTCGCAGGGTTTGCTCGACGCGCTCACCATTCGCGACCGTCTCGGTACCATCGAAAACCTTAATGTCACCATTCTTGGCGACATTCTGCACTCGCGCGTCGCTCGCTCGAACATTCAACTCCTCGGAAAATTTGGTTGCCGCTTCACGCTGTGCGGCCCGGCCATGTGGGTGCCTCGCGAACTCGAAAAAATTGGGCCTCCAGGCGCTAAAATCCGATGCGTCTACAAAATTAACGAAGCTTTGGAAGACGCTGACGTAATCATCGGCCTCCGCGTGCAGTCCGAACGTCTTCACGAGCCGTCGCTCTCTCTCGAGGATTACATTCTGCTGTACCAATTAAACGCAGTGCGTCTCCGTAGCGCCAAACCGACTGCGATCATTCTTCATCCGGGGCCAATCAATCGAGGCGTTGAAATCACGCCCGAAGTAGCCGATGGTCCGCAATCCTGTGTTCTCGACCAGGTCACCAACGGTGTTGCCGTGCGCATGGCGATTCTTTATCTGCTGGTGACTGGCGCGCAGGACGGCGGCACGCATCCGGCAACGCAAATGCCGCCGGCGCAAAATCGCCGCTCCACGGATATAAAGGACTCCTAGCATGCTGCTCATTCAAAACGGCCGGGTCCTCGATCCCGCATCCAAAACAGACGCCGCGCTCGACATTCTTATCGACGGCGAAGTGATTAAAGAACTCGCGCCCGCCGGAAAAATTTCCGCCAACAATTTTGAATTGTTCAACGCCACCGGTTTGATCGTCGCTCCCGGCTTCATCGACATGCACGCGCACCTGCGCGAACCCGGCCAGGAAAATTCGGAAACCATCGAAACCGGCTGCCACGCTGCGGCGCGCGGAGGCTTCACCGCGGTGTGCTGCATGCCCAACACCAAACCTGTAAACGACAACGCCTCGGTGACCCGTTTTATTCTCGACCGCGCGCGCGCCGTTGCGCCCATTCGCGTATGGCCCATTGGCGCGGCATCGGTTGGCAGCAAAGGCGAAGCCATCGCGGAAATTGCGGCCATGAAAGAAGCCGGCATCGTCGCCGTTTCCGATGACGGCAAACCCATCGCGACCGCTAAACTGGCGCGCCAGGTTCTGGATTATTGTCACTCGCTGGAAATTCCCGTGATTGAACACGCCGAGGATGTTTCGCTCGCTGCCGGCGCGGTTATGCGCGCGGGCGTCACTTCCACGCGCCTCGGACTCGCTGGAATGCCCGCGGCTGCGGAATCCGTTTGCGTCGCTCGCGACGTGCAACTTGCCGAGTTGACCGGCGCGCGCCTGCACATCGCGCACCTTTCGGCAAAAGCTTCGCTGGATCAAATTCGCTGGGCCAAATCGCGCGGACTGGCCGTAACTTGCGAAGTTACTCCGCACCACTTCACGCTCATTGACGAAGATGTCATCTACGATTCGCGCTTCAAAATGAATCCGCCCCTCGCCGCGCGCGAGGATCGTGAAGCCTTGCTCTCTGGAATCGCCGACGGCGTCGTGGACGTGATCGCGACCGATCACGCTCCGCACGAGCCCGCACTAAAGGACGTTGAATTCGATCGCGCACCGTTCGGCATTCTTGGTTTTGAAACCGCGCTCGCTCTCGCTCTGGAACAACTCGTTCACACCAATCGCGTTTCCCTAATGCGTATGGTCGAACTTTTCACCACCGGCCCCGCCCGCGTCCTCGGCAAAGAACGAAAACTCGCCGCCGGCCAACCCGCCGACCTCACGATTTTTTCCACCACACAGAATTGGACGTACGAGGTTGCCAAGTCCCCCAGCAAATCGCGAAACTCGCCATTCGATGGCCGCGCCTTCAAAGGCGCCGCCATGGCCACCATCGTAGCCGGCAAAATCGCCTACAAACGCTAGCGAGAACAAGCGCCTGCAAGCGCGACCCAAGCAGCCAAAGCCGCCATTTTTTCTTCAGCGCGCCACGATCCTTCGTGCGACTCACCGATCTGTGCGACCGTTCGTCTCGCTCCTTCTTCCGTGGTACCTAATTCTTCCGCGGCCCTTGCGTACGCTTCTTTTTCCAGAAATACCGAGCATCGGATGCCTCGCGCTTCAAACGCGTCTGCGAGCACGCTACGAAACAGTTGTCCCTCCAAGCCGTGTGCCCGTATGTGTTCGTTGTGCAGCAATGCGGGGTCCACCAGGCTGCCGACAACCATCGCCACGCCGCGCACCTGGTATCCAGCTTCACCAGCTTGCTCAAGAAGATCTTTGACGGATCGCTTGGCCGTCGCGCTCACAAGTTTCACCAATTTTTGAATCGTGGCCTTCGCTTCTTTTGGCGGAAGCTCAAGCGCGGCATGATAAGGCTGCTTGGTCGCCGGAACCTGCGGGTCGGATAAAAGTGCCGGCGCACACCATACCAACGTCGGGGATTTATCGGAGCATGCCAACAAAACGGCCATCGCCCACCCGGACTTAACGCGAAATCCCAGGGCCGCGGGAGTGGCTTTCGCTTTCTTCATGGAACTAAAAACAAAAAGTCAGTGGCCGGTGGATTCCGCGGCGGGATGCATGCCGTGTTGCGGCACTTCGTGCGTTCCGCGCGCCAGAGGTTCGATTTTCTGCCGATAAAAATGGTCGAGCGGCACGCGCCCTTTTCCTACCGCGTATCCCCGTTCAATGGCCTTGGTCACATACGCTTTTGCCAGCGTCGCCGCTTCCACGAGCGCTCTTCCCGCCGCCAAATGCGCCAGCAGCGCGGAGGAAAAAGTACAACCAGTTCCGTGCATGTTATCGGTTTTCACTTTATCGCCGCTAAGCTGCACCATTTCCTGGCCGTCGAACAAAACATCCACGGCGCGTTCCAGGTGCCCGCCCTTTACAATCACGGCTGGCGCGCCCATTTCCACAATCTTTCGCGCCGCCGCTTCCATGTCCGCCACATCCTTGATCGTGAGGCCGGACAAAATTTCCGCTTCGGGCACGTTCGGCGTAATCACGCTCGCGCGTTTCAGCAGCTCCGCAACTACATAATTAATTCCCGCGGCGTCCAGCAATTCCGTTCCACTGGAGGATTTCATCACCGGATCATGAACCACGTGAGCAAATTTATTGGCATCCAAAAATTCCGCGATCACCGCCGCGTTTCCGCGATTTCCGAGCATTCCGATTTTCACGCCCACAATTTCGCAATCCGCGGAGAGTGCTTCAACCTGCGCGCGCAATTCCGCGCTCGGCGTATTGTGTATGGCGGTGACGCTCTGCGTGTTCTGCACCGTGAGCGAAGTGATGCACGCCATGCCGTAACAGCCGTGCGCGGCAAACGTTTTTAAATCCGCGGCGGTGCCGGCGCCGCAACTGGGATCAAATCCCGCGATGCTCAGCAAAATTGGCGGGGTGGTATTGGTAATATTGCCCATGAATTTTTCTTGGCCCTCGAATCACAACAACAATTGCGAATGTACGCGTGTTTCTTCGCGCGGCGCAAGAAAAAACTTAGAAATGTTTTTAGCTCAGAGGAGAAATTGACTCACTGCGAAGGCATCAGGGGAAGAGGCCACGCACCAGGGTGGCTTCCGCGACTCGGCCCACGGCAAGAATCATCGCGCCGGCGCGAGGTGGGACGTGATGTTTGCGCATGGTTTCCACCATTTCGTGCAGCGCGCGAACCATGGTTTTTTGCAAGCGGGAATTAATTTCTTCCACTTCCCAGGTAACGCCCTGGAGATTTTGCGCCCACTCGAAGTAGCTGGCGGTGACGCCGCCGGCATTCGCAAGAATATCCGGCAGCACGGTGATTCCGCGCCGCGCCAGAATTTCATCGGCGTGCGGCGTGGTCGGACCATTTGCAGCTTCCGCAACAATTCGCGCCTTGATTGCTTCCGCATTCTGCAGCGTAATAACATTTTCCAGCGCCGCGGGCACCAGAATGTCGCACTTCATGGTCAAAAGATCGTCGTTGGAAATGCGCGTGGCCCCCGGCATGCCCACCACCGTCCCAGAACGCTCTTTGTAGCGCATCGCTTTGATAGGATCGATGCCTCGCGAGTTGGTTACGCCGCCCCGGGTGTCGCTAAGCGCGATGATTTTTGCTTTCTTTTCCGCGAAAAGCCGCGCCGCGGTGGCGCCGACGTTGCCAAATCCCTGAATGGCGACGCTTGCGCCGCGCAACGGTATTTTTTTTATTTTACAGGCTTCCTCCACCACAGCGACGAGTCCGCGCGCAGTCGCTTCTTCTCGTCCAGCGGAGCCACCCACCGAAAGAGGTTTTCCGGTCACAACCCCGATTCCCGAATGCCCCGTGGTCATTGCGTAGGTGTCCATGATCCATGCCATGGTTTGCGAATCGGTGTACACATCCGGCGCGAGTATGTCTTGTTCACCACCGATGATCGGCAATATTTCGCTGGCGTACCGGCGGGTCATGCGCTCGAGTTCGCTTTTCGACATTCGCTTGGGATCACAGATCACTCCGCCCTTGGCGCCGCCAAAAGGTACGTTGACCACCGCGGTTTTCCAGGTCATCCACGCAGCGAGTGCTTTTATTTCATCCAAAGTAACGTTGGGGTGATAACGAAGGCCGCCTTTTCCCGGGCCGCGCACCACGTTGTGCTGCACGCGGTAGCCGGTGAGAACTTTCACCTGGCCGTTATCCATTTTTGTGGGGATGGAAACTTCCAGCACGCGCTTGGGGGTGCGCAGAATCTGGCGCAGACCGGGATCGAGCTTGAGAAATTCGGCGGCCATATCAAATTGGATCTGCGCGATGCGAAAGGAATTTAGTTCCTCGCGCGGAGCAATGCGCGGCACCATCGTTGGAACTGCCGGTTTTACGACCGTGGCCATCGGGTTCAGACCTTTCGTGATGCTTTCAATTTTCCTGCACGTTCATCGTGAAAAAATATTTTGTAAATATTCTGCAAAAACTATTATGCGCTTGCCGCCGCTGATTTTTTCCCCGCGCTTAAATATTTATCGCGACACTCCGCGGAACAAAAATAAATCAATTCACCGTTTTCGCGCAGCGGAATGGCGAGTACTTCCGCGAGGCGCATTCCGCAAACTGGATCCTGCACCAAGCGCCGCGACGTACCATTTGCATTGTCTGCATTGTCCGCGGAATTCTCCGCAGGCGGAATTTCGCCGGCGTTACCGCGCAAAATTTTCGCTGCGAATGCGCGCAAAACGCGAGCGCCCCAAACAAATATGAGGAGCCAAAAAACAAACCGAAGTACGCGCGCAAGTACGTTCATAAAAATGACGCTGGGACTGGCCCCGCATTCCCGAAAGGGAGCGAGGACAATCGGGGGTGAGGCGAGTGTATGCAAGGGCAAAAGGGGTAGTCAAACGAAAACGTGTGGATTCAAGGGTTTGCGTGGCGAAAGAGATGAGGGAAAGAAGAGGATTGGCGAGTAATTATCGTATTAAGTCTTTTATTAACAAGGCGATGCGGGTGACTCGAACGAAGTGATTGGAATTCTAGGCGGTGGCGGCCCCCGGGGCGGGGATGCGGTCCACACCCATATAAGGTTGCAGGGCCGGGGGGATCAAAATGGAGCCGTCGGCTTGCTGATAGTTGTCGACGATTGCGATCCAGGTGCGCCCCACGGCGAGGCCGGAGCCGTTCAAAGTGTGAACGAAATCACTTTTGCCGCCACCCTTCGGCTTGAAGCGGATACCGGCGCGGCGGGATTGGAAGGCTTCGCAATTGGAGCAGGAAGAAATCTCGCGGAATTCGTTGCTGGAGGGGAGCCAGACTTCCAGGTCGTAGGTTTTTGAAGAAGCGAAACCCATGTCTCCGGTGCAGAGCAACATGGTGCGATAGTGCAGGCCGAGTTTTTGCAGAATGACCTCTGAATGTCGTACTAATGACTCGTGTTCTTCGTAACTTTTTTCCGGATGCGTGAATTTGAAGAGTTCGACTTTTTGAAATTGGTGCTGACGCAGAATTCCGCGGGTGTCTTTGCCGGCTGCTCCGGCTTCGGAGCGGAAGCAAGCGGTCCAGGCGGTGAGATTGATGGGGAGCTGATCTTCGGAAACAGTTTCGTCGCGATAAAGATTGTGCAACTCGACTTCAGAAGTGGGCGTGAGCCAGAAATCGGTGTCCTGAATTTTGAAAAGGTCGGCGGCAAACTTTGGCAATTGGCCGGAACCGAGCAGTGAAGCGGAGTTCACGAGAAATGGCGGAAGAATTTCCGTGTAACCATGTTCGCGAGTGTGGACGTCGAGAAAAAAGTTGGCAAGGGCGCGCTCGAGGCGGGCGCCCCACCCTTTGTAAACGGCGAAACGCGCTCCGGTAATTTTCGTGGCGGCGGGAAGATCGAGAATGCCGGCGCGTTCCGCAACCTCCCAGTGGGGTTTGGGAGTGAAATCGAATTTGGGAGGCGCGCCCCAGCGGCGAACTTCGACGTTGTCTTCAGCGCCGTGTCCGACGGGGACGCTGGAGTGCGGGATATTGGGGATGGTGAGCAGCAGTTCGCGCTGGGTGGCGTCCAGCTCGGCGATGCGCTGGTCGGATTGCTTGATGAGTTCCGAGACTTGTTTCATTTCCGCGAGGATGGCGTCGGCGCTTTGCTTTTCTTTTTTGAGGCGCGCAATTTCGTCGCTGGCTTTGTTGCGCTGGGCTTTGCGCTGCTCGTTGGCGGTGATGAGTTCGCGGCGTTCCTTGTCGAGTGCGCGGAAGGCGTCGAGATCGAGAGTAGCGTTGCGTTTTTTCGCCATGCCGGCGAAGAGTTCGAGATGGTCGCGGAAGTAGTTTAAGTCATGCATGTCCTGAAAGGATAACGTAAGGGGGTGGGGAGAGGCGAGCGGAAGCGGTATCTTGAGGATGTTGGGGAGGGAAGAAGTATGGACGGACACTGTCGGTGAGGCATGCTGGCCGGAAGGGTCCTAGGCAACTAAACGGATCGTCGAACTGTGGCTGTTTAGTATCTGGTTACCTACCCCCCTCCCCCCTGTTTTTATAAGTGTTCATTCCACGGGACTTACGTCCTGCACAAGTACTGCATAAGTTGATTAGAATGAACACTTACGCGGGGTCATGAAAGAATGTCATTCTAAAGGGGTTGGGGGTTAACATAATGTCTCGCGATGAAGCCCCCTAAAAAGCAAAAAACGCCAGCACGGATGCTGGCGAAGCGGTTTGTCGCAATGTTACCTAGGAAGTACTTTAAGCGTAAATTAACATTTTGTCAAGGGGAGAACGTTTCGTGATTGGTGACTCTAACGTGATTTCTTGAGTTTTTCCGCTTCGCAGTCGATTGTCTCGCGCGTGATTCGAGAGTTCTCAATATTCGTGTTGCCGAACGCGAAACTGCGGCGCTGCTCCTCTTTCTGCTCGGGAGATGGTTTCACCGTTTTTGCCGTGTCCAGCAATTCTTTGAGTTTTTCGGTCATAGTAAGTCTCCTCGGCCTTCAGGTACGGATGAAAACCGCCTCAGTGAAGAACGGAAATTTGATGGTGGCACGATAGAGCGAACCGAGCAAGCCATTGTTGTTCTAAGTTCTGGGCGGGCATAAAGTGGCGGAAGCGCACGGGCGGGGCGGTCTGGTGATCTGGTAAACCTTACTGGTCACCGAAGGTGAGGCGGGCGAGCTCTTTTTTCAGGCGGCGGCGCTCGGCGGGGTTAGTGGATTCGGCGAGTTGATTGGTTAGAGAGAAGAAATACTCCTTTTCCGCATCCTTGGAGCGAAGGCCGGCCTCGATGAGATCGACGAGGATGCGGTTGGCGCTGGCCTTACGTTTTTCAGCGAGATGGCGCACGCGGGTGGCAATGCTGGAAGGCAGCGATACGCTTTGGCGAACTGATTTTGACTGGCTCTTCATAGTTTTGATTATACAGCATTCTGCACCGGAATGCACCACAATGACACACAAGCCAATGGAAACGTCAAAACCCCCACACGCAAAACCCGCGTATGGGGCACCCAAGACCTAACTTACGGAGCGACTCCGGGCCACCCGTCCATGCGGTCGAGGAGGTGTTGACGGACGTTGGGGGGCAGATCGGCCCAGCGCGCAATCGTGGGCATCAGTTCCCGAATACCATGCGGCCCAAGGCGTCGCCGAGGCGCTTGGCTTCTTCCGGGTCGCTGGCGTTGCGAAAACGCTCGGCCAATTCGAAGAACTCCTGCTGTTTGCGCTTTTCGGCTTCGATGCCGTTCTCGATCAGCTCGACGAGCATGCGATTGGAGCTGAGCCTGCGCGTCTTGGCCAGGTTGCGGACCTGTGCAGCGGTTTTTGCGGGCAGCGACACGCTCTGGCGGACGGATTTAAGCTGATTCTTCATAGCCCAATTGTACAGCGTTTTGCACCAGCATGCACCATGTATGCGCGCACTGATCAAACTGCGATTTAGGCTGAAGGCTGGAAACTTCAAAGCCCCACACGCAAAACCCGCGTATGGGGCACCCAAGACCTAACTTACGGAGCGACTCTGGGCCAGCCGGCCTAGAGAATTCGTTTAGGGAGAGCTGTGGGCGGCGCAGTGGAGGACGCCGAGGTAGGCGCTCCAGGGGCCGACGGCTTCGCGGTATTGGTGGGCCATGACGCGGGAGATTTGGTGGAGATGGGTTAAGTCATGAGCGGCCCAGGTTGCTAGCAGCTCGGAGAGAGTTACTGGTCCGAGGGCGGGATGACGGCCACGGCGCTGGAGGTCGGTTGGCTCTAGATGCAAGGCACGGAGTTCGGCGAGGTTATCTGAGCGCAGGCGGGTGAATTCATCCAATAGCTGGTCGAGCGACTTGCCTTGAATTTCTTGTGCGTGGCCTGCACGGTCGAAGGGCGCGAAGGTCTGCGTCTCGCCAAATTGCAGAATCATTCTTGCGCGGGGCATCCAATCAGTGCGTTCGCCATGAATCAGGTGGCCAACGATATCGAAGGCGCTCCAAGTGTTTTCGCCTTCATTTCGGAGCGTCCAGGTTTCCGGTAGATCGCGGAGAAGCGCGTTGAGAGCAATGGGGGTCTGCGCGAGAAGGGCTATGGTGTGGGGCAAGTTGTGTTCCATCGTGCTGCTCCATTCGTAAACAGCGATATTGCAGAGATTGTGATTGTATCTGTTGTGATCCGCGTGGCGCATGCGTTGGACAGCAGGGTTCGAAGTCAAATTGGTCTGCAGGGAAGGGACGAAGGCGGGCGGCGACTAAATGAGGCGATAGGAGCCGGAGCCGAGGAAGATGAGGAGGTGGAGGTCGCGGAGGATTTGGAGTTGTTGGCGGATTTTGTCGCGGATGTGGGCATTGTTGGGATGGAGCTTGGCCAAAGCGTCGGCGTGAGCGTAGACGTCGGCGAGGGTGAATTCGAGTTTGCCTAACGATTGGACCACTTGGAGCACGTCGAGAGTCCAGCCTCGTTTCTGAACATTTAATTTTTCAAGCGGACGAAGTTTTTTGTAGGCTTTGCGAACTTTGGCCGCGCTGACTGGCTGGCCGTCTTGAACCATGGGGATTCGCGCTTCCGAGGGAATCCGGTCCAACAGAAAATTGCAGCCTACCCATCCGGCACGTCTGGCGCTGGCCGAGAGTGGCTTGCGCTTCTCTAGAAGCGACAACGTGAACACAAAATGCGGAATCAGCAAAACGTTTTCGACGGTCAGTTTGGGAAGTTGGTAATGGAGCAGGAAAAGATTTGGGGTTTCATCGCCGAGGATTGCGCGATGCATGGCCACATACGCGCCATCAATCACTCTAGTGCCGAACGCACTCGATTTGCTTTTTAGTTGGAAGCGGGAAAGGCAGGACGGGCAAGCAAAGTCCGCAGCGTGGGTACCGGAAGGCAAGGCGTCGATGCGTCGCGAATCGCAGGCCGGACAGTATAGGCTTGCCGCTCCCCAAGATTCGGTGCAGATGCGAGCACGTTGCGAGGCGCTCTTGTAGCGGTCGAGGCCGGTGGTGGGCAAGCAAAGGTTCACGCGGGGATTAGATCACGGCCCATGGGGAAGAAGGAAGGTGGCGTTCGCCGAAAGTTGGCACCCCTGCTTTTATCGAAGCCACCCTACCCTGACATGCTCACAGACATCGCCTTCAGTTCTACTTCGAGTTATGACCGCTTTTGTTCTTTACGCGTTCCGAGATTGCGTACTTCATGCCGGGCTTCGGCGTGGGTGGGAGAACGTCTCCCTTGACCGCTGTGCGTTCTTTTCCTGTATGACCACCGCGAGGACCGATGAGTTCATAGAGTCCAGAAACTGGAGCAGCATCTCCAGGCTTGAGCTGTTTCACAAAACATCACCTCCCTTCTGATTCGAGCGAAGACTACTCTTTAAAGGGTGTTTTCGACTTTTTCCATCAAAAGTTCATACAGGTCGGGGTTCTTGCCCACTGCGTTGAATGTTTGCAGCGAACCATAGGAACGGTTGACCTTGCTAACCAACTCCGAACTGAGTTTGTCGAAGACCTTAAATGGGTCTTTTCTCCACTTGAAAGGAGTGCAAGATTTGTCGAGGAGTGGCTTCAGGCTAGCGAGAAGCGGAAATACCCACGCCTTATGTGGGGCATAGTCAATCGTTTCTCCGAGCACGGGTAGCTTGTACGTCGAACCCTTGGTCGAATCCGCGATAATCCCCAGCCGCCCGAACTTGTGGTTTCCGGATGCGTTGTAGAGCACCTTGGACTGAAAGGGGACGTACTCGGAGAGCTTGATAAGGTCTAGCAAAACGCCTTCGCACTTCTTGTACTCTGTAATATTGGCTTCGAAATGCTCCAGGCACTTTTCTTTGGACGAATATGCAGTGTGAGGCTCGTCCATCATGAACAGCGCGAGCCACTGGACTATATCGTCCACACCAATCTCGCTCTCGTCGTTTGTAAAGTAACTCACCTTGAATGCCGGGCGGTGCCTCTTCAGGGCACCTTTAATCCATTCGAACTCTCCGGCTAGATTGGCTATTGAAAAGGAGTCAACTTGAACGCTGGTATTGAGTGCCTCGGCCAAATCGACGACTTCTTCATCGGTCCATCGTCCGCAAAACACTTGAACACGAAAATACTGGGTTTCTTCCTTGTCCGAATTTTGGGTGAAGCCATCCTTCAGCGCGTCCACCAAGGCTCCCACTGTGGTGCCTCCGTCTATCAGGCCTCTTTTCGTGGCTGAGCCGAAATCGGTATTTAGAAACTCTTGCTCGAGCTTGCCGTCCTCGGCGATGACTGTGACGCCCCGATTAAGGAGGTGAAATTTTCCCCTGTTCTCAAAAACAGAGGACTTGATGACTCGCGCCATCTTGGATTTCGGATTTGGGTGACGAGGATTTACCCAAGGGATGCTGCCGATTTGGAATTTGAGTGCCTCGCCTATCGGTGCAAGTCCGACGAAGCTATAGCGATTGGGATTAGTCGGGTCTGAGGTACGGCGGCCTTCTTTAAATGGGATAGAAAGAGACGCAGATTTGCTCATGGAGAACCACTTTCTGCCGCTATGCGGCATTTTAATTTAGTTGGTCTATGACCAACCGCAGTCAGTATACAGGGGCGCCTCAGGAAAGCAAATATTTTATTAGGGGTAAAAAGAGCTGTGCATTTATCGGCTCAGGCGAGGTAGATTTCGGTTTCGGTTTTAATGATGAGGAGGGCGTCGGAGTCGGAGAGGCCGGAGGCGCGGAATTTATCCCAGGCGTCTTCGAGTGATGCGGCGAGGATAGTGAAAATGATTTCGCGATGGATGCGGCCGATGAAATAGAAGCGGCGTTCTTGCTGGACGAGTTTGAGGTGCGGTGACATGCAAGAACGCTCGTTGACGCTCGCTGGCCGGGCTGAAGCCCGGCCTCTACAAAATCCATGCCGCGCAACGTCGCTATTGGATCGATCCATAGGATCGGGAAACGGATCAAGAGAAAACTGACAAGAAAGAATATTTATTTGCACCTGTACCAGATCGGAACAGATGCGGCGGATGGAGAGATTGATGGAATCCACTGCGAGTTCGCAGCCTAACGCGTGACGACGTAGGCGGAACGCGGTGAGGAGCGTAGTGCCGCCTCCCAAGAATGGATCGAGGACGAGGTCGCCTTCGTTGGTTGAGGCGAGGAGGATGCGTTCGAGGAGGGCGACGGGTTTTTGCGTGGGGTGTTTGCCGAATTTTTTCTCCCAGGATTCGGGCGGACGAATTTCCCAGACGGACTTCATCTGTTTGTTGCGATTGATTTCCTTCATGAGCTTGTAGTTGAAGGTGTGGCGGGACTTTTTGTCCTTGGCGGCCCAGATAATGGTTTCGGTGGCGTGGGTGAAATAGCGGCAGGAAAGATTGGGCGGAGGATTGGGCTTGACCCAGGAAATGTCGTTGAGGAGTTTGAAACCGAGCTGCTGCATGGCGAAGCCGACGGAATGGATGACATGGGCGGTGCCGGAAACCCAGATCGCGCCATTGGGTTTTAGGACGCGTTGCGCGGCGGCGAGCCAGGCGCGGTTAAATTCATGATTGGCATCCGGGCCGCGGGATTTGTCCCAATCGCCTTTGTGGACGGAGACCATTTTACCGGCGTGGCAGGTGATGCCGCCGTTGGAAAGGAAATAAGGTGGGTCGGCGAAGACGAGGTCGACGGAATTTTCCGGGATTTTTTCCAGAATTTCGAGGCAATCGCCCTGGTAGATGCGGAGGTGGTGTTTGGGGTCGTCGAAGGCGGGGGCGGGAAGCGAAGTGGAGATGGGTTTGGGCACAAAAGGTTGATCGATCGGGATCGTTGATCAGAAAGGTATAGGTGTCAAGCGGGAGGCGGAGGGAAAGAATGGCAACGCGGGGATTAGAGCAGTGGAAGAAAAGGAAAGAGAGATTCATTGCCGCAAACGACGCGGCAATGGTGCAGAGATCTTCGCTCCGTGGGCCGACCGTTCGCACGAGCGAACGGGAAGAGAAAGTCGGCCCACTCCGCTCAGAATGACGGGTGTTTTTTTATGTGGCGGGCTGGGGAAATAGACGAAGGGGGATGGAGTACGGAGGTACTGGGGAGGGATGGGGGCGAGTACTGGGGAAAATGAAACGGGCGGGCTAGTGACGGAGACAGGGGGTGGGGGCAGAATGAGAAAGTGATCGGGAGTTGGATTCAGCTTGGAGTGAACCGATGGTAATAACGATTTTACTCCTGTGCGTGGTTCTGCTGTTTATCAGCGCGGCGGAACGACCGGCGCCAGCCCTAATTCGGAGCCCGAAAAAGCGGGATTGAGCTTCAGGTAAAACCCCACCCTCACCCACGCCCGAGCGGCCGGTGCCCCCACCGGCCGCTCTTTTTTTTGGGGGGCGTACTGACGAAAAAGCAAGAAAGACAAACCCAAGAAAAAGGAAAGAGAGATTCATTGCCGCAAACCGCGCGGCAATGGTGCAGAGATCTTCGCTCCGTGGGCCGACCGTTCGCAGGAGCGAACGGGAAGAAAAAGTCGGCCCACTCCGCCTGCCTGCGCAGGCAGGCTCAGAATGACGGGTATGCGTTCTATTTGAAGGCTGCGGGTTCTATTTGGCGATCTGGTCGGAGGAGCGCGTTCAAAGAACAACAAGAAGTTTGCGGAAACGGCAGGAGGAATAAAAAAGGGGGGCTGGTGCAAGCCCCCCTAACTAATTTGACCCCCGAAACCGGACTCAGTCGAGGTTGAGTTCCGGCCACCCCGGGAAGCCAATCTTTTAATTGCGAGATAGAAGAGCAAGCTGCGGGCCAAGGCGAGGATGGGGTGAGTAAAATATTAATGTGATGAAAACAAAAAAGTTAAGGCGAAGAAGTGAAGATGAAGAATTGATGAAAATTTGGAAAAATACAGATTCTCACAGGTGAAGGCGTGTGGTATCCAATCTTTGGGAGACACGTGGTGTGGAAACGCGCAGGGGCGCACGATCCGTGAGGAAAATTGTCCCACAATTACGAATGCAGAGTGGAGCGCGGAAGTTGCGGATGCTGGCGCAAGAATCGTGCGGAATTTGAAACCGCAGCATTCCATTAGGCGTCGCGACAGACCAAAAGAAGGAGGGCACAATATATCGTGCCCCTACAATAGAGATAAGGAGAAACCGCGGACGTGGTCCCGCCTACGGCAGGTAAAGTTTTAGGCGCCGATCGAGGAGCGCAGCGCGGTGGCTAGGGATTGGGAGAAACGCTCGACGTCGGCCTGGTGTTCGGCTTCGACCATGACGCGAGCGAGCGGTTCGGTGCCGGAGTAGCGAAGGACGACGCGGCCGTTTTCGCCGAGAGCGGATTGCGCGGCGGCGAGGGCGCGGGAAACTTCGGGGAGCGATTCGAGCGGGGGCTTGGACTTCACTTTTACGTTGAGGATGAGTTGCGGGTAATCCTTGAGACCGTGGACGAGGGTTTCGAGGCTGCCGTGCATGGAAACGAGTGAAGCGATTTTGATGGCGGTGAGCAGGCCGTCGCCGGCGGGACTGTCGTCGAGAAAGATGATGTGGCCGGATTGTTCGCCGCCGAGATTATTGGCGCCGCGAAGCATTTCTTCGAGGACGTAGCGGTCGCCGACATTGGCGCGCGCGAGAGAAATATTTTCGGCGGCGAGGACGCGTTCGAGGCCGAGGTTGGACATGGAAGTGGCGACGACGCGATCGCCCTTGAGCTGGCGCTGCGATTTGAGGTAGCGCGCGGCGGCGAGGAGGACGCCATCTCCATTGATGATTTTTCCGGTGGCGGAGACGAAGAGGGCGCGGTCGGCATCGCCGTCAAAGGCCACGCCGAGTTGGGCGTTTTCGGCGACGACGCGTTGCTGCAAATCTTCGAGATGGAGCGAGCCGCAGCCGGCGTTGATGTTGCGGCCGTCAGGCGAAGCGCCCATGGCGCCTACGTCCGCGCCGAGCGAACGGAAGAGTTCGGGGCCGAGTTTATAGGCGGCGCCATTGGCGCAATCGAGCACGATGCGGAGATTGGCGAGTTTGGCGCCGGGAATGACGCGGCTGCGGAGGAAGTCGAGATAGGCGGCGTCAAGAGAAGCGTCGGCGACGAGCGCGGGAGGATTTTTTGGCGGGGCGTGGGAGATTAACTTGAAAATTTCGGTTTCGATGACTTCTTCAACGGAGTCGGGAAATTTCATTCCGGCGTGGGAGAAAAGTTTGACGCCATTGTCATGAAAAGGATTGTGAGAAGCGGAGATGACGACACCGGCTTCGAAATTGCTTTGACGAACGAGGCACGCCACGCCGGGAGTGGTGATGATCCCAGCGAAGGCTACGGAGCCGCCAGCGGCGGAAATTCCGGCGGCGAGAATACTGGCTATATGCGGGCCGGATTCGCGGGTGTCCATGCCGAGCAGGACGCGAGAGTGAGGATGCTCGCGGCGAAGATAGATGGCGAGGGCGCGGCCGGTGGCGTAGAGCGTGGCGTCGTCAAGTGGCGCAGTGCCGGGAAGACCGCGAATGCCGTCAGTACCGAAAAGTTGTTTGGCCATGGGTAAAGAAAACGCCGGAAACGAAAATTAGTTTAACATAGCGAAAATTTTAGTCTGCGCCGACCGATTGAAGCGGTGCCAGAACTGATAACAATGCTAACGCGCGAAGAGAATATGTTACCGTGAAGACCGGGAGCCAGCGGTGACCACCACGGGAACGCCTCAATCTCAATCCACGGTATTTCGAATATCGGGTTCAAACTTCAGCCTGCGAATTATTGCCGCGGCGATTATTTTGCTTTTTTTCTACTACGCGGCGGGCGTGGTTATTACGCTGCTGCTTTCGGTGTTGATTGCTTATTTTTTGGATCCGGCGGTGGAGTTTCTGGAACGATTCCGGATGCCGCGAACGATTGGCGCGTTGATTATGGTGCTGGTGATGATTTCGGTGCTGGCGGGCGTGGTTTTTGCAGTAGGAAGCCGGGTGGAAGATTTCGCGTCGAATTGGCCGAAGTACAGCGGGTTAATTCGAAACGCAGCGGGAACGGTGGAAGGAAAAATTGAAAGAATTGAAGGAAGCGTGTCACAAAGCGCGCCCCAGGAGGGGAAAAATAAATCAGCGGGAATGCTGAGCGATCCTGGAATTGTGCACACCCTGCTGATGCGGGGAATTGGTTCGCTGTACGCGCTGATATTGGAAGTGACGTTTGTGCCGTTTCTGGTGTTTTTCATGCTGGCCGGGAAACGCGAAGTGTGGCATGGAACGCTGCAACTGTTTCCGGCTTCGCAACGAACGCAGGTGAAAGAGACGCTGGAAGATTTGCGCGAGGTCTTGCGGGATTATTTAATCGGGATGACGGTAGTGACGCTGGTAGTGATGGCGATGAGCAGTTTATTTTTCTGGATATTGGGGATTGATTATCCGCTATTGACGGGAATTGTGTCGGGGTTGTTGAACATGGTGCCGTACATTGGAGCGGTGATGGCGTGGATGCCGGCTTTTTTGCTGGCGCTGGCAAAGTGGCACACGCTCTCGAAGTTCGTGATGATCGCGGGCGTGCTGACGGGGATTCACGTGTTCGCGCAAAATTTGATTGCGCCGCAACTGGTGGGACGTCGCGTGCGGTTGAACGCCGTGGCGATTACCGTAGCGCTGCTTTTTTGGGGATGGGTGTGGGGCGCGATGGGATTGATTCTGGCAATCCCAATTACCGCGGCGCTGCGGGTGATTTGCGACCATACGGAGTCGTGGAAACCGATTGGGCGCTGGTTGAGCGCGTAGGACTGTAGAAAATCCGGAGGTGAATATGAAACTTTTATGTTCGATGGCGGTGGCGTGTCTGATGGCGTTTGCGTGCGCGCCGAAGGCGTTGGCGTGGGGATGCAAGGGTCATCAAACGGTGGCGTATCTGGCGGAAAAGCATATGACTCCAGAAGCGCGGCAGATGGTGGATACGCTGCTGCGCGATAATCCGATTGATCCGCAGATGAAACGGTATTGCGGAAATGTGGGATTGGACGCGATGGCGGATTCCGCGACGTGGGCGGATGATTACCGGTCAATGCATTCGGAGACGGGGCCGTGGCACTTCATCGATATTCCGCTGGGAGATAATTCGGGCGACGTGGCGAAATTTTGCGGAGCGGGCGGATGCGTGACGCAAGCGATCCAACAGCAATCGGCAATTTTGAAGGATAAAACCGCCACTGGAGAAAAGCGGGCGATGGCGCTGCGGTTTTTGATTCATTTCGTAGGCGACTTGCACCAGCCTTTGCACGCGACCACGAATGATGATCGGGGAGGAAATTGCGTCCCGGTAAAATATTTCAGACGAAATCCGAAGGAGCACAACGGAGGTTACGCACCGAATTTACATCACATCTGGGACACGGAGATTCTTGAACGGGAGATGCAGGGGGCGGACCCGGAAGAGTTTGCGGGAACGTTGGAGACGGAGTTTGCGGATTCGATGGCGGGGTGGCAGCAAGGTGGAATTCAGTTGGATGCCTGGGCGCTGGAAGGGCACGCCCACGCGGTGGATACGGTGTATGGGGCGCTACCGGTGAAAATTAATGTTGAGCCGGATGTGCCGGTGAAAACTTGCGCGGATGATAACAACATCGGGCAGCGGATGTTGCACAAGCACATTGTGATACAGACGAATTATCAGGACGTGGCGGCGCAAGTGGTGGAGGAGCGGCTGGCGCAAGCGGGGGTAAGGCTTGCGATGATTCTGAATGAAGCGGCGAAAAAGTAAAGTGAGGTCGCAATGGAGGCTGCAGAATTAATTTTGGATTTGCTCGATGAAGGATACGAGAAGAAGACGTGGCACGGGCCGAATCTTAAGCAGGCGATTAAGGGAGTGACCGTCGAGTTGGCTGGCTGGCGACCGGGCAAAGATCGGCACAATATTTGGGAAGAGACATTGCACGCGGCGTACTGGAAGTATGTGGCGCGACGGCGGATCGAGGGAGGGAAGCGAGGATCGTTTGCTTTGCCGGGCAGCAACTTTTTTGTCCGGCCTGAAGCAGGCAAGAACACGGAGAAGGTTTGGCGGGCGGATCGACAAATACTGGAACGGGAGCACGTGCTGTTGAGGGCGGCAGTGGTCAAAGTGTTAAAAACGCGAAGAGAAAAGAAACTGTTGCGGATGCTTTATGGCGTGGCGCTGCATGATGTGTATCACGCGGGGCAGATTCGATTGCTGCGCAGATTGGGTCAGGGCGCGGTGTAATCACGGCAGGATGAAGGCACTTGGCCCTGCTAAACTAAGCGCATGCGTCGAAGAGATTTAACTTTTGGAGAAGCTGGAATCCTCAGGATGATCCAGGATGGATACGGCTTACAGAACACCACTGCTGGGGTGCTTTTCACAGATGCAGACGAAGCCGCCATATTCGTGAAGGCGTCCAACGGAACATCGCCACTGATGGCGAACCTTACCAATCTTGCGGCGTGGCGTGCGGACGGCACTATTCCGAGCGATGAGGAGTTGAAGAAAGCTTGGCTACGGCTCCCGTGAGCCTGGCCCTGAGTCCGCCGGAGTTGTTCCTCGCAATGCACTTATAAGGCAGAACGCCCATAAACTCACTATACTGCGCATGTCAGGCCGGTTGACGTGTCTAATGCTAAGCCCATTGGAACGACGAGCTTTCTTGCCGCTTGTAGGAATCATCCTCCAGCTTGTGCCGGCGAGTTATGCGCAGAGCGCTCACCAGGGTCCTCCCATCCCTGATGGTGGCACTCGAGAAGTTCTCGTCAGTATTTTCATTCCGTCAATTCCACGTGCAGCCTTCACAGCCACTGTTAATACAGAATGGGTCCGGGCACTTCCGGATGGCACGAGAATCACTCTAAAAAACCATCGCTTGATCGCGAGAGATAAAAGCGGCCGGATCTTTCAGGAAAGACGGGCGCTGGTCCCCGTGGACGGCAAGCAGGAATCCGTCGTGACGCAAACAGAAATCAGCGACCCGGTGTTGCACGAGCAATACATCTGCATGCCACAGCAGCGTGTTTGCCAATTAGAAGGATTTCAACCGGCTGAGGCCGGACTCCGTACGCCGGGCGGCCCACAGAATAGGTCCCGGGCGCCCGGCGAGGAATCTCTGGGAACGCGAGAGATTGCAGGAGTGAAAACCGAAGGCACCCGAGAGATAACTACTATTCCCATGGGAACAATCGGCAACGATAGCCCCATTCTGGCCAGACGGGAGTTTTGGTATTCACCACAGCTTGGCCTAAATATTTTGAGTATTCGGGAAGATCCACGCTTCGGTACGCAAAAATTCGAGCTTTCCGACGTGGTGCTTGGAGAACCCGACTCGAAACTGTTTTCTCCTCCTGAAGGCTCCAAAATCATAGATCTCAGAAACGCAGAGGGGAAAGAAGCTCCTCAAGTTTCGCCCAACCAGTGATTTAAGGCTTAATCTTCGACGAAGGTTTTCAGGAATATCTTAAACTCGGCCACGACGCGGGAGGGCAATTCGTTGGCGGTCCTCTTGGGCAGAAGGTTGTGTGCTGCGCCGTCCACTTCCAGCATGGCGTGTGAGACGGGGATTAGCTCAAGGGCGGAGTTCATCTCGGCAGTGGTGGCGAATGGGTCGCGGGTGCCGTGGACGAAGAACGCGGGCGTGGTCAGCCGCGGGAAATGGCTGGTACGAAGTTGATCTGGCTTTCGCGGAGGGTGAAGCGGGTAGGAGAACACCAGCAAGCCATCCGTCAGTTGGGGCTCTTCCGAGGCGAGCATGGTGGCTTGTCTTCCGCCGTAGGAATGGCCACCCAAAAACACCTGGGTATTTTTCTGCGCTCGCATAAGCGAGACGGCGCGGCGCAGTCCGTCCCGATCCCGGATAGCGTTGGAGGGAGAAGGCGGCCGACGTTCGCGGCGGAATGGCAGGTCGAACCTTAAAACAGTGAATCCCGACTCTGCAAGAGCATTGGACATGTCTACTAACAGTTTCGACTGGCAGTCCCCGCCAGCGCCATGTGTGAGTACGATAACCTTCCCAGTTGGCTGCGCTGGTACGTGTAGCCAGCCGTGAACGGCGGGGTCACCGTTAAGGTCATCAAAAGGAATAGACATGAGCTGTAAATCGTGTGGATGTGCGAAGAGCGAGTCTATTCGCCAGCTGAGACTCCGTCAAATGTCCGGTTAGCGTTAATCAGGCGTGTGATTGATACTCGACCTCAAACCCCGAGCCAGGAGCAGGTCCCAAGACCTCAGTAGGCGTCCCGGAACATGGCCGGATTGTCTCGAAGCATGCGATACAGAGTTGTGCGGCCGATCCCAAGGGCTTTGGCAGCGTGAGTCCTGTTATCCTTGACCACTTTGAGAACGTGCACGAGGTGGCGACGCTGCACTTCCTGGAGTGAACA
>DATNME010000063.1:0-3094 GCA_035602385.1 Candidatus Dormiibacterota bacterium
GCAGCCACGTCATACGGCGGTGGTGGCGGCTCTTGGGGAGGAACCACAATTGGAGCCGGCGGCTCCGGGGGCGGCGGCGCAGGTGGCGTCAGCGGCACCGCGAACACTGGCGGCGGTGGCGGCAGCTACACCGGCACATCAGTCGGCGCGGGCGGCTCCGGTATCGTCATCGTCAGCTATCCATCAATCAGAAACCCCGTAAGCCTCGGAAGCACCAGCAACGTTGCATCGGCCACCACAATAGCGCTGACTGCCGGAGCGAACATCGTAGCTGCAGATTTAGTAGTAGTTTCAGTCGGGCACCTTACGGCCAGCGGAACAACCGTGACAGGGGTTTCCGATGGCACAAACACCTACGTCAAAGCAACCAGTGGCACTCAAAGCACTACTCAGGAAGCAGAGCTTTGGTATTGCGTGAGCTGCGCGGCGGTGGCCTCGCCAACGATCACGGCCACCTTTTCGGGGTCGGTTGCGTCCAGGGTCATCGGCGCCGCGAGAGTTGCTGGCGGCATCACCGCTTTGGACGTGGCACCTGCCGGCGTTGGTTCATCGTCTACATCACCCACCGTCTCGACTGGTACGCTGGCATCGAGTTTTGAGATTGTATTCGGATTCCTGCACATCAACGGCAATCCGACCGTAACTGAGGATGCTGGATTCACGCAATTGTTCAACGAGAATGCCTCGGCGACCACTAATCATCTCGCATATCAGGTCGTGACGGCAACCACATCAGTTCCATACTCGCCAACGGAAAACACATCCAATCCGAATGTGATAATGGTTTCGAGCTTCAGATAGCGGGGATGGGAGAGTGATCCCGATCGTGAGAAAGAATCGCAAATGACCGATACCAGCATTTACGCTCCGCTCATGCAGCCATCGAATCCGATGGAGCAGACCAATAATTTTCTGGATACGGCGAGCAGAGCAGAACCGCTCGCTGATTCTGGCGCTTGCCGATCGACTTGATCGGCTGGAGGGGAAATAACAGCTATTTCGTCGGTATGCCCTTTGCGCTTGCAACGCCCCAACTAAAGACGGGCTTTTTTTGATCAATTTCGTCGTTTGGACCGACGGTAAAGCTTCTCGTTGTAAAAGGGTCAATCCGCATTGACTGGGTGGGGTCGGGCGGCAGCGCCGTGATTATCGCATCCGTGGGCAAGTAAAAATCGTCTGTGCGAAAGTATCTGAGTGGACCTTTGTTGACCGATATTTTCAACGTCACCTCGGTGACGATAAATTCCATGCTGTTCGTAAGCGTTATTAATAAGCCGGGCCCGAAATTGCGGGAAAGTATCGTGTATTCGGCAACTCCCTTCAGGTTTTGCAGGTCATCATCTGAAATCGCCACAGACGTTTTCTGAGACATGCGACTTTGATCGACTTCGCTGCTACATCCGAGGTAGCGCCTCGCATGTTTTCCAGCACACAATCGTCGAACGGATTCCCCAGCGTTTGATCAGTCAACGCGAGCAAGCTTAATGCAGCTAACAAAAATTTCACTAACGTCACCATGTGTTCGCCGCGCGTAAAGTGGCATAGCTACACGCTCCGGTTTGCTACGCAAGGGGCCGGTGCATTGAAAGGGTGCCCGTTCGGACGGAGTTTACGTTCGCTTGCGATATTGCAGAACTCGTCATGGTCCCAGCGGGCGAGGGTCAAAGGTTTAGGGGCAAAGTGGGACCAAAACCTTTCCATGATGTCATTATGCTTTTTCGGACAAAGTCCCACCGCGCGGCACGGGCCAATTGGCGGTGCGGACCTTTCGGCGTGCATGCCTCTAGGTGACTCAGAAATGGCCGCTGGTGCGTTTTGACTTGTTTCCGCACCCGACCTAGCCCAGAGCAGGAATAACGAATCCCTGACTCGCTAATGGCGTTGGGGCAGAGGAACACTCTCAATGAAGTTCAGGGAAGAGCGGCCGTTCGCCGACGTCGACGCCGCTGTCAAAAAGCTGCTGAAGATCGCGAACGGGATGGCGGCCGATCACGCCGGCCGACTATCGGTCGGGATTCTCAACACTCAGTTCAAGGACGCCGGCGGCAGTTATCCGGAATACAGCGCCGCGGTGAAGGCCGCGATCGATCGCGGATATATAACGATGCACGCGTCAGGCGGATATCTGTCTTTCACCCAGGCCGGCGCGGATCTGTTTGCCTGAGCGGCGACACCATTACATCAGGTGTCCCAGCACGGCCTTGCAGGCTTCTTCGGCTTCAGCGAGCGTTTTAAAGGGCGAGCCGCCGACCCTGATGGCGCACCTGTTCTGATGGATCGGACGCCACGACGCCACGAAGCCGGTGTGTCCGTGAAGGCCGGGACCGCTGCGGCTCTCATAACTGATCACGAACGAAAAGCCGTTGCTGCTCGCGTTCCATATTTCCATGTCCTCGACGGGACTAACGACGCGGGTGAACTGCATGGCCATTCCACCGCTAACCTACGAAACTCCCGAAGCGGTCCCTGCCGGGGACTGCGCTTCATCCGCGATAGGGCGACCGCCGCCTTGCTACCCCCCGGGCCGCCTCGCTCAACGCTGGGCGGCTAGCCTCTTTCAGGCGGTAGCTCCCATACCAGCAATGAAGCGGCCCGGCGCGCGGTGAGTTGTGGACGACACGCGCCGGGTCTGACCATCCCCCTTTGGCCCGCGAGGCATGATCGAAATCGAACGTAAGGACGATTCGTGGCAAAAACCCGCCGGCGAACACTCTGCACACAGTCGTCCCGCGCTGGGGCCGTTTCTTTGCCCCAGGAATCGGGTACTGGCCGAAATAGGCCACTCGCGTTTTCAAAACAGGCCACTCTTGGATTCTAAAACCGAATTTAATGGTCTAAGCGGGACTGCGAAACCACATGAGAAATCGTGCCGGCCTCCCTCACTGGCACTTCTAAACTTCGGCCTCAGCTTCCCCCGGAGCTGGGGCCGTTTCTTTCCCGGGAATCGCTGTGCATATCCTCGTTGAGAAATTCAGCGTCTTTGGCGTTGAGATACAATATTGGATGCTCTTGGCCGTTATGATTGTTGCGGCTGCCATCACCATCGGTATGCGGAAATGAGGGACGGCAAGGGCGTGCGGCGGGCCAATGAGGG
>DATNME010000064.1:0-14728 GCA_035602385.1 Candidatus Dormiibacterota bacterium
GCGCCGGTTTTATCGTTCGAACCGTAGCAGAGGACTTGCAGCAAAATATCCGCGCGAGCGAAAACATCGTCGCGTGAACCCACAATGGTCGCGCCTTTGGATGTGTAGTCCCCGTCGGGAATCCCGGCCTCCGCGCCCGCGCCAGCTTGCACGATCACTTCCAAGCCAGCTTTCGTGAGACTCGGAACCACCGACGGCACCATCGCCACCCGGCGCTCCCCCGGATAGCTTTCTCGCGTTACTCCCACAATCATTTTGCAGCCTCCGTGCGCTTTCGCTCGCCGTGTTGAATCCTTAGCAGTGTCTCCATGCACATATCATCAAATTCGCTTGCAAAACTTTCGTGAATATCAGAAAGGGAGTTGAACAGGCTGGGTGCATTCGAAGTGTCGTCCTACCGAGTGGGGCCATAAGTTTGCGGAACGCATTCTATATCCTATTTCAAAGTTCCGCACAACTTAACGCTTTATGCCCATGGAAGCCAATGCGTTACTGCATCTTTTCGTACACCGCGCTTGCTTCTGCCAATCGCTTCATCACGGTGGTCTTTTCTTCTGGTGAATTCCAATCAGCATACCGTTCCGTTGCGTCTGCCACTCGCGCGATCCAAGCCACAAAGTATTTGGCATCCTGTGGAGATTGCGGTCTCTGCCCGTTTACCGTCACGTAAATCGGGCTGGTGGTTGCGTAAACATAGTTGTCGAGCACCGGGTACTCCGCCTGCTCGCTCGACGCCCGCAATAAGCACCATCCGCTTTTGTCAGGAACAATTGTTCCACTCGCGTCTGCGGCGTCGCGGGAGCCTTCCACACGAATCTCTTGCATCACACGGCCATTACAGACGATTTGGAGATGATCGACTGCGACAATGGACCTCAGCTTCGCGGTGAATCCCACGCCTGCGCTCGCTCCATGCAATTCTATTTCATCGCCCGGCTCTTTTCCGTTCAGCGAAAATTGGAGTAGTGGCCCATTCGTAGCGATCGTGCGCCCATTTTTTAGCGCCTCAAGGAAATTCTCAATTTTCAACGGTCCAGCCGGCATTTGTGCATACGCGCGGTTCATTCCAACCGGACCGCGCAACCATGCATAATTCGCCATTGCGTCTGTTCCCGCGCCTGCCGGAATGCGAAATCCTAAATTCAGCAATCTATACCAAACCGCTGCGGTCGCTTTGTGGTCGCTGAAGCCAACAATCTCCATGTAGTCGGTTTTTCCAAGCGCCACGTCTATGGGCAATTCATTGGTGATTCTTTCTCTTGGATTCAGCAACGGTTGCGGTTCTTCATCGAACGGATGCACATACCCGACCAAAGCGCCCCGGGCATGGGCCATATCCGCTACATCCGCGTTCATCGGAAATAAACTCGCCGCCGCAGTGTTCGGATAACCGGCATATCCGGGGAGAAGAACGCCGCCATCAAGATTCAGCAATCCTAAATGTCCCCAGTAACTTGTGTGAAATTCCTGTCCATGAACTACCAGTGTGTTTGCGTTTGACACCGCGTCCAGTTTTTTTCCATTGTAGCCAATGTCCGGAAACCGTTGCTCTTTATTCACGATCAGATTATTTACGATTCCCAAATCTTCAGCTTCAGCTTGTTCGATTAGGTGTCCTGGAGTGTTGCGGTAAGTTCCTGCGTAATTCATGTGTACGTGCAAATCGCTGCTCGTCCATCGCTGCCCGCTCGCGCTGGGCCAGTTAAGAGGCTTCAGTTCCGCAACGACGTTTGTAATGCCATCCACTTTTACGTCCACAACCTGTTTAACTGGTTTGTGCGAAAAACCTTTCATGGCCTCCACGGTAATTGTTCCCGCGGGAACATTCACTTGCACATCACCGCGTCCATGAAAATAGTGCGCTTCGAAGTTCCGCTCGCTTCGGTCGTATCCGTTGTCCGCACTAATCCAAGCATTTTCTGGTGCGTAAAATCGCCCCGCCGCATCCATCACTGAAATCCGCGCAGCGGTGCCCCTACCTGTTTCGTCGATCACGTGCAAACGCAATTCACCCCTCGCGTGCAAATATCTTCGCTGTTTCGGGTCCAGCTTCCGTTCTGCATTTCCGGGGACGTCTCGCAACCAAACTTCCGTATTCCCATTTCGATTCGAAATAAATGCGATTTGTTTTCCGTCTGGCGACCACCGCGGAGCGGTATCGTCCCACTCTCCATAAGAAATGGGAAATGCGTCGCCGCCGTTTGCCGGCATCAGCCAAAGCTGATGCCAATTCCTTCCCAAGTACGAGCTATAAACCAGGTGCGAGCCGTCAGGCGAAAAGTCCGGACGCGCTCGCCAATTCGTTTCTTCATAATGAATTTCGCGGGCCTCTCCTCGCGGGTGCACTTTCATTCGCCAGAATCCGCCCGTGCCATGAATATGCCCGCTGTTGGAAATAAAGAGAATTTCTTCACCGTCGCGAGACCACACTGGATGGATTTCATGATCGAAAGAGCTGTAGTAATAACGCGGCAGAGTTGATTTCGTCTCGCCCGTCAGGCGTTCCACCTGTTCTAGCTTGCCGTTGTTTACGTTCGCGCAAAAAATATGAAACCGCTTATTGTATGCCGTCGATACATAAATAATTTTCTTTCCGTCCGGTGACCATCGTGGCTCGACGTTTACGGCTCCTTCGCTGGTCAACTGATGCGTTTTGCCGGTCGACAAGTCAAGCAGCCACAATTCCATTGCATCATTTTGGTAGGAGGTGTAGACAACATTTTTTCCGTCCGGCGACCAGTCCGGTTGGTAATCGTATCCGGAGCCGTCGGTGATCTGTTGGGTGGTATCCGCGCCGAGTTTTTGACGCCACAGCGTACCGGCCATTGAGTACACTACTTCTTTCGAATCCGGCGCCCACGTCACCGAGCTCGCGCCACTCGTGAGTTGCGGCAAATACATCTCGCCAAAATAATAAGGATGAAGGACGTCGATTTGCGGCAAAACAGGTTTCCGCTGTGCCGATACTTTTGCGCCGCACGCCGCCAACACAAATAGAATCGCGAGAACGCACCTCAAGAAACTCAAGAAAAACGCCCTTTGATCATAGAACAGGCTCTTCGGATTGTTTCACGCGCGAAGACAGCAAAGCCGATCAATCGGCACTGTCGTGGCCTAGGCCATGCCCGCGCGGCTTAGAGGCAGTTCGCGGATGCGTTTCCCTGTCGCGGCAAAAATTGCGTTGCACAACGCGGGAGCAAATGGCGGCAGACCGGGCTCTCCAATTCCCGCGGGCGCAGCATTGCTGGGCACAATGTAAACGTTGGTTTCGCGAGGCGCAGTGTTCATCCGCGCGACTTGATATGAATCGTAGTTAGACTGATCCACGACTCCATTTGTGGCCGTGATCTCGCCGTACATCGCCAAGCTCGTTCCCATCACCGCCGCACCTTCAAATTGCTGCCGCACCATCTCCGGATTCACTACCGTTCCGGCGTCCAGTGCTGAATCCACACGGTGAATCTTAACTTGTCCGGCGTCGTTCACTTCCGCTTGCACCACGGTAGCGACATAGGTCAGAAAGCTGCGATGCGTCGCAATACCCATGCCGAATCCGCCGCCCATCTTTTTCTTTCCCCATTCGGATTTTTCCATTGCCATTTGCACCACGCGACGGAATCTCGATATATCGATGGGATATTTTTCGTAATCGCCGTCGTAGTTTGGATAATCTTTTGCCAATTCATTCTTTGGCACGAGGCGGTCCGGTCCCAAAAGCTGCAAAACATATTCACCGGAATCTTTTCCAGCCGCGTGCGCGAGTTCGTCGACAAAAGAATGTAGTCCGAACGCATGATAAATGTTCGCGACTGACCTGAGCCATCCGATTCGAACATGTGCTGTAGCCGGTCCATTTTCGACGCGCAAGTTCGAAATCGCGAATGGTACATCGCTCCAGCCCAATCCGATTTCTCCTGCGTCGGCATAGGTGTTCTTGGGGTCGAATGTGGAACCAATTGGTGGAAACACGCTGCGTTGCAGCCAGGCGGTCGGCTTCCCGTCCGCACCCAGTGTCGCTTTCATGTACATCGCGGCCACCGAATGATACGAATCGAATTGAATGTCGTCTTCCCGGCTCCAAACCACCTTAACTGGTTTGCCCGTTTTCTTGGAAAGCACTGCCGCTTCCACGACGAAATCAGGAAACGATTTCCGGCCGAAAGCGCCACCCAGCAAGGTGACATTTACAGTTACATCTTCATTTTTTGCTCCCACGGCCTTGGCAATCTCGTCTCTCGCGCCCTGCGGATTTTGCGTCGGGGCCCACACCTCCACTTTGCCATCGTGATAAGAGGCCAGCGCCGCGGGTGGCTCCATGGATGCGTGCGCCAGTGGCGGCGCATAATATTCCGCCTCCACTACCTTGCCGCCCTTTGCAAACGCGGCGTCCACATCACCATTCGAACGCACCACTTTGCAAGGTTTCCTCGCGGTCTCTTGCAATTCTTTTTTGTATGGATCGGAGTTATAGTTGCTGTGCGCGCTTTGCGTCCACTCGATTTTCAGTTTTCTTTTGCCTTGCATCGCGGCCCAAGTGCTATCAGCGAGCACTGCGACACCGCCGAGCGCTTGAAAGCCCAGCGGCGGTTTGAATGTATCGATCCTTGCTGTCTGTTTAACGCCTGCAACCGCCAAGGCCGCGCCATCATCCAGCGACTTCACCGTGCCTCCCAATACCGGAGGATGCGCCACGGAAGCAAAAAGCATCCCTTCCATATGCGTGTCCTGGCCGTACACGGCTTTTCCCGTGCACATATCTTTCAAATCGTAGTTCGATGTACCTTTTCCGATGTAGCGCCACTGTTGTGGCGTTTTCAGTTTTAATTCTTCGTTTTTTGGAACTGCCAGTTTTCCCGCTGCCGCAGCTACCTCCCCGTAGCCAAGTTTTCTTCCGGTGGCTTTGTGCACCACCATGTGCGGTTCCGTGCTGCATTCATTTTCCGAAACTTTCCATTGCTGAGCCGCGGCGCGCACCAGCATTAACCTTGCGCTTCCCCCTGCTTGCCGCAGTGTAGTAAAGAAACTCGTCACCGAGTGGGACCCATCGGTATCCTGATCGCCGTATTTTTCGTCTCCGGTGGCTTGCACGATTTTCACGCGCGCCCAGTCCGCATCCAATTCATCTGCCAGAATGCGCGGCAGCGCGGTTTTGCTTCCACTGCCCATTTCCGAGCGGTGCGCGATAATATACGCGGTGCCATCGGTATCGATTGCCAGGTAAACACTCGGTTGCAGCGCGGCCTTGTCCATCGGGCTCACCGCCCGTGCGCCGCCTGCAAAAACATGCTCCGGGACCAATTGCACGCTCAGGATCAATGCCCCGGCGCCAAGCATTCCTTTAAGAAAATCGCGGCGCGAATTAGATATTTCAATGTTGCTTCCCGAAATATTCTGGATGGGGTTCATGAACGCCCTCACTATTCCGACGAAGAAGATATAAATGCGCTATCCGTAAGCCCATATCCTACCGCCAATCGCGCAACATGCAAGCCCCCAGGCAAACTACGGGCTTGTTTATTCAGACAAGCCGCCCATTGCGAATTCGTTCCCGGCGAGGCACTCTACTGAGCGGCTATGCAGATTCGTACACCGGAAGAGTTCATGCGACGCGCCATTGCCATCGCGATGGAAAACGTTCGCTCGTCACGTGGAGGTCCGTTCGGCGCCTTGGTTGTCAAAGACTCTCGGATCGTCGCTGAGGACGCGAATAGTGTTACGCGCACGAATGACCCCACCGCGCACGCGGAAATCCTGGCGATTCGTGGAGCTTGCGCAGCGCTAGGCACGTTTCAACTTTCCGGCTGTGATCTGTACACCAGTTGCCAGCCATGCCCGATGTGCCTGGGCGCTATTTATTGGGCGCGTCCGTCGCGAGTCTATTATGCCGGAACCATGGCGGACGCCGCTGCCGCTGGTTTCGATGATGGTTTTATATTCGCCGAAATGCAACGCGCGCCGGATGAGCGCATCATTCCCATGATGCAAATCCTTCGGGAAGATTCTCTTGATGTTTTTTCCACATGGCTTCGCTCGGAAAATAAGACGGCCTATTAAAGGATAATCCCCGTCCGTGTGGCGCTATCCCTCAGGCCAAGTGCGTAAAGCGCGCCGAAGACAAACTAATTGCCCAAGATGATAAGAGTTGTGATCCGCCAGAATCAGCGCTTCGCGCAGAATACTTTGGCCTTGCCCATGCTTAATCGGCAAGAAAAGATTTGATCGAGGGTCTTGCACCAGGCGAATCATTTCTCGCAGGTTCTTCTTAAAATCACGTACAGCTCTGTCCCACTCGTTATTGTTTTTGGGAGAAGGTGTCGGCGGCCAGTAGCCTTCCGGAAATTCTGGCGACACATGCTTGGGATTCCGGGTGAATTCCAGAACATCCCATTGCGCCAGACGCATATGTTCCACCAATTGCCATGCGGTATGTGGTAGGCCCGGGGCGAAGGCCCCTCGCTTATTCGCAGGAAGGCCGTCCAGCGCGTCATCGAATTGCACGTGCGCGCCGCCGCCCTTCAATAAATTTGTCAGTTGCCGGCGTAGTTCACGCTCCTCATTCGCCTGGTTCCGTTTTACAATCTTCTTTGCCTTTTTCTCGGGCATCAATGTATCTCCAAGGTTCTTTTCATACTATAACGCGAGCAAATTAGACAGAGCCGCCGTAAATATTTGCGGTTGAGATTGGTAACGTTCTTGACGTGGAGTATCGCCGCAAAAAAGAGAAAGGCATCCATGAAAAAGGAAGTACACCGGTGGTATTCGCCGCGTCTCGGAATTGACATGGGGGTGGTGGCATACGGTCACTGGGGCTCGCCAATACTGGGGTTCCCAACCAGCGCGGGCGACGAATGGGAATTGGAAAATCAAGGCATGGTTGCGTCGCTCGCGGATTTTATTCATGACGGGAAAATTAAATTCTTTTCTGTGAATTCAATCAATGGTCTTAGTTTTTACAATAAAGCGGCTCATCCCTTTCACCGCAGTTACGTACAGAAAGTGTTTGACACCTACTTGCGCGAGGAAGTGGTTCCATTTATCCACGACAATTGCCGATCAGCGGATATTGCGATCTCCACCATGGGCGCTTCTTTCGGCGCCTACCATGCTGCAAACTCCCTCTTCAAACATCCCGACGTGTTCAAGCGATGCTTTGCCTTGTCCGGAGTTTACGACCTGAAAAACTTCATGGATGGCATGTACGATGACAACTTTTACTTTAATAACCCCGTCGACTATCTTCCCAACCTGAATGATCCCTGGCACCTGGAACAACTGAGCAGTTGCGATATTCACATCAGCACAGGAAGCGGGCCCTGGGAGAATAGCGGACCCTCTTACGGGCTTTCGAACGTGCTTTCTAAAAGGAATATTCGTCATTCGCTCGATGATTGGGGTCCAGCCGGCGGGCACGACTGGCCCTATTGGAAGTACCAAATGCGCGAATATGTCTCTCATCTTTTCTAGAAGCTACAACAACATTTTCGCGGCACACCCGCTCTCGCTAGCCACGCAACGTTTTCAGGATCTCTTCAAATTGCAAGGGAGATTTTTCAATCGAATAGAAGCCTGCCTTGCACGCTCCGGGTCCTTCCTCAGCTGAGACTTCCACAATTGTATTTGCGGATCCACCGGGCGACTGTTCCGGGAATTTTAAGCCACGGTAGAAAAACCGTTCACTGTTTGCTATGTCTGAAAACCGCGCGTCGCGCAGGACTGCCCGCAAGACCCCCATGCTGGAACCCGAGCCACCAATATAGAATATTTTCAACATTACTTTATCGTAAATGCATTTACTGAGCGTAGCACTTGCAATGCTTGTTGGGAAGCTTACTTTGGGATAAAACGATGGTAAGAACTGGGTAGTTTCAAAAGGGAACACTTCACGTTCATCTGCGGGTTGCTGGGAACGTTTGAGACTTTAAACTTGGTGAAAGATCAGCCAAGCCCGAGATGATCCAACTGATAACGACCCTCGGAAATGATTTGGTCTTGATCGATCCAAACGTCGCAGTCTCGCGTTAGCACGTCGACATGAGTTTTGGATTTCCAATCCGCGTGGGTTTGGCTGCCGTATGGATCACCAAAAGCGATGTGCACGCCCGGGAATTTCTCATCTTGTAACAATATGCCAATCATTTGCGATAAACCTAAATTTGTTCCGAAAGCCAGTTCACCAATTCGATCGCTGTTTTCATCCGTGTGACAGTAGTCCCAGAATTCGTGCTCTAAATCCTTTCGCGGACACTCAACCGCTACCAGCCGAGCTCCAGAAATTCTCAGCACCAGCGGAGTAGCCCGCAGATCACCATACTTCCCGTTGAAATGATCACCCGCTGTGGCATCGCAAACGAATATTCCGTCAACCGTTGCAGGGGTAGTAAAGACCTCCCCTGCCGGAAGATTCGACCAATAACGTGGACTTATCAGGCCGCTGGTTTTCACCCAGTCCAGACCACGATCAAAGTGAGCGGCAATAGAAGTTCCGGCGCGGGACTTTACGGTGAGAGTCTCGGCCCGCAGCATTCGCTCCCGCAGCTTGTCGCTGAGCCGATCAATAAGCCGATAATCAGCCCGCATACCTTGCTGCATTATTTCGGGCGTGACGCCAACCATGTGCGCATAACGAATTTGCCTGCGCTCGACAATTTGGACGATGTCCATGCGCGCCCCAAGCTCGCCGGGGCGGGGAATCATGCAAAGTATTCCCGCATCCGCTGTTTCCAGCGCTGCGCGAACTTCTTGCGGAGCGCTGCGCATAGGACGGGGGCCAAAATCTTCCAACAACAACCCGGTATACGAAGCGCCTATATCATCAAGCGCTTTGGCAAGGCTTGCTGCCACGGCCCTGCATTCCTTATCCGCAATTAAAGCCACACTTTCGCCGCGTTTTATGGACAAACATGTCTCGACAGCGTTTTTCGCGCCGGGCATCAATGCCAGCTCTGGTGGTCCGAAGAACATAATTTTAGTTTACTGAATCTTTTAGGAATTTGTAACCGTAGGTTTAACTGACGCAGAGCGAAATACACGTAGCATTCTAGCTACGGTTTGCGCGAGCTCACGCGGAATGCCGGAATTTGCCCGCCCCCGCTGGTCACGTTCGCAAGTCCGGTGGCGCTCAAGCGAGTCAGGAATCCGGCCATTTTTCCCCGATACAAGTACGGCGCAAAATCCACCAGCGTTTCTTGGAATGAAATCTTTCCGCCAGGGCCGATTCGCGGAAATTTCTCTCGGCGGACAGGAATTCTTTCCTGCACAATCCAACAACCTTTCGCCCCCGTATTTTTCAGCGCGTTCTGAATCGCCGCATCCCAGGCGCTTTCGTCCGTTTCCCATCCCAGCGTTACTCCCGTCCCGCCATATTCGTCGCTGGGTTTGAGCACAAAATCTTCGCGGTGCTTGCGGACGTGATCCAGCAGTCCGATCGTCGTGCCATGAAACTGGGTACTCACGTCTGCCACCACGCGCGTCCATGGAATGTGCCGCGCAATCAACTCTCGCTCCCTCCCGGAAAACAAAGATGCATTGCCTTCTTCGGTGAGCACCGCAAAAAATGTTTTTACATGGGGAATTTTGCATCGAAATGTGTTGGCCACGCAGACGATGCCCGCCGAGTAAGCCGCAAGGAGCGCCTGGCACTCCGCGGGTCGAGCTATAATGTCGTTCATAAGCACGCGCCGGTAGACCAGATCGATCTTTTTTCCGCGGACGGTCAGCTTGTTCCCATCGAATCGCAATTCTTTAGGGTCCGCCAACACCGTCGGGACGCCCATTTTTTCAAATCGCGCCTTTAGAATTTGGAATTCCGTCCAGGTGGGAACTTCGCGCCAGTCAACGATAGCAATTTGCGGACGTTTGGATTTCCCGCCCCATTCCAGATATGTTGCCACCAGCGCATCCAGCAGCTTCGCGGTGAGAGTGTAGCTATGAACCTCCATTGTCCTGGAAAATTCTCTCATCATCGGAAGCTCGCGAAAAATTTCACCCAGCAATTCGCCATACCCGGCTCCGGCCGGGGATTCAGCGTTGTATTCCGCGAACTTCAAAGAGTCAGGGAGTAAAAACGAATCGAGCCGCGAAGCCGTGCTCGCGGGTCCGGTCCCTACCGGGAGCCGGGCGAGCCGTTTTTCTTCTTCGCGCAGGTGAAATTGTTCAAGCAGCGCGTCGTTTTCAAGGGCCGCAACGGCTACGCGTTCTCCTATTTTGGCAATCGTTTCCGCGACCACGCGAACTCTGTGCTCATCTTCGGGAGTTAAAAAAAACGGTCGTAAGAAAGGACAAAGTGTCCGCCTGGCAAAGGTAAGCTTGGAAGCGCGCAACGTGAGTACAAAGCGCTTGACCAAGTCCGGAGTTTTTTCAATTTCTTGACGGAGCAAGGTATCCCACTGCGCAGATGGTTCTTCAGCTGGCAATGCACCGGTGGGTGGACTCACTTGGCCTTGCTTCCTTCCATCCCAGAAATTTTCTTACTGCTGGCGGTTGCTGTATTTGCGGTCGGCAGAACCTGCGGCGCCCCTGTGAAGCCCGCGGGCCCGCCTAAGCCCAGCATCTCTTCCCACCGGGGCCATGAATTTCTTACATCTCCATTCAGCGCGCGATCAAGCACCAGGCGAGCCATTTTTTCCACCACTTGATCAAAATAAAATTCAGTGATTCGGTCCCGTTCGAAGTCTGGTGCCGCATTCAGGAAGTCGATCGCGTACGGCACATCGCCTTTGATGGCAAATTCAATGGTGTTCATCTCGTACCCTAGAGCGAGGTTTATGGTCTGAGCGTCCTTCACCACACGTGCGCCCAGCTCGGGTGTCAGATATTGGTGCTCGACCAAATATTTGCGTTCTTTCGGATCGTAAGCAACCGGAAGAATATCCGTTTTTCCGAACGTGAAGCATCGAACGTATTTCTGGAAATCAATAAATTCTTGCAGGGTCATGCAGTATGGTGAAGTTTTATCGTAAGCTGCGAGCAGTTCTTGTTTGTCATTTACTTTGTAAACGTGTTTCCAGCCACCGCCTGAGTATGGCTTGAGAATTGCCGGCCGCCCAACAAAATCCAAAAGAGCGTCCCAGTCAATCGGGTATTCCAGGTTGCGCAGCGACTCATAGGTCAGATCAACATCCGCGGGAAAGCCCTTTTGCGGCAGCAAAACAGTTTTTGGAATTGCGATTCCAAGCGTTGCCGCCATTGAATAGTTAAAATATTTATCATCCGCGGTCCACCAAAACGGATTGTTGATTACATAAGTGCCCTGCAAGACCGCGTGTTTCAAATAGCCTCGGTAGTATTCCACTTCATGGGAAATGCGGTCGACAATCACCTTGTACTTCGCGGGTTCGCCCATGCGCGTCCCGCCCAGCTTCACAAGTTCAGCGGATACGCCGTCCTTTTTCCCCAGTTCATTAACGCGGGCAAGAAATGCCGGCGGAAAACTGTACTCCCGGCCGCAAAGAAGCCCCACCATCATCATCGTTAGACTCCCACACCTATTTTATAAGATTGCTAATTGATAGTGGCTGCCGAAGTGTTACGCGGCTGGCCCACGCCCCCGCGAGTCTCCTTCACCAAATGGCGAACCACTTCCTTCAGATCGCCGGTAGCCTGATAAACGCGCAACTGCCGTTCGGCGCTGGTGCCTTCATTCAGGATGGTGTGCACGTACTCTACGGCGCTGCGGCTGCCAAGGTCGTCGAGCACGTCGTCAACAAATTCCAGCAGTTCGGTGGCGAGAGCGCGCATCGGCACTTCCACTTCTTTGCCGAAGTCGATTAGTTTGCCTTCGATTCCATAGCGCGCCGCACGCCACTTGTTTTCTTCGATCAGTGGACGTTGGTAGACCCGGAAGCTAAGGTTCCGTTCGTACAGTCTGTGGAGCTTCACGACGATCGCCTGGGTCAAGGCCGCTATCGCTACTGCTTCTTCCACCTTTGTAGACACGTCGCACATGCGAAATTCCAGTGTTCCAAACACCGGATGTGGCCGCACATCCCACCAGATTTTTTTCCCGCTGTCGATACAATTCAGCTTGATCAGCAGATTGACAAAATTTTCGTACTCGCTCCACGAAGCAAATTGTTCCGGAACGCCCGTGCGAGGGAATCGGCGAAATACCGTAGTGCGAAATGACTTCAATCCCGTGTTTCGCCCCATCCAGAATGGCGAACTCGTCGAGAGCGCCAGCAGGTGCGGCAGAAAATAGCGCACCATGTTCATCATGTCGATGGTGGTCTGTTTGTCGGGCATGGCTACGTGAACGTGCATGCCGAATATCAGAAGCGACCGCGCCAGTTGCTGCAATTCCTCCACGATATTCTGATAGCGCTCGCCGGGGGAAATTACTTGCTCGATCCAGCTCGAAAAAGGATGCGTACCCGCGGCAGCCACTTGTAGACCCGCTCGTTCCGCCGCAGCCACCAGTTCGCCACGCGTGCGGTGCATCTCGATGCGTAGCTCCGCCACGTTACCGCAGATATTCGTGCCGGTTTCCACGATCGATTGATGCATCTCGTGCTTCACCTGCTCGACAATGTCAGGCGAAGCTTGCGAAACCAGTTGCATCACGTGAGAACGCAATTCACAGGTTGCCGGGTCGATAATCTGAAACTCTTCTTCGACACCGATGGTAAAGCGGTGAGCCATGAACAGCCCTCCGGGGGGTAGGGTGAGCTGAGGACTGCGAGGCCCTATCATACGCTCGTCCGCTCATAAATTGCACCCCGGCCGGCCCACAAGACGGTCCCGCGCAAGAGAAAAGGGCCGGTGCATCATCGCCGGCCCTTTTGGTGGAAGTAAGTTACGTTCGAATGCGCGGGTTATTTGTCCGCGATCTGCAGGTCCGGGTTTGTATTTGTTGGCTGCACGGTAAAAACCACCGCCTTGGTTGGCGAGATGACGTAGAAGATCGTCTGGCAAGTTCCTCCCAGGATCGAGCACCCCGCGGGAATCACTCCGAGGCCCGTCGGATCCACGGAATAGGTGCTGGTGAATGTCGCGTTCGGACTCCTCCCCACGGGCGAGGCGGCATCGCTGGTCGCGTTAATGTTCGGGGCTGTGAAGGTGGCCACGCCTGTGTTCTGAGTCACGCTCACTACGCTCGGCCACATGGTCCCAAAGGCATAGGTGCCGTTCGCCGAGCTGTTCGTGAAGGGTCCGCCAGTCTGCGGATCCATAAAGCCGGATTCAACCCTCGGGTTGGTCAGGCTGTTATCGGTGAAGAGCACAAAGCCCTTGTTCGGACTGACCAGGTAGAAGATAGGCGCATATCCGCCGGAAGAGCCCACGAGCGTGACGCGTCCGTTGGCGGCCACACTGTAAGTAATCCCGGCAAGGGGCGCGGTCGCCGAGATCGAGCCGCCGCTGTTCTGATATCCGTTGTATGTAAAACTGTTCGGCGAGAAGATGGCGCCAGAAACTAGGCTGACCACTGTTGTTCCGTTGTATCCAAGTCCTGTGGTGTACACAATGCCCGGGGCGTTTAGCGAGTTTGTGGCGAATGTCGATTGCGTCGTCTGCAGAGCCAAACCCACCAACAACGGATTCGCTGTCTGCACATCGGTGCTGAGCATTAGCAATTCGCTCGCCGACACCACGTACACGTTTGCATTAATAGTAGATGTTCCGGTAGAGATAGTAAGAGTTCCGCGTCCACTTGGCCCGGCAGCGATGTTATATGACCCCGTGAACGCAATCGGCGTCGGAGGATACGTGAATGCCGCGCCGGTGTTGTTCACGTTACCGTTATCGTTGGTGTCCATCTGACCCGCGGTAATCGCTCCGCTAGGCGTTCCGCTAGCAGTAAACGTACCAGCGATGGCATACTTCCCCGAATTGGGTTTAGCCCCGGTTCCTCCAAAGGCATAGTTGCCGCTGATCTGCACGTTCGAGAACGCCGTCGGATCCTGTTTCCGGAGAATGCCGACTTTAAACTCAGTCACGTTGTTGTCAAACTGCATGATGTGACCTGTTGAAGCCACGGGTGGAGTGCCTGTGATATTGCCCAGGGAAAAGCGGAAAGTCGTGCCACCACCGCCGGTCAGGCCTATCACCAGACAACCTCGTCCGTCCGGTCCTATCGTGTAAGAGCTAGTGGCCGAAGAGATACTGAAGCCCAGGTGCACGCCAAACGAACTTGCATCGTTGATGTCATAGATTCCAACATTCTGGGCAATGTGTCCTGCGCCGTCGGCATCGAATACCCCGGCAATTCCCTCGGGATTCACTCCGTCGAAGCCCTCCATCGCGAAGGCATACTGCCCCTTGAGCAGCGTAAGGCTTCCTCCTGTACCGCAAGCTGCGGTATTTACGGTGATGCTGAGGTTGGCCGTGGCCGTTTGCGCCGTAGGTGCGGTGGAATCGGTCGCCTTGACGGTGAAGGCGCTCATGCCTGTCGTGGTAGGCGTTCCGGAAATACTCCCGGTCGCGGCATTCAGCGTCAAACCCGCTGGAAGCGTACCCGTAGTGATGGTCCACGTCACGGGATTCGTGCCACCGCTAGACTGCAAAGTCTGGTTATAGTTTGAGGTCACCACGCCGCTCGGCAAACTGGTGGTAGTGATGACCAACCCAGACGCGCTGACGGTAATGCTTAACGCCTTTGCCGCCGTCTGCGCTGTTGGAGACGTCGAATCCGTGGCCGTTACCGTAAAGTTGGTCGTAGCCACTGTCGTTGGAGTGCCGGAAATTACGCCAGACCCAGCGTTCAGCGAAAGACCGGTCGGCAGCGAACCCGCCG
>DATNME010000065.1:0-6863 GCA_035602385.1 Candidatus Dormiibacterota bacterium
AACAGACCTGACCGACTATTCCCAGTCGGATCTGAACAAAGTAGCGCTGCGCTTGAATCAACGCCCACGAGAGACTTTAGGTTTTCAGACTCCTGCGAGTAAACTTCAAGAAAGTGTTGCGTCGACCCATTGAGACCACCCGGATTATCGGACATGTGGTTTTGGTGAGTTTCAGTTGTGTGTCATGTTTACGGTGAGAAAAATTACCAAAAGACGAATAAAAAAGAAGCGAGAAGGAAAATCTGACTAACCTGTTTTGATTAGAACTTGCTGATTTTCTTAGATTAAGCAGGACTCCGGCAACTTGTGATGAAATTGAATTCACCGCTGTTAACCCAAGTGTGGGATGGGGGAGTTTTTGCTGAACACTTGCTGAACAGTAGACTTCAAATGAGACCTTCCCGCGCAACTGGGGAGCGCGTAACGCAAACAAAACAAACTAAAATCGGTCCGTGCGAACAGGTCAGGGTGAATTAGCAAACCGCCGCATTCAGCCGCTCTGCCACCTCTCCGTGGCGTTCAGAGGAAAAAGGGTTCGCCTGAACCCAGTGAGTATACCATTATGTAGCCGCATGCAAATGGCACAAAATAGGATGGGTCCCCAGCTCTAAAAGCCAAATTTGTTCGCACGCGTCTAAAATGGCAGCGGGAATGGATGGCCGCTGAAATAACTGTCGAGGAAGTATCCTTTCTCGAGAAATATCTCTAAAATATAGGGCGGACCTGGCTTTTGGTCGGTGGATAGGGTTGGCGTTCCCAACCCTGTTGAGTTCTGCCATACGGCGAAACCTTTTAGCCTTCAGCGGCGTATTTAGAGTAGGCGGAAGTAAGCAGGCAAGCACGTGGTGTCCACACCTGAACCGGCTCACCCGAACCATGTCGATATGCATGGCCAGTTGCGCGGGAAATAAAGTTGCGCGGGAAATTGAAGAAGTCGCCGATACATGCGGAGTGACCAAGGGGAAAGTATGAAGACGTGGAAGAAAGTTGTCATCGGCCTGGTAATCGTGGCGGTCTTGGGCGGGATTGTAATGTTCAGCGTGAACCTCGCGAACAAAGATGTGGTTATCGTGCAAACCGCCAAGGTGGGAAAGCAGGACAGTCTGGTTTCGCAGGTAACCGCATCCGGAGAAATCAAACCTACTACGTATACCAATGTGACCGCTCAAGGATTTGGCCGCATCACCGAAATTATTGTAAAAGAAGGCGACCATATCAAGAAGGGCGACAAATTGCTCCTGCAGGAAAATGTGCAAGCCACAGCGGAAGTGCAAGCTCAAACAGCGGCCATCAATTCCGCCGAATCTGGAGTGCAGGCGGCGGAAGCGAGTTACCGCTCAGCCCAGGCAGACTTGCTTTCCCAACGAGCAAACGTGGAAAAAGCCAAGCTGGATTGGGAGCGCGGTCAGGGACTGTTCAAAGACGGCCTTATTCCCAAGCAGGACTTCGATCAACGCAAGACCGCTTACGACGCGGCGTCAGCTTCTTTGGAAGCGACCAAAGCGCGCGTGCAATCCTTGAAAGCGCAAATGGAGCAGACACGTTCCCAGGTAAATCAGGGCAAGGCCGTGTTGATTGGAAGAAAAGATGTGTTGAGCAAAACCGCTTATGTTTCGCCAATCAACGGCATCGTAAGTTATTTGCCGGTGCGATTGGGCGAATACGTTGTGCCCGGCATTCAGAATTCCAACGGCAGCTTCCTGATGACGTTGTCGGACATGTCCGTGGTAACCGCGGAAGTAAAAGTCGATGAGACAGATATTGTGAACGTAAAAATGGGACAGCCCGCCGATGTGACCATTGATGCCGTGCCCGGAAAAGTTTTTCACGGAACGGTGACGCAAATCGGTTCGCAGGCGGTGCTGCGCAACTCCGGGCTTACCACCACGCAGAGTACCACCAGCACGCAAGAAGCCAAGGATTTCAAGGTGGTGGTCACCATGGAAAACGCGCCCGAAAATTTGCGTCCCGGGCTTTCTACCACCGCCAAGATTCGCACCGCCGAACGCAAAAACGCCGTGGCGATTCCCATTCAGGCCCTAGCCATTCGCACGCGAAAAGAATTGGAAGAAGCCGCT
The DNA here is from genome assembly GCA_035602385.1 of Candidatus Dormiibacterota bacterium. Classification (GTDB taxonomy): domain Bacteria; phylum Acidobacteriota; class Terriglobia; order Acidiferrales; family UBA7541; genus Acidiferrum. The sequence goes on from DATNME010000065.1 coordinate 2,079, forward strand.
AAGAATGCCAAGCCGGAAGGTGGAGTAACGCTGGCGGCGCCCCCGCCACCCGCCCCCGGCGATCCCAAGAAAGACGAAGTGCAAGGCGTATTTGTTGTGGGCGGGAAGAAAGCGGTTTTTCGTCCGGTGGAAACGGGAATTTCCGGAATCACGGACATTGAAGTCACCAAAGGATTGCAACCCGGCGACGAAATCGTTGTAGGCAGTTACAAGGCCTTGCGTACGCTGAAACCGGAATCCAAAGTAAAGGTAGATAATTCCGCCCCCAAGAAAATGGATGAGGGCCAAAATTAATTTCAGGACCTAGGGAGCACTTCATGCCTGTGGAAACAGTCGCAACGGATTCGTTCCGGAAAGATCTGGTGGACACCGGAATCGTAATCAAGACGGAAAATCTCACGAAAGTGTACGAGATGGGTGCCGAGCAGGTTCACGCATTGAGCGGCGTGGATGTGGAGATCCACAAAGGCGAATACGTGGCGATTATGGGCCCCTCCGGTTCTGGAAAATCGACGCTGATGAATTTAATTGGCTGTCTGGATTCGCCAAGCACGGGAAAATATTGGCTTGCAGGGCGGCTGGTCAGCGAACTTGATGACGACGAACTTGCTTATATCCGAAACAAGGAAATTGGATTCGTTTTTCAGACTTTTAATCTGCTGCCGCGCGCGACGGCGCTGCACAACGTGGAATTGCCGCTGATTTACAACGGCACACCCGCCGAGGAACGCATCGAAAAAGCAAAAATGGCCCTCGAGCGCGTGGACCTTACCTCGCGCATGACTCACAAGCCCAATGAGCTTTCCGGCGGTCAACGTCAACGCGTGGCCATCGCTCGCGCGCTGGTAAATGATCCTTCCATTGTGCTGGCGGACGAACCGACGGGAAACCTGGATTCAAAAACCGGCGAAGAAATCATGGCGCTGTTCGCCAACCTACATAAGCAAGGAAACACCATTATTTTGGTGACTCACGAATTTGATATTGCGCAGCACGCCCACAGAGTGATCTTCATACGCGATGGAAAAATCGCGTCGGACGAAGCGGTAATTAAAAATAAAGTTTAGTTTGTTTTTTTCGTTCCGCACAAATACAAAAACTGTTCGCAGCAATTACAGACGCTGCTTACGGAAATCCTGGTTAATTTCCCTGCACCGCGTGCGGAGCTTCCATCTCGACAAAAGTCTCCACGGGACTCAGATAGGTGTGTGACAAACGGTCGTGCCACGTCAACTCGTCTTCGTCCCACATGGCCCACAAAAATCCCAGAAAAAAACTTCCCGCGGAAAGCAAGTAGCCGGCGGTGCGCAAAAACAATTGCCGCGGCGTGGGAGTTTCTCCCGAAAAATTTATAATCTGCAAGCCGCGCACCATCATTCCCGGAGTGGTGCCCCCGAAAATCGTAAACAATCCAAAGTATTGAACGTACACAAATGCAAAAGTGGCGAAATAAACCGCGGCGCTAATTTTGCTAATCGTGAGCTGCCCCCCCAGGGAGCCGAAAAGAGCGAGGAACGCTCCATACGCAAAAAACAGGCACCCCCCATCGACGAGCGCGGCGATGCGGCGATCATCCAGGGAAGCGGCGCGCTGCAAGCGGCCACTTGAACTAGAAGCATCTGAACCAGAAGCATCGGAAGCAGATAGATCCGCCGTGGCGGTTTCCGTTTGCGGCTGCAGGGATACGTCGATGACCATGCGCTCATTTTCCTGGATGCGCCTGGAAGATGGGCGGCCGATGGCGATGGTGAAGGCAAAGTCATCCTGCCCCCCGGAGGAACGTTTGGCGGCAGTGTTTTCCGGAGAATCTTCCACGCTCACGAAGTGGGCGTGGTTGGATGCGGAATTTTCAAAAGGAAGACGTGACTGCCCCTCGGCGGCTGGGGATTTGCGCCGGCGCGCGCGATAGGCTTGCACGCGATTATTCAATTCATCGCGCCAAGCGGTATCGTCCGTCAAAATCGACGGCTGGACGCCATCCCGCTCTTGCGTCTCTTCCGGGTATTGGGAACGCAGCGGCGGATTATTCGGCGCGCGGCGAATAGAATCATGCTCTGGGAGAGAATGATTCGCGGAGAAAGTGGCGTCACAAAATTTACAGGCGGGTACGCTCGAAGGCAGTACCGCACCACACTGCAAGCATGTTTTTGTCACCGGTGTGTTTTGCGCTGCGGACGCTTCCACTCCGGTGGGAGTGAACTTTTAGAGAATATCAGTTCCTGGAAAATGAAGGAGACCGAAGGAAAGAAGTTGTTGCCAAAGAGTTAAGCGGAACACCCAGAGTTACGCGAAAAGGGCCAGATTTAGTTTTCCATCTGCGCAGCCAGCAGCTCGCGGCTGAAGGCGATGCGGCGATCCAGGGCCACGGCCGCGAAGTACGCACAGCGGCCACGCTCTCCCTCGATCCAGGATGAACTTGCAGGAATAATTTTTGAAATGGCGCCCCCCAGGAGATTGAGCAGGTCAAAGTAAACGCCTACAGAGCGTACTTCCCCGCGATCCTCCAGACGGCCGGGACACAGGTGAAGGAATTGCATAACCTTCACAAAATCTCTTCCGTTCGCCTGAGCGGAGATGCCCGTGACTTTCTGGACGTCAGTGGAAAGAGGCTCCCGCGCTGACGCGGCAACCAACGAACGGCAGTAGGAAACAAAAAATTGCAGCAACAATATAAGAGACACGAGGAAAATTACGGCGGCCATCATCGGGGCACCGCCACAAGATTATTGGGCGCGAGACGCGTTTCCTCAGAAAGTCGAATGAAGGCATGGGCCCATGCCAGCGGCAAGGCGCACCCAATTATCGGCATCAAGAACGAGACATGAGAATACAAGCTGGGATTCAGATTGCTGATCGCGTAAGTGGCCGCATAGGCACTGAAATAGATTCCGAGGGAAAGAACAATCTGAACCAATCGCGCGCGTGTTTCGCGAAGCTTAAGAATGAAGGCCCAAAGCAGATAGGTAAGAATCAACCCGACAAAGTAAAGATTTTGGGATAGCTCATAAGCGAAGTGCGTGAAAATTTTCGCCGAGGACTGGCTAACCACCGCATAGGAAAACCAGGCTGTTCCGCCCAGGAGCAGCACCGCGCCCAGGCGCACATATTTTTCGACGCCGAGTTCTTCAAAAAGGTGGGAGTACAGACTGATAAGGCCAAAGTATAAGGCAATGGTTAAAAGGGCGTCGGAGAAAAAATAAAAGTATCTGTATTCCAGTGAATCCAGACTAGTATGACGCAGCACCAGGAACCGCCCCACACTCGCGGCGACGGACAAAACCATATAGAGGTTAAGGAAAAAGTAGCGCTTGAAGGACTTGCGGTAGATCGAGCAGAGAACCACGCCGACTTCAAGGGCCGTCCCTAGGAACCAGATAAAATAATCTGCAGGACCAAGCATATAGAACCTTTAATTCGCCTTGGCCCCGCTGATAATCGCTTTAAAAAGTGCGGATTATCGCGTTACCAAGACTTGGAGCGCCCGGTCAACGTATCCTTCCAAGGTGCTGGAGGAGGCGCCGATCCGTTATGCAGCGGCCGTACCGCGGTCAAAGTATCTTTCCACGGCGCTGGCGGCGGTGCCGAACCATTCCAAGGCGCGGGCGGTGGCGCCGATCCGTTTTGCAACGGGTGCATCGCGGTCAAACTATTCCACGGTGCAGGTGGCGGTGCCGAACCGTTCCAAGGTGCTGGCGGCGGTGCTGAACCATTCCAAGGCGCTGGCGGTGGTGCCGACCCGTTTGCCATGAGGATGGTATCGCTTGAATGTGCGCTAAGCGCAGTCTTCAAGCCCATCGACGCGGTCAGAACGATTGCTGCAATGAGAATCGTAGCGTTTTTGCTAGACATGTGGCCTCCGAGGGAAAGGAACCCCGAAGACACTCTACCCTTAATCCGGGTAGTGTCAAGTAAAACGCACTACGAGACTGTGCCGAATTGAGTCAATTCGGCCGTTTCGCTGTTCGATAAACGTTCGCCTATGGAACAGACGGAACGATGTGCAACAATCGGATAGTACGTACCGGATCGGAATTGGAGCAACAGTACTGGAGTACCGAAAGGATTAGTACCAGACCTAAGCGGCTGCGAAGGAGGCGTAAGTCCAATGAAAGGGTACCCCCCTCCCCCTTTTTCATAAGTGTTCATTCTAAAGGGACATTAAGTCCCATGTTTTGATACACTTTACAATTGTCCATCTAAAAGAGCTTGCCAGAGGCCTGAAAACGTAACTTTTACAGGGCAAAAAACGCAACCGATGGTTCCTGCACGCAGTTTCGGGGCATGATTACTAACATTACATATTAAGCAGATATATACATGCTGTCAAGAAAAATTGTCCGGGGCAGCGAGCCTCGCGTGTTCCAACGGGCCAGCTGGGCGGTGGCAATCCTTGACACCTTTGGCTGCGACTCCGTAGCATAATGGATTGCATTACGCCGGCGTAGCTCAGTGGTAGAGCGAGGGTCTCATAATCCCTAGGCCGTGGGTTCGATTCCCTCCGCCGGCACCATTGAATTTGAAAGTACTTAGCACCCCCCCCACAACCCTGTGTCGCTGCAGGACGCGCCTCAATAGATGAGCTTTAAAGAAAACTGAATTTGCCGTGAAGTTCCGGCGGTCTTGCTGATCATGCCAAACCCTGTGCCCTCGATGATGTTCGCAGGTAGTCCCATGTTGACGATGTTAAACAGATTAAATAACTCTGCGCGGAATTGCAGATCCGCTCGCTCCAAACCGCTTTCTCGGTGGCCAATCGGAGTCGTCTTGACGAGCGCAAAATCGAAA
>DATNME010000066.1:0-13148 GCA_035602385.1 Candidatus Dormiibacterota bacterium
CCCGCCAATCTCCAGCCACCTTTTCAATAAATATAATTGCGTGCTCTTCCCTGATCCGTCCGTTCCTTCCACAACGATCAACGCGCCCTTGTACGCGCGGCTCGGCACCGGACGGCCGGGCTGCGGCAGCGTGCTCTTTACCCCATCCGCGCGCCCTGTCTTTAGGCTTGATTCCTGGTTTTCCATGACGCCTGTCGCTTCATACTCTTCAGTTTGTAGGCCGTCTTTTGTCATTTGCGCATATCATTACAACACACCCAACCACACCATCGCAAAAAGCTTCAGCCAAAATTTAATACGCTAAAATAGCGAAATCCTGATGTGCAGGAACTTCTTGGGATTCTGCCGGAAATCTCCGATCAGCAGTTTCATGTCCCCTGTCAATTTCGTCAAATTGTCATACAGCTCCGGATCTGAAAATAACTTCCCCGCGGTGTTCGTATTTTCGTTCAACTTCGCCGTCGCCTTGGCGACATTGGAGCTCGATTCTCGCAACTTGTTATACAGTTCATCGTCCGTCACGAATTTGCCCAGGCTCCCTTTCCCCGCTCGGACATCTCCAAGCACCGCATTTCCATTCGTAAGTGCCTGCTTGGCTTCGTCATACAGCGACGGATCGTAAAGCAATTTTCCGATCGTTCCTTTTTGCGAACGTACATCCACCAGTACGCCGTTAACGTTATCCATCGTCGTTCCAGCTTTTGTGTATAACTCGTCCGAACTAACCAATTTTCCTAATGTGCCTTTTCCCGCTTTGACTCCCGCAACCAGTTCGTCGCTTTGCGACAAAATACTGTTCAGGTGCTTATACGCTTGATCATCGGTAAGCAGTTTGCCGAGCGTCCCGCGTCCTTGCTGCACTCCGGCCAACAAATCCTGCACGTCGCCCGTAAGCGCCTGAAGATTTGCCAATACATCCGCGCTTCGTTCCACCACTTCCTTTATCGCTTTTTCTTCTGTTCCGGGGACTTCCTGCCCATCCTTCAATGGCGTTCCGGTATATCCTCGCGTGATGTTTACGTAGCGATTGCCCAGTAATCCTTCCGTAACCAGCGTCGCGCTCGAATCCGAAAGAATGTCGTTATCGTATTTGCGTTCAATCCGCAACCCCAATTCAATGTTCCGCATTTTATCGACGGGTTTCCCCGGAACGCGCGGCACGAATCGGATCGTTTCCACATTTCCAACTTCCACGCCATCCAATCGCACCGGCGCGCCTGCTGCCAAGCCGGAAACGTCGGGCAAAAATGTCCGTAACCGGTATTTCGGCCCCAAAATCCCCGCACCGGTCACATAAAAAATTCCCACTGCCAGCACGAACAGCCCGACCAATACAAAAAGTCCGACACGCAATTCGGACCAGGTCAATTGTCTGCTTCGCGCCATAACCGCTTCTCCCTGTGTGCACTACGCCGTCGCGTGAAACTCATTAGAACACAGCCCTATCAGATCAGAAAGCGTTTCAAGTATCCATCCTCTGAAGCCAGAATCTCGCCCGGCGACCCTTCCCAATAAATCTTTCCATCCCGCAACACAATGAATCGCGTCAGCGGATCTTCACCATCGCGCTCCGGCCGTTTTCCCGCATCAATTGAAACGACGCGCTTGCTGACCGAATCAAAGCGAAAATTAGCCAGTGCAAATCCATCTTGCAACCGGTGCGTAGCCAACAACGCGGTCACCCCATACGCATCGCGCAAGCGCAGCAGCAAAGTAATGATCGTTTGCGAAGTCACCGGATCCAGGCCCGCCGTCGGCGAATCGTACAAAACAATGGGCGGCCGGTTTACCAGCGCTCGCGCAATCGAAACTCGTCTCCGCATCCCTCCCGAAAGCTCCGAAGGAAGCTGTTCCACGGTCTGTTCCAATTCCACAAAGCTCAATACTTCCCGCACCCGCGATTCAATCTCTTCCTCCGGAACGCCGTCCTCGGTCAGCCGGTACCCCACGTTCTCGCCAACCGTCAACGAATCAAACAACGCGCCTTCCTGAAACACAAATCCCATCTTGCTGCGGAATGGCAGAAGTTCGTCTTCTTCCATTTCGGAAATATCCTGCCCTAAAATCTTGATTGTTCCGCGCGTGGGATGAAGCAGTCCATTCGCCAATTTCAGCAGTAACGTTTTTCCCGTTCCCGTTTCTCCCAGCAGTATCAACGTCTCTTTTTGCCTGGCTTCGAACGAAACTCCACGCAGGATGTCTTCACCCTCGCCAAATCCCATGTGCACGTCATCAAATGCAATTACGGTAGGGGTACTCTCTGCGGCGGTGGCAGCGTTGGTCATCTCGGCAGGACTCGATTATAGCGGTATTTAATCCCGTCAAAAATATGCAATGCAGCGATACCGCTTCGCGCGCAAGCACGCTTTAAAAAAGTTTGTTTGCTAAGAATAGCGCGATCTTTGTCAGGAAAAGATCAGCAATGATGATTAATACTGAGGAAACCACAACCGCCTGCGTGGTTGCCCGCCCCACTCCTTGCGTGCCGCCGCGCACCGTCAACCCTTTATAACAACCTACCGTCGCCAATATGAATCCGAAAACAAGTGGCTTCGTAAATCCTTGCATCAAATCCCCGAAGTCCAGGGCATGTATCGCCCGCTTCCAAAATGTAACCGCATCCAGACGCAGCGAGAACACCGAGGCCAGCGACCCTCCCACCAATCCAATAAAATCTGTCAACGCGGTAAGCAGCGGCACAACAATCAACGTCGCCAAAACTCGCGGCGTCACCAGCTTCCGGCTCGGATCCGTCCCCATCGCGCGCATCGCATCCACTTGTTCCGTCACTTGCATGGAGCCAAGCTCGCTCGCGATTCCCGATGCGCACCGCCCCGCCACCAACAGCCCGCAAATCGTTGGCCCCAATTCGCGAACCAGCGAAATGGCCACAATGTCGCCGGTCAATGACGTTTGCCCAAAGCGCACGAACTGCGCCCCAGTCTGCAAGACCATTACCGCGCCAATAAAAAATCCCGAAAGTAAAATAATCGGCAATGAACCGACTCCGATATCGTCCATTTGCGCCAGCGTATCCGGAAAATACCGCGGCCCGGTTGCAAGATTCGTCATCGAGCGAAACGACATCTCCGCATAGTCCTGCACATCGGCCACAAATCCCTTCGCCGCATCTGCCAGCACTTCCCCCATGGGAATAATTTCTTCGGGCGTTTCGTCGCGGCCACCGGCAATCGGTAATGGTCTGTCAGCCAAAGATTTTCTCTTTCCGGCGTATCCTGTCTTCCGCCTTCGCGACAAAAGCCTAACCGCCACTACGTACCCCGTCAAGCTGCCTTCTCGTGGCTTCAGGTTTTACGCCGTGTTTGAGTTGCCGGCACTCCGCCGTCGTGTATATCATGATCCGCCGCAACCGGCCTGCGGCGTGCGTCTTTGTGAATCGAGTGGGTTAGTTCATAGCCAAAGAGGACTGAACAGCATGCGTTTTCACAGTGTCGCGTTTAAGTCAATTTTTCTCGTCGTGCTGTGCGTGATTCTGGCGGGTTCTCTGGCTTCTGCGCAGCAACCACCTGCAACAGCTGGGAGCAAAACGAGACTCGTGCTGTTGGGAACGGGTACTCCGGGGCCAGATCCGGATCGCTCAGGGCCTGCAACCGCAATCATTGTCAATGAAACCGCGTACCTCATCGACTTCGGCCCGGGCGTCGTGCGGCGCGCCAGCGCAGCTCTTGACAAAGGTATAAAAGAGCTTGAGCCAACCAAGTTGCGCGTCGCTTTCGTTACCCATCTTCATTCAGACCACACCGTAGGCTACCCCGACTTGATCTTCACGCCCTGGACGGTCGGGCGCCGTGTGCCGCTGGAGGTTTACGGCCCTAAGGGCCTCAAGGCTATGACCGAGCACATCCTGGAAGCCTATCGAGTCGACATAGAAACGCGCATTAACCCCGATGGCAACCAGCGAGGATTCCCGGAGGGCCACACGGTGAACGCTCACGAGATTGGCCCAGGAATCGTTTATAAGGACGCCAACGTAACCGTCACTGCTTTTGCCACGAAACACGCCATGCAGAGCTATGGCTATCGCTTCGATACCGCGGATCGCAGCATCGTCATTTCCGGCGACACCAACCCGTCCCAGGAAACAATTGATGCATGCCATGGCTGCGATGTTTTGATTCACGAGGCGATCACACCCGCGTGGCTGGCTACGCGCCCTGAAACCTTTCAAAAATATGCCGCTAAGTACCACACCACCACCGCCCAGCTAGCTGAACTCGCGGGCCTCGCGAAACCACGGCTGCTTATCCTCTATCATTATTCCGGCTTGTCGCGCGAGGAACTGTTTAATGACATGCTCGCCCGTTACTCGGGGCACTTCGTTATTGGTCGAGACCTCGATGTCTACTAAATTTTGGCCCCACGAACGCATGCCCTAAAGATGCATTCAGACTTCGCTAAGCTCTGTAGCATCATTACCGGGAACTCATGACTTACGGTCGTTCGCATCATCTGCTGGACGCGCCTCTCCCTGCCAGCTAAACTCATTGTTTCCGAATCCGTAAAAATTCTTACCGAGGATAATCTCGAGATGCTGCGTTTCTACACCGCCGGAGAATCGCACGGTCAGGCGCTCCTGGCCTTCATCTCAGGATTGCCCGCGGGCCTGCCCGTCGATCTCGATTTCATCGATCACGAATTGCATCGCCGCCAACTCGGTTATGGCCGCGGCGGCCGCCAAAAAATCGAAAAGGATCACGCCGATATTTTTGCCGGCGTACGTCGCGGCGAAACCATCGGCGCTCCCATTGCCCTCCGCATAGACAATCGCGACTGGGCCAATTGGGAAAAAATTCTTCCCGTGACTGCTTCCTCGGAACCCGAAGCCTCTTCCAAACAATTAACCGCCCCCCGTCCCGGTCACGCCGATCTCGCCGGTTCCCAAAAATTTAATTTTCACGACGCCCGTTTCGTCCTCGAACGCGCTTCCGCCAGGGAAACCGCCGCGCGCGTCGCGGCAGGCGCCTTCGCAAAATTGTTGCTCCGCCAACTCGGTACCGAAATCGCCAGCCACACCATTCAGGTCGGCCACGTAAAACTCGATCGCGCAGCAACGTGGGACGAAATTCAATCCGCTAACGCCGACATGGATTCACCGCTGCGCTGCGTCGATGCCGCCGTACAAGATAAAATGAAAGCGGAAATCGACCTCGCCCTCAAAGCCGGTGATACCGTTGGTGGCATTTTTGAAATCGTGGTCCACAATGTTCCTGTCGGTCTCGGCAGCCACGCGCAGTGGGACGAAAAACTCGACGGCCGCCTCGCCCAAGCGCTCATGAGTGTCCAAGCCGTCAAAGGCGTGGAAATTGGCGCGGGCATTTTGGCCGCTGGCTCTTACGGCAGCGAAGTGCAGGACGAAATTTCCTACGACCAGGCCGCCCGGCGTTTTCGACGCGCATCCAATCGAGCAGGTGGCCTCGAGGGCGGCATCACCAACGGAGAAGATCTGATCATCCGCGGCTATTTGAAACCGATTTCCACTTTGCGAAAAGCGCTCGGCACCGCGGACATGGTCACCAAACAGCCCGTGCAAGCCGCCTATGAACGTTCCGACTGGTGCGTCGTTCCTGCCGGCGGTGTCGCTGGAGAAGCCATGATCGCGCTTGTGCTCGCGGACGCTTTTCTGCAAAAATTTGGAGGAGACTCACTCGCCGAGATGCGGCGAAATTTCGACAACTATGCCGAGCAAATCGCCAGATTCTGAACCCGTTATAGCGCAGGTGCAATCCGTTCAAACGGTTTCCCCCGCGCGCAAAATCTATCCCATCGTCAAATACGGCGATCCCGTGCTTGAAAAACCCGGCGCGCCCGTAAAAAAATTTGATGATGAAATCGAACAGCTCGCCGAAGACATGTTTGCCTCCATGTACGCCGCGCAAGGCGTCGGTCTGGCGGCGCCACAAATCGGATTGAGCATTCAGCTCGCGGTTGTCGATGTCACCGCCGGAAAAAATCCCGAGGCAAAAATCGTCCTCGTCAATCCCGAAGTTATCCACTCCGAAGGCGAGGCCCGCGAAGAAGAGGGTTGTCTTTCCGTTCCCGGTTTTCGTGGTTACGTGATGCGCCCGCAATTCGTTACCGTGCGCGCGCAAAATTTAAAAGGCGAATCCTTCGAAATTCGCGGCGAAAATCTCCTCGCTCGCGCCTTCTGCCATGAAATCGACCATCTTCACGGCATTCTTTTCCTGCAACATCTCGGCATGCTAAAGCGCGATTTGATTAAACGCAAAATTAAAAAACTCAAGAAGCAAGGCGAATGGTAGCCGGAGAGGATGCGCCATGCGCATCGTATTCTGTGGCACCCCACAATTCGCCGTTCCCACCCTGAAACGTCTCCTCGCGGAAGCCGATTTCCAAGTTCTCGCCGTCTTCACCCAGCCAGACCGTCCTCGTGGACGCGGCCAACAAATTTCATTTTCTCCCGTAAAAGAAGTAGCCCTCGCCGCAGGCGTCCCGGTCCATCAACCAGAAAAAATCCGCGACGCTGCATCATTCGAATTTCTGCAATACCTCGCGCCAGATTGCATCGTCATCATCGCTTACGGGCAAATCATCCCCGCGCGGCTTTTGCCCATCCCAAAATTTGGCTGGATCAACTTGCACGCCTCCCTGCTTCCCAAATATCGCGGCGCCGCTCCCATCAATTGGGCCATCGCCAACGGCGAATCCGTCACCGGAATCACTTCCATGCGCATCGATGCCGGCATGGACACCGGCGGCATGCTCCTCAAAAGCGAAATTCCCATCGCGCCAGATGAAACCGCTCCGCAACTAATCGCTCGCCTTTCCGAAGCGGGCGTTCCCGTTATGATGAACACTCTTCGTGGTCTGATCGCAGGCTCTCTGACTCCGCAACCTCAAGATCACTCCCAGGCCACTTCCGCCCCGCTCTTAAAAAAAGAAGATGGCCTCATCATCTGGACCAGTTCCGCGCAACAAATTTACAACCGCATGCGCGGCTTCGATCCCTGGCCCGGCGCCTACACCACGTTTCGCGGCCAAACCGCTCACTTGTGGGGCCAACCCGAACCGCGCCAGCTCCACAACAATAAAATTCCCGGCGAAATTTTCTTCGATTCAAATAATTTTCTGGTCGCCTGCGGAGAAGGAACCACCCTCCGCATCCTCGATGTCAAACAGGAAGGCCGTAAGCGTATTACCGCCGCCGAATTCGTGAACGGCGCCCACCTGAAATCCGGCGAACGTTTCGGCAGCTAATATTTCCCATTGCGCTGCGCCCTCACCAATCGAGCAGGATGACGCCAGATTGCCCCACTCTTCCCGGGAAAGTACCGGTGAAACTATATCGCCTGTAACGGCGATCTTGCCTTTATAGAATCCATAAATATCGTCCTTCGGCGCGGCGATAGGCACTAGTTTTGCCACCGGCTTGCCGCGCTTCGTGATCACCACGGTCACATGCTTGGCCTGCACCTCGTCGATCACCGCAAGGCACTTCGCCTTGAACATTCCTGCCGCCATTTTCTTCACGGTCATACTCCTGTGACTATGATCATTCTATATGGTCATATAATTTCTGCGTTAGCGACCAATCCTTGAAGCAGCCGTTTCCGTATTTCATGCGTCAAACAACTCTCGTCTGTCATTCCGAACCTGCCTGCGCAGGCAGGCGAAGTGAGGAATCTGCTTCATCCGTGCCAGAGTCGCCTTTGAAAAAAGATCGTTTACAAGTACGACTCCTCAAAAACTCCGTCGTTTGCGCCATATTATTCTCTGAGGCATACTCACCTATTGAGCATCAGTTTTCTGCAATCAAGCTTGCCCAATCATCCGGGAGCCCATATTTCATGATCAATCCGTTTTCTGCAATTCCCTCGAACCAAAATTTTCCAGCTAAGTCCATCTTGCTCCGGCTCATCTCTCTTTTACTCGCCGCGCAACTTATGGCTTTAACAAATCTCTTCGCCGAATCTCCTGACTCCAAGGATAAAGCCATCGCCGCGTCAACCGATGTCTTGCTGAAAACCATGCAGGCCGAGCTCTCCCGCGCCTCCAAAGAACTCGCCAAGAGCGACCCGGCGCCGTATTTTCTCAGCTACACCGTCAGCGACCAGAACATTGTCGTTTTAGTCGGCGCCTACGGTAGCCTTCTCACCGACGGCGCCGCCCACCGCCGCCAGGCCGATGTCACCATGCGCGTTGGCTCCCCCGCGCTCGACAATACCCACGGCCAAAGCCGCCCAAGCGGCATCAGTTCCAGTTCTCTCCCGCTTGATGACGATCCCGACGCCGTCGCCCGCGTGCTGTGGGAATTGACCGATCGCGAATATAAACGCGCCGCCCCCGCATATCTAAATGTCAGGACCAACACCGCGGTGCGCGCCGAAGAAGAAGACAAATCTCCTGATTTCACCAAGGAAGTCCCAACTGTCCACGTCGGCGAAGCCCTTAAGCTCGAAACGCTGGATCGCGCCGCCTGGCAGGGCGAAATTCGCCGCCTTTCCGCGGCTTTCCGCAAATATACCGACGTCTATTCCGCCAACGTCGTCCTGCAAATCCAGTCCGGCAATTCCCGCCTGGTTTCCAGCGAGGGCGCAGCCATCACCAGTCACAACGCCTCGGCGCGAATGATCATCGAAGCGCAAACGCGCGCCGCCGACGGCATGGAGTTGCTGCGCGTCGAAACATTTCAATCCCCCAATCCCAGCGGCCTTCCCAGCGAAGCAGTGCTAAACGCAAAAATTGAAAAAATGGCCGCGGATCTCAAGGCTCTGCGCAATGCGCCCACCGCCGAACCGTACGACGGCCCCGCTCTCCTCAGTGGACGTGCTGCCGCCGTCTTTTTTCATGAAGTGCTCGGACACCGCCTGGAAGGCCATCGCCAGCGTGACGAAGACGAAGGTCAAACCTTCACTAAAAAAATCGGCCAGGCAGTCCTCCCGAAATTTCTTAGTGTCGCCGACGATCCCACCATCACCGAACTTGACGGACTAAAGCTTTCCGGCACTTATAAATTTGACAACGAAGGCTCTCCCGCCCGGCGCGTCGATGTAATTCAGGATGGCGTCCTGAAAAGTTTTTTGATGTCGCGCATGCCCGTAAAAGGTTTCGACAAGTCCAACGGTCATGGCCGTAATCAGCCCGGGCTCATGCCCACCGGCCGCCAGGGAAACTTGATCGTCACCTCCACGCAAAAAGTTCCCGAATCGCAAATGCGCCAAAAATTAATCGATGAAGTAAAACGACAAGGTAAACCGTACGGCCTCTATTTTGATGATATCCAGGGCGGCTTTACGCTCACTACCCGCTCCCTGCCGCAATCATTTCAAGTGCTGCCGGTAATCGTCTATAAAGTTTATCCCGATGGTCGGCCTGACGAATTGGTGCGTGGCGTCGACATCGTGGGAACTCCCCTCGCAGCACTCACGCGCATTCTTACCACCGGCGATAAACAACGAGTGTTCAACGGCGTGTGTGGGGCGGAAAGCGGCCAGGTACCCGTCTCCGCGGTAGCGCCTGCAATGCTATTTTCCGAAATGGAAGTCCAGAAACGAGCGCACGCGCACGACCGGCCGCCACTGCTGCCCCCTCCGGGCGCGGAAACGGACGACAAGAAAGCAAATTCGGCGGTGAAGCCATGAAATTTTTCCGCCTGAACATTTCTTGCCTCGCGTCTTCTCTCGCAAAGACGTTTTTTGCATCCGCCACTTTGCTTTCCTTCGCGGTTTTTTCCGCGCACGCCGCGCCGGAATCGGAAACGCCAGCCGACACTGCCATGCTCGCCGCGCACGCCGCCGCCAACGGCGATATTCTTCTCGAATCGCTTCTAACCGAACTCGATCGCTCCAAAGCAAAACTCAAAATGGATCAAGTCCAGGCCCCCTACTACATCGAGTATCGCGTCAGTGACCTCGATGAATACGGTGCGGAAGCTGCCTTCGGTTCGCTCCGCGAAAATCAACACGCTCACGTGCGCATCCTCCGCGTAGTCGTCAGAATTGGCGATTACAAAGTAGACAGCTTCTTTGGCCAGGGGATTGGCAATGCGGCTATTTTGCCTCTCGACGACGACCCGTTGGCTTTGCGTCACCAAATCTGGCTCGCCACCGATGAAGCCTACAAAGCCGCCGGCGAAGCTTATGCGGAAAAGCTTTCCGCGCTGAAACAATTTAGCGCCGACACCAACCCCGTGAACGATTTCGCCAAAGCCCCGGTGCTCACGCAACTCGACCCCACCGTCAAATTGCAAACTGACGACGACACTTGGAAAAAAACCCTCGAAGAAATTACCGGGATTTACCGGCAATATCCTGAAGTGCAATTTGTTTCCGCTTCCACGCGCTTTTCCTCGTCAAACGAATACTTCGTGAATTCCGAAGGCACCGTCACGCGCGAGGGCCACAACACCTATTCCGTTGCCCTGAACGCTGCGACGCAAGCCGAAGACGGCATGCGCCTGGGTCGCAGCCCCTATTGGACTGTGGCCCGCTTTGACGAGCTGCCCTCGCGCGAAACGCTCATGACCGAATCCAAACAAATGCTCGAATCGCTGCGCGCCTTGCGTTCCGCTCCCGTTGTCGAAGATGAATACCGTGGGCCGGTTCTCTTCGCTCCCGACGCCGCGAACGACATCATGGCCGCGTTGGTTGGCGCGAATATCCTCGGACGCAAGCCGCAACTTGGAAAACCAAATCGCACCATAGGCTCCTTCGCGACAAGTTATAAAGCGCGGGTCATGCCTAAATTCGTTTCCGTGGTCGACGATCCCACGCTAAAAGAATTTCAAGGCAAAAGCCTAGTCGGCAATTACGATGTCGACAGCGAGGGCGTCAAAGCCCAATCGGTTACCGCCATTGACGGCGGAGTGCTTACCAACTATCTTCTCGGTCGCCAGCCCCTACGGGACTTCCCTGCTTCCAACGGTCATGGGCGCGCCAGCCCGGGTATGTTTCCCGGCCCGAGCCTTGGTGTAATGATCGTGAAAAGCACCGAAGCGCAATCACCGGAAGCGCTCAAGAAAAAAATCATGCAAATGGTTACCGACCAGGACAGGCCATACGCGTATCGGGTCGAAACCATGGGCGGAATGGCGCCCCGTTTGTTGTATCGCATGTACGGCAAAGACGGCCACGAAGAACTGGTCCGCGGCGCGGTCTTCAGCGAACTCGATATTCGCGCCCTGCGCAGTGACCTCGTCGCTCTTGGCAATGATCCGATGGTAAGCAACCGGTCCGGCGGCGTGCCGCAAACGGTGATCACCCCCTCGCTGCTCTTCAGCGAGATGGAAGTAAAACGCGCCGACACCAGCAAAGATAAATTGCCCGAATATCCCGCTCCGCCACTGGAGAAAAAATAGCGGGCGGTTGCAATCTTCGGTTTCATAAAAATAGCTGGCGGCACGGTGATTTCAATCTTTGGTTCACGAAAAATAATTAGAGACTCCGTTCTATGACCCTTCGCGAAAGACTGGAATGGCTGGGCCGGATGGTGATGTTGGTTTTCATCCTGGCCTCCGCTGCATTTCTCAGCGCGATAACCGCCATGCGCATCGCCATTCACGGGCGCGAAGTGACCATGCCCAATTTGGTTGGCAGAAATGTCGCCGAAGCCAGCCAGATGCTCCGTTCGCGCGGCTTGTATCTAATCGTCGCTGACCGCGTTTACAACGATCTACCAATCAATGTCGTGGTCCGGCAGACTCCCACGGCGGGTTTGCTCATGAAAGTTTCGCAGCAAGCGCACGTGGTCTTGAGCCTGGGGCAGCGTCAATTGCAAATTCCGCCGCTCGAGGGCAGCTCGCTTCGCGTTTCGCGGATTCAGCTGCTGCGCGGCGGCTTGCAGGTGGGCGAAGTTTCCAGCGTTGCCTTGCCATCCCCTCCTGCGGACACCGTGTTGATCCAAAATCCCAAGCCCGGCAGCAAAGCCGCCACCCCGCGAGTCGATGTGCTGATCTCTGGCGGTCCGCAGGAAACCGCGTACGTGATGCCCTACCTCATCGGGATGAATGATGCCGACGCGCAACGCCGCCTGGATGCCGCGAGCTTGAAGCGCAAAGTGAATTATGTGTCCGCACCGGAATGGCCCCACAGCGCGGTAATCGACCAAACTCCCCCAGCAGGCCAGCGCCTGCCCGCCTCTTCCACCATCGAACTCACCGTCGCCAACTAAATTTCTCCTGTAAGTCTAATGATTTATACCCCCCCTCCCCCTTTTTTATAAGTGTTCATTCTAAAGAGACTTAAAGTCGTTTGTTTTGACACACTTTTGGGGAGTGTTAACCAGGTGGTTACCTCGGCGCCGATCTTCGAGCGCAGAAACTCTCAAACGAGCCTCAATCGGATGGTACCAGAGAAGATTAACGAAGTCAATAAATAACTATAAAGTATCTATTCGAACGGGGCGAAGAACTATCAGTTGGTTCTGGACTGGAGAAGTTTCAGGAGCCTCACCCTTTGCAAAAACCGCAAAGGGTAGGCCGCCCAGAAGAGTTCTTCTTATCACTTTGCGGTAATATTTAAAAGTAGGTACTATTTTTAGGGAAATGGATGCGCCACCCGTCAATGTGGAGATCGGATATTAGAATGGCTAAGGCAGGAGATTAAGAATAACAAGATGATTCAACCTCAGTCTACCAATGCACGGATTCTGCAAATTCTTTCAGTCGTAGGGCAAGCAATCATTACTATTATCACGGTTGGCACTTGCTTGCCGCTGTTTGCTGAGAATGCTTCGCAGATCAATCAGATCTCAGGCGCAAGAGAATTTCAATTACAAGATGTCAAACCCGGTGAGTCAGAATCAAAGGGGCCGGCCGATATTGATTTTAAATTGGTAACAATAAGCAATGGGCTGACGGAGGACGGCTTCTTCACGTCCACTCTAGAGCTATCGACTCCCAAGGGCAACATGGTCTACAAGGCTACCGCCCCATTTGATAATGCCAGGCGGGCAAATGAGGAGTTTCAAAAGCTACTCAAACACGCAGAGAGCATCGTGAGGAGAACTGCTGAGACCAATAAAGATGGCCGAGTCACAGGTGAAAGAATTCTGGCTACCTTTTCTTGCAAGAATTCTAACGATTTCCGTTTTAGGTTATTTTGGACAGGCGGCTCTTGGTTTCATGAGATTTACGGGAATTCAGTTGATGACGTTTTGGCTCTTGAAAGATT
>DATNME010000067.1:0-92511 GCA_035602385.1 Candidatus Dormiibacterota bacterium
AAGCTCTTTGCCCGCGCGACTTGGTCGCGTGCCAAGCAACTGTCATCAGCCAAACACAATAGGTCACTACTACGAATCGGTTGAGCCATCCAGTTAACAGTCCGGGACCAAATTTGCCGCCGTGGTTCGGTAGCGCGACAGTCATGTACACGAACATTGCCGTAACACTAACCCAGGTTAGAAGAGCCGACCATATAAGCGATCGCCGTACCCAGACGAAGCCGAATTCGTCGCGCACTTGGACCAAGAACACAAGTTAAGGCTGGAGCAGATACCTGCTGAAACAAGTACGCCCAACTTGCACGGAGCGAAAATCGCTCAAAGAGAGTGCGGATGGAAGGATGGCGACAGAGGCGGCTCAGCTCAGAAGAACCAACTGAATCAGAAGAAAAGAAAAACACACTTGACTCAAACCGGCCTTCTCATGGACGGAGTTGATCGAATTACTTGACAGGGATGCAATTCTTCGGCTCATTTGGTCGCAGGAATTACTGGGCGATTCCCGTATTTTGAACGCGCTGTCCATCTAACCGGCACTTCGACTTGGCTCCAGCCGACGGAAACTACAGAATTATCCCGAAGGACAATGTATTCAAGTACTTCGCTAGCGTCGGCCCACACCCAAACTTGGCAAGTGGTGTGCAGCATGAAGACCTCGGAGCGGCGAACATACCCGCCACTGCGGAGGCTTTGTGATTCCGAAAATTCTGATATGCAAGAACCCCTCGTGTCGTTTTGTTATTGATTTGCGGGAAGGTGGGCGGACTACGGCAAGGTCGTTGTTAATAATAAATTGCTGCCCAGACTGCAGCAGCGACTGGCTCGACCGATGTCCCTTCTGCTCAGCAGAGCTCGATATTAGGGTGCAGGGGCTACCCCGTTGCGTCTCCTGTCATAAGTCTTTTCGCCCAGAGCGACCGCATTCATCTGCCTCACAAAATTAGAGGCGTGTCGCCGCAAGGATTCGGAGACAATGAAATCGCACTTGTACTCCGCGCGAAGCGACCCCGAATCGATTTCAGCGACCCTCGCGGTCGTGCGTTGCATAGCGAGCTTTACAGGTAATTCCGGACTCAGCTTGCGAATCGTCTTTCTGAGTGGCCTAAGTGAAGACTGCATAAACCTGGAAGTATATTTTGCATGTGTGCGAAATGGAGCAGCTCTGCTTCCATTTATATGTCAGGATAAGTATATGACGAATAAGATAACTAAAAAACCTCCGAACATGATTTACTTACCGGCTTCATGACGGACTCAGCTACCGTAAATCGCCGCAGAAGCCAAAGACTTAAAATCCAAGTACCCATACTTATCCAAGTAACCCTCTCGGATAGAAAATCCGTACAAGTGCAAGCGTTCACTTTGGAAGTAAATGCACACGGTGGTCTATTGGAATCACCTGTGAAAACCGTAGCCGGTCAGAAAATAGTACTCGTCAACCCGCGCTCAGGAAAAGAGGTTCGTTGCAGGGTTCTCCGAAGTGAAAAATCATCATCGGGGTTGTACCTACTCGCCTTCGATTTTGACGTCCGCAATGCCCAGTTTTGGCCAATCAACTTCCCGCCAGACGATTGGACAGTGGCGGAAAAGCTCGCAAATAAAGCCACGGCAACTTAAGAACAGCTTCGATTTGATGACTTTAGCTGTTTAGGCCTCTGCAAGTAGACTGCGAGCCAGTGTTGCATCGACCCATTGAGACCACCCAACTTATCGGGAGTTAATCATATTGTTGGGTTGTATTAATAATTAGATAGCTTAACAACTGATATAATATATGCTAATATAAATATCTTGAGGTAATCCACGAGTGATCTTCTTGCGGATTCAATGGAGAGCCGATGATCCAGGCCCAGGTTTATAGATGCCAAAATCGCGACTGCAACTGCGAAGTTAAAGTAACCAAGTCGGCTAGAGAATTTAGTGAGAACCCCAGGTGCACCTGCGGTACGGATATGAAGAAACCATATACGAAGCCAGCCGTGCGAATTGAGGTTCTAGCAAATTTTCAGAATCGACCCTAACTATTCCAGTTAAGCGACTTCACTACCCTGCATTAGCAATTTTCTCATTGACCGCCCCAGAGTTTGAGCCGTCGCCTCCTATCTTGCCGACAGCAATTCATACCGCAACTAAACCCTGTCTCAGTCTCAGTCGAGTCTAGCGAAACAACGAGACTCGAACCCGCCACTTCCTGCATGACAGGCAGGCGACCCGGCCTTCATTCTTGTCAATTCGGATGGCTGCGGAGCGTTCGGAACTTATTGGGGCAAAACAGTCTCTCGTTGCGGAGGCTTGATTTGAACCGGAGAGATGCACGCGCATAGCTCTGCGGTTAGAAGCATCAAATATTTCACTCTAGAGGCGACGGTTTTCCAAACCGCCGCCATGAATCAGTCGCGCCACCAGATTCGTCAGCGCGATGGATTCGTCAACCGTTTCTCGCACTCCAGAAGATTACTGCGGTCCGGGACGACCGGTGTACTATTGGGCGGCGAGAACTAGGTGAACAAACTGAATCGCCATCGAGCCCTCTCCAACTGCCGAAGCTACTCGTTTGATACTCCCTGACCTGACATCGCCAACTGCGAAGATTCCGGGTGCACTTGTCTCCAGGGGGAACGGCGATCGCTTTAACGTCCACGAGTCCATCACATCGGCACCGGTCCTAACGAAGTCCCGATTGTCCAGGGCGAGGCAGCCCGCGAGCCATCTCGTATTAGGGTCCACGCCGGTCATTATGAAGAGATGGTGGATGTTATCGCTGGAGATTTGGCCTGTGAGTGATTGCCGCCAGTGAATCTTCTCAAGGTCGGTCTCTCCTTCAAGTGCCTGGATTATGGTGTTTGTCCGCAGCGAGATCTTATTCGACGCTTCTATTCGGGCGATCAGATACTTTGACATGGTGCTACTAAGGCTTGGTCCACGCACAAACAGATGCACGTGCTTTGCGAAGCTGGACAGGAAGACGGCGGCTTGGCCGGCGGAGTTCCCGCCGCCAACAATCGCAACCTCTTCGTCGCTGCACATAGCCGCTTCGAGTTGTGTGGCTCCGTAGTAAACGCCTTTCCCATTGAAACGATCAGCGTCTTCGATGCCCAGTCCGCGATAGCGAGAACCCGTAGCGACAATGACCGTCCGTCCTTGTAGGACTTTGCCATCGTCAACTCGAACTCTGTACGGAAGGTCGAGGCATTCGAGACTTATAGCGGAACGCGCGACGGATAATTTGGCACCAAACTTCTCCGCTTGTACGAGAGCTCGGTTCGCAAGGTCCTGCCCAGAAACTCCGAGGGGAAAGCCGAGATAGTTTTCGATACGCGAACTTGATCCTGCCTGGCCCCCCGGGGCATCGCTCTCCAACACCAACACATCGAGGCCCTCTGATGCTCCGTAAACCGCAGCCGCCAGCCCACCCGGACCCGCGCCAACAATGAGGACGTCGAAGACCTCGGTTTGATCTACTCCTTCATTTAGGTCAAAGCAGGCCGCCGCCTCGGCATTGCTCGGCGAACGCAAGACCGTTTTGCCACGGCAGACCAAGACAGGTATTTCTTCGACGCGAATCGAAAGGTGATCGAGCATTGCCTGAAGGTCCAGGTCGCGATCGACATCCAGATAGGTGTACGGGTGGCCGTTGCGCCCCAAGAAAGATCGCAGCCGCAACGTGTCGCTCGAGTGAACCGACCCGATGAGAACGGCATCCCCGACCGCGTTTGCAATTAAGTACGTGCGCCGCCGGACAAACGCGCCCAAAAAAATATCTCCGATGACAGCATCGGTCTGCATGATGAGTCGCAGTGAATCACGGCTTACCTCCAAGACTTCACCTGCGTCCACCACGCGGCAGGAGACGAGACTTCTACGTCCGGTCAATTGTGTGAGTTCACCGGTGAACTCACCTGGTCCAAGCACGCTAAGCTCGGCTTCCTCGCCACTCGCGACGCCCACTATCGCGATGCTTCCGCTCAGCACTATGAAGATGCCAGGTCTCTGGGTCTCGCGATCAAATAGAATCTCCGAGCGTATCGTTTGCCTGACGATGCCTCTGCGGCGCATTTCGACGATGTGCATGTCGTTCAACTTCGGGAACAGCATGGCATGCTGTTCCGGTGTAACAGGCAACATCCGGGACTCCTCCATAGATTAAATGATCGAGATTAATGAAGGCCGCCCGAGAGTACGATACCTTCACCCGTAGTGAAAGACGATTCGTCGGAGGCGAAGCGACGCGGATCGCCAAGAAACACCTCGGTAGCCAGCGCCGTGATCGGTCCCACGCCCGGATGAGTCATCAGCCGTCGCGACTGCTGACCGACGCGGTAGTCGATGTTGAGCTCTTCGAGAAGTCGCAGGAACCAATGCATGGAGCCCGTGGCTTCCAGACCGACCAGCACCGGCTGGGACAGACCGGAATAAAACCTCCGCACTTCATCGCCTTCGTGCTGCAATTCCTTCTCGAGCAGCTCTCCGGTCTGATCATCCAGCATGGCAATAGTTTGTTGTCGAGTGTCCAAGTCCACGCCTATAATTTTCATCTCGGCCTCCTTCGTTCCGAGCAATGCCTGGTTAGAGCACCGACATTCTACTCGGCTCGTTGTGAGGCCGACTTCGTTATGCCATCAGACGGGACGTTTCCTGTTATTTTGTGTGGGATGGCGCGTCTGGCCCGTATCGTTGCGGTTAATTCTTTAGCCCGGGACGCCCCTGACAAACCTCCCGGCTCCATTCGAATAGATACTTTATAGTTATTTATTGACTTCGTTAATCTTCTCTGGTACCATCCGATTGAGGCTCGTTTGAGAGTTTCTGCGCCCTAACGTCGGCGCCGAGATGACCACCTGGTTAACACTTACAAAAGTGTATCAAAACAATGGACTTTAAGTTCCTTTAGAATGAACACTTATGAAAAAGGGGGAGGGGGGTACCCAATCATTGGACTTACACTGGACTTTCGGCCTCGAAAGAACTAGCTCGCCAGCAAAATCGCCGCGCCGCGTCCAATGCCCAGCACTCGCGAGGCGTTGCCCTTATTTACAGCGATTTCCAAATAGCCGCTCGAACCAATATACGCCACCGCTTCGCCTGCCGGCCCACGTCCAAACGTGTCCACAAATTTGGTGATCGCATGTGTCCCGGTTTCCATCCGAATCTTTCCGCCGTTAAGCGTCTCTGCCGCCAAATGTTCGCTTCGAAAATTAGTCAGCAAGTTCCCGAACGAATCGACTTTCATCACCACACCTTTAACGCCGCCGTCAGCGGCCTTCGGTTTCGGCAAAGCAAATCTCTTATAGTCCTTAATTTCCTCGCCCATGGCCGAGGTCTGCCAGCCTTTGGAGAGCCATGCCGCCACGGGACCAAAAATGTCGCGGCCATGAA
This sequence comes from Candidatus Dormiibacterota bacterium, assembly GCA_035602385.1. GTDB lineage: Bacteria > Acidobacteriota > Terriglobia > Acidiferrales > UBA7541 > Acidiferrum. The sequence continues at coordinate 5,377 of DATNME010000067.1, forward strand.
ACGTCTTACTCACCGGCTGCATAAAATAATGTTCCGCGGTGACGTGTCGCACAACCACGTGATCGTGCTCCTGATCGTAAATGGAAGAAAGAACACCATTGTCCGGCGCGATAAAATATTGATTCTGCCCGCTCACCAGCAGCGGTCGCTGCTCGGTTCCAACGCCGGGGTCCACGATCACCAGATGAATCGTGCGAGGTGGGAAATAGGCGTAAGCCGCTCCAATGGTCAGCGCGCCGTCCAGCAAATCAAATGAATGGACCTGGTGGGTTATGTCCACTAACGTGACATCCGGATTGATTTTCAGGATGACGGCCTTGAGTACTCCGGCCAGATGATCGTTGTTTCCGTAATCGGTTGTCAGGGTAATAATCGGGTTGGACACTAAACTCTACCGCCTCGACTGGGTTGCGTCTGGATGTACTCGATGAAGCAGGAAAAAGTACTCCGCCTATTGACGCTAATCGACACAACCGCTTGCGTCAAGAAACGCTGGCGCGCGATGTGTCCATCCGGCAAGCCCCGCTGTGAAAAACTTCCGGGAAAGTTTCGCGTCAAAGCGACAAAATTCCTGCGTCCACAACATGGTTCTTACATCTAATCCCGTATGTTCAGTGCTATATTGTCGATTGAGCCGAACGTCTGGCCGGCCTCTGAAAGGTTCCGCAGTTCCTTGAGCGTACCTAAACCCAATCCGCTGCCATCGACCGTTGCGCGCGACGACGAACATTTACTGGTGGACGCCGCCAAGCGCGGCGACAACTCCGCATTCGAGGAACTCGTCAATCGTTATGAACGTAAAATATTTCGTCTCACCATGAACATCACCGGCAATCGCGAGGATGCGCAAGACGCCGCGCAGGACGCGTTTCTGAAGGCCTACACGCACCTCGGCGGTTTTCAGGGAGACTCGCGATTCTATACCTGGCTGGTGCGCATTGCGGCCAACGAAGCGTTGATGCGCTTGCGCAAGCGCCGGCCCGGACAGTTTTCGCTCGACGAGGAATTGCCAGGGGAGTCGGATTTAATGCCGCGCGAGCTGGAAGATTGGCGGCCCAACCCTGAGCAGGATTTTGCCAGGACGGAGATGCACGAAATTCTTTCCAGCGTCATCGAGCAGCTGGATCCAAATCTTCGCGTTGTTTTCGTACTGCGTGATGTGGAACAACTTTCCACCCAGGAAACCGCGGACATTCTTGGAATTTCTGTTCCCGCGACCAAGGCTAGATTGTTGCGCGCGCGCCTTCAGTTACGGGAAAAATTGAATCGTTATCTTCGACAAGGTGCGGCAAATTGAATTGCCAGGGCGTATTTCGCGAGCTGTCTAACTATATTGACGGCGATCTTGATCCCGTTCTGACGGTGGAACTAGAGGTCCATCTTACGCGTTGTAAACATTGTTATTTGGTTGTCGATCAAACAAAAAAAACTATCGAATTGTTTTGCAACTCGGAACCGGTTTCCCTGCCAGACGATGTCCGTTCAAAAATTCACGCGGCATTGCGTGAAAAAATGCGTCAAAAGTCCTGAGGAAATGATTTGAGACGCAGGCCACCTTCCATTAAAACTGTGCATAACCGCACATACAGATTCCCCTGCGCGCCATAGAATTGCTCCAAGTCAAGTTATGACCATACTTCATCATTTATTTTTTTCGAGTCGTGGAGCTATTCGCCTGCTGGCAATCTTTCTCGCCTTGGTCCTATGTTCCCCCGGAGTAATCGCATACTCGGTTTTGACTCACGAGGAAATCGTCGATCTGCTTTGGACCGATGAAATTCGTCCCCTTTTAGTCAAGCGTTTTCCCACCCTCACGGAAGAGCAACTCAAAGAGGCGCACGGGTACGCTTACGGTGGCGCGGTCATCCAGGATCTTGGTTACTACCCGTTTGGCAACGTGGAATTCAGCAACCTGGTGCACTACGTGCGCAGTGGAGATTTCGTTCGAGAATTGGTTGCGCAAAGTCAGGATGCCAACGAATATGCCTTCGCCCTTGGCGCGCTTGCCCACTACGCAGCCGATATCGCCGGGCACCCGGCAGTAAATCAAGCTGTAGCCATCCAGTATCCAAAGCTGCGAGCCAAATACGGAAGCTCCGTAAGATACGCTCAGGATCACACCGCGCATCTCAAGACCGAATTCGGCTTCGACATGGTTCAAGTCGCAAAAAATCGCTACGCTTCACAGCAATATCACGACTTCATCGGATTTCAAGTATCCAAACCCCTGCTTGAGCATACTTTTCCTATTGTTTACGGCGTGGAGTTAAAAGATGTGCTCACCCACGAAGATCTCGCCGTTGGTTCCTACCGCTTCGCGGTCAGCCGGCTTATTCCGCAGATGACCCAGATCGCGTTGCGCACCCACAAGAAGGAAATGATCAAAGAGAAGCCGGATTTTGCCAAAGAAAAATTTCTTTATCGTTTGAAGCGTTCGGAATATGAAAAAGAATGGGGAAAGGATTACACCAAGCCCGATTTTGGCACCCGCGTGTGGTCCGTGCTCTTGCGCTATATGCCCAAAATTGGTCCGTTCAAAGCTTTAGCTTTTAATAATCCGACGCCGCAAACTGAAGATATGTACTTCAAAAGTATAAATACTGCTGTTGATCAATACCGTATCTATCTGCAGCAGCTGCGAACCGGTTCCTTGCAACTGGCTAACGCTGATTTTGATACGGGAAAGGAAACCAAGGCAGCGGAATATTCCTTGACGGATGAAACGTACGCGAAGTTGCTGGGACAATTGAGCGATCGAAAATTTAATCTGGCTTCGCCTGAGCTGCGCGAGAATATTTTGAATTTTTATTCCGATTTGTCGCTTCCTCTGGAGACCAAGAAAAACCCTGACCACTGGCAAAGCGTTTTGGCTTCGCTGGACCAGTTGAAAATCGCGGCGCCGGCTCCACTTCCCGTGGCGCGTCCCGCACAAGAAGTTAAAGCGCAATAAATTAAATTGCCTGCATCTAAAATTTCCGCCGCTTCCTACAGGGATTTACCTAGTTGAGCTAAGGTAATCACCGTATGAAATTAGCAAATTAGCAAATTCCGTGTACGAAACTGTACAGAATCCCGCCTTCGCCCCTGACACAATGCGAACGTAGGAAAAACGGAAAGGCTTTCGCGCACAACCCACCGCCTGTCGTTGGAATGTCTCAGTTTCATCCTACAAAAACCAAGCACTGAAGAGACGGAATTGTTACAGGAGGAAATTTGAAAATGAAAAATGTTAAAACTGTATTTTGCTTGCTCGCCACGCTTTGTTTCGGTGCGGCAGTGCTTCCCAGCGCCCGCGCCGACCAATGGAACAAACAGACCAAGATGACGTTTAGCCAGGACGTGGAAATTCCCGGTAAAATTTTGCCTGCCGGAACCTACACGTTCAAGCTTCTGGATTCCCCGGCGGACCGTCACATCGTGCAGATCTTCGACGCCGACGGAACCCACCTGATTACCACGGTGCTGGCCATCAATGACTATCGCCTCAAACCAACCGGCGAAACGGTGGTTAAATTCACCGAGCGCCCGGGCGATTCTCCAGAAGCGCTTCGCGCCTGGTTCTATCCTGGCGATGATTTTGGCCAAGCCTTTGTTTATCCGAAAAAGCGCGCCATGGAACTTGCTCAGTCGAATAAAAACGCCGTACCTTCTTCGGAAATTACCGACGAAAACTCCATGAGGACTTCTTCAATCACCGCTTACGACTCTGAGCAGAAAGAATTGGAACTCAACAAAGCGGTGCAGAGCACTCCGACAGAGACGAAAACCGAAGTGAAGACCCCTGAGCCGGTAGTGACTCCCGCTCCTGTTACCACCGCGCAGGCTACAACCCCAGCGCCGGTGGCAACTGAAAGAGAAGAGCTACCCCGAACAGCAAGCTCCATGCCTTTGATTGCATTGCTTGGTGCTTTGTCCATCAGCATTGCTTTTGGCCTGAAGCTTTTTGTTAAACTTACTTCGTAAGTAGCTGAAATTCGCGAACGGGGACGTGACCTCCGTCACGCCCCCGTTCGCGAGAAAGCTGCCCGAGTGATTGCCGTCCCAAACACGCACCGTTGCTGGTTCCATTCCTCGCGTCTCTGGTGTGTCTTATCATTATCGTTTTCTGGATTGCTACTCTTCACGACCTCGTTGCACTCCTCGGATGAGGAAAACAAAAATAAAATCACTGCATCCGCCAACCTGGTCGTACTGCCCGTCAGCGTCACTGACTCTCATGGAGGTTTTATTCACGGGCTGAAAAAGGATGATTTCCGCGTTTTGGAGGACGGCCAACCGCAAAACATCGGGGTGTTTGACGATCAAGACGCACCGGTAACCGTGGGGCTGGTGGTCGATCACAGTAGAAGCATGAAGAGCAAGCTTCGCGATGTTGCCGCGGCCGTAAATTCCTTCGCGCACTCCAGTAATCCGCGCGACGAAATGTTCGTAGTCGACTTCAACGACGACGTAACTGTCGAAATTATGAAGGGGAAAGCTTTTTCGAGCGATCCGAAGGAGCTTGCTGAAGCGGTGAACGCCGTGTCCGCCAGGGGACGCACCGCGTTGTACGACGCGGCCAGCGAGGGCCTTCACCACTTGCAGTACGGTCATTGGGAGAAAAAAGCTCTTATTATCATCAGCGACGGCGGAGACAACGCCAGCCATATCAAATATTCCCAAGTGCTCGCGCAAGCTCGTCAATCCCAAGCTCTAATCTATTCCATCGCTTTAGTCGGCTACGATCAGGATGAAGAAAATCCTGGCGTGCTCCGCAAGCTTTGCAAGGATACTGGCGGCATCGCCTACTTCCCTGATGCGAAAGAATCGGTGACCGATGTTGCCACGCAAATTGCACGAGATCTTCGAGAGCAATACACGCTGGGGTATGTCCCTCAGGTTGACAAGCGTCCCGGTTCGTTCCGCAAAGTTCAGGTGAAGGTAACCGCCGCGGGTCACGGCAACATTAAAGTACGCACCCGCCCGGGCTATGCGCTGTCGGCGGACCTGAAAACCACGTCTCCCCCAGCGCAGGCATTTCAATGAAAAAATGGCTGCTGCGGCCTATAAAGCCCGTGCGCCTGAGCCGCGCGCTCCTGATCAACAGCGCCATTTATTTTTTTCTTTTTGCCGGCGTGCTATCTCTAGGCTATGTGGGCATGGCCTATTTAGATGCGCATCGCTACCAGCAGAGCCAGCGAGTCAACCTGGAAAAGCAGCGGCTTGCACCACCATCCGCTCCGCGCTTCCTGTCTGAAGGCGATATGCTCGGCGAACTTCAAGTGCCTCGATTACAACTGGACACCATCGTAGTTCAAGGTGATTCCAACGCGACGCTAAAGAAAGCTGTCGGTCACCTTCCAGATTCGGCGTTACCCGGGCAATGGGGCAATGTTGCTCTCGCAGGTCATCGCGACACCTTTTTCCGCTCGCTCAAGGATATTAAGGTTGGTGATGAAATTCGACTTAAAACGCCGGAACGCAATTTCGAATATCGTGTTGAGTCCATTAAAATCGTCGGTCCGCGCGATGTAGTGGTGCTCAAGTCGCTCACTGGTCACAATCTTACATTGCTCACGTGTTTTCCGATCTATTACGTCGGGCCGGCCCCCAAGCGTCTGGTCGTTCGCGCGCGAGAGATAGAAACTCCCCAGCAGCGGGTCGTCGACCAGAACGCGGCTAAGTCTGGAAATTCCCAGCAACTAAGCTTCTAGGTGGGACATCCATCAAGCGAGCCTGTGCGGCCCGCCGAACTATGGTCCACTGTGCTCAAGTGAACAGACATGCCAGCCAGGGCGCATTAGCATGAACGACCTGGGAAACCGTCACGCGGATTCCCCGGTAGTCATCCGTCTTGCGGATGTTGAGCGTGGGAACGCTAAAATTTTTTTCCGAAAGTGTGGGTAATGAAACCGACCAGCTTGCTGGGGATTCTATTGATCGTGTTGGGCGGCCTGGCGCTTGCCTATCAAGGTTTCAACTATACGCGTCAGGAAAAAGTCCTGGATGTCGGGCCAATTCACGCTACCGCGGAAAGAAATGAACGCGTATCGATTCCACCGATTTTGGGGGGCTTGGCGTTGGTAGCCGGAATCGTCTTGTTGGTTTACGGGAGTAAAAGGTCTTAGTTTTCGCTTTTGCATCAGTCAGCAAAACTCAAATGCCAAGCTGTACGGGGGCTTTAATTTTTAGGGAACTGCAACTCAAAAAATAAAATTTGATCGGGAGGTCAGCAATGAAGAGGTTTATGGTTGTCGCAGCATGTTTTACCCTGATAGCGGGCGCGTTGTCCGCCAAGAAAATGAACAAAGAGGAAAAGCGCCTCGAAAACAGTGGACTGGTGATGCAGGAAATTTTGAACGTCCCAGACGATATTCCCGCTGACCTCTTGGATAAGGCCCAGTGCGTCCTGGTCTTCCCCTCAGTCAAAAAGCTGGCTTTCGGGGTTGGCGGCGACTATGGCCGCGGCGCAATGGTGTGCCGCACCGGTGAAAAGTTCCGCGGACCGTGGGGCGCGCCCGCCATGTACGCACTGGAAGGCGCCAGCATAGGCTTTCAGATTGGTGGTGAGGCTACCGACTTAGTTTTGCTGGTCATGAACGACCGCGGCATGGAATCCATCCTTAGCAGCAAAGTAAAGCTCGGCGCAGACGCTTCCATCGCCGGTGGGCCAAAGGGCCGCACCGCTTCCGCAGCCACTGACGCCTGGATGCAGGCGGAAATTCTCAGCTATTCGCGCGCCCGCGGCGCGTTTGCGGGTGTCTCGCTCGAAGGTTCCACAATTCGCCCTGATGACGAAGCCAACGCTGAGGTTTATGGCCGTCCCATGCACGCAAAGGACATTGTTCGCGGGCAGCACATACAAGTCCCTGAAGCAGGACGCACTCTGGTTAGCGCTCTGCAAAAGGCCGCCCCACACAATGAGTCGGAGAGCGCTTCGAAACCGTAATCCGAAGTGATCAGCCGGCCTCCGAGAAACGTCCGCTGATTACACTTCGCTAGGGTTCAGCGCAGGTCGCTGAATCCGATAAGGGGCCATCCGCCAAGAACGCGGAATTATCCTTGGCGGTATGGCCCCTGCTTTTTGCTTATCTACTTCTTATTTCAATTCACCCTCAATGATGGCGCCGGTCGCTGCTGTGCTCGGAATGTCCATTGGCATTCAACCAGGCCAGCAGTGTGCGAATGCTGCCGTGCGCCAACGCGATGCTTGAATCCGCCGCGCCGTAGTACAAATTAATAGTGTCGCCATCTGCCGCCACCGTGTAACCGCACGGGAACACCACGTCTTGCACATCTCCGTGGCGTTCATATTCCATTTCCGGCCCGAACATCCAGGAATCTCCGCGCACCAGGCATTTCTCGGGTTGTTGAAGATCAAAAAGCGCCAGACCAAGTCGGTAGATGGAACTTGACGGGGTTCGGCGCACACCGTGATAGATCATCAACCAGCCGTCCGCCGTTTCAATTGGCGGAGGCGACATGCCAATTTTATTGGCATCCCACCAGGCTCCTCGCCGCGCTTCCAGCATGAGTTTGTGATTGCCCCAATGTTTCAAGTCCGGTGAGTACGAAATCCAGATGTGCGCACCCAAGGCCGTCATAGGCCGGTGGATCAGCGCCCAGAATCCATCAATTCGTCTGGGTAACAGTGCCGCGTCCTTGTCGTCTGGCACCATTACCACGCCAAATCTTTCAAAACTCTTGAAATCCTCGGTAAGCGCCAGGGACACGCCGGGGCCTCCCCGCGAGTAAGAGGTGTACGCTACGGCGTACTTTTTTAGTTCTGGCATGTACGTGATACGTGGATCCTCGATGCCCCATATTTCCTCGGGATATTTGTCCGGAGAAGGCATGAAGGTTGGTTCCTGGTCAATTTGCCAGTTATCGACGCCGTTCACCGAGCGTGCCACGCACAAATGTGACAGCCCGCGGCGATCTTCCACCCTGCATAGCAGCAGCGTTGACCCATCCAACAGTCGCGTCGCGCCGGCATTGAACACGCTATTCATCGAATAAGGCCAGTCTTGGCCGGACAAGATTGGATTACCATCATGCCGGTGAAACAGCGTTTCGTATTTCGTTGCCAGTGCTATTGCTTTCATCAAAATTTGTACCAACCTTTGTGGAAGGGGTTCTTCTAAAACTCAAAAAAATCTATTGAATACTTGGCGGCTTCTGTGCGCCCTTCTCCACCACGTCTAACTGGCGCATTTCAAGAAGCGCCATTAGAAATGACAAAGTGGACTCAGCTCCCTGATTTTCGTTCGCGCGATCCGGGTGCAGCCCATCGCGGCAGCCTCCTGTAGCCGAATCGTAAAGCGCGATCTGAAGATCGTTATCTCCCAGAAACCAATTGAACGCGGACCACGCCTCCTTGCGCCAACGTTCGATTCCCGTGGCGCGATACGCCTGCAAACAAGCGGAAACTACCGCGCAGGCTTCTACAGGTTGCTGATCGAACCGCGCTTTCTCGGTGGTTTTCGAATAAAAACCGTGAGACCCGATCGGAACGAAATGCCCCTTGGTCTCGCAACGTTGGATGGAAACCAGCCAATCCAGGGATTCCAGCCCCGCGGCCACCATGTTCTCGTCGCCTGCGCGCATTCCTGCGCGAATAAGTGCTTGCGGCAAGCGCGCATTCGAATAAGACAATCCGTTTTCAAACCAGTTCCAGTCATCCGTCCGATACGTGCGGTAAGAAGTCAGCAGCCGGTTTGCCAGCGCCTCTGAGGCGCTCAACGCCGCGCGATCTCCGGGAAAAGCTTCCAGGTATTCCAGCATCCCTAAAAGAGAAAACGCATATGCCCGCGGGCTTTTGAATTCCACGGCAGCCGGCACCGCAAGTTCAAACATGCGTCCGGCCGCTCCGCGTAGACCCGCAATTTTCGATCTTCCGAGAACGGTCCCGAGTCCCCACAAAGCTCGTCCATGACTGTCTTCGGAGCCTTCGGGCTCTTGCCATAGGCATTCATAGCTCAAACAGTTTCGAAATCGCTTGGTGATCGGGTCGAATGCATGCCATAGGAAAGCCATGTATCGGGAAGCCAAATCGGCCGATCCCGGCGGCATCTGGATGCCCATCCCCTCCAGCAACGTGGTGACGATCAATGCGCGCGCATTGTCGTCGGTGGTATACCCTTCGGGATAATTTGGCACCACGAAAACCGCGTGCTCCACGATTCCCGTTTGATCCGTCATTCGTAGCAGGTGATCGAGCTTTATGGCGGGAAGGCGATCCAGGGCTTTCACGGTATTTTGAGCAGAAAATGTTGCGCGCGGCGTGCGCAGCCGCTCGTTGTAAACGTTTTCAAAGCTCTTCATGTATTTCTGCGCCGCGCGATTCCATACCATGTCTCGAGCATACAGGTAAGCGCGCTTGCGCATCGCATGCCTGGCGGTTGCATCGTCCAGCAACTCGATGGTCTTTTCAGCAATGGCGTCGGGATCGTCAAAAGGCACGAGCGCGCCGCGTTCACCATCCAGCAATTCGATGGCATGCAGATATGGCGTGGAAATGATTGCTTTGCCCGCGCTTAGCGCGTAGGCCAGCGTTCCGGAAACAACCTGCGCCTTGTGTTTGTAAGGCGTGATGTAAATATCCGCCGAGCCAATCAACTCCACTAAATCCTGCGGGCTCTCAAACCGGTTGCGGAAAATTACCTGGTCCTGAACGCCCAATTCCTGAACCAGGTTCTGCAGATACTCACGATACTTGTCGCCTTCGCGCCGCAACACGTTCGGATGCGTTACGCCAGACACCATGTAAACCACATTGGAGTGCCGCGACAAAATTTTTGGCAATGCGTTGATGACGTTTTCTATGCCCTTGTTCGGCGAAAGCAATCCGAACGTCAGCAAAACACATTTTCCTTCGGTGCCGAATGCATCCTTGTAGAAATTTGGATCGGTGAAGGGTAAATCTGGAATTCCGTGGGGAATTAAATCGATTTTTTCGGGTGGTACGTGAAACACTTCCTGCAAAATCTCCGCTGACTGCTGGCTCATCACGATCAGCCGGTCGGAGAGTTTTGCGATTTCATCCATTACCGCGCGTTCATCCGCGTTAGGCTCGCGAAGCACGGTGTGCAGCGTGGTGATGAACGGCATCTGCAACCCGCGCAGCAATTCCAAAATATGCCCCCCGGCGCGGCCTCCAAAGATTCCATATTCATGTTGCAGGCAGACCAGATCCACATTGCTAAAATTCAAAAAATCCGCAGCTTGCCGGTAGGATGTGAGGTTTTCTTCCGCCAGCTCGAACCGCACTCGTACCGGGTAGTCGTATCCCTCCTGCGTGTCGTTTACTGGCAATGCCAGCAGCTCAGTGCTGGCGTATTCCCCGTGTAGCGCATCGCACAAATCAGTTGTAAAAGTTGCAATTCCGCAATGACGCGGCAGATAGTTTCCGACGATTGCAATTCGGTTCGGAAGGGTGGGGCGTGAGGGCACTGGAGTAAGCGTCAAAGGCTTTTCTTCCAGTAATAACGACTGCACCTCGATCAGCGAAACGGCGTCAGGGAGTGGTTGCATCTTCGGCAAAGACATTCGGGTTCCTGATGCTCCTCGATTTGCGGAAAAATCGCCGCATGGCTTCTGAAAAATCGTCTTGCTGTATGCGTGCGCAGTTTCGGGCTGGCTTTGCTAAATCCCGCGGAAACGTTCCGTTTGTGCGAAATCGACGCTTCGCTTCAATCGTGTAATACCACCGTCAGCAGCGACTTATTGACCCTGATTTTTCCGTTGTATTCGATAAATCCCAGTTTGCGGAATTTGTTCATGAAAAAATTCACCCGCGCTCGCGTGGTTCCCACCATTCCTGCCAGCGTCTCCTGCGAAACCTTTGCAAGTATCTCCTCAGGCTCTTTCTTTTTTCCGTATTGCGCGAGCAGCAAAAGCGTCCGTGCCAATCGTTTCTCACTGGAGTTGAAAAGTTGATCGATTAAATCCTCTTCCACTCGAACGTTTCTCGCCAGCATGTACGCAATGAACTGATCAGAGAGTTTGTGTTCGGTATGCAATACGTGCACCAGCTCCGCTTTGTCGATGACCATAATCGTGCTCGGTGTAATCGCCGTGGCGGTTCCCATTCGGATCGCCTGCCCCGCCATGCACCCTTCGCCAAAGAATTCGTTCGGCCCAAACATCGCCACCACCGCTTCTTTGCCGGTTCCATTCACCACCGTGAATTTCACACCGCCGCTCTGAATGTACATAACCGTATTCGCGGCTTCACCCTGGGTAAAAATCGTCTCGTTTCTCGGAAAGTCCGAAATTTTTCTCGATACCCCGGCGGTATCCAGAAACGCTTTCGGATTGAAAGGCGGTATGTTCTTCTTTTTCGCTTGCGTTCTTACTGTTGTAGTCAAGTCAGAGGCACCCTTTTTCCGCTAGCGGAGTCACCACCCCACCGTAGCAAGAACCCTTCCTGCATGGCTGTATAAAATCGAACAAGTTGTATTGCTCGATTTGACACAATGTCCTCTATTGAACAGATTGCAAACAGGGGAAACACCATACTCGCTGCCAGTTACCCGCACCGGAGTATGTCCACTCGCGCGAATCGGCCTGCGAGTTTTAGGAGAACCTGATGAGTACATCGACGTTTACTAAACTTTTGATCCCGGCATTTTTTTTGGCCGCGGCGGTCGCTGGATGCGGCGATTCGGACAACAGAACGGGCGCCCCGGGCGATCCTCTTACTCCGCCAACGGTAACTTCTGTAAACCCAGTTGATGGCTCGGGTCCTCTTTGTCCTAATACCGTGGTTACTGCCACCTTCAGCAAACCGATGAACCCTGCGACCCTCACCACTTCGACATTCACGGTCAGTTCGGGCGCGGGCAACGTCCCTGGTGCAGTCAGTTACGTTGCTGCCACCAATACCGCAACATTCACTCCGACCGCGCCTCTCGCCGCAAGCTCATCGTTCACCGCTACCATCACCACCGGCGCCTATGACACCTTCGGCAACCCGTTAGGAGCAAATTTTGTCTGGAAGTTTACGACCTCCGCTGCTTGCGCGCCGCCCCCCACCCTGGCATTGGGTGGCGCTGCGTGTTTCGCAGTTTTGGCCAGCAGCACAGTAACCAACACGGGCCCAACGGTTATTAACGGCGCCGATCTTGGGCTTAGCCCCGGAAGCGCCGTCACCGGCTTTCCCCCGGGAACAATCACCGCGCCCAACGACATGGAAAAAACCAACGGCGTCGCTGCACAAGGGCAACTGGACCTGACCACTGCCTATAACGCTGCCGCCGCAACGCCAGGCGCCGCTGTTCTGCCGGGCGACATCAGCGGACTGACCTTCTTCCCGGGAGTGTACAAAACTTCGAGCACCGTGCAGTTATCAGCGGGCAACGTTACTCTCGACGCCCAGGGAAATCCCAACGCCGTCTTTCTTTTCCAGGTAGGGTCGACACTTACTACCCTGGGTTCAACTCAAGTTGTTCTAGCAGGGGGCGCACTCGCGCAGAATGTCTTTTGGCAGGTTGGGACCTCCGCGACCTTGGGCACCAGTTCCATCTTCCAGGGCACCATCATGGCTAACGCTTCCATCACGCTCACCACCGGCGCGACGCTGAACGGCAGAGCGCTGGCCCGAACGGCAGCAGTTACATTGGACAGCAATATTATCAATGTCGTGCCTACCTGTCCGTGATTTTTGAAGCGCAAATCACCCTGAGGCTGTTGGCCTTGGGCAGATATTGGCAGATTTTAAAAAAAGGGAATTTAGTTTTTAGTTTGGAGGAATAGCCGTATGTCATCAAATTCAGAGGGCCGCGCCGCTCGCGTTCTAAAATTATTGCCGCCAATGCTGGCTTTTCTTTTCGTGTTTGCCAATATTGCCGCTGCACAGGATCAGCCCGCTCCCAAGTGGGAATTTTATGGGGGATATTCATTCTTATATCCGAATTCGGATGTGCATGGCCAGTTGCCCAACGCCTTATTCCCGCTCAGCAGCCGCATGGAATCCAATCCGCGCGGCGCCGGCGCTGATCTCACCTATAATTTCAATCGATGGTTCGGATTGACGCTGGATTTCAGTACGCACTGGGGCAGCGGTGAATCCACGGTAGCGCGAAGAATTGACGATGCCGCGTTCACCAACCTTTCCCTGGGGCCAAAAATTACCTTCCGCCACGAACACGTATCGCCATTTGTCGAAGTTTTGGTAGGCGACCATCGCCTTATGCCCGATGCTTTCCATGACATCGATAAGTTGGGCGTGATGTTTGGCGGAGGCTTGGATATCAGTTTGACGAGGCACGTCGCCTGGCGATTAATTCGCGCAGATTATGTTATGTCCAACTACCGCTTCGGGCCTCCAGGCGTTTCCGATACGGGGTTGCGCGCCGTCCGAGCGCAAACTGGCCTCAACTTTACTTGGGGTGGCGGAGAACCTCCGCTCCCGCCCAATGCCTCTTGCAGTATTGAACCGGCGGAGATTTTTGCCGGCGAAAGTGTGACCGTTCACGCGTCGCCTTCTAATTTTCATCCGAAACGCACCGTAACCTACGCTTGGAGCGGAACGGGCGTGAAAGTCAGCGGTAATGATGCCACTGCGCACATCGATACCACCGGCCTGGCACCAGGCTCCTACTCTGTTACCGCCAATCTTAGCGATGGCAAAAAGAATGGCGCTGCTTCGTGCAGCGCCAGATTCACCGTTAAGGAGCCTCGTCCTCCGGTTATTTCTTGCGCGGCAGATCCCAACATCGTGCCGGCAAATGGAACCACCACGGTTCGGTCCACCGCCAATAGCCCTGACGGCCGCAAACTCACTTACAACTATTCCGCTACCGCCGGCGAAATATCCGGCACCGGCGATTCCGCAACCCTGAATACGCGTGGCGCCAGTCCGGGACACATTACCGTAACCTGCAACGTAAGCGACGATCGCATCGCGCCGCTCACTGCGTCGGCGACCACCATGATAACTGTGGAAGCTCCACCACCGCCGCCTCCCCCAGCCCCTGCGCCCGAGCAGATCGCACTGGAAACTCGGCTGGCGCTGCATAGCATCTACTTCCCAACCGCGCGGCCTTCTCCCGCGAATCCGCAAGGTGGCTTGGTAGACAGTCAGGCGGACATTCTCGAGAAACTCGCCAAAGACTTCGTAAACTATTTGAAATATAAGCCCGATGCCCACCTTATCCTTACCGGCCACGCGGATGAGCGCGGCTCTGAGGAATACAACAAGGCGCTAACGCAGCGTCGCGTCGATCGCACCAAAAACTATCTGGTCGAACACGGCGTTCCGGCAGGCCTCATCGAAACGCGGGCAATGGGTAAGGAACAGCAATTGACCGCAACACAAATCAAGGAACAAATGGACCAGAACCCGGAGCTGACACTGGCAGACAGAAAACAGATGATGAGTCATCTGCAAGTGATGGTGCTGGCCAATAACCGGCGCGTTGACGTCACCTTGAGTACTACTGGACAACAATCCGTTCATCGCTATCCGTTCAATGCCAAGGATTATTTGGCGTTGATTAACCCCAAAGGCGGAGAGAAAAAAGCACAGGTTCGCCGGAAAAAGCCGACGGCAAAACCGCCGGTAAAAAGATAATCGCTGAATCGGCCGCTTGTCGGCAATAGCCAAAGCATTTCGCAATGAAAAATGAAACTCGGAGGGCATTTACAATGCTCTCCGAGTTTTTTGTTTTTCTTCTTGGCAAACCTTTTCTTGGTCAACCTTATTTGAAACTGCATCGATCCGATGCAGTTTGGTTACTCCCTTGGCACCGATATTTTCTTTTGGGCCGCGAGGTCGAAATGGTTTTCATTTTCTAAATGGGCTTCGTTCCGTTCCAATATGGCGTCAGACCGATTGATGGTGCTGGTCCGCGGTCTTCCATCCACAGCAATTATTGCCCTCCGTCCATTGGAATCAACGCATTACCACTGAGTTAATCAGCCAGTCCCAGCGTTTTTAGTGTGGCCCGTGCGGTGCATTGATTCGGGCCAGTAAGCAGGGCGTGGTCCGCAAAAGTTGTGCTTGCCAGGAGAAGCTAATGCGCAAAGTTAACGTAGGCAAAATATTGGCGTTCGTATCGATTGCTCTGCTAGCCGGGTGTGGTCGCGAGCAAGCTTCCAGCCCAGCGTTTCCTACGGCGATCATCACGTCCCCTCTAAACGGAGCCACTTCGGTGTCTCCCAGCGCTCTCGTGACTGCGGGCTTTAGCTCGGTAATGGCGTCAGCCACCATCAACAGCACAACGTTCACTCTTACCGGTCCGGGCACCACCGCAGTCGCCGGCACGGTTTCGTACGCAGGTACCACCGCCACTTTCACCCCGTCGGCGGCGCTCGCAGCTAACGTCCTATATATCGCTACGGTCACTACCGGCGCTAAAGATCCTGGCGGTAACCCACTCGCTGCCAATTATGTTTGGAGCTTCACCACCGGGCCACCGGCTGTGATCTCAACCGTTCCGGCCACAGGGGCCACTGCCGTTCCGGTAAACACCGTGGTCTCGGCAACCTTCAACGAACCAATGAACCCCACCACTTTGAATGCGGCAACTTTCACGGTTACCGGGCCAGGCGCGACCCCCGTCGCCGGTACCATCGCCTATTCAGGCAGCACCGCCACATTTACGCCCGCAGTCATTCTGGCCAACAGCACCTTGTTTACCGCCACGATTACCACTGGAGCCAAAGATCCCGGCGGTGCTTCACTGGCCGCCAACTATGTGTGGACTTTTACGACCGCTCCGGCGCCCACCGTGGTTTCCACCGTTCCCGTGAACGGCGCTACAGCAGTTCCGGTAAACACTCTCGTCTCCGCCACCTTTAGTACGGCTATGAATCCGGCCACCATTACCGGCGCGACTTTTACCGTCACTGGTCCTGGTGCAACCCCGGTTGCCGGCGCGGTCACCTATGCGGGTAACACCGCCACGTTTACACCCGCGGCGATTCTCGCCAACAGCACTTTATTTACCGCCACAATCACTACCGGAGCGAAAGACACAACTGGAGCTCCACTGGCCGCCAACTATGTCTGGACTTTTACGACCGCGCCGCCGACGGCCGTGGTCTCCACCGTTCCGGCAAACGGAGCTACAGCGGTGCTCGTGAATACGCTGATTTCCGCAACCTTTAATGGAGCGATGAACCCGGCCACCGTCACTGGAACCACCTTTACGGTTACCGGGCCAGGCGCGACTCCCGTCGCCGGCGCGGTCACCTATTCCGGTAATACCGCCACGTTTACTCCGGCAGCGAAACTTGCAAACGGCACTTTATTTACCGCCACCATTACCACGGGAGCGAAAGACACTACTGGAGCTCCACTCGCCGCCAATTATGTTTGGACTTTTACGACCGCGCCGCCGCCGGCCGTGGTTTCGACGATTCCGGCAAACGGGGCTACCGGTGTCGCGCAAAGCGTGGTCATTTCGGCGACATTCAATGTTCCGATGGACGCAACGACAATTACTGGGTCGACCTTCACACTAACCGGACCTGGCACCACTGCTGTCACCGGCTCTGTTAGTTACTCTGGTAACGCCGCCACGTTCACGCCGTCCGCGCTTTTAGCGGTCTCTACCTTATATACCGCCACAATTACTACCGGTGCCAAAGACACCACCGGCACGCCGCTGGCCGCCAATTTCGTATGGACCTTTAGCACTGCGCCTCCGCCGCAAGTTACCGCAACGGTTCCCATTAGTGGAGCTACTAACGTTCCGCTCAACCAGAAAATTACCGCAACCTTTAATAGACCCATGACCGGTTCTACGATCACCGCAGCCGGCACATTTACCGTGGCCGTTGCCGGAGTTGCCGGCGCCGCCGTTCCCGGCGCAGTTACCTATGACGCGGCGAGCGCCACCGCTATTTTTGCTCCGACGGCCGCACTCACCGCCAGCTCGCAATACACCGCCACCATTACTACCGCTGCGCAAAGCACCGCGGGTAATGGCCTGGCCGCTAACTATGTCTGGAGTTTCACAACCGGTGCATCGCCCAACGCCACCGTGCCGCGAGTGATTTCAACGAATCCTGCAAAAGCCGCGGTCAACGTACCTCTCAATCAAAGAATTGCCGCAACCTTCAGCACTGCCATGGATCCGTCCACAATCTCGGCCGCCGGAACCTTTACCGTAGCGGTTTCAGGCGTTGGCGGAGCCGCTGTTCCCGGAACAGTTTCTTACGCAGGAAGAACCGCGGTCTTTACTCCTACAGCGAACCTGGCCGCCAGCACCGCATACACAGCCACCATAACCACCGCCGCAAAAGACCTTACCGCCGTGGCCATGACCGCTAACTACGTCTGGAATTTCACCACGGGGCTTACGGCAGATGCTACCGCTCCAACTATAACCGTCACCAGTCCGGCTAGCGCCGCGGTAGCTGTGCCAATCGACAAGTCCGTTAACGCCACGTTCAGTATCGCGATGGATCCAACGACTATCACCAACGCAACGTTTACCGTGAACGTTGCTGGCGTTGGCGGTGCGGCGGTGTCCGGAACAGTGCTCTACGATCCCGCAAGCCAGGTTGCTACCTTCAAGCCTTCGGCTAATCTGGCGCCTAACACGCAATTCACTGCTTCGATTTCAAACCTGGTAGATAGCCTGTCCGACATCCCGCTTTCCGCTGGCGCGGTTCCGAATCCGTGGAACTTCACTACCGGCGGCGTGGTCGGCCCAGGTCCCGCGACCATCAATCTGGCATCAGCGGGCAGCTTCGCGGTTATGGCTACCGCTTCCATCTCCAGCACTGGACCTACGGTCATCAACGGTGATGTGGGATTGAAACCTGGTACCTCACAAGGCATTCCACCAGCGCAAGTCAACGGGACAATCCACATCAACGACCCGGTGGTCACGCAAGCGCAAACCGACTTGCTTGCCGCGTACAACGACGCGGTCACTCGTTCCGCCAACGCGCAAGTTCTGCCAGGCAATATGGGAGGACTAACGTTCACGCCTGGTCTGTACGTCAACTCCACCTCGGTTTTGCTCTCAGGTGCGGGGCCAAACAATAACGTCACCCTCGATGCACAAGGGGATCCGAATGCGGTCTTCATTTTCAAGATGGGTTCAACGCTCACGACCGCGCCTGGCTCCCAGGTGATCCTTGCGGGCGGCGCCAAAGCTGCAAATGTTTTCTGGCAGGTAGGCAGCTCCGCGACCATCGACACCACCACCATATTTAAAGGCAATGTGCTCGCCGCGGTGACCATCACCCTCAATACCGGTGCAGCGGTGGAAGGCAGAATGTTCGCCGGTGCAGCGGGAGGAGCCGGGTCCGTCACCGTGAATGCCAGCACCATCACCGTGCCGGCGCCATAGCCGTTCCCGGTCTTTCACGTAATTTGCAGGCCGCGAAACGAAGAATCTGAGCTTCGTTTCGTGGAAGTAGCAATGGTTTCAGGAGGCGACAATGAAATTCGGAGCGCGCATTTTTACCACGATGGCTATCGGTCTTTTGCTGGCACCTGTGCTCTTCGCGGACACCACGAAAAAGCCCGCACGCCACTCGACGAAAAACAGTTCCGCTAGAGCCACCGCTGGCTCTGCCGCTCCAGCCGATCCGCAACCTCTTGGAAAGCTAAACCTCTTTGCCGCCCTGCCGCCGCAGGCTCGTGCGGGTAGAGGCATGGGAATGCACTACGGCAATCGCGACGATTCGGGTAATGGGATTCCCAGGGTCGAACTGTTTATGGGCTATACCTACTGGGCGGCCATGCCTAAAGGCCCAAGAAACCGCATAGACGGCATGCACGGTGGCACCACCTCTTTAACTTTCAATGTGAAAAGTCATCTTGGCGTTGTGTTCGAATTTGGCGGTTTCCGCGTGAATTCCCTGCAATTCACCAATCCAGGTCCGGGATTCACTCCTTCGCGCGTAGTGGATGCTTCAGGAAACGTCTTCACCATTCTCGCTGGCCCGCGAATTTCCTTTCGCAGACGCGAGAGACTCAGTCCATTCGTGCAAGTACTTGCTGGCTTGGCCCACGCCGATGAAGTCACACTCAGTGGTTGCGATTTTCCGATCTATGCCTGCACCCCGCTCCTGCGCGAACGTACTTTTATTATGACTGCTGGTGGCGGCCTCGATTACCGGTACAACCACCGATTTGCTATACGGCTTATCCAAGCCGAATTCTTGCTCACCAAGTTCCACGACGACCCGACCCTCTGGTACGGCCCAACCGCTTTCCAGAGAAATCTTCGCTTGACGTCCGGAATCATTTTTCGCTTCGGCGGAGACCATTCGATGCCGCCTGCCACTCCCAGCGCAATGATGTCCTGTGTCATGGATAAATCCTCGGTGTATGCCAATTCTGGAGATGTGGTTGCGGTGGAATCTTCGACCAGCGAGATTGGTACCGGTCCAGTCACCTATTCCTGGAGTTCGAATGCCGGCACCGTAGAAGGTACCGGACCGGCAGTTCGCTGGAATACCGCGGGCGCAACTCCCGGCGTGTACACTATAAAAGGCCGCGTCGATAATGGACGCGGACGAAGCGCGGATTGCTCCGCGAATATTCGCGTGGAGGCCGCACTGAATCGCGCTCCCACGATGAGCTGCTCCGCGAATCACAATTCCGTTGTGATCGGCGAGCCTGTGCAAATTACCGCTGACGCGCGCGACCCCGATAATGATCCGCTCACGTATTCTTGGACTTCGAGTGGAGGACAAATCCGGGGCGCGGAATCGTCCGCGAAATTTGAAACCGCGAATCTTCGCGCGGGACGCTACTCAATCATCGGGCACGTGCTGGATGGCCGCGGTGGTGAGGCTGACTGCACGCTGGCGGTCAACGTGCAAGACCCGCCTCCGCCGCCTGAAATGGTCGAGCTGGAAAGCAGACTTGCGCTGCACAGCATCTATTTTCAGACCGCGAGGCCCACGACGGCGAATCCCGCTGCCGGCCTGGTGGATAGCCAGGAAAGAATCCTGGCGACGCTGGCGACGGACTTCAAAAGATATTTGACGTTCCGGCCGGAAGCTCATTTAATTCTGGGTGGCCACGCGGATGAACGGGGCTCGGAAGAATTTAATAAAGCTTTGACGGAACGCCGCGTGGAACGCTCCAGGAATTATTTGATTCAACACGGCGTAGCGCCGCTTGCGATCGAGACGCGCTCGTTCGGCAAAAAAGAAAATCTAAGTGAAAGCCAAATCAAGGAGCAGATCGAGGACAATCCGGATCTGACTCCGGAGGACCGCCAGGAAATGACGAGTAATCTGCCGGTAATGGTGCTGGCAAACAACCGCCGCGTGGATATCGCCTTAAGCACTACCAAGCAACAGTCTACGAGGCGCTATCCATTCAACGCCCGAGACTATCTCGCGCTGATCAGCACTCATGGCGGAGAAAAAACGCATGCTATGACCAAGAAAACTGTCCACATCGCCAAACTCAAACACAAAGTTCAGTAATCACAGGCGCTAAACTCTGTATTCAGAAAGGCCTTGCCAGCAAAAGTCCCTATTCAATGAGCCTTTGTGCCAAACCCCGGACCACGGACAACGCAACCGATGGCGCTGTCGCTTGGAGCAGGCCGCAAACCAAATTTCCTTGGCTGAATGTCCAATTCGGGACAGCAGTACCACTCGCTGGCGGCCTAAAGTTGAGGCGGACGGCGGGAATTAGCGAAGTTTGCCGGGATCCAGGGCTGGGCCAGGCCGAATCCTTTTTCTCGCCGTTCTTTTTGAGTCTGATTTACAGCCAACTTGCACCCACCAGCCGTGCGGGGACCGAGGACTCTTGACTCTACCGCACGCAATGGATGGGCTTTCGCAGGTTGCCGGTTTGCTTTCTGCATTCGGGTTTTTTCCATACTCCGTGCGGGAGCTTTTAAGCTGCTGGCTCCTCTTCGCCGCTTTTTTTGTCTCTGTGGCATTGATTATTTTTGCATCCGTGCTGGCGTTCCACACAGGAAAATATCTTATTCAGTGGACGCGAACGGCTTCCCGCGCCGCCGGCAAGGTTGATGTTGCTTTGCCCGCTCGTCTTCGCTGATGTTGCAGTGTCAGTCAGCGTTCCGCGCGCCTCGCTGTAGTTCGCCCCATCGGAAATTCCATCTCCCCCAAAAATCCAAAGTTTGAAAATGAGAGTTGCCCGGGGCAACCTTAGAGCGATCAAATTCCTGGGCGACCGCTGCGAAAACGACCGCTGCAAAAAAGCGAGGCGTCGTGCCGGGGCGCTTGTGTATAATTGCTGAGTTGCGAGTGCGCAAGCAGCTTGAAACGAGCGGGCGTCGTACAATGGCAGTATAGAAGCTTCCCAAGCTTCGGACGCGGGTTCGATTCCCGCCGCCCGCTCCAGAATCTAAAGAACTTAGGCCGCCTCCGCGTTTTCCATATTTTCCAATTGCCTGTTTCCCAGCCTACAAAACGCTTGTTGAACCTGTTGCAAAGAGATTTCTCGGGTGTATCTATTGGCCAAGGAGGGCCTAAGTCAATAACCAAGTCAGTCGTCGTTGCGGCGGTCGGAATTCAACTGTGCCAGTTGACTCAATGTAAAGAGGGCATCGCTGGCCCAAACCCCTGTGATGCGATCTCCTGCGGGCTGATCGGCTTTTGTTCCGTCGTTTCTGGAAAAACGGCCTCGGGGGCGCCATAAGCCACTCGGGTATTCTCTGAGGGCTGTCCGCCGCAGCACTACGGATTTCTCGCCGCTTCACCCCGCTGGAGCAGAGCCGCCGCGGCACTCCTCACCGTCTCATTCGAATCTGAGAGCGCCGCGCGGAGGAGCGGTGGACCTGCCTCTGTCTGTGCCACACTCTGAAGAATCATCAACCTCGTAGAAGGGTCGGAGCTTTTGAGCATCTCGCTCAAGGCATTCATCGCATCCGGCGTACCGCGTTCCGCAAGCGCGTGAGCAGCATATTCGCTGAGCGAAGGATCTGCACCGTTCAAAGCATCAATCAGGGTGGTCATCACCGTCTGTTCATCCGCCTGCGGCGACTCGGTCAGAAGCTGTAGCGCCTGCAGCCGAACGGGTTGGCTGACATCCTTGATCTCTGCCAGAAGGTTCTCGACCCCCGCGGGATTATCGTGTGCGGGCAACGCATCAAAGGCACCTGCCTGCGCTGCCGCATTGGCATCCTGCATATACTTACCGAGGGCCTCCCGATCTTGGCTCATGGCAGCCGCTTCAATGGCCGCCAACATCTCTGTCTGGCTGGCATCGAGCCGAGGGTCGGTTCCGGGAAGACCATCACTCGAGGCCTCCAGCCCAACGGCATCAGCATTCTGAGTAGGAGGCTGAACCGCACCCGTGTTGGCTGAAGGATCGGCATCCTTCAATTCACCAAGAGCAGCAGCCATCAAGCTTTGTTGGTCAGCCTCCACGGTTTGGTTTGCAAGCTGCTGCTGAGCCTGCCTGACCGCTTCGCGATCTTCTCCCGTTTCCCACGCCTCAATCGACGGGAGCTGGCTTGCTTGTGGGTCGGCATCCGCTGGCGTGCTATCAGCCGCTTGGATCGCCGCCTCGGCAGCTGGCGCATTCGTTTCACTCTCGGTGACGGAAGCAGCCGACAACGAGTCCGGCGATGATCTGCCAACGATAATCACTCGAGTTCCTCGAAGTGACGCCGAACCTTGGGAACCCGCCGTGATCGCATAGTCGACATGCAAGAGCAATTCCCGTAACGCCTGGAACAGTTCCACTCCGGCCAGGTGCATGGACACAAGGTTGCTGAGTCCTTTGGCACCTGTGACCTCGATTCCCGTTGCGCGTGAAACGCCAAGAAGCACTTCCGACAGCGGCACCGCTTCCGCGTCGAGGCTGAGCTTTCCGCTCTCCCATTTCACCTTGAGCTGCAAGCCTGGAGTCCGAACATCACCGGTTCGGGCGCCGCTCGTGGCTGGAACCGTCACGACCCCGCGAGAAGTTTGCTGTGCCGGTGCCCCCGCTGTTTTATCCCGGGAGCCATTTTCGCGCGGAAAGGTGCTCGCAAAACTGGTGAAAGCTGAGACAACACAGATAACGACTGATACCAACAATCTCGAGACAAGCATAAAGCCTACCTTTTCGATCGCCTTCTGCGAAAAACGGGCGGCCGGCGCATAGCGAAAGCTTCCACACCCCCGGCCCGCACCTGTGGTTACCAAATCAGCGTGACGTTACCCGTCAATGCAGTGGTATTCGCGTAGTAGATCCGACTTTCTTCCAGATCCCAAAGGGAGGGGCGCTCTGAAAGTGTACCCCCTCCCCTTCCAGACCGAAAACCGCGAATAGTGCGGCCCCGGAAACAACGCAAACGATGTGCCACTCGGCCGACAGGCAACGGTTAGAATATGATGTCTTCTGCAAACGTTGCCCAAGCTGCGGGATTGCACGACACACCTTTAAAGCGATGCAGGGTAATATTGACCACATACGTATTTTTGTCGAAATTTAGAGGGGCGTGAATTGCAATAGGATCGACAGTCGTAAAGCCCGAATAGGAGGTACCGGCCGTAGAGAAACTTCCCGTCACTGTTGAAACGCCGGTGGAATTACGCCGTTCTACAAAGGACGCCGAAATCGTGCAATGGTCTACCCGTATCCCTGGTATGTGCCCATTGTCGTTGTTGAAAATCAGCCCGAAGGCATTCACGTCACTAGGGTTAATTCTGGTGATCCCATCGACTGGGCAGGTCAGAAATATGAAACCCGACGCGCCGGTGGCGAACGAGACCGTCCCGAAGCTCGTCCGGTGGGCTGCAGAGCTGGAGTCGACAGAACAAGCGCCGGCCACCGCGACCCACCCAACGATCCCGCCTTGAGCTCGGGCTTGGGGCACAACTGCGAGACTTAGGGTGGCGAGGGTTATGATAAACAATTTGGTCTTCATTTAATTCTCCTTTTTTTGAAGCTTTGCATTTGGCTGGCGCGTTGTCGTAAGCCTTTTCCAATTGCAGCTTTGTTTCGCAAAACGATGCGCCAGTCAGTCATTTCACCTCGGCCTGATTCTCCTTCCTTCTTGTTCAAGAAAAAACGTTGCAATTGCCGCAATTGAGGACGATCATGCTGCTTTACTGGCTCGACTTTTCACATCCCTGCCGGAGAGTCAATGCAAGCCTGGTGAGAAAGAGATATTTTTAAGGTGAAGGCCCAACTACCTCAACGCAAGACTTTTAGTGCGTCTCCGGGTGCGCTCATGCCCATGCCCGCCACGGTCTATCGATTTGGTCCCTACGAATTGCGGACACGAACGCTCGAGCTCTACAAACATGGCACCCGGCTAAAGCTCCGCCCACAGCCTTTCCAGATACTCAACGCTCTACTGCAGCGCCAAGAGGACGTCGTCACTCGCGAAGAGCTGCGCGAACTGCTCTGGTCTTCAGAAACGTTCGTGGATTTCGAGCACGGGCTGAACACCTCGATCAAGGAATTGCGTAGCCTGTTGAGTGACTCTGCGAGCCAGCCTCGGTACATCGAAACGCTCCCGCGACGAGGATATAGGTTCATTGCGCGTGTAGAGGAAGTTCAGACTCCCTCGATTTTTGCTGAAAACAGCAAGGAAACCGGCGAAGCGCTGGAAGCTCCGACGCGAACCAACTCTCTCGCGCGCTTAGTCCTCGCGCTACTCTCTAGTTGTGCAATCGCACTTGCGGCCTGGGTGGCGTGGAAACACTTTTACGCTAAAAACGCAGTTCCCGCTATACGCTCGATCGCGGTTCTGCCGATGCAAAATCTTTCAGCTGATGCCGCGCAACAATACTTCGCCGATGGCATGACGGATGAGCTGATCACGGACCTTGCTAAAGTCAGCGCGCTGCGGGTGATCTCCCGAACTTCTGTAATGCGCTACAAGGATACAAAAAAGGGTCTGCCCGAGATTGCACGGGAATTAAACGTGGACGCCATAGTCGAAGGCTCGGTCATGCGATCGGGTAACCGCGTGCGAATTACCGCTCAACTGCTCCATGCGCCCACGGATAAGCACCTCTGGGCAGATACGTATGAGCGTGATCTTGGCGATGTCCTCAGGTTACAGAATGAGGTAGCGCAGACCATAGCTCAGCAAGTCCGTGCGCAGTTAACTCCGCAGCAGGAGGCCCGGTTCCGCTCGGCTCGCGTCGTGAACCCGGAGGCTTACGAAGCGTATCTCAGGGGGCGTTACTACCTGTCAAATCAATATACGATGGCGCAACCGCTAAACATGGCGAAAAGCTACTTCGAGGAATCCATTCGAAAAGATCCTGGCTTTGCGCTGGCTTACTCGGGCCTCGCAGATTCTTATGTCTATCTGGCGTTTTACGGCCGGGGACTGTTGCCGCCTGATCGTGCCTACAAATCCGCCAAGGAAGCCTTACGCAAAGCCGTGGAACTAGACGACAGCATTGGCGAAATCCACGATACCCTCGGCCTACTGAATTGGCGGTTCGAGTGGAACTGGGACGCTGCCGAACGGGAGTTCAATCGCGCGATAGCCTTGGCCCCGAGTTACAGTTGCGCCCATGAGGATCGCGCGGATTATCTCAGCTTTATGGGTCGGCGTGCCGATGCTCTGGCTGAAATTGCTAAGAGCAACGAGTTGGATCCCGGTCCCAGCTCCGCTATGACCGAATCAGCGGCTTACTATCAACTCCGGGAGTACGAAAGTTTAGTTGAAGCAGGCCGTAGAGGAGTGGCTTCATATCCCAATGAATGGGTTGAACACCGCGATCTCGGCGCCGGCTATGAGGGTACGGGAAAACCACTGGAAGCAATATCTGAGTATGAGAAGGCAATCGAGATGTCGAATGGCGATCCGGATGTCAGTGCCTCGCTCGCGCACGCGTTTGCCGCGATCGGCAGAAAACCCGAAGCGGAAAAGATCCTTCGTGACTTAGAGCGAAAAGCGAAGAGCGCCTACGTTTCACCATATACAATCGCGACCGTGTACGCTGGCCTCGGTCAGAAGGACAAAGCGTTTGAGTGGTTAGAACGAGCTTACCAGCAGAGGTCCTTGGATCTCTCCTGGTACATCAAAGCTGACTTGCGTATCGACAATCTCCGCTCTGACCCGCGGTTCGAAGCATTGTTGCGGGGAATTGGGCTTCCCCCAACGTACGCACTTCCAGTGCCATCAACGGCAACGCGAATTTTCCGATAATCGATTAACCAGGAATTTGCATTGGTTCCGCTCAGCGGAATAAGCTGCACACACAGAAATTGAGCCTCGTCCGTGAAGCGGGCTCCATGCACCTTCGGCAATATAAACTTTTTCGAGTGAACTAGTTGGGCCTTCACCTTAAGCTCAGTCTATTCTCACCTGCGTTGCATTGACTCGTACGCCTAATTTTGATATTGCAAGAGCTCATTTTGGTTGGTCTTTGGGTCCAGCATCCACGAGGAATCGTTCCATAGCTGTTACTTCACTTGGGAGGTGCATCATGGGGCTTATTCGCCGGTACATTCAACTCCTCACCTCAGCCGGGTACTTGCGACCCGCGCCTGGCACCATTGTCCAGTCCCGATTCCCCCGCGCCTGGTGGTTCGCAATTGCCGCGAGCGTGATGTTCACCGGCCATCTATCCGCGCAACAGAGTCAGGTAACGCCGGCGGCGAGCGGCACAGCGGCTTCCCCGGTTCCACATCTGATAAGGTTCACCGGCACGCTGCTCGACCGCCAAGGGCAGCCACTGAAAGGCCCTGTGGCCGTAACCTTTAGCCTCTATGCGCAGCAGTCGGGCGACGCTCCGCTCTGGATGGAAACGCAAAACGTGGAGCTGGACGCAAAGGGCGGCTACACCGCGTTGCTCGGTGCCAACAGCGGGACGGACCTGCCCGAGGAACTCTTCCGCAACGGAGAAGCGCGTTGGCTCGGCGTACAGCCAGAACGTGAGCCCGAGCAGCCGCGCGTGCTGCTGGTGAGCGTTCCGTATGCGCTGAAAGCGGGCGACGCGCAAACGCTGGGCGGTCTGCCACCTTCGGCTTTCGCGCCGGCGAGTTTGGCCGCTGCGACCAATTCTTCTTCCTCCACACCGCAGCCGGCGCTGCTGGCATCGCCAGGCGCAACCTCGGCAGCGACGGCCCCGCTCACCACCTCGTTTCCGGTGACAACCGCGGGCGGCACCACGAACTTCATTCCGCTGTGGAGTAGCGGGACGCCGAGCACGACGCTCAAAAACTCAATCCTGTTCCAAAGCTCAGCGAGCAACGTGAACGTCAACGGCTCGTTCTCGCTGTCGGCGGTGAACACGGCGACGGCGACCGCCGGGTCCAATTCGCAGCCGCTGGATCTTTTCAGCTCGGTTTTCAGTAGTAGCACCCACGCGGCGGTGAGCCAGCATTTCCGCTGGCAGGCCGAACCCGTCGGGAACAACACTTCCAGTCCTTCGGCAAAACTGAATCTGCTCTTTGCGCCCGGCGCTGCCACCCCAGCGGAAACGGGGTTTTCGATCAGCAGCAAAGGTATCGTCAGCGCCAAGCAACTGGTCTCGAGTGCGTTGGTTTCGGCCGGCAGCACAATGATGCTGGGCGGGACCGGTGTGAACGTGGGCATCGGGACGAGTACCCCCACGGAACGCCTCGACTTAGGAAATGCGGGCA
The DNA here is from genome assembly GCA_035602385.1 of Candidatus Dormiibacterota bacterium. GTDB lineage: Bacteria > Acidobacteriota > Terriglobia > Acidiferrales > UBA7541 > Acidiferrum. The sequence goes on from DATNME010000067.1 coordinate 32,855, forward strand.
ATGTGGTAATCAAAACGGATCCTGGGAACGATACCACCCCAGGAGATGTGGCTTATAAACTGATCGGCAGAGCAGTGGGAGGTGGGACAAACACGTGGGCGATCTTTACGGCTCCGGTCGGGGGAGGTTTCGGCATCCCTGTCAATTCTCTTAGTATTTGGCAGTATCAGTCGAGCGGTTCTCCTGGTTGCTGCATGGAGCGGTTTACTATCCTGCCCGCGAATGGAGTAACCGGACCTAACATAGTGCCGTCCCCAGTTATTATCGACGCGGGTGGTAACCTCCGCGTCTTAGCCGTCCTTGCTAGTTTCGTGCAGGCAACCGGAGACATCAGTACAGATTCGGACATGTCTGCAACTGGCTGTGTCATCGCCTCTGGGTTCCCCATTGGAGGCACGTGCAAATCCGACGCGCGGCTGAAGAAAAACATGCAACCCTTCTCGCCGGTGCTCGACAAGCTGATTCAATTACAGCCAGTCTCCTACAACTGGAGGGCGGAGGAATTCCCGCAATTTCACTTCGGCACTTCCAGAACTTCCGGGTTGATCGCACAGGAGGTCGAGAAAGTCTTTCCGGAGATGGTCTCGGTCGATAAGGATGGCTTTAACCGGGTGAACTACAGCGGACTGCCGTTACTGATGCTTCAGGCGATCCGCGAACTGAAAGCGGAGAAGGACAAGCTTCAAGAAGAGCTGAAGACGAAAGAAGCGCAATGGGAAGAGCGCTTCCGCGCGCAAGAAGAACGGACGAGCTTGCAACAGAAGCAGCAGGCGGCTGCCCTCGAAGCGCGACTGGCCCGGCTTGAGCGTGAAGGCGGAAGCAATCAAGCGGCCGCCGCAACCCGCGAAGCCCCAAAAAGAAACACCGCAGCGGTTGACTAGCGCAAATTATTAAAGATTGCAGCCGCATCTCTCCTGCGTCGCTTCGTCTGCGTAGCCACGCGTTCAAGCTTCAATTCGATGTCCGAAAGCCTCATTTGCTTGCGCCTCGAGCCTGCGTCCGAGTGCTGCATTCTGCCCTCTGACGGTGTCATTCTCGGACTTCAGGTCTTTGATTGCTTTAGCATCAGGTAGCGCAGTTCACTGAAGGTGATCATCTTGAAGCCCTCGAAATCAATTATCGCGGTAGCGTAGCAAACTATTCGTTATACTTTCGCAGAAGTCTGGCCAACCGACGCCGTGCTAGTTGGAAAAAAAGGGTGCCCGCCCTTAAAGTAGGCGGCGGCGAATTGAGTTCAAAAAGATTGATAGTCGTTTCCACTGAGACTCTATATATACTTACGACGATTCAATCTTTTGGAGGGAAGTTTGCTCGACGCGAACCCCTGACGTACAGGCTGTTGAATGGAAGACCCTAACAAAACGCGACGACCAAGGGACACTGGAATGCCGGGACCCCAAGGGGTCGGTGTCCCGGCAAAAGGCGATAGCTCCCCTGATGACTCGCCATCGAACCCGGCGGAAGGGGCCACTCTTATTGATCCGCCGCTGGTACCTCCCGAATCAACGAGCGCGGGACCTGGCGAACCCGACGTCACCCTCACCGACGCCATCCCGGGAAAGCGTAAAGCGAACCGCGCGAGCGTACGCGGCAAGGGAGTTCTAAATCCCGGGGACGTGGTAGGAAAGCGTTACGAGATTCTGCAAATATTGGGCCAAGGTGGAATGGGTGCAGTTTATAAGGCGTTGGACCGCGAAGTAGAGCGGACGGTAGCGTTGAAGCTGATCCGCCCTGAACTGGCCGCGGACTCGTCGATACTCGCGCGATTCAAGCAGGAATTGCTCACAGCCCGGCAAGTGACGCACCGCAACGTGATTCGCATCCACGACTTGTTTGAAGCAGATGGCGTGAAATTCATAACCATGGAGTATGTCGAAGGCTGCGACCTCCGCAAACTCCTGGACAAGGGCAAGCTTCCACCTGAACAAGCTGTCGAAATCATACGGCAGGTGTGCCTGGCGCTGGACGCGGCACACAGTGTCGAAGTGATCCACAGGGATCTGAAACCACAGAACATAATGCAAGACAAACAAGGACGCGTTTTGGTCATGGATTTTGGCTTGGCGCGTTCGTTGCAGTCCGATGGCATGACGCAGACTGGCGCTCTCTTGGGGACCATCGAGTACATGTCACCGGAACAGGCGATGGGAGCGGACGTGGATTGCCGGTCAGACCTGTTTGCCGTGGGATTGATCTTCTACGAATTATTGACACACAAGATGCCCTACAAAGCAGACACGGCGATGGCCAGTTTGCTGAAGCGTAACCAGGAACGTGCCATCCCGGCGTCACAACTCGACACGTCAATCCCAAAAGGACTGAGTGACATCGTGAGCAAGTGCCTGGAGCGCGATCTGAATCTGCGCTATCAGAGCGCGCAGGAAATTCTGGCGGATCTGGACGCGTGGCAGGGAAAGCGCCCGATTTTAGCTTCCGTGGTAACGCCGGCAGCGAGTACCAGCCGCACGATTAATTGGCGGTGGATTGCTGCGGGTGCGCTCGCCGCGGCACTGGGCATCGGGGTATGGGTATTGGTTGGCAAAGTCATTCCAAAGACGCCCAGCCACGAAGCGGCGGTGGTGCCCGAGGTTTCTTTGGCTATTTTACCGTTTCGCAATGGTTCTGCTGACGCTGGGCTCGATTGGCTGGGGCGCAGTCTCGCGGACATGCTCAACACCGACGTGGGGCAGTCCGCGCACGTGCGTACGATTTCACCGGAACGCCTGAGTCAAGTGTTGTCTGATTTGCAAGTCCGGCCTGGTACCGCGATTGATCCGACAATGGTGAAACGCATCGCGGAGTTCAGCAATGCGGATACCGTGGTTTGGGGCGAGTACGCCAAGTTCGGGGATCAGATTCGCATCGATGCCACGCTGCTGGATCTAAAGCACAACCGCCGGGCGCCGTTGAAAATCGAAGCTGTCAGTGAAAAAGAGATCCCGAAGACAGTGGACGGGCTTGCAGACCTGATCCGCAAGAACCTCGCAGTTTCTACCGATGTCATGAAAGAATTGAAGGCCAGTTCCTATCAACCGACCTCAAAATCTTTGCCGGCCCTTCGCGATTTCAATCAAGGTGTGCAGCTCCTTCGTGACGGCAAAAATCTGGAAGCCGTGAAATCGTTTCAAGCCGCCGTTAAAGAAGATCCGGAGTTTGCTTTGGCGTACGCCAAGCTTGGCCAAACATACGCAAATCTGGGCCATGACAACGAAGCCGACCAGTATTCTCGCAAAGCAGTTGAGCTAAGCGAAAATCTTCCAGCCCGAGAAAAATATTTTATTGCGGCGAATAATTTTCGCATCGAGCGGAATTATCCGAAAGCTGTTGAATCTTACCTAACTTTGGCGACCGCTGCGCCGGATGACGCCGATACTCAGTTTGCTCTCGCCGACCTGTACGAACGTACGGGAGCATTTGATAAAGCGCGCGATCACTTCTCGAAAATATTAGCGGCCGATCCCAAACGCGTGGACGCCCTGCTGGCGATTGGAAGGGTGGAGATCAAGAGCGGAAATCCGCAAGGCGGTCTGGAACACCTGACCCGCGGCCTGACACTCGCAATTCAGTTGGGAAATGAAGAAGAGAAAGGCGCACTGCTCCAGGCCGTCGGAGCGGCGTACGGCGAACTTAACAAGCAGGAAGAAGCGTTGCGATATTACCAGCAAGCGCTGGAGGTGAAGCGCGGCCTGGGGGATAAGAGGGGCATCGCAGTCAGTCTCGAAGCAATAGCGCAATTACAGGACGAGCGCGGTAAAGCGCAGGAAGCTTGGAAAGATTACGAAGATGCATTGAAACTCCTGCGGGAAGTTGGAGACAAGGTAGCAACCGGCGACATCCTGATGGACTTGGGCACGTTTAAGCACGATCGAGCGCAATACGATGACGCGCTTGTATATTTCAAAGAGTCATTGCAAATCAAGCGCGATTTGGGCAACGAAAGCGATCAAGGAATGTGCCTCAATAACATCGGAAGCTGTTATTTTTTCAAAGGCGATTACGAAAACGCCCTCACATATTTTCAGCAGGCTCTCCAACTGCGCGAGAAATCGAAGGTGCCCGCGGATCTTGTGCTCACGGTCCACAACCTCGCCGAGACAAATGCGAAAGCCGGGCAGTTTGACAAGGCCATGAGTTTCTACGCGCGAGCGCTTGATCTGTACCGCAGCACGGGGAATCAGCGCGGCGCGGCGATGGAAACTTATGGTATGGGAACGCTGTTTGGCTACCAGGGGCGATTTGGCTCGGCCATCGCCGCCAAGCAAGAAGCGTTGAAGACATTCCAGGATCTAAAAGACAACACCTATTGGATGGCCGAAATTTTAAGTGGCTACGGAATGGCCCTGGCTGATGCGGGTCGCATAGACGAAGCGCAAAAAATTCTGGACAGTTCCCTTACTTTAGCTCGCGAACTGAAAAATGACGGCTCCATTGCTCAAGCGCTGAACTATCAGGGCGAGTGCTTTTTCTATCGCGGCGATTTCAAATCGGCCCTGAACCTTTACCAGCAAGCGTTGCCTTTTGCTTCGCGGTCAAAGGACCAAGATAAAATATTACTTACGAAACTTAATCTGGGTAAGATAACCCTGAGACAAGGAAGAGCCGGCGAAGTGATCGCTGTTTTTCGGAAATTGGCCTCGCAAACAGATAGTCTCGGGATGAAGTATTTGTCTTATCTGTCGTCGCTGTATTTGGCGGAGTCCTTGTCGAACGCGAAGAAATACGAACTGGCGCGGCAGGAGCTTGAACAGACGGCACCGAAAGCGCAGAAACTAGAATTGCGAGCGGTTCTCGCCCAGGACCAGTACTTGCTGGGAGATACCCTGCGGCTTACTAACCATATGCCGGAAGCGACGAGCCACTACCGGGAGGCGCTTCGGTACCTGGAGGAGATCCGCAAGGACGCTGGGAACGATAAATTCCTCGAACGTTCCGACCTGAATTCCATTTACAAAGAATCCACCCGCTGGACTCAAGGACATAAAGAATAAAACGTCCAGATAAAATGGCCGGGTCCGAATGCAAGTGACATGCGGACCCCGGCCATCACGCGGACTGCGTGAATTACTATTCTTCCTCGATCACAATGGCACTCAACGGTACAAGTTGCGGGCTGTCGGGCGCGTTATCGGAAATGGCCAATGTGGCCGATTGCGGTTTGAAGGTGTCCCGATCAGCGTAGAAAAACACCCAGATGGAACAACTCTTACCTACCGCTAGTGTCTTTGGACAGAGGCTGAACGCAAAAAAGTCGTCGGAATCTCCGTTCGCGACCTTAATAATTTTGGCGCCCTTAACTTTCATGGGTGCCTGTCCGATATTGGTGAGGGTCACGACCGCGGAAGCAAATCGGCCTTCTTCTACTTTTCCGAAATCTACGCCGGAGGGCGATACGCTCGCCAGCGGGCCTGTTGCGACGACTGTGTAGGTAACCTTTGTGGAGGCGGTGGGACCTTGGGATGTGAGAGCGGTAACCGTGAAAGTCTTGGTTCCCAGTGACGCTGTATCGATGGGCATTCCATTGAGTACGTTTCCAAGGCATTGCGTAACGAACGGTCCAGTGCACGTATAGTTCGCCAGGACGGGTTGGTTGAGCGCGTATGTGGCATTATTTGCAGGAGCAACGATGGCGATGGTCGGAGGAGTTCCGGTTATCCCTCCCACGACTTGGAACCCGGATAAGATTGGGTGCTTTTTCCCAGCAATTGTGGGATCACCTGTTCTCAGAGCCGTTGCGGACGTAAGGATATTCGAAAGATACGGACCATTGCCTTCGTCTGTAAGGAACGCTACGTTGGACGGGAGCACGCCGTTATAGTTGGTAACGACATCGTAGGGGACGGGAAATTGGGGACAAGGAATGGTGAGTAAAGTAATCGCATCTTGACACGTGGCCACGAATCTTATGCCGTAGCCTCCGGTCCCAAAGTAAGGGGCGAGTGTCGCCCCGGCGAACGGGGTGCCAAACGTGAACGAGTCGAGCTGCTGTTGCGTCTGCGGTAAGGCCTGCAACACCAGGTTGACGTTGGGATTCGCCGGACTTGGCGGTCCATAGACTATCTTGTAGTCAAAGGCGCCATTTCCGAAGGTGTAACGGTTGGTGCCGCCTGCCGGATTTAGAGGAAGAGCGATAGGCGGGTAGGTGGTGGGAGGAAGAGCCAAACCATCTGCCTGATCTGTCCGTATACCCAACAGGTAGCTCACGGTGCTAAGATCCACCAGCAGCACGGCAGTCGGAGGTGAGCTCGGAGAAACGGGCGGATCCAGGCGCCATACTTTTCCATGATAGGGCGCAGTGGCGCTCTGCGCGGTGGTGACGAACAAACGCCCTGACGCGTCAAACTGCATAAACTGGGGAACGTCTGTGCCAAAGGCGTAATAGAGCGTTGTTGCGCCGGTCGAGCCAATGGATAAGATCTGACCAGTGGTGTCTGAGACGAAGGTTTGCCCGGTACTCTTGTTGAGCGCAAGCGCCCGGGGAACGGTGGTTAGGGTAGCAAGCGCGACAACGGCAGTTGCCGAGTTATAGGGCGGTGGCGAACTCCACACCACCTTAGCGCTGACATCGTCGAAGAGAAAATTGTCAAGTTTGTCAAACGCCGTGCCACTGCTAAGAGTGTGCTCGCAAAAGCGACTGCCCGCTCCGCAGTTCTGCAGCACTACGGCTGGCTTGGTGAAGGTGCCGCCAAAAGGGACCTTGCCCGCCCCTGCTATCACATATACCTGGTTTGAGTTTCCATAGACTGGATCCACGAAATACAGATCTCCGGCGGGACTACCGCTAAAGCTGGGAGCTTGCGGACCGGTCGGGCAGGGCGAAGTAACACAGGTTCCGATGAGGGTTTCGAGGGTAGCCGTGGACCCGGACCTGTCTATCCGTCGTATTGTCTTCTGTGACGGATCAGCCATGTAAATCTTGTTATCCGGCCCGACCGTGAGACCTTCAGGCCAGATTAGACATGAGTCTACACACCCTTGATTGTAAAGCACCGCGATTGCGCCAGTATCTCCATCGACTACGAGGATTTGGCCTCCCTGGCGGTTGGAAACATACACCGGTTTAGTGAAGCCTTCTTGAGCTCTGCTTGGAAATCCGGTGGCGGCGATGAACAGCGCGAAAACTAGAAAGCGCAATGCGATTTTCGAAGAAAGTGAAGAATCCATTTTGTGTACCCCCTCGCGTCCAATTAGAAATGAATGCTCGATTAGAAATGAATGCTCGAATTCCGGCTACGCACGAACTCAATCGTAAGACCGACCACGGCAAGGTCCTATCAGCGGGCTGGCTCCTGCTCGTGTCTTGCAGACGCTTACGAGAGGGTCGGGGACTCGCGCGCATCAATATATAAGGATTGGGCACCCTTATACTCTGGGCGGAATTCGGTGTCAAGAGGGCACACCTGGAGACAGGGAAGGAAGTGCGATGGATTTGGAGTTGGAGCGAGAGGGGGTACCCCACCCCCGGGGTATGCATAGATGTATCAAACGAAAGGAGTTGCTGGCGGGCGTTTTGTAGATGTATCAATCGAAAGAGGTTGCAGGCGCGAGATGTGGAGATATAGCAATACAAAGGGTTTACGCGGGAAGAAGTTTTTAAGTGAATGAAAAGGGAAGGAACGCGGGAGGAAAAAGGGTGGGATACGAGTTTCACGAAGCATGTTAGCACGGTAAAATAACAAAATCAATAGATATCTAGATGGTAATACGTTCGAACAGCAAGTTCGCCCGAAGCCATTCCCGGAGTAGACATCAAAAAAAGAGCAGCCCACCAGTTGCAAAAGGAAGCAAAGAGTAGGCCACCCCGGAGGTTTCTACTGGATTAAGGGTGCGCCACCCGCCAACATTAAACCCCAAACTGCCGGAGATGATGGTCCAGATGCTGATACATCAACGCCGCCCATTCCACCGGAGTCAACGGCCCGAAAAAGAAGTGCGGATGCTTCGTGCATATTCCAGGCCCACCCGCTGCAAAGCGGTCAATCGATTCGCGCAACCGTTGCCTCTCCACCACGAAGTCCCGTTCATCCGTGACCAGTACGCTCTTCTCGGTCATCGAATTGCGGCGCATCGGTGTCCCGTTCACGATCACAGACTTCTTCGCCAACGGCCCCAGCAGCCGTCCAATCAAGATTCGCGGCGGACGGTTCTTCCCCGTTGCCATCTCCATCGCCGCGGAGCAATGCGCCAGAGCCTGCGCGGAATTCATCTTGCCCCACAGCCGCTGACTATCCGGCCTCAACTGCGCCATCCGCTCCTTCACTTCTTCCACCCTCGACGCTTCAAAGAGATTTTTCATGCGGAAAGTCCTCCCTCAAATAAGCGCTCATAACCCAGTGCATCAGAACACCCCTGGCGTGAAAATACGGTTTGTCGCGTCATCATCGTCTCCTTTTTTGTGCTCATCGGTCCGTTCCGTAATCGTCGCAGCCATAGTACTGCCACCCGTCTCAGCTCTTTGGGTCTGGTGGTGCGTTTACGCGTGCAATTCGATCCATCGTCTTCTGCTCGGCCCGTTGCTTAATGCGGCTGAGGAGTTTCAACGGGCTGACAGGGGCGCCCGGTTTTTGTGCGTGTGATGGAAGCAAATATTCCCAAACTATAGTTCGGCCAGGATGCGAGAGAATGAGTTAAAACGTCCACCAGCGACGCGCCTACCGGAGTAGACGTCAAGAAAAGAGCGGCCCACCCTTTGCAAAAAAGGACGCAAAGAGTAGGCCACCCCGGAGGTTTCTACTGGATTAAGGGTGCACCCGCCGTGGATCAAAAACTGGTCATACTCTTCCACTAAATAGTGACGAATTGCACGTTGTGCGGCGTCGGCACTTCGTTTCAGTAGTTGGTCTTTCATTTCCATACATTAGTCTTCCTGGTCTGCCACCCATTGCGCCCTAATGCTGACCCGTGCCACACTCAGCCGTCGCCAAAGATTTCAAAAACTAAGGAGGCTGGCGTATGCAGTCTATCTACGTATTCAAGCCACCAAAAACTGAGAAATTCACTAACACTTGGATATATTATCGCGTCGCATCCGTTGACGGTGAGGAACCTGCTGGAACCCTTTATGCTCCGATTGAGATATGCAGGGTAACGTGGCCTACATTCAAGGACATGCCGCCCGCGACCAATACTCCGGGGATCACCGGTCTTGAGTCCGCATATGAACACCAGTGCCGCTTTCTAAGAGAACAATGGGCTGTCGAGCACGAGGAGAGCGTGTTTATCGGTTTCTTGCAATAGTGTAGGCGCTGATCGCAACTGACAGGCATGCAAACTCTTTCTCGCTGGCGTGTTGGCTCTGGACGAATAAAAGGCGAAGGTGTACAGTCGAGCCCGAGGAAAAGCACGCATAGGTTCTTCGCGCTTTAGGTCTGCAACCGATGAGCAAGGACAAAATATTTCAGGTCGAGGCCCAAGAGGATTTCGTAGAGAAACTGACAGTGGCGAGCCCTGTTCAGGCGCTCGCGGAACTCATCTGGAACGCAGTGGACGCTGAGGCAACCAAGGTTTCCGTTGAGATGGATACCTCTACCCTGGGCCTGCGCTCCATCCGTGTGCGTGACAACGGCCATGGCATTCCGCCACAGGAAGCAGAACAACTTTTCATGCACTTGGGTGGGTCGTGGAAGCGCCATAGCAACAAATCAAAGAACGGCAAGCGCGTACTTCACGGCGAAGAGGGAAAAGGCCGATTTCGTGCTTTGGCGTTAGGAAGGGTTGCCGAGTGGGTGGTTACGGTACCCAACGGTGCAAAACAACTCGTTCGCTATCGAATTACCGTCATCAAGGACAGCGCTCGGAAGTTCAAGGTGAGTCCTGCAGTGACGGTCGACGAAGTTGCCAAGGTCGGTGTAGAAGTTACGATTTCCGAACCATACAAGCAGTGGATCCTCGATACGCCAAACATCCTTCAAGAGTTAAACGAGATTTACGCTATCTATTTGATGGAGTACCCCGGCGTTAAGATCAGCCTTCTTGGGACAAAACTCGACCCAACCAAACACATCAAGTTTCGACACACGTTTGCTCTACCTCCGATTCCAGATGCCCACGTCCCTCCGCATCCGGTCGAACTGGAAGTCGTTGAATGGAAAACGGAAACCGAGAGAATGTTGTATTTGTGCAGTGAAGACAAGTTCCCGCTCCACCGAATTGCACCTGGGATTCACGCTCCAGGATTCAATTTTTCTGCATATCTCAGGTCTACCTATATTTCCCAGTTGAGTGAGCAAGGAACGCTTGAACTTGGCACGCTCGATGCGCGATTGAACGACGCTGTTGAGACCGCCAAAGGTCGGCTTCGTGAGCACTTCAAGGCTCGGACAAAAGAAGAACTCAAGAATCTTGTTCAAGAGTGGAAATCTGAACAGGTCTACCCGTACAAAGACGAGCCTGTGACTCCTGTTCAGCAAGTTGAACGTAAAGTATTCGATCTAGTTGCTGTCAATGTGGCGACAAATCTGCCTGACTTTCAGACGCAGGACCACAGGAACAAAAGGTTTCAACTGCGCATCCTGAGGCAAGCCATCGAGCGCAGCCCGGAAGAGTTGCAACTGATTCTTGAGGAAGTGTTGGTACTTCCTCAGCAAAAACAGGAAGAGTTGGCGAAACTTCTAAAACAAACCACTTTGTCGTCCATCATCAGTGCGTCAAACATGGTCGCTGACAGACTGAATTTCATAAATGGCTTAGAGGCCATGTTGTTCGACAAAGAACTGAAGCAAACGTTCAAAGAACGGTCCCAACTTCATCGAATCCTGGCGGACAATACGTGGGTCTTTGGAGAAGAGTTCGCGCTCACAGTCGATGACCAGTCGCTTACGGAAGTTTTGAGAGCACACTTCAAGGCGGCAAAGCGGAAGATCGTCGTGAACGAACCCGTCAAACGCATTGACGGAAGGACAGGAATCGTAGATTTGATGCTGTCTCGTCGGGTTCCGACGAATCGCGAGGAGGAACTAGCCCATCTAGTCGTAGAGTTGAAAGCGCCGACTGTAATCGCTGGCAGCAAAGAAACAGGTCAGATCCGTGACTATGCGTTTGCGGTCCAGGCGGACGAACGATTCCGATGTGTGCCGACCAGATGGTCGTTCTGGCTAGTAATTAACGATATGGACGATTTTGTGAAGAAGGAAACCCGTATCAGGGAAAAGCCAGAAGGTTTGCTCTGGGAGTCGGATGACCTAAATCTTCCGTCCAAGATTTGGGTAAAGACATGGGCACAGATACTCCACGACTGCAAAACGAGTTAAGAATATTCCAGCAGGCGCTCAACCTGACAGCAGACAAGGATGTTGCCCTCGACTATCTGAAGAAAACCTACGAACGTGTGCTTCGTGGAGATGATTTTGTGGATGAGACTCACGAATCTGAAGAGTCCGCTAAAGAGACAGCTGAGGAGCCGGCTTCTAAGGCTTAAAAAGAATACTCGCAGATGAATAGGTCCACTTTCAGCTTCGTCATATCAGGGAATGCCTGCAAAATTTGATGGAACAGGGTCGGAAATATTTCTACGGCATTCACACCAAGAAAAATTATGCGAAGGCTTTTCCGTTGCTTCCTAGGTCTTGGGGGCCTGGTTTAAGTGTTCGTTCAATGCGACTCGGTTGTGGCGCCGGAATGTGATTCGACGCCTGAGCGGGCGAGGGATGATATACCTTGGACAGCTTTCCTCCATCGGCCATGCGTTGAGGGACCTCTTGCCAAGAAGGGATCTCTGGGGTTTCCTGGATCCAGCGCACGACGGCGGCCTCGTCGCACCAGTTGAGCAGCTTGGGCATGGCTCTTCGATGTGCGCCGCCGGTACGAAAGGCGTTCATCGCCGGCTCATCTTTCCAAGCGGTCATTGTCCAATAAACGTTTTTCGAGTTGACTAATAGCCTGCCGCCGAGAAAACCGATGCTGCGCTCCGCCTGCCGGATGGACTTGTTTGTGTCCCACAAGAACTGTGGGAGATAGATAAAGGAGCGAACCCGCAAACGCGTCACGGAAATCAATGCCATCTTATCCTCTGGCATCCACTGGCCATGAGTTTACTGGCAGTTTGAGAATGACAAAAGTCCCGCCCTCGAAAACCGAGGACGGGGGAGCCAATTCGGTTGGCATTTAAGTTTGTGCAGGCGACTGAGTGTTTGGCCTTGTTTAAGTTTTTACGTTCGAGCTATGACTCGCGACACATTGCCACTTTCCGTTTGGCATTTTCACCCAGGTATCGGTGAAACGCGCATATTCATCCGTAGTTTTTCCCGACGCATCGGTGACCTTGCCTTTGAAGATTCCAGTGGCGATCGCGGTATTGCTAAACACTGTTACTTTCAAATCTTGGTACTCGACGTTTTCATATTTACTGGACTTCGAGGACGCCAGCATTTCGGACTTGTTGGAAACCTTGCCGTCGGATTCGGAAATAATGAATTTGTCGGCCAGCAGCGGGGCGACCAGGTCAGGGTTATTTGTTTTTTGTGACTGCAGCCATTGTTGTTCGAGTGCCACGATAGCTTTTTCGGTCCCGCTGGTATCCTGCGCTTGCGACCACACGGCGCCGCTTAAGGAAATCAATCCGATCAAGCACGACATCAAGAGTTTCTTCATCGCCGTCTCCTTACTTTTGAGATTTCAAAGATTTTTTGGGATTAGGGGGCCTGGTATGCAGGCAATTCAATACCCAAGGCCTGTAGATGTCAATCGGATTGCATTGCAACTTTGGGCCAGCGCCCATCAAGGAGCTTTTGATCTTGCGCCTGGACAAAATGAAAAGGCGGCCCGTATGACGAGCCGCCCTCGACTTGCTTCTACTTTTTAGCCGCTTGGACGCTGTGGTTGTTTTCTTATTGTTTGTCGTAGACCTGTACGTCGTGCGTTTTGACACCGGTTGGAGTTGTGCCGGTGGCGTCGACGGTAGTGGTTTTGCCATCCTTTGAAACTGACACTTTCGCTGTGCCGATTATTTTGCCGCCTTTTTTCAGGGTTGCGACGTAGTGGCTTGCGTCCGTGCGCTTGGCGGAAATGGTGTCTGCGCCGGTTGGCATTGAACCCGAGATGGGATTGTCTTTGCCATCAAATTGGACGCTAAAACCGTACGAAAGGGGCGTTCCATCGGCGGCAACTCCTTCAAACGTATATTTTACGCCATCGCCTTGCGCTTCAACGGTGCGCGTCAGGCTCTTTGGCGCGGGTCCTGGTTCATATTTCGATTTTTCGAGATTCAGCTTCCATGTTCCGACAAGCGGATTGCTGTCGGCTCGCAAAGTGGAGGAACCAACGACAAGCAAAAGAGTAATTACAACAAATAATAAAACACGCTTCATGGATGACCCTCCTTGGGTCCGATGTTTACCGGGATTTGTGGCCCTTGTTTCTTGCAGGAAAGGAAATGACTTGCGCAACAATATGCCGCATACGGTTTTAAGTCAATAATTTTTCACGTGCGACTGGAAGCAACGGCAAGGTCGCACGTGGCGAAAATTTAATTTCGTCAGCTCTTGGTAATGTGCATCCCAATGTCTAAACGCAACGTTTGGCATAGGCATTTCTACCTACAGGCAACGGCTTGTACACCAACGGTAATGGCAGGCCATCGACCCGACTCGCGGAGACCTTTGCAATGCGCCAGCGCTCATCGGCGCAGTGTCTACATAACAGTTTTCGATTCGCGTTGCCTGAACCTATGGAAGCTCGCCAGAAAATATACAGGGACATCCTGGAAGAGTGCGCTTGACCTTGGCGTCAGACTACAACTTTATAGGCCGTCAAGAATTTAAGGGGCTGGAGCAGTGCTCGCGCGCACAATGAGTTGTGGATCGACGGCTATTTCCTTGGGGTAAGGCACATTGGACGGTGCGTTAACGCGTTGCAATAATGTTTCCGCGGCCATTACTCCCATTTCGCGCAGCGGCTGGCGAACGGTCGTAAGCGCGGGATTTTGAAACGCGGCGCTTTGAATATCATCGAAGCCCACGACGGAAACATCTTCGGGGACGCGGCGGCCGGATTCGCGCAGAGCGTGGATCGCGCCGATTGCGGAGATGTCATTGAATGCGAAAAGCGCGGTGAACGGTTTTTTAGAGGCGAGTAATTTGCGTGTGGCTTCATAGCCGAGTTGCGGCGAAGAGGATTCCCCTTCCAGCTGGCTGATTAGGGAAGTGTTAATTTCCAATCCCAATTTTTGCGCGGCTGAGTGAACAGCCTGCCAGCGAACTTCGGTGTCGGAGCTGAACTCCTGGCCTTTGATGAATGCAAAGCGGGTATGGCCAAGGTGCGAGAGGTGCTCCAGGGCCAATTTTGCGGCAAGAGCGTGGTTGAGCACGATGTTGGTGACACCTTCGATTTCGCGATGGCCGGAAACAGCAACAACGGGCACGCCCAAACCTTCAGGACAAGCGGTGTCCACAGCGATCAGGCCTTCGACGGCGCGTTGCTGGAGCAGGCGCGGATATTCTTCGATGAGCTCGGCGCGGTGGCGATGGCTCACGACTAAATAAAAATAGCCTTCTTCAAGCAGATGATCTTCGATACCCGTTAGAACCAGCGCGGCGTAGCCTTCGCTGATTTCGGGGACAATGACGCCGACGGTGAAGCTGCGCTGCTGGCGGAGCGAACGCGCCATAAAATTCGGGCGATAGTTGAGTTCGCGGGCCGCGGCACGAACTCGTTCCTGGGTATGCTGCGGAATAGATTTGGCGGACGGCGAGCGATTTATGACCAGCGAGACCGCGGTCTGAGAAAGGCCCAGGTGCTCGGCGAGAAGCTTTAGGCTTATGCCTGGACGGGCAGAATTTCTGGTTCTAACGGAAGGCTGCTTGGACCTAGGCATGATATTTTCCACGGGTAGTCTCGCACATGCGGATGGAGCGGGCAAGGAAAAGGCGCGAAGGATTCTTGACAAGAGGCACTCCGGGAGTGTTTGATGCATGCAAGCAAATAAATCGATTAAGCTGAAATAAAAGGCAGAGACTGTGTCGCTGGAGGAAAACATGCGGAAGATTGACAAATATAAAGGTTTCTTAGTTTGTATGTGGATGATGGCAGCGGGTTTGATGGCGCCGTATCAGCTGGATGCAATTCCTCAGGGGCTAAAGCCCCTTGTTGCCGATACTTTGAATGTCGGAGCTAAAGCTCCGACCCCCGCGACGGCTAAAGCCCCGGCGAATGCCAAGTATCAGCCATACGCACAGGCGGAAAGCGCGGGTACTCCACAGACCATTGAAATCGACGTGGCGGCGCCGGCGCATCCTTTTCCCCATTTCTGGGAACAAATGTTTGGGTCGGGACGCGCGATACTTACGCTGCGAGAGAGTTATCGCAAGGATTTGCGAGAAGTTAAGCGAATTACCGGGTTCGAGTATGTGCGTTTTCACGCCATTTTTCACGATGAAGCCGGGCTGTACGACGAAGACAAAGATGGCAATGCAATTTACAATTTTTCTTACGTTGACCAGATTTACGACGGCTTGCTGGAGAATCACGTACGTCCATTTATTGAAATGAGTTTCATGCCGAAGAAACTCACTTCGGATCCTAATGCGCTGCACCCCTTCTGGTACAAAATGAATGTCGCGCCACCGAAAGACGCCAAGAAATGGGAGCAACTGGTGGAGGCGTTCACGCGGCATCTGGTGCAACGCTACGGCGAAGATGAAGTGGCGCAATGGTATTTCGAAGTGTGGAATGAGCCGAACATTGATTTCTGGGCAGGCAATCCAAAAGAAGCGACCTATTATGAGTTATACGACGGCGCCGCGCGCGCTGTTAAACGTGTAAGTTCGCGCTTGCGAATTGGAGGCCCCTCAACGGCGCAGGCGGCCTGGGCGGACCGCTTCCTGGCGCACTGCAAAGAGAAAAACGTGCCGGTGGATTTTGTTTCCACGCACGTTTATGGAAACGATAAAGCCGAAGATGTGTTCGGGACCCACGAAAATATTTCGCGGAATCAGATGGTGTGCCGCGCGGTAAAAAATGTGCACGAGCAGATTGCAAAGTCGCCGTATCCGAAGATGCTGCTGATTTGGAGCGAGTTCAACGCGGATTACAGCAATCAACCAACGGTAACAGACAGCGCGTTCATGGGGCCGTGGCTGGCGGACACGATACGGCAATGCGACGGGCTGGTCGATGTGATGAGTTACTGGACTTTTTCGGATGTTTTCGAAGAGCAAGGGGTGGTGAAGACGCCGTTTTACGGGGGATTCGGCTTGCTGGCGGAGTTCGGAATTCCGAAGGCGGCGTTTAATGATTTCGCGCTGCTGCACCAGTTGGGAGAAACGCGGCTGGAAGCGCAATCGGACAGCGTGCTGGTGACGCGGCGTAAGGACGGTTCGCTGGGGATCGCGGTCTGGAATTTATTTTTGCCGGAAGAAGCAGGCACGCCGAAGACGGTTACGTTGCATTTCAAGGGCACGGGCAACGCAAAATCCGCCAGCGTAACCATCGTGGATAAACTTCACGGTTCGCCGCTGCCGGAATGGGAAAAGATGGGGCGACCGGCAAACCCAACGACTGCGCAGATCAAAGCGTTGCAAAAGGCGGCTGCATTGCCTGCGGCGCAGAAGCATGCACTGGCGAACGGTTCGCTGACACTTACACTTCCACCTCAGGCGCTGGCGCTGGTCATTGTTAAATAAAGAAGCGGTGCAAAGTGAGCGTGAATTAGTAGGCACTTGCGGTCAGATTTAAAACCGATGCTTGTCTAACGAGAGGCATTTCAAAAGCAAAATTAATATTAGTTGACATTTAAAAATGTGATGGCTAGACTCGCGGGCAACAGTAGTTAACCGATTTAGCTGATAGTCGAGAGCTTTTTGTAACCTTTTTGGGGTGAGGAGCACGACATGAGCTTAAGCAAAATCCTATTTCGATCATTTTTGGCATTGGTGTGCCTGGGTGTTTTTGCCGGCAAGTCACGCGCACAATTCCATGCCGCAATCCAGGGAACGGTGATGGATTCCAAGGGCGGTGCGATTGCCGGAGCGAAGGTGTCGGCAACCAATGTGGCGACCGACGCCACTCGTGAAACGGTTACCTCCGCGGAGGGTTTTTATCGCATTGGCGAATTGCCGCCGGGCACTTATAACGTAGTAGTGGAAGCTCTCGGCTTCAAGAAAATGGTTTCGGAAAATGTTGAAGTGCTGGCGGAGGAGCCGCGCGGATTAGATGTAACCCTTCAGGTCGGGGGCGTGTCTGAGCAGGTAACCGTTTCCGCAGACACCGCTACGCTGCAGACCGAGAACGCCAACGTTACGACGACAATTTCCACTCAGGAGATCGAAGGTCTGCCACAGATTGGTCGAGATCCCTACGAATTGTTGCGACTTGCACCGGGGGTCTTCGGTGACGGCGCGCGAGCGGCAAATGGCACGGCTAACAACTTGCCCAACTCTGGTGGACCGGGGGGATCGAACCAATCCATCTTTTCGACTGAAAACGCAGTGCAGCTTGTAGCGAACGGCCAGCGAAACAGCGGCAACAATTTTACGATTGATGGCACCAGCGTCAACAGCCTTACCTGGGGCGGGGCAGCGATCCTGACACCGAATCAGGAGTCCATTCAGGAAATAACGGTGGTTGCGAACAGCTACTCGGCGGAAGACGGCCGGAATAGCGGCGCGCAAATCAAGGTGGTATCCAAGAACGGCACAAACCAATTACACGGCAGCGGTTTTTTCAAAATCGATAGCCCGGGATTGAATGCCTACAACAGGTGGGGTGGTCCCGACGGCCAAGCTCCGCAAAGGGTCAGCCAAAATCTGAGGCAGTTTGGCGGGAGTATCGGCGGACCAGTATTGAGGAACAAATTGTTTTTCTTTTTCTCTTATGAAGGAGACCGCAGTAGCGAGACGCATATTTCTGGCGCGCAATATGTCGAGACGGCGGCGTTGCGCGATTTTATTGCCGCGAATCGCGGTGGCACAGTCATCGGCGACTTGCTTGCGGCGAAAGGATCGCAGCCAAGAATTCTGCAGGTTTTGACTCCTAGCTGCAGCGATTTCAACTCGGTCGATCTGGGCGATCGCAGTATCCCGCTAAGTAAGAGGTGTCAAGTGGTAGCGGGAGGCGTTGATTTGGGTTCAGTGGCGCCAAACGCGGCAAACCCAACCTGCAAGCTGACTTACGGCCAGTACGCGGACATTTTCGGTGGTGATCCGACTGGTTGCGGATTGGACGGCATACCGGATCTACAGAAAGTGATCACCTATGCTCCTACCCGTTCGAGCGGCAATCAGTACAATGCCCGCGTGGATTACACTCGTGGCCAGGATCTATTCGCAGTCAGCTTCTACATCACACCGCTGAACAGCTTCGGCGGCGATACCGGAGCTAATGGCCGTCCGATGGCGGACCTCACGTTTAATCCCCGGAACAAATATGTGGCGCTGATCTGGAACAAGACTATTTCGTCGACGATGGCGAATGAAGCTCGGGCCAACTGGACGCGTTTCGTTGGCAACCAATTTCTCAGCAACCCGAATGTGGCGTGGAATTTACCGCGATGGCAGATCGAATCCATCCCTGGCGATCGCACTACGTATGCCGCCAACCAGGGAACAAATGCGCCTGGCGTATTCGCCCAGAACCAGTTCGAATTTCGCGACACTTTCAGCAAATTATTTGGACGCAATGGATTAAGGCTGGGGTTCGTAGCCACCTTCAACCAGGATAACAACGACTTCGAATTTGGGGCAGCTCGGCCGATATATGTATCTCATGGCCTTTGGAATTTCGTGAATGGTACGCCGATATACGAAGGCATTAACGTGGATCCGCGCACAGGTAATCCGACTGACGTGCACAAATATTTCCGGCAGCATGACTATGCTGTATTCGTACAAGACGACATCAAGCTACGACCGAATCTGACTCTGAATGTCGGGTTGCGTTATGAGTACTTTGCTCCGCTGACGGAGAAATTCGGACACCAAAGCAATTTCATCATAGGAACGGGTGCTGATCCGCTCGCGAGTGGCTCGTTGAAAGTGGGAGGATCGCTTTATCCCGCCGACAAAAATAACTTTGCTCCGCGGTTCGGTTTTGCGTGGACGCCATCGAAGTACGTAAGCAAGACGGTGGTCCGCGGCGGTTTCGGCGTGGCCTACAACCGCATCACGGATACCATGACGGGGATCAGCCGCGTGAATCCTCCTTTCCTGTTCCGGGAGGGCTTCTGCTGCGCCATGAGCACGAATGACTTCGCGACGCGTTCATGGGCCGCTCCACCCTTCGACAACGGTCTTATCACGGTCGTCGAAGGCAAGAGCAACAATCCGTTAAGTTACCCGGGCAATCCACTTGTCGCCGGCACGTTTAATCCAGCCACAGGCCTGCCAACCAAGGGGACCGTGGAAATTTGGGGCGCTCCGCAGACGCTTCGCACTCCCTATGTGTATCTATACTCGGCCGAGGTGCAACACGAGTTTGCGGCCAATTTGTTGTTTACGGTCGGATACCAAGGCAGCCAGAGCCGCAAAATGCTGAGAATTGTTAACCAGAACATTGTATTTCCAAAGGCAAACCGTATCTTGTCGCCGGTTTATTTCCCAACGACGGATGTAAATGGCCACTTCAACGCGCTGAATGTCAGCAGCAGTTGGCGCCATTTCCACGGCTTGGAGTTTTTTGGGAAATACCAATTAGGCAGCAGCGTGGACGGCGGTTCATGGGAAGGAGCGGGCAGCAACAGAGATCCCTTTTATCCGGTTGTTCAGACCTACGACTATGGACCGTCCGACTTCGATGTGAGACACAATGTGCTGTTCTCCGTGTTGTATGATCTTCCGATTTTGCGGAACCGGCATGACTTTGTCGGGAGCGTCTTCGGCGGCTGGCAGATTAACGCGATATACCAATTTCATACTGGCTTCCCCTGGTCGCCACTACAGAGCCTCAATTGCCCGCCGGTCCCGTCTGGAGATAGACTCTGCCCAGCACTGCCGACGGCGTACTTCGGCAAAGCCGGGAGCAACTACAGCAACGATACCTTTAAGACGCCCAACGGCAACTTTCCAGGTCTCATCCGCGACGGAGATCTGGTGCCGAATCCGAATCCGAACGACCCCATTAAGATGATACCCTCTCATTGCGACAATCCTGTGCCCAGTGAACGCCCTGGCGCGCCGTACTTTGATATCTGCACGCAGGGCCCGCCGTTCATCCATCGCAATTCTTTCCGCGGCCCATGGTACCAGGGCGTTGACATGAGCTTCGTAAAGTCCACGCGGATACCGTTTTTCAAAAGCGAACAAGGAGAGCTGGACTTGCGGGCTAATTTCTTCAACATTTTCAATAAACTGAATCTGATTCCATTTACAGCTCGCGATGGCAACACCGCGATTAACGATGTTCATTTCGGCCAGTCCAGCGGGGCGTTGGCTGGGCGCGTGATCGAGTTCCAGGCGCGGCTGAGCTTCTAAAGCAGGGCGTCAACAGGCAGTAGAAAGAGGCCGCTTTTTTCGGGCATGACCGCGTGATCGAGGCGCAGTCGATGTCCCGAAGCAAGCGGCCTTTTCCATAACGGGGTAATATAAGCGTCGTGCGTCCTGCATCTGTAGGGAGTCTTTGCTGCCACGCCTTTTTTCTGTTCTGCCTGTCAACCACTTGTCTAGCGCAATCCGGAAACGGCACGGAACCAACCCAATTGTCGGGCGATGAAGCCGCGGGCGACGGCCTTTCGCGTCGCCTTGCAGGGGCTATGGAAGCGAGGAATGCGAACGATATTCCCGCTATCGCGATTGCCAGCGGCAAGGTAATCGCTCTCGGCCTTGCGGACATGGCCAAACTCCGGATGGACGACAGGGCTTTTGAAGACGCAGCCAAACTTTGCCGGGAATCCCTGGAGTTCGAGGACACCCCGGAAACCCGGATAGAGCTGGCGATCGTGAGTCTCTATGCCAAGCATTCAGCGGATGCGCTGGAGCAGGCTTCGCTGGTGACACAGATGGAGCCGCAAAATGACCTCGCGTGGAAAATTAAGGGAGAAGCTCTGCTGCAAAGCGAAGATTATGCCGGCGCCGCGGTGGCGCTCAGCAAGTCTCTGGAGCTGAAGCAAGATGCTGAATCGCTCTATGGGCTGGGAATCGCGCATCTCGGTAT
Organism: Candidatus Dormiibacterota bacterium; assembly: GCA_035602385.1. Classification (GTDB taxonomy): domain Bacteria; phylum Acidobacteriota; class Terriglobia; order Acidiferrales; family UBA7541; genus Acidiferrum. The sequence continues at coordinate 53,930 of DATNME010000067.1, forward strand.
TGGCGAAAAGCAAAGTGCGGCGGCGGACTTCGCGAAGTTTTTGAATCTGGTTGGCGAGCATGGATGGTCCCGCTTGCTTATGGGAAAGGCTTACCAGGAAGTGGAGATGCCCGCTGAAGCCGAAGGGGAATTTGCCCACGCTCTGCGACTCGATCCCCTCACCGCAAATGCGCATTATTATTGGGCGGTGACTCTTTTGCGGAAAAACGCCTGGGTGCCCACGCCGGAAGTGAAATATCAGTTGCAGGAGGAATTGAAGCTCAATCCGCGGCATTTTCTTGCAAACTATTTGCTTGGTTTCTTCGCGTCAAACGAGAGGGACTACGAGGTATCGGACCATTATTTGCAACTAGCGGCGAAGCTGGACCCTTCATTTCCAGAAGTTTGGTTGTTTCTAGGGCAGAACGCCTATAACCGTGGCGCCAAAAGTCTTTCGGAAACGTATCTCCGTAAAGCCGTTTCGCTTACCAAGGATGAACCTTCGGCGAAGCACCTGTCGATGCGCAAGGCCTACTTCATGTTGGGGCGAATTCTTTTTTCCAGCGGAAGAAAAACGGAGAGCGAGCAATTCTTTCACAAGGCGAACGAACTCGAACAAGAGTATGAGGCAAAAGGGCGGAAACGATTGGCTGCCCACATGGGGGAGAGCGGAGAGGCCAAGAACGGAACCGTTGTTCCGGAGCTGCCGGCGTCTGACAGGCAAAATTCGCTGGCAGCCGCATCGGGCGCATCGGGACATGCTCCCGCAAACAGAGAAGAGCCACGGGCGGCTTCGCGGCATTCGCCGCAAAGCGTCGCAGGAAAGCAGGAAGAAGAACTGCGAGTCATTTTGGGATCCTCGTTCAATGATCTTGCCACCGCGGAGGCTCTGCAAGAGAAGTACGCCTTGGCCGCCAAGCACTATCGCGAAGCCACGGAATGGGATTCGCGAATTCCCGGGCTGCAGCGCAATTTAGGGCTGGCGGCTTTTTATGTCGGTGAAAATGGCGAGGCAATTCATCTACTCGCAAATGTAGTTCGGACGGCGCCAACCGACGAACATGCTCGCGCGGTGCTGGGATTAGCTTATTTTGCAACGGAAGATTTCACTAAGGCAGCGCAAACTCTATCGCCTATGTCCGCTCGCGCGACACAGGACCCACAGCTTGGATTTGCGCTGGCCGAATCTCTCTTCAATACGGGAAATAAGGCGGGAGCAGCGCAGGTTCTGACGAAACTGGAGGAAAGTAATTCCAGTGTTAGCGTGCAGGACCTCGTGCAATTTGCGCAACTGTGGCTGGAGCTGCGCGAAACGAAGCGTGCGGAGCAGGATATAGATAGAGCGCTGTTGAACAATCCTACCGACGCCATTCGGTATCTGGAGGAAGCGGCCAGGTTGAAGCCCACTAACCGCGCGGTGCATCTTGTTTTGGAGACAGCGTACAGAAAAGCGGGCCGAACGGCAGATGCGGATAGTGAGCATGCCATCTCCGAAACTCTCAGGAACCGCCAGCAGAAGAGCGAATACGTTAGACCCAAGAGTGACCCAAAATAAAGCGAAGGCCCTCTCATTTCGAAAAATTCGTTAACGCTTTCAACGATACAGAGGTACAAGGTCTTGCGCCGGCTTGTGTTGGCTGATTTTGTGAGTTACGATGCGAGCTTCGCTGCAAAAACTTTTTGGCCTGAAGATTCATCTGTGGGCAACGAGGTCGCAGCGAAAATCCGGCAGCAATTAGTGTAGTTTGCTGAAAAACTCAGGGTCCCGCTCCTACAGGATGAACCTGATATTCCTTAAGACCGGGGATCGTTTGACATCAAAAGTTATGCTCAGTAAGCGAAAGACGCGTAAGACCACCAAGCCTGCTCGAAAGAAAAGGTCACGTAGCCCGCGAAAAAAAGAGATATACCGCCCACAAGCGACGGAATCGAAGGAGATTGTCCTTGCGATACGCCGGGGTCAAATTGACGCGCTGGTGATGGCCGGAAAAAACGGCGATGAGGTGATAACGCTGCAAGGCGCGGAACACCCTTATCGCGTACTCGTGGAAACGATCAACGACGGCGTCGCCACTCTGGATACAAACGGGGTGATTCTGTACGCCAACAGCCGTTTTGCAGCTATCTTCAGGGTGCGGGTGCAAAAATTAATTGGGCTTTCGCTGCAAAGCGAACTTTCGGTGGCCAATCGTGAAATACTTCGCAAATTAATCTCTGAAGGGCTTTCCAACAGTACCAGCGGAGAAATTACTCTACAAATCGACGGCGGGCGCGCCCGCATTATCCGGCTATCACTGAATCCGATTAAGAATTCGAATCCGCGTGCCATTTCGATGGTTGCAACGGAAATGACCGAGCTTGTGGAAGCGAACGAGGCGCTCCGATCCAACGAAGAATCGCTGCGCCAACTGTCTTCGCGGCTGCTGCAGCTTCAAGATGAAGAGCGTCGCAGAATTTCTCGCGATTTGCATGACATTACAGGACAAAAATTAGCTTTTCAAACCATCGGGTTGTCGCATGTTCTGAATCGCAAGCCTGATATCCTGGATGAGGAATCGCGTCAAATCCTGCTTGATTGTTCAAACCTCAGCAAACAGGTAAGTGAAGAGATTCGCACTCTTTCCTATCTTTTGCATCCTCCACTGCTGGACGAATTGGGACTTTCCTCGGCGGTGAGATGGTACACCGAAGGCTACGAGCGCCGAACCGGTATTGAAGTCAAAGTGGATATTCCTCCGGATTTTGTGCGCTTGCCTGCGGACACAGAGGTGACCCTTTTCCGCGTGATTCAGGAGAGCCTGACCAACATTCATCGTTATTCGGGCAGTTCGAAAGCGTATGTCCGGCTCAAAGAGAACGCCAACAACATAGAAGCGCAAATCGGAGATTTCGGCAAGGGTATGCATCCGGAAATGGTTAATTTGCCGAGTGGAAAGATGGTGAGGCTGGGCGTTGGCATCCAAGGCATGAAAGAACGGATGCGGCAACTTGGCGGCAAATTGGAAATCGCTTCGCAGCCGAAGCATGGCACGGTGGTGACCGCGACTCTTCCCGTGTCCCATCCCGAAGCTGCAGTTTTGCCCGACGCCGTGGCTGGAACGGCCGCCCCTCTGCCAATGAGCCGGCGAGCGGAACCTGCGCAATCCAACCGCAGCGCGTCCCGTAAACAAATTCTAATTGCCGATGATCATGAAATGTTGCGCCGCGGCCTCCGTACCATGATGGAAAAGGAAAACTCCTGGCAAATCTGCGGAGAAGCCGTGGACGGGCAGGACGCGGTAGAGAAAGCCAAAGCCTTGCGGCCCGATCTGGTGATTTTGGATATTAATATGCCGGTGTTAAATGGACTGCAAGCGGCGAAATTTATATTAAGCGAGCAACCGCATATTAAAATACTTATATTCACGGTTCACGATTCGGAGCAGACGCTGAAGGAAATAAAAGCCGTTGGAGCGCACGGGTATCTATCGAAAAGCAATGCCAGCGACGATCTGGTGCGAGTCGTAAAAGAAATTCTGGAAACGAACAGCTCTTCTACTTTCGCTCATCTTAACTAATTAATTAAAACCGGACTAATCCCCCGCCTTGGCAATCGCGTCAATCAAATTCAGTGGTCTGGGGATGCTTCCGATTGGCTGTGTGGGGATGGTTAGCAAGATTACTCCTGAAAAGTTTCGGGTTTGAGTATAGATTTACCGCAGCAGACAGGCAGGGGAAGGCAGAATATCCCTTATCTAGTTTGATTCCATTACTGTTTCGAGACCGGTCCGCGAGAACGCGGCTTTGGTTCAGCAAAACGAGAGGTGTGCCAGGAAAATGTACGTATCCATCACCCCGGGAAGGGTTCGCGGGCTGCGCACGGTGGGTGTTTATCTAGCATTTTTTTCGTTTTTGCTATTGCCGTTACTCGCGAGCACATCGAAAGGGTCCGAATTCCATCGATTCGAGCATAACGGCCGAGTGATCGAATATGTTTTAGTGTTGCCGGATCACTTTGACAAAAGTGTGCTTTACCCAGTTTTACTTGCGTTGCCACCAGGTGATCAATCCAAGGAACAGGTGGAGAATGGACTGCGCTTGTATTACGAACCAGAGGCAAAGAGACGTGGCTGGGTCGTGATTAGCCCCACGGCTCCGGGTGGCCAGAACTTTTTTTCTGGCGCGGAGACAGAGTTGCCCGCTCTCCTCGACGAAGTTTCAAATACCGTGCAGTTCGAAGGAGGAAAGGCACATGTCGCGGGTTTTTCGAATGGCGGCCGTTCCGCGTACCGCGTGATCACCTGCTATCCGGAACGGTTCTTTTCGCTAACCGTTTTTCCTGGCGTTCCGCCGGACGAACGTGCAACGCAAGCACTAAGCAATCTGAAGGGTATTCCCGTTGCAGCCTTTGCGGGAGGGCAAGACGAAGAATGGGCGCGCGCGTCGCGTGAAACTAAGAAAAATCTGGACAAGTTGGGCGTCAAGAATACGCTCGAAGTGGTTCCCGGTGAGGGACACGTGATGCGCTTGGACCCCACCCGATTATTTGATTTACTTGACCGGCGCCGCCCAAAGAGTGGCAAGCGAAGCAAGATCAATTAATGATCCCTTTCGGCCAACCTTCGAGAACACCGCCGATTGAACCAATGTAACGCGTTGCAACTCGGGCTGCCATCCAGCAGAACACCTAGAGATTTTTGGGGATGAGTGTAAACACCCGGCGCACCGGGTAGGCGGGATATACCGCCGAGGGATAGACGTGGAATCGCTCGCTCTGTCGCTAAAAGCCGTTGCTTCCAAGCTTAGTTGCCGATGGGCAAGCTCGCGTTGGTGCAGCCTTTTCCGGAGGGGTCAAACCGAATGACACCCAGCTGATCAGAGCAATACATGTTCTGCCCCGAGGAACCCAAAGTAACCGGCGCGGCACGAGCAGTGAAGGTGGTGTTCACGCCACCAACCGCGGCGCCGCCGGCTTCTGTGAACGTATAGCCGCTCTTGGTGCCGCCTGCGAGAACGGTGTCAATAATTCCTGCTCCGGCTGTGCAGCCGCCACCAGTGTTAAGATCCGCGAGGGCCATGGAATATCCAACCTGAGCGCAAACCGTGGAAAAAGTTGCTTCGCCCGTGTTGATGGTGCGAACCGTGCCTGCCGCGCCAGACTGATTGGCCGCCATTTTCGACTTAATCAAGTTTGGGATGGCGGTACCAGCTGCTGCTCCGCAATCTTAGTACTAGTTCTAGCACTTCCGTAACAGGCACGTTTTGTTACAAACGACATTTTCTGGTGCCTGCAAAACCACCGCAAATCCGCGTTAGCTATTCATTCTTAAAGGCTTATGTTCATAGCCTGTGTGGGCTGAGACGTGCTCCTCTAGTTACCTGCAGGGCGTCTGAATCTGGGGTAATTTGAATGACATCGCGCATAAATCGAAATTTCTTGCTGTTTTCGAAGACAGGCTGTATTGCTCCGCATGAGAAGAGAGTTAGGGGATTTTCAGTCGTAGAGCTTCTTGTGGTCGTAGGCGTGGTGACCGTGGTCGCAGCGACGGCAATCATTAACATTTTCCCTTTACTTAAAAGATCTAAAGCAAATTCTTCGATGGAAATGGTTCTCGGCCAGATGAGGCGGGCGCACGAACGAGCCATCGATGAACGCAGAATTTACCGGATCACGTTTACGCCACCGCAGACCATACAACTGGAAGTCGGAACGCCGGTGAATTTACGGGCGCGGGTGACAGGCAGCGCTGCTGCATTCGCGCAGGCGCAACCGCCCATGTTGCTCCCCCAGGGCATTCAGTTCACCACCGTGGCCGGAATTCCGACAACCGGTGCGACGGTGCCCGATGGTTTCGGCACCGGGGTGACACCCGTCGATTTTGACGTCGACTTTGGAGGGGGCCAGACACAGATTTATTTTCAGCCTGACGGCCGAGCATTGGATTCCACGAACAGGCTGAACAACGGAGTGGTGTACATGGCCGATCCCAACGACATACTTACCAGCCGTGCGGTCTCGCTTTACGGATCTACCGGGCGGTCGAAGGGATGGACGCTTCTGAAAAATGCTGACGGTTCGACGAGGTGGACACAATGAGCCTGCGCCACGACACCTCCAAACACCGGAAGAGCGATCAAGGCTTTGGACTTATCGAAGCTCTGATTGCCACGGTGATACTTGTAGTGGGTTTGACAGCGCTTGCAGGACTTTTTGCACAATCTTTAACTGCTCTTCAGTCCACACGGGAAGACCTTGTCGCAAAGCAAAAGGCTATGGAGGCTTTAGAGGGTGTTTATAGCGCGCGAGACGACGCTTCGGTGGGATTTGCCGCAATCCAAAACAGGTCAGCCGGCGGAATATTTAACGACGGGTTTCAACCTCTTTTTGTTCCCGGCGCGAATGGGATAGTAGGCACTACGAGCGATACACAAACCATCCAGAGTGAAGTATCTCCCGGCCCTGACGGAGTTCTCGGCGATGCTGACGACATTGTCATTCCGTTAGTGAACTACCAGCGGCAGATTCGGATTCAGCAGGTTATAAATCCAGACGGAAGCGTAAGTAGCGACCTGCGCCAAATTACGGTAACGATCCGCGTAGCTTCATCCCGGATCGGCGTAAGAGATTACAACGTTACAGGTTACATATCACGGTATCAATGAGGATGCTATCAATGCGCCGCCCACAAAGATCGAAAAAAGGTTTCACCCTAATCGAACTTACGATCGCGATGCTGATTACGTTGACCATAATGGCGGCAGCGGTGCAACTTTTTAAGCAATCGTTGGAGACTTCCGAACTGACCATGCGCCGCTCCGAAGTGCAAACTGAAGTTCGAGCGGCACTGAACCAACTGGAACGTGATCTGTCGCAGTCGGGCACGGGAGTCCCCATTGGTGGAATCGCGATACCGTCTCAGGCAACCGGAGGCGCCAATCCGAATTTTGCCTGCGATACCAGCGGGTGCTACGTCGGAGTAAGCATCCCGTTTACGCAAGGGATTCTCTATAAAGTAACCCCCGGCAATGGCATCGGCGCGAACATCACCGAGCCGAGCGACGCGATAAAGATCACTTATGTTGATCCGGATTTAAATTGGAGCGCGTTTTCCACGACGGCGATCACTGCTAACGGCGACAGCGTCACGATGCCCGCCGGAACTGCTCCGGCGGTTACCGATCCGACGAATGGAATTTTGCCAGGCGATGTGATCTTGCTGCAAAACGGAGTAGGGGCAGCTGTTGGTGTGGCAACCAGCGCGGGCGGATCCACCATTAATTTTGGGGCAGACCCACTCAACTTAAATCAGACCGCGGCGCCAACCGGAAACATCAAGGGCATCGCCACCCCCGCATCGAATCCAGTCACTTATCCCGCGACTAAAGTCTCCCGGCTGATCATGGTTACTTATTTCATCCAACGGATCAACACTCCAGATGGACCCGACTCGAGACTGATGCGGCAAGTCGGCGCGCACCCGCCTGTGCCGGTGGCGGAACATATCGAAGATTTGCAAATAACGTACGACATCGTGGATGACACCAACGGCGCGCTGGTAGCCAATTTGCCAAACGCGGCATCCGGTAATCCGCCAGTTCCGAAGCCTAACCAGATTCGAAAAATAAATATCAACATAACCGGCCGGAGCCTCCGAACTGGATTAAACAACGGAATTCAACGCGTGAATTTGTCGACTTCCGTAGGTCCACGGAATCTTAGTTTCCGGGACCGCTACAACTAGGAGCGTTATGAGAAACGCACGAAGTTTCATATACGGGAATGAACGCCGGTCCGAGAAGGGTGTCGCACTCATCGCAGTGCTTCTGTTGCTGGCGATGCTGTCCGCCGTGGCGGTGGCGCTGGTTTACAAGGTTAACCACGAACAGCATCTGCAACGAACTGACATGGCCAATACGCTCGCCTATTACGGGGCGGAGGCGGCCATGGAGAAGATGATGTCGGATCTTTCAACCTTATACGCGCAGAAAGCCGCACCAACGAATTGCGACATCAATACTCTGCAAGGGCAGGTGCCTAATAACGCGGTAGTCGGCGTCACCTATCCCGAATACGTCTTTAACGTCCCAGCGAACGGCGGCGGATGCGCGGCGTTGCCTTCCACGATTCAGACCGTTAGCAGCGGACCCAATGAAGGACTGCAAGCGATGATCGTTCCCATGACCTTGGCCGTGACCGCGGATCGTCAAGGCGTTGATGTTGACGAGGCTCGCTTGATACGGCGCATTGAGATTGCCGAGATCCCGGTATTTCAGTTCGGCGTTTTTTCGCAAAGCGATTTAAGTTATTTCCCCGGGCCGGACTTTGACTTCAGTGGCCGCGTACATAGCAACGGGAATCTGTTCCTGTCATCAGGCGGAACCCTGACGTTTCACAGTAAGATTCGCGCCGCGGGAGATATAGTGCGGGATCAATTGGCCAATGGCGCCGATACCGTTGCGCAGGGCCGAAGGGGAAACATCCTGGTTCCTACTGCGCCAAGTGGTTGCGATGCAGGTAAGCCGGCCTGCCGCAATCTGCAAGTCTCACCGAACGAGGGCAGTTCGATTGGTGGCCCCACTCCTCCCTACGGTGGCACCGGGGCACCGAATAATGGCAGTCCCTCATGGACGACTATTTCGAAAACGACTTATAACGGCATGATCCTCAGCGGCACTACGGGAGTTAAGCCGCTGACGTTGCCTTTCGTCCAGCCGGGAGTAGGACCGATTGAAATTATTCGCCGCCCTCTGGTGGGCGAAGCTCCAGGCTCGGCCGTCGGAGTATCCCGGCTTTACAATCAGGCTCAAATTCGCGTGCTGCTCAGCGATGATCCCAACGAACTTCCCGGCGGAGTTAACGACGGGCAGAATATACGGCTTGCCAACGTGAAGACCAGCGCTACAGCGCCTGACTACACCAATGGTGTGCCGGTGACCGGCGCCAGCAATACCTATTTCGCAGAAGCCAAATCAACTATAGTGACAGATCCGGGCGGAATCCCAGTAACGCCGTACCCAGCTGGACCTGGCAACGAAACAAATTGGACAGCGTTTCCGACGGTTCCTCCAGTTGCCAAGGCCACACTTAAGCCGGTAACCGCACCCCTGCTTCCGGGTAAGACCACCACCGTAGACCCCGTGACGGGAAATACCTCGGTCACGCAGTCTTGGAACCTCTTAGACGGTTATCTGCGGGTGGAATATCGCGACGGCGCCGGCAATTATATCCCGGTCACGAAGCAGTGGTTGGAATTAGGATTTGCAAGAGGAATAGATCCGCCTGGCCCAGGCAATGCTAATACCGTCCACCCGAACGCCATCTTGATTCTTCAGAAACAGGCGGATCGCAATGGCAATAAGACGGCGGGCCCGCTGGTAACAGACGGGGGCACGAACAGCGTGGTTACGGGAGCTGCCACGCGAAATAATTGGTACCCAATCAATATGTACGACAGTCGTGAAGGCGAATACCGCGAGAACGCGCGTGCCACACCGAATTGCAGTATCGGTGGCGTTTTAAACGTGGCAGAAATAGATGTCAACAATCTGAAGCGCTGGCTTGCCGGGAACCCCAATCAAGTAGAGTTCACTTCTCAGAACGGCTACATCCTTTATTTTTCAGACCGTCGCGGGACGGTTGCTAGCCCGAACGCCGGAAACATCAAAACCGGTGAATACGGCTTCGAAGATGTCATCAATCTTGGAAATGTTAATGGAAATCCCAATGGAAAGCTTGACGCCGGCGAAGACGCAAATGAGAACGGCGTATTGGACAATTATTCCTCGGACTTCCTTGGTTTGGGCTTTGGCGTGGTGCAACCCGGAAGTTTCCCAAATACGGCCGTTAGCTGCATGAATACAGCGAGGGTGAACTGGGTTTCCGGTCCGCGGCATGCCGTGCGGCTGGTCAATGCACAATTAGGAAATGTGCCGGTTCGTCCTGACAATGCCTTGGGCGGATTTACGCTCGCCAGCGAACAACCTGCTTATGTCTTGGGAAATTATAATGCGAATGGCGGCGGCTTTGGCGACCCGCACGCCTCTTCAGCGGTCATTGCGGATACGGTCACACTGTTGTCGAACAATTGGAACGATCTGGTTAGTTTCAAAAGTCCTGCGGACGTAAGTGGGCGACCTGCTACCACGAGCTATTACCGATTGGCGATCGCCACCGGCAAGAATATCAACTTCAAATTTATTGGCAACCCTCAAGACTTTGGCACGGATGGCGGAGTCCACAACTTCCTGCGGTACATGGAAAATTGGGGCGGACAATCTCTGAACTACAGAGGTTCCATGGCCAGTTTGTATTTTTCCCAGTATGCTACCGGCGTTTTCAAATGCTGCGGCACAGTTTACTCGCCGCCTACCCGGCAATATGTATTCGACGTGGACTTTCTGGATTTGAGCAAGATGCCACCGGGAACTCCTAAGTTTCGCGACGTGGTGAACGTCGGCTTCCAGCAGGTATATTAGCGAAGGCTGAGGGGGCGCAAGCTCCCCTCAATTTTTTCTCCAACCAATCTCATCTCATAAGGCAAAACGAGTTTAGTGAAAGTCGTGCGACACCATTTCGCTTTGCTCAAGAACGAATGGTGCAATTTTGCCGGCCTTCACGGAGACAACTCCGTCCTGGTTTTGCAGCGTGCCAGTAATAAGAAGAAAAAAGGAATACAACACCGTGGTGTGTTCCTTCTCAAAAAGCGGCGGGCTAAGGATGATGTTAGCGATGCCGGTTTCATCTTCCAGGCTCAGAAAGACGAAACCTTTTGCTGTGCCAGGGCGTTGCCGAACGATTACGGAACCGGCCACGGTAACAAATGTTCCGTCTCGCATGGATGCCAACTTTGCAGATGGCACCACTCCTTCACGAGCAAGAGCGGAGCGATGCTGGGCCATGGGATGTTTTCCCAACGTCAACCCAGTTCCTCGAAGGTCTGCATGGAGACGTTCCTGCCGATTCATGGGTTCGAGTGGCGAGATGAAATCACTTTCTTCGGTGTCCGAGATTTTCTTTTGTGATTTAAAAAGCGGTCCAGAGTGGCGGCTGGCGCTTTCCACTTGCCACAAAGCCGTACGCCGATGAACTTGCGATTGTTGCAAAATGAAATTCAACGCCCCGACGCTTGCCAAGGCGCGCAATTCGTCTTTTTGAATTTGTACCCGCTGCTTCAGATCTTCGATGGAAATAAACGGCGATTCCGTGCGCTGTTCCACAATTTGCAACGCCGTTTCTTTGCGGAGCGTCTTCACGTAACGAAGCCCCATGCGCACCAGCAGTCCCTGCGGACTTTCCTCGAGCGCGCAATCAAAGCCGGAACAGGTAACATCGATCGGCTTAAATTTGAGACCGTGTCTTTGCGCATCCTTTATCAAGGTTATGGGCTGATAGAATCCCATGGGCTGGTTGTTCAACATCGCTGCCGTAAAAGCCGCAAGATAGTGGCACTTCAAATACGCACTGGCATAAGCGATCAGCGCAAAGCTTGCGGCATGTGATTCGGGGAATCCATAAAGCGCAAAGGATGTTATTGCGTGTACGATGCGATCCTGCGTATCTCCCAAAATACCTTTTGCGGTCATTCCGCGCCGCAGTTTGACTTCCACTTCCTTCATACGCGCTTCCGAACGTTTGAAGCCGAAAGCACGGCGAAGTTCTTCGGCTTCGCCACCGGAAAATCCCGCGGCAATCATGGCGATGCGCAGGAGCTGCTCTTGAAACAGGGGCACGCCCAGCGTGCGCGATAACGTGGATTCAAGCAGCGGGTGCAGACTTTCAACAGGCTCCCGGCCTAAACGCCGGTTCAAATAAGGATGCACCATTTTCCCCACGATTGGACCGGGGCGAATAATGGAAACCTGCACAACGATGTCATAGAAACATTTGGGATGCAGTCGCGGAAGGCAAGACATTTGCGCGCGGCTTTCCACCTGAAACAAGCCAATGGTGTCGGCCTTCTGCAAAGCCGAATATACCGCCGGATCGTCCTGCGGAAGATGTCCGAGATCAATTTCTTCTTTCTGATGGCGACGGATTAGTTTCAATGAATCTTCAAGCACCGCCATCATTCCGAGACCCAGCAGGTCTACTTTGACAATTCCCATATCCGCGCAATCTTCTTTGTCCCACTGCACCACAACGCGCCCGGGCATAGTGGCCGGTTCCAACGGAACCACAGAATCCAATTGCCCCTGGCACACAACCATGCCGCCCGAATGTTGGCCTAGATGCCGGGGCAAATCTTGAATTTTCTGGCACAGTTCAAAAAACTTTCCAATGCGATGCTGTTCGAGGTCCAGACCCGCTTCCTGGAACTGTCGAGTGAGCGTGTCCTTCGAATCCGTGTATTCCCACGCACTCACAAGTTTAGCCAACCGGTCCAGAGTTTCCGCATCGAGCGAAAGAACTTTACCAACTTCGCGAGCGGCGGACTTGCCGCGGTAGGTGATGACATTGGCGGTCATCGCGGCGCCCAGCTTTCCATAGCGCTCGTAAACGTATTGAATGGCGCGTTCTCGCTGATCCCCACTCGGCAGATCCAGGTCGATGTCTGGCCACTCACCGCGTTCTTCGGAAAGAAATCGTTCGAAAAGGAGATTCATCCCCACGGGATCAACGGCGGTAATGCCAAGCGAATAGCAGACCGCGCTGTTCGCGGCAGAACCTCGGCCCTGAACCAGAATATTTTTTTCCTGGCAAAAGCGAACGATATCCCAAACGATGAGGAAGTAACCGGCCAAGTCGAGTTTTTCGATAATCGACAGTTCGCGTTCCACCTGTTGCCTGGCGCGTTCATGATTCTGGCCGTAGCGGCGAATCATCCCCTCTAAAGTGCGTTCGCGCAGAAAACTGATCTGCGATTCCTGATTTGCTGTGGGATAAACAGGGAACTGGTAGCCCAGATCGTTGAGTGTGAATTTTAATCGTGCCGCAAGCTCTTCCGTGTTTTTGATGGCCTCCGGCAAATCCGCAAATAGCGCGGCCATTTCTGCGGGAGATTTGAGGTGGCGCTCAGTATTGGCGGAGAGCAGGCGTCCTGCGTTTGAAAGCACACGGTGATTGCGGATGCACGTGAATACATCCAGCAATTCACGCTCCTCGGGAGCAACGTGGCAAACTCCGTTGGTCGCAAGGAGCGGGAGGTTCATCGCGCGAGCAAGTTCGAGTGCTGCTTGATTGCGGCGTTCCTCTTCGATGCAGCAGTGCCGTTGCAGTTCCATATAAATGTTGTGCCTGCCGAATGTCGCGCACAATTTCTCAAGAATGTTTCTCGCTTTCTCTTTTCCTCCGGTGCGCAGCGCATAAGCCAGGGGGCCTTCCATTCCGCCCGTTAAACAAATCAGGCCTTCGCTAAAATCTGCAATCTCTTCCACGGCAATCGCGCCTTCACCCTTTTTCGAACGTAGTTTCATGCGTGTGATGAGCCGGCAAAGGTTGTGATAACCCTGCGGCGACGCGACCAGCAGCGGATAGTGCCATCCATCCACGCAACTCACTTCCGCGCCAATATGCGCTTGAAGCCCAAATTTTTTCGCGGCAAGATAAAATCGCGGAGCGCCGTACAGTCCATCGCGATCAAGCAGCGCCATGGATGGCATGCCCAATGTTGCACATGCCTCCATCAACGCTTCCGGGTTGGACGCACCTTCCAGGAAGCTGAACGCCGAGCGTGCATGCAATTCGACGTACATCAGTCGTAGACTCCGCGTACCCACCATTTTTCAAGAAGATGATCGTAATAGATGCGGTAGAGCCCTGAGGTAATCTGGGAGTCCGCGGCAAACTGAATCTCTACGTCCCAAGCGTCTTCCTGCCATGCTTGCTCGTTCCACCACTCACCTGAGGTGCGCCAAGGTCCCGAGGCATGCACGACTTGGCCACGTTTCCCTTGAAAAGTGACGCGAGCCGGAACGTTTTGCTGCAACTGTACCCACGCGGGAAGGGAAGGGCGGAAGACACGAAATGCGGTCTGAGTTTCGCCGGGTTTTTCTGGAAGAACGGCTGTCGCTGGTACGACATGAAATTTCCGCATATGAAAAGCGTCGGGGCGATGAGTGTCAAGCAACTGCGGCGAGCCCACATTGTCTTCGCCGACCAAGGCCGCGATGCGCGCGAGCGTGAGTTCCAATTTTTGCGGATCCGGCGAAGCGGGAATGAACAGACCGCTCTGCACTGCTCGGGAACGACCCGGCTCCGCCAACATGTGGATTTTTTTCACGGGAGCGCCCGGCGGCTTTGTTTGCAGCCGAAGCCGCAACAGTTTAAGAACAAGCATGGAGTCGTGGGAGGGAACCGGCAATTTTAAGGAACAAAAATAAGTTCCCGGAGATTTTTCTGCGTTACCGCGTTCGCGTGAGGAAAAGACCGTGCTCTCAAACGCTTTTTCCAGCTCGAATGTTACCTGGACGCTGCCGATGGCCAGTCCTCGCGCGGAAATACGTACGCACAATTGCTGAAGCAGCCTGCTCAGCAGAAATGAAAGCGGCTCAAGATTGTCCACGGCATCTTCCAGCTCAAAAAATTCCTCGAAGCAATCCGTTGGCTGCGTGATAAGAAGCGGCCTGCAACCTTTTCCGCTTGCGAGCGTGTGCAAATGCACGCCTTCTTGCCCGGCGCGTTCGGAAAGCGCAAGCACTGGGAGCGAAGCAAGAGCTTTGCAAGTGGTGACGCCCCATCGTTCAAAAAGTTCTGAAAGTTCCAGGCTCGGCGAGAGCATGCTAATGGGCAAAGTTTCGAGAAAACGCCGTTCCTGTCCGTTGGGCACAACCGTCACTCCGAACAAAGCGCGCGCCACAATCCTCGCGGTTTCTACGTTTGCGGATATTCCTACATGAACATCGATGCCCATTTCGCAAGCTCGCGAAAGGATTCTCTGTCCAATTTCCTCTTCTGTGCCGAAAAGGCGGGTGAGCCCGCAGAGATCAAGAAGCAATGTATCCGGCGCCGTATCTTCTACTCGCGAAGAAATGGACCAGGCGGCATCCAGCAGCGCCTTATGCGCGGCTTCTTCCTGAGTTTTGCTGCGATGCCGGATTTGCAGCTGCGGGAATTGCTCCGCGTTGGCCCTGGTCATTCCCACGCTTACACCTGATTTTTCCGCGAGCCGGTTCAACGCGATCACGCGATAAATTGGCGGCTGACCTTCGATGATCGCTACAGGTTGCATTCGCAGTTCGGGACTGCAGCGCACCACCGCCTGAAAAATAAAATTGGGAACGAAAATCGCAGCAAACGCCATGAGTAATCCCGATAGCCCGCGGAGAACTGGAAAGTTCAACCAGGGTCTTTCGTCCTTTCTTTTTCGTAAAGTGATTCTTTCGTTCGCAAGTCGAAACGAACCAGGTCTTTGCTTCCTGAAGTTGCGTTGAGGAAGTAAAGATTTTTGCGGCGTGCGCTGGAACGAATCACTTCGCTGCCGGTGGTCCACCCATCCAGCAGACAAGCACAGCTGTGATTCCCTGGCGCGGTCACGGAAGATTCCCGCAGCGTCCAGGCAGCAACTTCTTTTTCAAGGCGAAGCACCAGGGACGCGCACGTTTTTGCGTTCGATTCTTGGGAAAGCACCAGCAGAATTGTGGAAGTGTTTTCGATGGTGCGCCGCAATCGGAACCACACGTTGAGAGGAATCTGCCGAACCAGCCGCGCCGGAGCGTCGCTTAAATCCAAAACGACCATGCCAAATCCGCCGCCATGAAGCAGCACATCCACGGAACGAAATGCCTGGTCCAGATTTTTGCAGCGAACCCAAAGCAACTGGCGCAGCGCTACACCCGAGGACTGCGCACAAATTGGATCAAAGGAATCATGCGCATCCACAAGCGCACACACTTCCGAATTCGCAGTCCGGGCAGCCAAAGCCGATTGCAGCAAAGCGGTCTTGCCCGAACAAGCGGGCCCATACAATTCGGTGATCCCTCCACGAGGCAATCCCCCCGTCACTTCATCAAGGAGTGGAATCCCCACGGGAACAGTGTTGGGCGGCTCGCATTGCGGCAGACGGAATGGTGATGGCATTCGTCCGGCAAGAGCGGACTCGACCTGCAGGCGCAAGGTGGCGGATTTCGAGTACATGGCGTTGTGGCGAGGGTCGAGGAGGGATTTACTTACTTTCGTTTTTTCTTCGCCATGAACAGTTTGGATGAATTTTGCGGGCTTGTCAATTCCGAAGGATGTTCAACAAGTTCTAGCGCTGGTCAAAAGAGAACGATAATTGCTTATCGCGTTTCAATTTTCGAGGCGAAGGAGAAGAATCGAACACCGTGCGTCCTTCCAGCGAACTTGAAATACGGTGTTCATGCTCCATGACCGCGTCAAAATCCGCGACTGGAGTGTAATTCTATTCCACGGATCGCGTGAGCCGGTCCAAACGCTTAAAGCCCTCTATCTTTTCCTGATTGCCAAGCCGCGCAGCCTGCAGCGCTCGCCGCAGCACACCTAGAACTGCATACGGATCTAAAACGTGCTTGCAGGCGCGCCCGCAACTTGCCATGAAAAAGCCAGAAACGAAGATGCCGTCAGATCGATGGCCGGTTCATTCGTCGAATAATATTTGACATCGTCTTTATACGTCGCATCTGGCCCGTTGAATTTCTCAAACGGATCATCACCGCTCGGCGGACAACGCACAGTTCCTGACGGCGCGCCCGACTCCGTTTTGCGGATGGGTCCTTCCACAACCGCGCCAGCCAAAATCGGTTTCTTCCCGTTGTTCGACCCAACTAGATTCGCGACTTGATGATGAATGCAGTGAGGAAATATGGATCCATCACCGACGATGAATGAAACTCCCCAAGGATTTGCGCCCAGCGAGTTGGCCACCCAGCGGTCCGCATAGTCCGAAAATGTGTGACCTTTACTCAGATAGTCGTATTCCTTCGCCATCACCACGATCGACAATCCTCTTGCCGGTGTGTCGCCTTCTCCCCACGGAATATTGAAACCGAACGCGTCCTTAGCCGCTTGTTCGGCGGAATGATCCAGAGTTCTGCGCAAATCATCCAACAACTCGGCCTGCGTCACCGCGAGCTTGGTAGCGCTCTTTTGAGTAGCAATCGCGCGATACAAATCAAAATGTGCCAAGCCGCTCATGTCCGCGGCGTCGAGGACCCCGCTCTCTTGTCCCCTGTTTCGAATATATTGAGCAGCCCATTCTGCTGCCGACTTCAAATAAAAATCAGCGTCGTTGTGAGGCAGCCCGGCGGGCACGTTGCCCTCGCGGACCGCGAGGTAAAGTTCCGTCGCCGCAAACTCCAAGTCATCGCGCCATTGCGTCTCGGCGTAAAATTCAAAAGGCGCGGCAGTGAGCAGCTGATGTGCCGGCGCAGTATCCGCCAGTTCAAAAATATGTTCCGCGGCCTGTAGACAGCGATTCGCATACACCGAATTGCTTGCGCGAAAAATCCGGTAACACAGCGCAAAATCCCCCGCGAGTCTACCCGCAAGATTTGGACTGATCTTCGAGCCCGGCGGCCCGGCAATAAATACCGGGCGATTGCGAATATACCGGTACTCCTTGTCAGTTCCATGCGAGGCATCATCCTCCTGCGGCAAACGCCAGATGCTGTGATCGTTTTCCGCACCGGAAATCGGGCTGCCGATTCCCACCTGATAGTAAAGCGTTTTGGAATTGTCGTCCCACATGCGTAACAGCCAATCGAGCCCGAATTTCGCCTCTGCGGTAAAATCCGACCCGCGCGAAGCTGGTCCCATCTGATTCGGAAAATCCCGGCGTCCCACCAGCATCAAGGCCACGACGTAACTGGTGGTATGAACGAATTTCAAGTAGTCGCCCGCGTCCGTCCACCCACCGGATGCGTCCATTACTTCACCCGCGCTTACAAGGTCGCTCTTAATTCGGCCGGGATCCCCTTCAAATTCCGGGGTCTGGTAAGTCTTCGCGCTCTTGTCATTTAAATGCCCTGGCTTCTTCCGCAAATCGGATGCAATAAAATCTTCTCCGTCTCGCTGCTCTTGATAGAAAGATAAAGCATTCGACAACGCGCCCGAATACAAACTTGCCGCTGTATCCACTTTAAATTGAGGCGACTTTGCAGAAACCGGTCCTGTTACCGCGATATAGTACCTGCCGGGTTTTTCAACCGTGAAATCCAGTGCGTACACTTTATATTTGCCCCAACTTCCTGGAGATCCTCCTACCGTCCCGGATAAAAGCTCAGCGTCCTGCTCACTTTTCACGCTGAATTTGCAGCCCTCGACTTTCCCCTTGGACATGAGATACGCGCGCCCCGTGCGCCCAGTCTGATAACCGAGCTGATTCACGCGTACAAACGCGGTAGTATCCGCTGAGCACGCACCCAGGTGAAGAAAAAAGAGCACGCACAATATTTCCTTGGCTCGAGTACCTGTCATGGGAAACAGCTTACACAATTAATTTCCATAGCAAAGGGGATAAACAACTCAACAGGAGGGCGGCTCCATCTAAGAAACGTGCACGCAGCGGCTCCATCTAATGTATAAGCCTTTGCGCCACCAACTGCATTTTGTGACAACCATTTAACACGGCAGAGACAACTTGATGCACTGCCGTAACTAGAATTTTTTAGCCTTGACGATCGGGAGGAGTACGCGTGGCTGATGTTCTCATCGCGGGCGGCGGAATTGCAGGGTCTTCTCTCGCGGTTATGCTGGGCCGGAAAGGCTTCGCGGTAGAACTGTTCGAAAAGGCGCAATTCCCAAGAGAAAAACCATGCGGTGAAGGTCTCATGCCTGCCGGCGTGGCGGTCCTAAAACGCTTAGATCCATCTGGCGCCGTGGGAGCAATCGCGGGCGGCTATCCATTCGCAGGCGTCCGCTTTTATTTTGAAAAAGCCGCAGCTAGACGCGAAAATTACAAAGCTTTCCCATTTCGATCAGCCGGCGTGGGACAACGCCGCAAAGTGCTGGACCAGGCGCTACTTTGTTGCGCATCTGGGACCTCCGGTGTGCGGGTGCACACGGGAATTCCCGTCGACGGTCCCATAACGAAAAATGGAACGGTAGTGGGACTAAACGCCGCGGGCCAGCAATACCACGCCCCGCTGGTGATTGCCGCGGATGGCGCGCATTCTACGATTCGAAGGAAGCTTGGTTTGGATATCCGAGCCAGGATGGATCGTTTCGCGGTCCGCGCCCATTTCCGATTGGACAGCGGCAAAGCGCAAATCCGCTGGGTTGAAGTTTTCGTTGGCGCCGGCCACGAAATATATGTCACGCCGCTTCCGCACCGGGAAATTTCCGTGGCCCTGTTAATTAAGACCGGTGGCGTACGATATAGCGCCACGGAATTCCTTGCTCTTTGCCGCACATTTCCTGCGTTAGCTTCCCGGCTTGAAGGCGCGGTACAAATAACACCGTTTATGGGCGCTTCGCCACTCAGCGGCGCGTCGCGTCGCGGTGTCGCGCCAGGTGTCATTTTACTCGGAGATGCCGCCGGTTTCGTTGACCCGCTAACCGGCACAGGAATGTCAGAAGCTTTGCTGACCGCGGAAATACTTGCGAAACACATCAGCCGGCGTAGAGATCATGATTGGGACTGGCTGGGAGCTTTTGACAAGGAACGTCGTGCCATTCACGCCAAGCATCGCGCGCTGGCTCAAATGGGACTATGGCTTTCGCGAAATCCCGCGGTAGCGTTGCCTCTCAGCGCTGCTGCGAGTTTTTTATCTTCCCAAAGAGCGCGCTTAATTTCATAGCACTGTTTCAATATTTAGATAACCAATCACGGAATTATCAACAACAACCGTGGCGTAGTTGCGGCGCTATTCTTCGCGAACAGCAAGGACGAACAGGGTGAGTGACAAACCGAAAGACGCGCGCCTGGTCGGACCTGCGGCCCTTAATACTTGAACGCGTGCGCCCGGCGCAGTAAAGGAGTTCTTAGGAAGGGCACAATAACGATCACGGCCCCCAACGCGTACGGCAATTTGCCGGGGGAAACGAAGCGCACTACGAGTGGCGCCATCAAATAAAACTGCTCTTCCACTGCCAGGGACCACAAAGGAATGAACCAGGCACCAGCCAATCCTATGAAATGCCCGAGTCCGAAATTCTGCAAAAACAAATAATGTAAATAGACGGGAAGACCCAAAGCCGGAGCCACACCCGAATTGGAGAGCGCTTGTATTTGCGCTCCAGCAAAGCCGACCAAAGCAATGTAGGCGGTAATCCAGAGATAATAGATGGGAACGATACGAAAGAATCGGCGTGTGTAAAAGGTGCGGTAGTAAACGTTGGACGCACGGGCATCCATCAAGATTCCGCCGATCAAAAAGCCGGATAATACGAAGAACAGATCGACACCAGTCCAACCCAAGACTACGATTCGTTGCAGATGGTGCGCAATTGTGCCCGCCGGCGCCGCTCCCTGTTGGGAGATGTAATGGAAAGCGACAACAGACAAAATAGCTACGCCTCGTAGCCCGTCCAGTTCGAGTATGCGACCTTTTGATGGCTCGTTCATTTGAAACACACACTGCAATACCCACGACCGAAGTAGTAGCGAGTATGATTTATGTGATTTCGCCCAGTGGCGGAATCGCAGAGCTTAGCACAGCTCTCGTTCCTATTCGTGCCGTTGAGCCGCGAACCAGTAAGCAATTGTGTGACGGTAATCAAAGCAGTTTAGGGAGGAATCGCACTTGGGCTCCAAGGTCTCGAATTCTCTCACACCGCGCTGCGTGAGGATTGTGTTACCCCAGAGTCTCACGAGGGCGAATGAGTGTTTCTGCTGTTCTGGGCGTATATCTCTTCTTGAAATCCAGGAAAAATTGTTCAAAATAACGTCGCGAGAGATAGGAGATTCCCACCGCGGCGCCACCGGCTATTATGAAGCGTAACCAAACCTCCTGCCACGGGCTCAGACGCGAGATAAAATGCGGTGCGAGCCAATACATTACTCGGGAGTAAGTCTCAAAAACGAGTAAGTGATACATATACAAACCGTAGCTGATCCAGCCGAAAAATTGCAGAATCGATGGCGCTGCGAGTTTCTTCCAGGAACTGGTTCCGATTAAAAGAAAAGCCGCAATGAGGCCGGTGAACGAGAGCGTCCAGGGAACCGACTGAAGCGCTTCGCCTAAAGGAGTTTTGCGACTAGTAATGCCAAAGGGGAGTCCGATAGCGATTAGCGAGAACGCCGCTGCAAAAAGCGCGATAGACAGTTGTAATACGCGAATACGGTCAAATTTCAGGGCGCGAATCGCCAAAGCCAGGAAGGCTCCCCAGGCCAAACCGTCTGCGACATTCCAGGTGTAGAAGGCACATCCGTAATCAATGACATGCATTGCGGAAGCGTGCAAATGGCAAATATATCGCAGCAACGGACTTATGACTGAAATTACGAGGGCTAAAATCATGAGATGAGTGTCGGATATGCGACGGACAGCCGAAGGCCAGAGAAGATAAAAGTGCTCCTCTACAGCCAGAGACCACAAAACTGCGTAAGACATTGTGGCGCCGAACAACGATGTCAAGTTGGAACTGAACACCAGGCTCAAAACTAAAAATGTGCCGTTGCTTCTGCCCACTATGACCAAAATAAGAAGGACCAGGTAATAGACCGGCAAGATACGGAGCGCGCGACGTAAGTAGAATCGCTTGTAATAATCCGGACGCGTCCGCGAATCCAGCAAAATACCTGTTATCAAAAATCCAGACAGAACGAAAAAGAGCGGAACTCCAAACTGCCCTGCGGTTAAAACCAAAAAAAATTTTCTTTGTAGGCCAGTGTAAACAGATAGGTCCCTGACCCAAACAAAGCCGTGGTAAAAGACTACACCGAGGATGGCAATTCCTCGAACTGCGTCGAGTTCCGGCATCACCGGACGGAGCAAAGGTTCCCTTAAGGGCTTGTCCATCACACGGGATTATACGCCAGGGTCGAGATAGCCGCCTTCGGACGAGTAACGCGGTTGAGCGCACGAGCGGCACCGCCAACTGGCAACGGTTCGGATTACCAAAACTTGAAATTCACTTGTCGGGTTTGTGCGTTACTCAGGCATCGAGGTTGTCAGTGGCGAAAATCTCGCTGCGTATACTGTCCGTCGAATCATTTATACTCGAACGTCCAGCGAGCAGTATGAGTAGAAATAGTAAGTAAGCGATGGAGGGAACGGTAATGGAGTATCCGCAGTTTGGGTTGAGCGGGCAAGTGGCGTTGGTAACGGGAGCGGCGCGAGGTTTGGGGCGAGCAATTTCGCTGGCCTTGGCGCATGCAGGCGCGGACGTGGCGCTAGGTTTGCGCGATGTAAGGGAAGACTCGGGATTAGCCGCAGAGATACGAAAAATGGGGAGAAAAGCCCTGCCGCTTCAGATGGACATAAGCAGCATGGAGCAGATTTCTTGCGCCGTGGACGAAACTGCGAAGGAATTTGGTCGAATCGACATCCTGGTGAACAATGCCGGGATCGCGCCCGAAAACCTGGCCGAGAATGTACGCGAGGAAGACTTTGACACAACATTAGCGGTGAACTTGAAAGGGACATTTTTTGCAAGCCAGGCCGTAGGGCGGCTGATGATCCGGCAGAAAAGCGGGAAGATTATCAACATGAGCTCGCAGGCAGGGTTTGCGGCGTTGCCGGCCGAATCGATTTATTGCATGACCAAGGCGGGCATTGCGCATTTGACCAAATGTTTGGCGGTGGAATGGGGCAAGTACGGGATCACCGTGAACGCCGTGGCGCCGACATTCATCCGCACACCGGGGACGGAAAGTGCGCTCGCAGATGCGGCCTTTCACGCGGACACGTTGGAACGGATCGCCGCGCTGCACCGTATCGGAGAGCCGATGGAAGTGGCAGGGGCGGTTGTGTTTCTGGCCTCCCCCGCTGCGTCGTTGATCACCGGCGAGACAATTCTGATTGACGGTGGGTGGACGGCCCGGTAATCGCGTCACGCCCCGCCAGTTAAGGGGCTTACAAGTCAGAATTCTGACAGAGTGTCAACGAGTGGCCCGCTCTGCTTTGCCCGGTGTGGTTCCCTCCTTCCTTCTCGTCTCTAACTCCTTTTGATAGAAGCGCTAGTGCGATTTAACTGGGGCTGGAGGTTGGAATTATGCGTGCCTTCACTCCTATGAGTTTCTGGAATTGTTAGAGAGCGAGGTTCACACAACAATGATGCTGCAAACTATTGCGTTCGCTAATTCGCCGTTTGTTCCTGTCGCCATTGGCTTTTTCGGTCTTGGCACCGGCTACTTCGTCTGGGGCGGGCAGGCCCTATTTGGCTATCCCAAGGGGGGCCCGGAAATAGATCGGACGATGGGGATGTGGGGTTTCTGGATGCCGGGCTTTTGCCAATTCCTCACGGGCGTTTATCTGATTGTGGGATTAACCTGGTTCAACGTTTTCGGAAGCGCGGCACCGCATTACATGGCGGGCTTGGCATTCACCGTGTACGGGATCCACTGGTTCGCGATGGCGCATCGCCGCTACGTCGGGTCGAGCGCGGCGCCGGATGGATGGATGGCGATCGCTTATCTCTTCGTTTCCGTGCTGGGAGCGTACGTGTTTGGAAAGGCGGGAGACGTTCCAGTGATGATCATATTCGTCGGCCTCAGCTTGATCTATCTAGTGGAAATTCCGACGCGGCTGGCGGGGTGGAACGGTGGCTCACGGTTGGTAGGGCTCCTGCAATTCCTTACCGGAATTTGGTTGATGTATTGTACGTGGGCGATCACCGTGAATATTGCGCTCGGTGGTAAGCTCTGGATCTAGGCTGCGGTGCCGGGAGGACATCGATGATAACCGTAACAATCGATGGTGTAGTCCAGGAAGCGATGAGCGGTGAACGCTTGATCGATGTCATCAATCGGTCGGGGGTAAAGATTGCTCAGGTGTGTTATCACCCGCAGCTTGGTCCGATTCAGACGTGTGACACGTGCATGGTAGAGACCAACGGGCAACTCGTGCGAGCGTGCGCAACGAACGTATCCGAGGGAATGAAGGTTTCGACGAAGTCCGAAAAAGCCGGCGCTGCGCAACGTGAAGCCTTTGACCGCATTCTGAGCAATCACGTTCTCTACTGCACGGTATGCGACAACAACAACGGAAACTGCACCGTTCACAACACGGAAAGATTGCTGGGCATCGAGCATCAGCCAATTCCGTATCACTCCAAGCCTTATGAAGAGGATCATTCGAACCCCTTCTACCGTTACGACCCCCAACAATGCATCCTGTGTGGCCGCTGCGTCGAAGCGTGTCAGAACGTGCAGGTGAATGAAACCCTTTCGATTAATTGGGAAGATGCTCATCCACGCGTGCTGTGGGATGGAGGCTCACCCATCGGAGAATCGAGCTGTGTCTCCTGCGGACACTGCATTACGGTTTGTCCGTGCAACGCGCTGATGGAAAAATCCATGCTCGGGCATGCGGGATTTCTCACAGCGATCCCAAAGACGACGTTGAGCGACATGATCGATGTGGTAAAGGGCATCGAGCCAGAGACGGGCTATGGGGCGATTCTGAAGCTCTCGGACGCCGAGTCACACATGCGGGAGTTGCGCATCCACCGTACGAAGACAGTGTGCACGTATTGCGGTGTCGGATGCAGTTTTGACGTTTGGACGAAAGATCGCCACATTCTGAAAGTGGAACCTCTCGACGGGCCAACGAACGGCATCTCGACGTGCATCAAGGGAAAGTTCGGATGGGATTTTGTGAACAGTCCGGACCGGCTGACGAAACCCCTTATTCGCGAAGACGGAAAGTTCCGCGAAGCGTCGTGGGACGAGGCTTTGGACCTGGTGGCCCGCAAGTTTACGGAGATCGAAACAAGGAATGGAGCGGATTCGCTGGCGTTTGTCTCCTCTTCCAAATGCACCAATGAAGAAAGCTATCTGATGCAAAAGCTGGCGCGCGCGGTAATCGGCACGAATAACATGGACAACTGCTCGCGCTATTGCCAGGCGCCCGCGACGCAAGGATTGTTTCGAACCGTGGGTTATGGCGGCGACTCCGGATCCGTCAGGGATATTGAGAACGCGGGGCTGGTGGTGATTATCGGGAGCAATACAGCAGAGAGTCACCCGGTGCTGGCCACTCGCGTAAAACGCGGGCACAAACTGCGCGGACAAAAACTTATCGTATCGGATTTGCGCGAAAACGAAATGGCGAAGCGCGCGGACATCTTCCTGCACCCTAAACCGGGAACCGATATGGTCTGGCTTTCAGCGGTCAGCCGCTATCTGCTGGAGAGCGGTATGGCCAACACCAAGTTTCTGGACCGATGGGTGAATGGACTTGCAGAATACAAAAAAAGCCTCGCGCCGTTCACGATGGAGGTTGCCGCCAGGACTTGCGGCCTCTCCGAGGACACTCTGAAAAAAGTTGCGCACATGATCGCCGAGGCAGACGGTGTTTGCATTCTGTGGGCGATGGGGGTCACGCAACACAGCATGGGGTCTGACACGTCGACGGCCATATCGAACCTGCTGCTGATTACGGGCAATTACATGAAGACGGGTACAGGTGCATACCCGCTGCGTGGACACAATAACGTTCAGGGCGCCAGCGATCATGGAGCAATGCCCAATTTTCTTTCCGGCTACCAATCCGTCGATGACCCTGAAGTGCGATCGCGCTTCGAGGCAGCCTGGGGCGTGCAATTGCCTTCGACGAAGGGACTCGATAACCACGAAATGATCGAGGGGATCCATCAAGGCAAGCTCAAATGCATGTATTTGTTTGGCGAAGAGATCAGCCTTGTGGATTCGAATGCCAACTTTGTCGGGGACGCGCTGTCAAAGCTGGAGTTTTTCGTGGTGCAGGACATTTTCTTCAGCAATAGCTGCCGGTTTGCAGATGTGGTGCTACCTGCGAGTCCGAGCCTTGAAAAAGAAGGCACGTTCACCAGCACGGAGCGGCGAATCCAGCGGCTCTATCAGGTGCTCGAACCTTTGGAAGACAGCCGGCCCGACTGGCGAATCATCCAGGACATTGCAAATCGTCTGGGCGCGAAGTGGCAGTATCAGCATCCTTCCGAAATTTATCGTGAGATTGCTTCGTTGACGCCCTTGTTCGCAGGCGTGACATACGAGAGGCTTGAGGGATTTAAGTCCCTCCAATGGCCGGTTGCAGCGGACGGAACGGATCAGCCGCTGCTCTATACGAAGCACTTTGCCTTCCCGGATGGCAAAGCCAGGCTGTTCACGCTGTCGCTTACCGAACCGACCGACCAACCCAACGCGGAATTTGATCTGCACCTGAACAACGGGCGCCTCCTGGAACATTTCCACGAAGGCAACATGACCTATAAAAGCGAAGGAATTCGCGAGAAAACTCCGGACACTTTTGTCGAAGTGTCACCGGCGCTGGCGCGAGAGCGCGGAATTCAGAGCGGCACGTGGGTGCAACTGACCTCACGCTACGGACAGGTTAGGGTGCGCGCGCTGGTCACTGACAGGGTGCAGGGCAAGGAACTCTACATGCCCATGAATTCAGTCGAGAGCGCTGTAAACCGGCTGACGAGCAGCCACACGGACCCCGTGACGCACACGCCCGCGTATAAAGAGACTTCCGTCCATCTGCGCGTGCTGCCGGAAGTCGGGGAAAGTCCGCTGCCGCGCATCAACCATCGCTTCGGCCATCCAACGCCCCAACATGGCGTGGAGGTGGAGCGAAAGTGGAAACGGGCGGACTATAGAATGCCGGGTAACGGGCTCGTACAGATTCAAACCAACTAAACAGGAGCAGAAAACCATGGCTCAACCTATTCCTCTGGAGTTGCCCAAGCGCGACCCGCGAGAAGCGCTGCGCGCCCGGCTGGAGCAGGCGCCGGTTGCGCACGCTGAAGCAGTGCTTGCAGGCTTTGACGTGCTGCAAGGTCTTCATGACCAAGGCGTCCTGGAACTAGTGCGAGGCATGCTCGGCGGTGGCGACAAAATTCTTGAGATTGTCGTCGAGGCGACCAAAACGCCGGAAGCGATTCGCGGGATCCGTAATCTCTTGATTATGATCAAGACCGTCGGAGCGATCGATCCGGAATTACTAAAGAAATTTGCCGAGGCGGTTCCCGATGCGCTTGCGGGTGCGGCGAAGGCGCAAGAAAAGGAACCAGGTTTCTGGGAAGTTTTGCGCATCGTTCGCAGCAGGAACATGCGCCGCAGCCTTGCGGTGATGAACAGCGTGCTTGAAGCGTTAGGGAAGAGTTTCCGCAGTGAAGAACGCCAACCGTCCCATTTATCATCCAATTTATCAAAGGACTGATTTTGCATGTCATCTCCGGTGCGTTCGAGGTGCCGGAGAGATATCTGACGTCAATCGAGCTGGAAGTCGATGAACATGAGCTTGCCGTCCCTTTCGATCTGCAGGACGGCAGGACTGTGAGATTTCAATCGGTCTAAACCGGAGCGAAGATGGTCCAGGCTATCGATCGAAGTGCCGTTCAGACTGTGGATCACGTCTCCGGTCACCAGGGAAGGGTGTCCGCCCCGTGAATCCGCGGCTCGCGCAACGACGACTACTCCGGACGAAACTCGAAGGTCGGGAAGCATCTGCGCAACCTGCTTATCTACATCGATTCCCAGAAAGCCCAGCTTCTCGATGAGGCTATGAGGCTTTGCCAAATCGCTCAAGCGATCCAACTCGTGTGGGCGTTCCACCACCGGAACATCCAATAGCAATTCCTGAGAGCCGCGGAGCACTCGAAGTTTAATTTGCTCGCCTCCGGCGTGCGTGAAGAGACTGAAAGCGAGCATGGGCAGAGAGTCCACTGGCTTATCGTTGAGGCCCAGAATGATATCTTGAACTCTTACCCCCGCTGTATCACTTGGTCCGCCGGGATAAACGTCGGACACGACCAGTCCAGAACTCCTTGGCAGGCCGAGCCCGGCGGCCAGATTCGCGGTGATTGTTTGAACTCCCGCTCCGATTCCGCTGCGGTGTAAATGGCCATACTTCCGGAGTTGCTCGTACGCGACTTTCACCACGGAACTAGGTATTGCAAAGCCTAAGCCCTGGTTTCCCCCCGAATCGGTCAAAATGAAAGTATTAATGCCAATGATTTCTCCATCGACATTTACCAGCGGACCACCGCTGTTCCCGGGATTGATGGGAGCGTCGGTTTGAAGGTAAAACATGGAACTGTCGGAATCGAGTTGGCGCGCCGTTGAACTCACAACTCCCGAGGTGACCGAATTCGATAATCCTTGGGGACTCCCAAATGAAAAGACCAATTCCCCCTGTCGAAGATTGCGGTAATTTCCAAGGGCCAGGGAAGGGAGCCCAGTTCGATCGACTTTGAGGAGAGCCAAGTCAAGTTCGCGGTCCGTTCCGATGATTTGGGCTTCCTCGATCTGCCCTCTCGCGGTCACAAGCGATCGCAGCGGCGATTCATCCGCGGCCAACGTTGGGATAATTACCTGCACTCGCTGCGCACCCGAGACGACGTGAGCATTCGTCACGATATACCCGTTAGGATCAACGATGACACCGGAGCCGATGCTTCGTTGCTTTTCGATGGCGAGGCCCACGTTGCTGTGACCGCTTTCCTCGACGGCGCCGTAGCCTGTTGCAAGCACCTGGACGACACTGGGCGAAACCTCCTTGACGAGCGCCTTAACTGAGCTATTGAATTGATGTAACGGATCGAGGGCCGACCCTTTTCTTGGGATTTGAGCCGGCAGAGTGGCTGCAAACAATAAAAGAGATGCGGTCACGGAAGCGTAAATCCAAATCATGTGACTGCGTCGGTGTGAAATCCTCATAGTTGCGGTCCTTATTCTTTGCCGTATTCTTTACCGTGAGTTAACTATCATGGTTCAGCTGAATCGATTCGGCAAGCGACGCAAATTACGTTCGTTCGCGCTGCACGGCAACATTACCTTCCATTGCTAGTCAGGCTGCCGCAGCATTCAGGGCGTGCCGGCAACGAGGAGCGATCCCAACTGCCGCCGAGCGCTTGGATCAAGAGAACGGCATTGGTCATGCGACGGCCGAGAATATTGACGGCCGTGACTTCATCAGTGAGGGATGCAGTCTGTGCTGTGGTCACTTCCAGATAACTGGTTATGCCGCCCCGGTAACGAATGAGCGCCAGCTCCAAGTATTTTTGGGAAGCTACAACGGCATGCTGTTGTGTGTCCGCTTCCTTTTCGAGGATACGAAGGGCCGCCAAGTTGTCTTCGACTTGTTGAAAGCCCGTCAAGACTGTTTCGCGGTAGTTGGCGACTGTTTGGTCGTAGGCAGCGACAGCTTGATCCGTGTTGGCCCGTCGACGACCCCCATCAAAGATGGGCGCAATCGCCGACGCGCCAGCGGACCAAAGGATGCTCGGGCCAGACAGGAGCGTGGAGATTGCCCCGCTTTCGAAACCGCCTACAGCGCCCAGACTGATGTTCGGATAATAAGCCGCCTTGGCCACACCGATTTGCGCGTTGGCGGCAGCCATGCGTCTTTCCGCTGCCGCAATGTCGGGCCGGCGTTCGAGGAGTGCAGATGGAAGTTCCAGGGGTATCGGCGGCGGCGGTGCAGTAAGAGGAAGGGGCGAAAGATGAAACGAAGAAGCCGGCTTCCCTACCAATGTGGCGATAGCATGCTCGTACTGCGCCCGGAGGACTCCAACATCAATGGCCTGGGCAAGCGTCGTCTCAAGTTGCGTGCTGGCCTGCTGAACCTCCACTTCGGAGGCGAGTCCTCCTTTGAACCGGCTATCCGTCAATTGAAATGCCTGCTCGTATTGCGCGACGGCTGAGTTCAGGAGTTGCTCTTGCGCATCCAGGCTGCGCGCCTGGAAGTAAAACAGCGCCAGCTGCGCATGCAAGCTTAGATTGATGGTGGCGAGGTCCGCGGCACTGGCTTGTGCCAGACCGCGTTCCGCTTCCACAGTCTTACGGACGCGTCCCCACACATCCAGTTCGTAAGACAACTGCAAGGGAATCTGAAAATCGCTGTAGGTCGCCCCGTTCGAGCTCAGGTGGCCGGGAGGGCGGTTGTTCGAGATTCCGATGCGTGTTGCCGCCGCGCCGACTCCGATCGAAGGGAAATAGCCAGCGCGGTAGTAGCGAAGTACGGCACGAGCCTGGGTATATTGGGCCTCGGCCGCTTTCAAGTTTTGGTTGGAGACGTTGATCTGATCCTCAAGAGCGTTCAATTGCTGGTCCTGAAAGATCTGCCACCAGGCTCCCCCGAGATTCTGTTCGTTCGGTTCAGCCGGTTTCCAATCCCCCACTTCCTTGTAGGCGGGCGGGACTTCGGCTGCCGGACGGTGGTATTTCGGTCCGACGGTGCAACCAGCAATTAAGAGCACGCTGACAAGACCGACGCCGGCCAGAGCGCGGTTCCAAAGTTGAATTTGTGCATTCGGATAGCGCCAAAAACTCATTGGCTCCCTCCTGCGCCACCTTGCGGTGCAGCCTTTGCGATCTGCACTTGTTGGCCGGAGAGAATGGAATCTGGTGGATTTTGAATTACCGATTCATCGCCGTTCAGGCCCGACAGGATTTCGATTTGGTCCCCGAAATCGTGACCAGGTATTACCTTCGTGAGCTGCACTTTGCCGTCTTTCACAACGGCGACTTGCAGACCTTCGGAACGAAACACCAGCGTGTTCACGGGCAAAAGGTGAGTGGATGCAAGTCCCGGCAAAGTCAAATGCACTTCGGCATAGGAACCGGTCAGCAACTTGCCCGTAGGATTGTCGACGTCAACTTCCGCCTGCAAAGTGCGGGTTAGGTTGTTGATGGCATTGGCGGTACGCACCAGCTTCCCAGGGAAGCGGCGCCCCGGAAACTCGGCAAGTGTCAGATCTGCCGTGAGCCCTGGCGTTGCAGCTTGGGAATACTCCTGAGGTACGTAGACGTACACGCGCAATTTCCCGGGCTGCGCGATATGGAAGAGATCGGTCCTGGTGCCTGGTGCGCTACCGGAATTGATGAGATCGCCGACATCGACGTTACGCACGGTAACAATGCCGTCGAAAGGAGCATAGATCTTCTCGAAGGACTGCATGGTCTCAAGCTGCCTTACATTCGCCTGATTCGCCTGGACGATGGACTTGTTGGCATTGTAGGCGCCGGAGGCGTTGTCGGCATCTTGCTGAGAGACTGCATTGGTCTTCAGCAAATCGAGGTAGCGATTCTTGGTGATCTCCGCAAGTTTGAGATTGGCCTCTGCCGTGGTGAGATTGCTGCGTGACTGCTGGAGCTGTTGGTCGACTTCTGGTGTGTCGATGTCCGCGAGAAGCTGCCCCTTTTTCACGGTGGCCCCAATGTCGACATACCACTTCTTCACGTATCCGCTGGTGCGCGAGTAAATCGGAGCGGTCATGTAGGGTTCTACGTTGCCGGGCAACACCAGCTCGTGCGACGGCGCGGTACGCTGGGGAGAAACGACGCTGACCACGGGCACGGCCATGGCGGCAGTTTCGGCGGTTACCTTGGCGCGCGCGCGAACACGCCGAATAATGCCGAAAGCCAAAATTCCTACGACCACCAGAAAAACTACCACGGCGGCGAGCCAGCTACGTCCCGCGCGACGTTTCGCGCTGACGGCGGTTTGAGTTGGCGGCGTGTTCGAGACCGGTTGTGCTTTTGTTTCTGACAGCATTGGCGTACCTTTCTGGTTCTAAATGAGATCTATTGTTGAATTCCACTTTCAGCCGGGCGATGGCGCAGGCTGTGCACCATGCTGAATACCGTAGGAACAAAAAACAGCGTAGACACCGTGGCGAAAAGCAACCCGCCAATCACGGCGCGGCCGAGAGGCGCATTCTGCTCTCCGCCTTCACCCAACCCGATGGCCATAGGCATCATTCCGATGATCATTGCCAGAGCGGTCATGAGCACTGGACGGAATCGCGCGAACCCTGCCTCCACGGCCGATTCGGCGGGAGACTTTTCTCCAGCTAACTGTTCTTTCGCGAAGCTAATTACCAGGATGCTGTTGGCTGTGGCCACTCCAACGCACATAATCGCGCCCGTGAGCGCGGGCACGCTGACCGTCGTGCCGGTCACAAACAAGAGCCACACGATGCCCGCGAGCGTCGCGGGAAGGGCGGTGAGGATAATGAATGGATCGAGCCAAGATTGAAAATTCACGACAATCAGGAGGTACACCAGGACGATTGCGAATGCGAGCCCCATGAACAATCCCATGAAAGACGACTTCATCGTCTGGATCTGGCCGCGCACTATGATCTTTGAACCGCGGGGGAGCTCCTTTTGGCTAGTGCTCAGAATCGAGAAGATATCTTGCGAGACGGCTCCGAGGTCACGGCCCTGGACGGAACCGAATATATCGATGACCGGGGACACATTGTAATGAGAGACCACACTCAACTCAGAATTGCGGTTGATTGAGGCGAGACTCGCGAGTATGGAGGGTGGAGCGGTACCTGTGCCGGTAACCGGAATGTTTTCCAAATCCTGCAGTGACTGAACTCGGTACTGCGGAGTTTGCGTCGCGATCTGATAACTCACGCTGTTCTTAGGGTCCAGAAAGAAGGTCGGTGAAGTCTGGGCGCTGCCGCTCAGGGTTATCAAAAGATTGCTGGCAACGTCTCGCTGGGTGAAACCAATTTCCCGGGCTTTCGTGCGATCCACATCAACGTGAAACTTTGGCTGGTCAAAGGTTTGCTGAATGCGGAGATCCGTTGTTCCTGAAACGTACTTGACCTTCTCCAGCAGCTGGTCCGCGAATTGCCGGTTGGCCTGCAGATTATTTCCGACAACTTGAATATCGATTGGAGCAGGCAAGCCAAAGTTCAAAATCTGAGTGGTCATATCCGCAGGCAGGAAATAAAAACTGACGCCAGGAAAATCTTGTGACAGCTTCAACCTTAAGTCATGCACGTAACCTGCAGTTGGCCGATGCTTGGCAGAGAGGGCGACCATGATGTCCGCATCTCCCGTTCCGATTGGCGCCGAACTGCTGTAGGAAAGATTGATGCCGCTATACGGCAGTCCGATGTTGTCGATAATTCCACTGAACTCGGCAGGCGGTATTTGATTGCGAATCTCGGCTTCCACGCGGTCACATAGAGCGGCCGTCTCTTCAATACGCAAACCGGTGGGGGCGCGAAGATGAAGAGTGAATTCGCCACTATCCACGGATGGGAAAAAGTCTTGTCCCAACCACGGGTAGAGCCCGAAGGACAGCACGCACGCTGCGAGAAATACGCCGGCAAAAATAAACCGGTGACCAACACAGGCCTCGAGCAATCCACGATATCCGGTACGGATCCGCTCAAAGTTCTGTTCAAACCAAGCTTGAAAACGCACCAAAGGATTCTTGCTGGGGGCGTGCGAGCCTTCTTCGGCATGAGCTTTGAGAAGATATTTGGCCATGGTGGGTATGAGCGTCCGCGAAAGAACGTAGGAAGCCAACATCGCGAAGACCACCGCTTCTGCCATAGGCACAAAGAGATAGCGGGCGACGCCGGTGAGCAAGAACATAGGCACAAAGACGATGCAGATGCTAAGTGTTGAAACCAGTGCTGGCACTGCGATCTGCTCCGCCCCAAGAAGAATCGCCTCTTCCGTTTCCTTGCCTTGACTCAGAAAACCGTGCATGTTCTCAATCGTGACCGTCGCATCATCCACCAGGATGCCGACAGCCAACGCCAGTCCCCCGAGCGTCATGATGTTAATGGTCTCCCCCAGCGCGCTGAGGAAAATGATCGAAGTCAAAATCGAAAGAGGAATCGAAATAGCGATAATCAGCGTGCTGCGCCAACTTCCAAGAAAGATAAGAATCATGGCCGCGGTAAGGCAGGCGGCGATGAGCGCCTCGCGCAAAACACCGGAAATGGCCCCGCGAACGAAGACAGATTGGTCTCCGAGGAGCCGAATTTGAAGGTCTTGCGGGAGCGTCGCCTTGACGCCTGGCAACATATTTTTGATTCCGGTGATGATGTCTAAGGTAGACGCGTTCCCGATTTTTTGAATGGTCATTAGAGTGGATCGGCGACCGTCGACGCGAACGATATTGGTCTGCGGGGGGAATCCATCGCGAACGTGAGCGACGTCGCGAATGTAAATTGTGGTGCCTCCCACGGCTTTGATAGGAAGGTCGTTCAGGCCTGCGATAGTCGTAGGGCTCCCATTCATGTCCACGTTGTATTCAAACTTCCCGATTTTGGCCGTTCCGGACGGGAGAATGAGGTTCTGAGCGCTGATAGCATTCACTACGTCAATAGGAGCTAAACCTTTCGATTGAAGTGCCGCAGTATTTAAATCCACTTGAACCTGACGCTGTTTGCCTCCGTAGGGATACGGGATGGCCGTGCCCGGCACCGACGTGAGCTGTGGCCTGATGAAATTCAATCCAAGATCATTTAATTGTTGTTCCGACAGCGTAGGGCCGGAAAGAGCCATCTGTAGAATGGGCACGCTTGAAGCACTGTAGGTAATGATTAGCGGCGGCGTCGTGCCTGCCGGTAACTGCTTGAGCTGCGTTTGAGATTGGCCTGCGATCTGTGCAATTGCCATGCTGATATTGACGCCTGGATGGAAAAACACTTTTATGACGGCGATTCCATTCAATGACTGCGACTCGATATGCTCAATATCATTCACAATCGTCGTTAAGTTACGTTCTTGGAGAGTGATAATTCGGTTGGACATCTCCGTTGGGGAGAGTCCCGTGTAGTTCCAAATAATGCTCACGACCGGAATATTGATATTTGGAAAGATGTCCGTTGGGGTACGGAAAATCGCGAGCGTTCCAAGAATCAAAATCAGGATAGCCAGCACTATGAACGTGTACGGCCGTTTCAGTGCGACTCTAACAATCCACATAATTCACGCCCCATCTTTCTTTTTCGTCCGGTGCAGCCGGACTGTTTCGCCCCGGTGGTCTTCTTTCCTCAGGCCCTAGGGAAGGCAATCCCGATGCCACATCCGGGAACGATCGAGATTTTGAGGAAGTACTTGATAAGAGAGGCGCTTACGCTAGGAGGAAGAAGACCAAGGGTAAAGGCTAAGCTGCGAAGGGTCCAACGAACAGAATGGGTGTCAGCGCGTTGACAGGGTGCCTTTCAGGATAGGGCCGACTCCCAAAAGACGAAGAACGAATGTGCCCGGAAGGCAAGTGCCCTAGCCTCGGTTCTGGCGGGTATCAGGACACGCCTATTGCGGAATATTTACGAGCTCACTGTCGGGGAGCGTCGAAATTGCATTTGACGACGAGAATAGTTACATCATCGTCGAAGTCATCGCCGCAAAAATCTGCCGCAGCGTTATAGATAATTGGTCATGAGCTCCTCGGCGGACAGCGAAACCCCGCGCCGCACTGCCGTGGAAAGTTGCTCCATGCCGAACTGTTCGCCAAGCCGGTTCTTTGCCTCAGTGACGCCATCGGTGTAGAAAACCATAACATCGCCGGCCGAAAGGTTCTCCATGGCCAGTTCACAAATCTCTTCTGGAGATAATCCAATGGGCGGGCAGGACGATTTCATGAGCGAGACGGTGCCCGTCTCTGTTCGAAACAGAAGCGCGGAATTGTGGCCACAATTGACATAGCGAAGCGTCCGTTTTTGAGAGTCGATCTCCGCGACGAGCAGTGTCACGAAGCGGTCGGAGTCCGACACAGAATGGATTTCCGTGTTCAATCGTTCCACTTGCTCGAGCATGTTTCGATCCTGGCTTGCCTCAAGTCGCATGACTGCCGCCGTCGCAGACATCAAAAGGGCCGCGGAAGCACCTTTTCCGGCTACATCCGCGATGATGATCTGAGTGGTGTGCGCGCCGATGGGGAAATAGTCGTAATAATCGCCGCCCACGCCCCGCGCGGGGTGCATCATTCCGGCTATTTCGAGTCCAGCAATAGCTCGTTCGCCCGAGGGAAGAAACAAGCGCTGGACCTGTGCGGCCAACTCTATGTCTTTGACGAGGTCGTCACGCTGCAGCTGAACGGTCTTGGCAAGCGCTTCCCGCTGTTCCATATATCGCTGGATGACATAAACAACAAAGGCGAAGCACAACATCGCGGAGAGATTATCGAAGATTCGAAGGCCCGGGTTGATTCCCCTTGGAGAGTAATAATCATGGAACAAAACACAAACGACGATAAAGCCGTAGCTGACCCGCTTGCGCAGAAAAATAGCGCCGAGGGCAATCGGGAGTATATAGAGGTAGACAAGCGAAATCGAAACAACGAGGTGGTCGGCATACGCGACCGCGCCAACGGCCCCCAGGACCAGTGCGAGGGGCAGCCACGCCGGCCCATTTAAAGCTACATCCTTTCGCAGAAGAGACCGCAACAGAATCCCTTCATGAAAATCGCGCAACTGGCCGGCATGTTGAGTAGTGGTACTCATTTCGGATCCACATCCAAAAAAACTGGCACACATTTAGGCGAGTTCAGAGATGGGTAATCAAGCCTATTTCGCAATTTGTGTGCTCGACGGTTTGTAGCCGTCGGTAAGGGTTTTCAGAAAATCGACGAGGGCATCTTCTTCATGATCTGTCAGTTTCAGGTTGCCAAGTTGCTTCTTATTAACGTTGGTTGAGTCCTCTGCCTCCGGCCAGCAAGTGACCTTTTCGCCCGAATCGCCTGGCTTGCACTTGGGCAGGGCGTCACGCGTGTTATAAAAATGCACGACCTCTTTCAAGCTCTTGAAGTAGCCATTGTGCATATAGGCCTTCACAAAGATCGGCGTGGGACGCATGTCGACATTGCGCAAAGTTGGTACCTGGAACTTCCCGTCAAACTTCGACGCGAGTTTGATCCACTCAGCATCAGGATTCATATGACCGCTATCGCTTTGCAGCGTGCGCAGAAATGATCCGATTCCAGTGTCGACATACGCCACCCCGGCGGGGTTGGCATTGTAGTCGCGCTGGTCGGGCCGGCCTTCGTAGTAGATTTGTAATCCCGGATTCCTGGGGACGCCGAGATTGCTGGCGGTAAAGTCCGTAAGCAGCGGTTCTTCCGTCGGCCCGCCATCGCGATGACACTCGTTGCATCGCGCCTTGCCGCGGAACAACTCATAGCCCAATTTTTCCTGCGGCGTGAATTGCTCCTTTCCTTCCTGCACGTAGTCATACTTCGACGTGAAGGGACTCACCTCTGGCGAGAACTCGTATGCCGAAATCGCCAGCCCGAATCCGTCGTACACGTGATCGGCGCGAGCCCGGTCTCCAGGACTCAAGTGCACCGGGAACTGATCATTCGCCGGTGGCGGCCCCGGAGTTGCGCAAACTCTTTCCACATCGCCCGGCCATTGAATGGCAAACGAGTCCACCCCCCACACGGTTTCAAAGAGCTTGCGATAGGGAGCCTTGGAAAGCCGGTATGCAACACAGGCCGAATCCGGCAAACCCATTTCTACGGGATTTGTCGGCGGTCCCTGCGCCTGCTCGGCGCTTGGATTTTGCAGGCGATAGCCGCTCGCGCGCATATCCCAGAAATTCCCACCAACAAAGTCACCTTGGAGTGCGTTGTAGTGGAGCACCGGTGAGAAGGGCGCGTACATATAGCTCTGCGGTTTTCGGTTGCTGAATCGCGTTCTCACGGATCCCGGATAGGACACGGTGGTCTCGTTCAAAGATTGAATCGGCCCAGTGAATCCCGTCTCCGGCGTATGGCAGAAACTACACGCTTCGTTCTGATTGACCGAGAGGCGCTTATCGAAGAGCAGTAACTTGCCCAGGGTGCGGACCTGTCCCTGGCGATCGAGCGTGGTGCGGTCCATCTGGCTCAGAGTGTCGGCCTCGATCCGATCGATGTCGGCAACAACTTTCGCCACGTCCTGATCGAACGAGGGTGGCATCTGACCGCCGAGGTTGCTCGGGAACTTTGCATCGCGGGAAATAGTTGCACCAGCCTGCGGCTTACTGGCCGCTGAGATTAAGAGCCCGCCGAAGGTGAGAAGACCGAATAGCGATAGGATGACATTTCGAGTACGCATGGAATTGTTTTCCCTCTCACCATTGCTCATTCCGTCTTGTGCCAGGTGGAATCCGGGTCAAAGGCAGTCATCGCTTGTGCAAGCTTTGTTGTGTCGGGACCAAGGTCCTTTTCGTAGATGGTCCCCGATTGGTCGATAATTAACGTCATCACACCCGAAGAACGATATTCGGCGGGATAGGCGACGAACGCGAATCCTCCAGTCATCCTTTCCGTTGGCGATATAGTTCCTGGCTCCGCCCGGCGCATGAGGCCCCTGGCCCGTGAGGATCCGGAAAAAATAACCATTAAACGGTACGTGCTCGCCAACTTGGTCGGGTGGGAGATTTTGGCGCGCATATGCGATTTGCGGGTTGATGGGGCTGTCGAATGCATCATCGGCACCGCGCCAATATGGGGGACGCGCGAAATATTGTTTTTGCGCTTCGACCAATTCACGGGACGCATCCATGGCGGCAAGTTCATTTTTGCGGATGCCGCGACCGTGTCGAAATACCACGAACGATTGTTCTTCACCAAGGGAATCGGAAACGGCCAGTTTTCGGCTCCGATAACCAGTGTTAAGGCTCCGTTCGGCTCTGTCACAAACCGATGCATCTCTTTGTATTTGACGACAAAGCCGACGCGAGTATCCGAATCTTCCACGGGGTCGCCGGAGGAGATCACATCCTTACCGGCCGGTCCGAGGACACTCAACGGAACTTGTTCGTCCTGTGACTGCATTGCAGCAAATAAAGCGCTGGCAGCTTCTTCAGCGGAGGCGAAGGTCCGTTGTCCCGCCT
>DATNME010000068.1:0-21337 GCA_035602385.1 Candidatus Dormiibacterota bacterium
TGCATGGACTGCCCGGCCTTCCAGCGCTCCCAAATCTCGTTCTTCTCCGTGAGAGAAAGTCTCGTTCGTTTCCGTTCGATCATACACACCACCCTTCAATACAACAGTTAGATGGTGTTGCATCGACCTATTGAATGCACCGTGCTTACTGGTATCTGACCTGCCGGGCGACGCGATTGACCGCAGTGAATGTCGCCGTTTATACTGGATTTCCGCGCTAGATGCGAATTTCGCCCTGGCGTGCCTCGAGTCATTCCGTGTGCACCCGTCGAGCTGGGCGCCAGTTGGAATTTCCGAAATTTTTGCAAATACAGGGAGCCGGCGGCTCCGGCTTTGTCCGGAACCGCACTACACCATGAGCAGCGTTAAAGCCACACAACTTCGCCCCGGAATGGTAATTCAACACGAAGGCCAGCTCTACACGGTTTTCAGCACCGACCATCGCACCCCCGGCAACAAGCGCGGCTCCATGCAGACCCGCCTGAAAAATTTGAAGAGCGGCATCATGATCGATTACCGTTTCCGCGCCGAGGAATTCGTCGATCGCGCCATACTGGACGAGATTGAATTCGAATACCTCTATTGCGAAGGCGACGATTTCCACTTCATGAACACCGAAACCTACGAGCAGATGCAAATGTCCCGCGATGAACTCGGTGAAACCGTCTTTTATCTCATCCCCAACACCGTTGTAAAAATCGAGTTCTATGAAGAAAAGGCCATCGGCATCGACCTGCCTGACACCATGGACATGAAGGTTGTTCAAACGGAACCTACTCTTCAAAAAGCCACTGCCAGCGCGGTGGGCAAACCTGCTACTCTGGAAACCGGCCTGGTTGTTACCGTGCCCCCGTTCGTGAATGAGGGCGACCGCATTAAAGTGGACACCAGCGAAGCGCGCTACGTGCAGCGCGTGGAGTAATTAAGAGTTTAAAATTTTACCCGCCTCCGCAGCTGATTTCTGCGCAAGCAAAAATCAGAAGAGGCAAAAGATTAGGCGCTCGCGATTTCTGAGAGCGCTTTTTCTTTTCACTAATCACCGGTGCCGCGGATTTTCGACAACAACACTTGCTACTTTTTTTCTGAAAAAACACGGGCGAAGATTGCGTCCACATACCGAAGTTGGCGCTGCAGATCGAACGTGTGCGCCAGAGCTTTGCCATCCAGATATTTGGCGATACGAGGATCTTTTCCGACGCGCTCGCGAAAGCTGGTGTCCGTCTCCCAGGCGGCCATCGCGTTTTCCTGCACCGCTTTATACGCGTCATCTCGCGGCATCCCTTTTTCCACCACGTCCTGCAGCAATTGGCCGGAGTACACCAGCCCGTGCGTGGACTCCAGATTGCGCAGCATCCGCTCCGGAAACACGCGCATATCGCGAATAATCGCAATCATTTTAGCGAGCATGTAATCAACAAGAATCGTCGAATCCGGAAGTATGATCCGCTCCACCGAACTATGCGAGATATCGCGTTCGTGCCACAGCGCAATATTTTCGTACGCCGCAACCATGTTGCCTCGCACCACGCGCGCAAGCCCGCAAATCTGCTCACACGTCACGGGATTGCGTTTGTGCGGCATCGCCGAACTGCCGCGCTGTTCGCCCCCGAACGGTTCTTCCGCTTCGCGAACTTCGGTGCGCTGCAGGTGGCGAATTTCAAGCGCGATCTTTTCGAGCGTGGCGGCAATCAGCGCGAGGGCGCTCACGTACTGCGCGTGGCGGTCGCGCTGTATAACCTGTGAAGCAACCGGCGCCACGCCCAGGCCAAGCCGCTGGCAAATGCGTTCTTCCATTTCCGGCCCTAGGTGTGATGCGTTGCCCACCGCTCCGGAAATTTTTCCCACGGCCATTTGTGACGCGGCATCGCGAAAACGCCCCACATTCCGCTGATTTTCCGCGTACCAGTTGGCCATCTTCAACCCAAACGTAATGGGTTCCGCATGAACACCGTGAGTGCGGCCAATTTCCGGCGTGTGGCGAAATTCCTCAGCGCGTTTTTGCAGCACTTCGCTGAAACCGTCAAGCCCCGCCGCAATAATGCGCGAGGCATCGCGAATCATTAGCGCTTGCGCGGTGTCCACCACATCGTTCGAGGTCAGCCCGTAGTGCAGCCAGCGCGCGACGTCAGGATCGCCGATGGATTCCCCTACGTTCATGGTGAAAGCAATAACGTCGTGCTTCACCCGCGATTCAATTTCCAGGATGCGCGCGGCGTCCACTTTGGCGCGAGCGCGGATCGCCACCGCCGCGGCTTTCGGCACCAGCC
Organism: Candidatus Dormiibacterota bacterium; assembly: GCA_035602385.1. Taxonomy (GTDB): domain Bacteria; phylum Acidobacteriota; class Terriglobia; order Acidiferrales; family UBA7541; genus Acidiferrum. Next base: position 2,268 of record DATNME010000068.1, read on the forward strand.
CGGCTTCAGCCAGGGTTTCTGTGGCGGCTAGCTCCACTTCCAGCCACTTCGAAAATTTACTGGCGTCGCTCCAGACCTGGCCCATTCCTTCGCGGGTATAACGTGGAATCAAGTGGCGCTCCTGTTGAACGCGGTCCTGCAGAGGTTCGAGTCAGCACAGAAATGATACGGTATTTCGCAGCCGCGTGCGAACTGCCTGTTTGCTGGCAAGCATTAAAAATTTGCCCACGCAAAAAAATTGAGGCTGGAGCATGTGCCCCAGCCTCGGTCGAAATTAAATTAACGCTTGCGCCGATAACCCGATTCTTTATGGATACGGCAAGTAACGCCACAGGTCGTTGAGCAAGCTGAATCCTTTGCCTGCCGAACCGGTTGCGTCGAAGCCTTCGCCGCCGAACATCCAGAACTGCCATCCCACAGTTGGATCTTTTGTGGTCCAGTAAGAAGGCGCCCACCGCGTTCCCGGATTATTGGTTACGTGCGGCCACACACCAGGGTCGGGCGCAACTCCATAAATGCCTGGTTGGCTTACGGTGTTGGGTCCCTTGATCCAGGTCCATTGATTCAGCGCAATCTTTGCTGGATTTCCCGGATCAGTAGCGGTGTCAATGGTGTATTCCCACAGGTCACCCAAAGACCCGTTACCGGTAACGTCGTACCCTTGCCCGCCAAAGAGCCAGAGGTTGCCATGAGTGTCGCTCCATGCCGCGGACAGCCACCGCGCGCCCGGTACATTCGACGCGGCAGCTACTCCCTGCGTGCCGTAGTTCCCAGGCGTATTTGTCGCACCCGGGGACCCACTGATCCATGTCCACTGGTTAGCCACTGGATCATATTTCCACAGATCATTAAACCCGTTGGTGCCGCTGGTGAATCCGCCAAACATCCAGAAATTCCCCAGGTTGTCGACCCAACCCGTGGATGCTTGCCGGCTAGGAGGTACGTTGGTCGCCGCCGCCGTCCCCTTTGTGCCGTAGACGCCCGCTTGGTTTCCAGTGTTGGAGCCCTTCACCCAGGTCCAGACTCCGCCGCTGTACTTCCAAAGGTCATTAAGCAACAGGTTTGAACACGAAGGACCTGTGGAGTCACAACCAAATCCACCGAACACCCACAAGTTGCCTGAAGCATCCAGCCTGCCGTTCGCTCCCCATCGACCGCCAGGCCAGTTGCCTGCCGCCGCCGTACCTTGCGTGCCATAAACTCCGGGCTTGTTAAAGGGAGAGGGACCTCCGCCAATCTGAGTCCACGTGTTGGTACCCGTGTCATACGACCACAAATCGTTTAGGAACTCTAAAAATCTGTCCTGGCCTCCGAAAAGCATCAGTTTGCCAGTGCTGTCCGTCCAAGTGATTGCTCCCCAACGTTCTGGTGGTACCGCACCTGAAGGCGCTACGAATTGCCAACTGCTGCCACAACCGCCCCAGTAAGCCTGCGTTCCCTTGTGCATCCACAATTCGTTGAAGTAACCCGTTTGCGTCGAAAGTGGCGGCTCCGTACTGGAAAATCCTATTCCCGTTAGAAGCCATAAGTCGTTGCTCTTATCGGTCCAAGTCGACGAATACTGGGATCCTCCCGGTGTGAAAGGTGGAGGTGGCGGACATGTCGGGGGTGTTGCCTTCTGACGCGTGCCATACTGATCGACCTGGTTACTGCCAGCCATCCACGTCCAATCGTTGTGCCCGCAGTCAATCAGCGGGATGGGATTTACCGGGGTAGAGGTTGCCAAGCCGCTCCAACCCCATTCATTGCAGCCATTGGCTTGCGTGCCCGAAGCAACAAATTGTGTGACATCGTATGGGCTGCCGTGAGCGATCGGTGTGGCGAAAGTGTAGGCGCCGTTTTTCGGGACGACCAAGTTGTCGCCTCCGTTGTTCAGCAGCTGCATCTTCCCTGACGTTCCAAGAAGCCCCACAACATTAACGTCGATAGGATGGAAAACAGCGGGGCATACCACGGAAACAGTGGTGACATTCGCAGCGGCAGTTCCCGTTCCGTTGGTTACCGTGCAGAGTTGGTTCGGGCCGGACGGTTGGCCAAAAACCGTAACCTTGTAAGGGCCATTAACCGGTACAAGAATTGGGAAAGAGAACGTGCCATTTTTCGTGATGCTTAAATTATCGCCACCGTTGTTTTGCAAAACAAAACCACTGCCACCCGCGAACCCGGAAACCGACCCGCCAATCGAAATTGTTCCCAGCGAACAAGTAACCTGAACATTCACGGCCACTCCGTCTGTTGCCGTGCCGCTCCCGCCAGTAACCGTGCAAGTCTGCGCTGGGCTGGTGGGCTGCGCGGAAACCAAAACGTTATAAGTTTGGCCGAAGGGGACCGCGACTTTAAACTGGTTGGTCGTGGTTGTCCCGGTGATGGTCAGGAAGTCGGTGCCGTTTTGCAGCACCAGCCCGGTTCCGCTAAGACCCGCAACCGTTACACCGATGGCTACAGTTCCGGTACTACATGTCACCGTAACGTTGGTGACGTTGGCTGTGGCTTTGCCGTTGCCGTTAGAAACCGTGCAAGTTTGGTTTGGACTCGTCGGAGACTGAGAAACCGTGACGTTATACGTTCCCCCGCTCGCAACCGTCTTTTTAAACGCGAAGGCACTGTTCCCCGTAATCGTCAGCGTGTCCGTGCCATTCGTTAAAGTCAGCCCCGTCCCCGAAAGACCCGTGACCGTGCCCCCAATGGTGAAGGGCCCGCCACCGCCGCCCCCAGGGTTGGTAAACGCGGCATGGCTGCACGCCGTCAGAAATATCGCGGTCAAACATAGGACCAGACTAAAGAGAGGTTTCACCTTCATAAACGATTAACTCCTTCATTCATCCAGCCTAGAACTGAGTGCGCTGGCACCGGTTTTCTTTCAGCAGTGCAATAATCTTGGATTACCCGAGCCCAAAGTGGTCGCGACTGAGTTTCGAACCAGGAATTGCCCGATAACCGCAATTCCCAGCGCCACCTGCCCGCAAGAGCCCGCCAGAGAATGTTGGACGACTTTCTAGGTCAAATCAATTAAGCAGCGTTAGCAGTGTGTCTACATAATTAGTAAGAGAATAGCGGCGAGAATACGCTTTCGCGCCGGGGGTCGGAGCTTTGGCTTCGACATTCGTGGAAGTCCGGTGTTCACGCCGGCAACTGTGAGCCTCTGGCAGCGGGTACAGGTAAGGTCGTGTCCGAGGGCATTCGTGGTCCTGCCCCGAATTTGAACCTAGAACCAGTAGTACTGATGTTCCTGCCTCATTATTCTCATCCTCATTGGGCAGGAGGGTCGGATCATTTTCACCGTTGGTCGCCTCGACGGTTCCTGCCCTGGGGGCCCTTTATGAATCAGTCGTGGAATCACGTAATTCGGTATTTTCTCAGTTTTGTGGTGTTGATTTTATTTGGAGGAACTCCAACAGTTTGCGCTAGCGCCAAACTTTCCCCAAGCATGAGCTACGTCCCATTCGGAAACGTGCTGATAGGTAAGACCACCAGCTACCGGGTTTTGTTCACCAATACCGGAAACAGAACACTAAAAATCTCGGGTCTGAACACCGTCGGCCAGAACTTCAAGGCCAGCAGTCTGCCGCTGCCCTACACCCTCGCGCCAGGTCAGAGTTTCAGCGTGAACGTCGCCTTTACGCCCATGAAGGCTGGAACGTTCAGCGGCAACGTCGCGGTAATAAGCAATGCAACTAACTTGCCACGCACCGGCGTTTCGGGAACTGGCGTTACCCCTAGCAGCCTGTCAATTATCCCCGGTGGTGTAAATTTTGGAGATGTTCCCGGGAGCGTGGAGAATACACAGACCGTGCAGAGTTTCAGCGTGAACAGCGGCAACGTCCCGGTAATAAGCAATGCGACTAACTTACCAAGCACCCGCGTTTCGGGAACTGGCGTTACCCCCACCCGCCTGTCAGTTATCCCCGGTTGGGTAAATTTCGGAGATGTTCCCGTGGGCGTGGCGAATACTCAGACCGTGACGCTTCTGAATAAAGGTCAGAGCAATGTCCGTGTAGCGCAAGTCAGCGCTACGGGAGCGGGCTTCAGTGTTTATGGGCTTACTTTGCCCTTTAGCATTGCGCCGGGACGTTCTTCGGCCTTCACGTTGCGCTTCGCGCCTACAAAAACCGGATCCACAAACGGCGCCATTACCATAGCTAGCAACGCCTTAACTACGCCGCTCACAGCGTCTCTGGCTGGCAACGGAGTGTCATCTTCGACGAACTTGACGACGGACGCAACCTCCCTTAATTTTGGCGGCGTTACCGTCGGACACCCGGCGATGAAAACCCTCAAACTCACCAACAAAGGTAATGCCAGGATCACTGTTAAAGGAATAAAGGTAAGTGGTAGCCAGTTCAGCGCAAGCGGCTATGCGGTGCCGTTCGCCTTGGCAGCGGGCCAGTCCGCCAGCTTTATGGTGCAATTTGCGCCAAGGGTTCCCGGAGGCGCCACGGGAAACGTCTTGATAACCAGCACCGCCAGCAATCCCGCGGACAACGTTTCGTTGTGGGGTTCCGGCACGCCGCCGGGCCTACACTCGGTGGTGCTGACATGGAATCCCAGTAGCTCCATGGTGGTGGGGTATAACGTCTACCGCTCTGCAAGCAATTCCGGTCCGTTTGATCGGCTCAGCTCATCAGTGGTTCCAGGAACCACCTACACGGACCTCACCGTCCAGGCTGGCACCAAATATTTCTACGTGGCCACTGCGGTGGATGCTATCGGGATTGAAAGTATGTTTTCAAACGAAATTTCCGTGGCCATTCCATAAGGCCCAGCCCTCTGCGCTCCAGAGCATTACATTGCAGCGTCAGCGCAGCATATCCTCGAGCTGTATACGCGTATCCGTTTTCTCATCGCGATATTTCACGATGACCGCGGATTGTAAGGAAAGTCCCCATTTTGCGCCCAGCGGATGCGTAACGTTACGTGACCCGGGAACTACCACCGCGCCTTCAGGAATAATCGTCGGTGCTGTATCTGTGGCCGTGTAGATTTTTTCCCGCACAAGATCGTATACCGGGATCGAACGGTTAAGAATTGTTCCCGTTCCCAAAACTGCGCGTCGCTTCACGATAGTTCCTTCATAAATTCCAGAATTGCCGCCCACCAAAACCTCGTCTTCAATGACCACCGGTAGAGCGCCTACAGGTTCCAGCACCCCGCCGATTTGCGCGGCGGCGGAGATGTGACAATTCCGTCCGATTTGCGCGCACGAACCAACCAGAGCGTGCGAATCGATCATCGTGTCTTCGTCGACGTACGCTCCCACATTCACAAACATCGGCGGCATGCAAATGACCCCGCGCCCAATGTAGCAGCCATCGCGGATGCTCGAGCCTCCGGGAACGATTCGAATCCCATCAGAAATAGAAAATTTACGCAGCGGATAAGTAGACTTGTCGAAAAAGGATTGACCACCCAAACCACTCGTCATCTCCTGGATCGCGCCCATGCGAAATCCCAGAAGAATGCCCTTTTTTACCCACGCATTCACGCGCCATCCCGTGGAAGAAGAGGCATCGGGCTCGGCGGCTCGCACTTTCCCTCGGTTCAAGCTCTCTTTAAATTCCCGGAAAAGATCGAAGTGTTCTTTCGTGTATTCAGAAGGGGGGTTATCAAATAATTTTTCAATGAGCGAGGGCAGCATGAGCTCTTTCGAAATAGGGGCTGTGTTCCGCGTAATCTACAATGCCCATTGCATGCAGCACCGCGTGTATGCGATCGCGATTTTCCGCGCGCGGCGGCACCAACGGAAGCCGCCAGACCGGTTCAATCAGTCCCATTGCCGCCAGCGCCGTCTTCACCGGCACCGGGTTGCATTCCACAAAGTTAATTTCCATCAGTGCATGCAGCCGCCGGTGAATTTCCCGCGCACCGGCAAAATCCGCGGCAAGCGCCAGCTTAACCAGTTGCGTCATTTCCGCGGGTAGCTCGTTGGAGATCACCGAGATCACTCCGTGCCCTCCCAAAGCGATCAGCGGCAACGCGACCGCATCGTCGCCGGAAATAACCAGAAACTCTCGAGGAACGCAATTGAGAATCGCGGCCATCTGTGAAATATTTCCCGAAGCTTCCTTGATCCCAACAACATTATTGATTTCCGCCAAACGTTTCACCGTCGCGGGTTCCAGGTTCACTCCGGTGCGCCCCTGCACGCTGTAAAGAATAATCGGCAGGTTGGTGGACTCCGCAATCGCTCGATAATGTTGGTACAAACCTTCTTGCGATGGTTTGTTGTAGTAAGGCGTCACCGAAAGAATGCCGTTAATCCCCAAAGCGGTGAGCTCGCGCACCAGCGCGATGATTTCTGCGGTGTTGTAGCCGCCCGCTCCGGCCAGCACTGGAACTTTTCCATTCGCCAGCTCCACGGTGATTTCAACCACGCGCAGGTGTTCCGCGCGCGTTAACGTCGGGCTTTCTCCCGTGGTTCCGCAAGGAACCAGAAAGTCCACGCCCGCATCAATTTGCCGGCGGATCAACTTCCGCAGCGCCGGTTCATCCAAAGAGCCGTCGTGATGAAATGGTGTGACCATTGCTGTTCCAGTTCCAGTAAACATTCGTTTGCTCCTTTACAGTCGCGCCTAATTAAATTTTTCGATGCCAACTCATCTTGATGCCCGCTGCATCCTTCTTCATGACAAACTTTTCTCAACTACCTCCGCGGAATCCACGCCGCAAAGTTCGTCCAGAATTTCGCGAAATTCGAAAATTCCTTTGTCCTGCGTGCCCTTGTCCTGCGTGCGTTTGTTGCGCGTCAACCATCGCGCAGCCTGCAGCGCCCCGCGAGCAAAACCTTCGCGGCTGCGCGCCGTGTGGCGCAACGTAATGGTGTCTCCGGGAGAATCGAACCCGATCTCGTGCGTTCCAGGATGCGCTCCCGCGCGGCTTGAACTTAACTCCATCGGGCCGCTGAAGCCCGCCGCCAGCATTTCTTCTCGAAGGCGCAGCAGCGTACCCGACGGAGCGTCTTTCTTCGCGCGATGATGGATCTCCCAACCCCACGCTTGGTAATCAACATGACGCGAAAAACGCGCGGCGGCTTCAGCAACAATCTGAAAGAACACGTTCACGCCAATGGAAAAATTCGCGCCGTAAACCAGCGAGGAATTCGCGTGCTGCAAAAATTCTCTGACGGCAGGCAGCTGTGCGAACCAACCTGTTGTCCCCGAAACACAGTCCACGCCAAGTGCCGCAAGGCGCCGAATATTTTCCGGTGCTGCGGCAGGCTCGCTGAATTCAACGGCGATGGAAGCTCCATTCAGCGCTGCCACCGAGAGGGACGAAATATTCGCGCTCGTGAATGTAGCGCGAACTTCGAAACCATATTCCGGCGCAAGCTGCGCGATCAGCCGGCCCATTTTTCCGTACCCGATAATGGCCAAGCCCACGCTCATGCGCTATCCCCTGTTGCCAGAAGTTGCTTGGCCATCTGGCAATAAATGTCCACGGCATTCAGCAATTCTTTTTTCGAAATACGTTCTTCGGCGGTGTGCGCGACATGGATGCTGCCCGGCCCAATCAGAAATGGCCTGCCCCACGCTCCAGCGAAAGAAGGAATGTCCGTGGTAAAGGCAACAACCGTGGAAGGAAGTCCATCGAAAGTGGTGAGACGTAACGCGGGCGTGTAATGAACTTCGCGCGCCTCGACGCCAAACTTTGAAGCCGCGGCAACCACCCCCTGGCGCGTTTCCCCAGGTTCGCCAATCGTCCGAAACATGATTTCCGCGCTTGCTTCATCGGCAACCACGTTAGGAGCTCGTCCACCCGAAATAGTGCCCACGTTCAGCGTCGAAGCGCCGAGCAATGAATCTGTGGGCAACGGAATTTCCCGGATAGCGCCCAGCGCATCAAGCAACGAATGGATGGCCGAGTGCCCTAACTCCGGATAAGCCGAGTGCGCCAGTTTGCCTTTCGCGATTATTTCGTAGCGCAGCGCCCCCTTACAACCAAGCGCAATTTGATTTTCCGTCGGTTCGCCATTGATTAAAAATTTTGACCCGCGGGGCGCTGCAGCGGCGGCCTTGGCCCCGGCACTGTCGCGCTCTTCGCCTACCACGAACAGCAAACCGAAATTGTGTATGCCTCCGGCCAAAAGTTTTTCCGCCGAAGTAATCATCGCCGCGATAATGCCTTTTGCGTCGCACGCGCCGCGGCCCCAAACGTAGGTGTCATCTTCGCGTGACGAAAAAAACGGTGGAACCGTATCCATGTGCGTCGATAACGTAAGCCGAGGTTCGCCAAAACGCACAAAAATATTGTCGCGGCCCGCGCCCGCCGGAATTCGTTCCACCAGCCCCGAATGGCGCGCGGCAAGTTCAGAAAGATGCGAAAAAAGAATATCGCCGACGCACCGTTCGTTATTAGTGACCGATTCGATGTCCACGAGCGCGCGCGTTAACGCAAAAAGGTCCATGTAAGCCGGTTATTTCTGGATGAAGGGAAAAGGAGAGAAAGAAACCGCGCGAGAAACACTCGTGGGCAGCTGCCTCTCAATAGCGCTTCATCCGATTATGACGGACGACAGTGAACAGGCCTTAGACCTGTTCCCCAACCGCTGCGGCTTCAACTACCGCTGCGATTTCGGCGGAAACTACCAGATGTTCAACCTTCTAAGTTGAACATCCATCGGCCCCTTTCGCGCGAGCTTCCGAAGCTGATCGGAAAAGCGTGCCCGGCTACTAATGGCCTCCGCACCTCTATCAAGACAAAAACAGTGTAGAGCACTGCAAAGGAAAATGCGACTAAAAAAATCAATCGAATGGATTAGGAAATCCGATGGTCGAACTTTTCACAAATTGCTAGCAGAGTTGCAGCGGCTTAAGAGGAACATCTTGCGAAGCGATCAACACTTCCCCCGAAAAAGCCACGGGTCGCCGCCCGAGCGCTTCTTCGGCCGAGATCATAACCACATCGGGATTATTGTTTTCCGCCGAAATATGCGCCAGCACCAGGTACCGCGCCATGGCGTCAAACCCTTCCGGGTCGGATAAATATTCACTTACCGCGTGATTGGAAAGATGCCCGGTACGTGACAACACTCGCTGCTTCACCACCCACGGATATGGCCCCACCTTTAACATGTCCAGATCGTGATTGGATTCCAGAATCAGGCAATCCGAGTCCCGCAAATGCACTTTAACAAGCTCCGGCATGTAGCCGAGGTCCGTGACCAGCGCCATTTTCGCTCCGCCAGATCGAAACGTGAAACCAATCGGATCGGCGGCATCGTGCGGAATAGCGAACGCGTGAATATCGATATCACCGATTGCGAAATGCTGGCCTGACTGAATGGATTCCACGCCCTTCAGCCTTTTGCCAAAAGTTTCCGGCAAGCACCGTTGCAGCGCATCCATCGTTGGCTCCGTAACATACAGCGGAGCTTTCCACAGCGCCAGCATTTGCGGCAAACCGCTGCAATGGTCGGAATGTTCGTGGGTAATAAGAATGCCGTCGAGATGCTCGATGCTGCGTTCCACGGCGGCAAGTCTTGCCAGCGTTTCGCGTTTCCCAAGGCCGGCATCAACGAGGATGCGGGTGCGTTCTGTTTCGAGCAACGTGATATTGCCCGAGCTTCCAGAAGCCAGGATGGATATGGTCAATCCGATCGGTTGCTCCTATACGACGCACAATAATTTTTAGAATCATGGCAGAGCGCGGAACGTGCGTCAATAAAGAAGCGAACTAAATGAGCAAAAAATAACCGGAAAAAATTACGTTTCCACATGAATTGGCGCGCCTCCATCCGCCAAACCACAAAGAAATCCAGCAGTGGTATACTCCCCGCGCGACTTATGGACAAGTACGACGTCATCGTCGTCGGTTCTGGGCCCGCCGGACAGCGAGCCGCTATCCAGGCGGCGAAATTCGGCAAGCGCACCGCAATCATCGAAAAACTGGAAGTTGTCGGCGGTGCGGCCATTAATACCGGCACGATTCCCAGCAAAACCATCCGCGAAGCGGTGCTTCACCTTTCCGGCTTCCAATATCAGAGCATTTACGGCGTGAACTACCGCGTAAAAGACCAGATCACCATGGCGGATCTGTCCTTTCGTGCGTTGCATGTGATCAAGACGGAAATGGACGTGATTCGCGCGCAGCTTTCGCGCAATGGAATCGAAGTCATCAACGGAATGGCCAGCTTTGTCAACCCTCACCGCGTTCTGGTCACCAGCTCGCGTGGCCAGTCCGAACTGGAGGCGGATTTCGCCGTGATCGCCACCGGAACAAAGCCGGCGGAATCGCCACTCGTTCCGTTCAACAACCGCACCATCATCAACAGCGATCAGATTTTGAAGATGCCCGAAATACCGAAAACCATGATTGTCGTCGGCGGCGGCGTGATCGGCGTCGAATACACCTGCATGTTCGCGACGCTCGGCGTGCGCGTGACGCTCATCGAAAAGCGCCCCCGGCTCCTGGAATTTGCCGATACCGAAATGGTGGAAGCTCTCTGTTACCATCTCCGCGACCGCCGCGTCACTCTGCGGCTGAATGAAGAAGTCGAAAGCGTTGAGGAATCCCCCGAGCACAACGTCACCGCGAACCTGATGAGCCACAAGAAAGTTTCCGGCGAAGCGCTGCTGTACGCCGTGGGCCGCCAGGGAAACGTTGACGAGCTGAATCTCGCCGCTGCGGGACTGACATCGGATTCACGGGGACGCATTGCCGTCGACGAAGACTACCGCACCACCCAGCCTCACATCTTTGCCGTCGGCGACGTGATCGGCTTCCCCAGCCTCGGTTCCGTCTCCATGGAACAAGGACGCATTGCGGCCGCCAAGGCCTTCAACATGCCCACCAGTTCGAATCGCGCGCTCTACCCTTATGGCATTTATACCATCCCCGAAATTTCGTTCATCGGCAAGACCGAAGAACAATTGACCAACGAAGGCGTTGCCTACGAAGTGGGAATGGCGTTTTTCCGCGAAATCGCGCGCGGGCAAATTCGCGGGGACACCACCGGAAAATTGAAACTGCTTTTCAGTCCAGACACAAAACAACTCCTCGGTGTGCACATTATCGGTGAAGGCGCGTCGGAATTGCTGCACATCGGGCAAGCCGTGATGGCCCTGAATGGCACCGTGGAGTATTTCGTGCACACCGTTTTCAATTATCCGACTCTCGCGGAGTGTTACAAGGCCGCGGCATTCAACGGCCTCAACCGGCTCTCGAACGTATAGCGGTTCACAACGGCGCAGCACAGCGGACAGAAAGTGGCCGCGCAGATCGGCGGGAAACGATGAGCATCACAATCGGCGTATTGATGATGGACCACCTCGCGGCCGGCGCCATCGAGCGCAACAAAGTCGCCGGACCAGTGTGTTTGTATCCCGAGTCCGGCGCATCCATGGATCCGCTGCAGGCCATGCCCGCGGAAAAAATCGCGGAGTGTATCCGCAACCTGATCGAAAAGGCCGCCGCCGGTAAGAAAATCGCTGCCATCGGAATTGGTTTTCCCGGGCTGACGCAAAAAGGAGTTGTCGAGGAATCTCCGAATTTGCAGCAGATGAAAGGGTTCGATCTTCAGACCGCCGTATCCACGGGATTAAAAGGCAGTGCGGCGGGCGCGGCAGTGCGCGTGTTCAACGATGCGGACGCGATGGCGGCGGGAATTGCCGCGTCGCAGGGCAAACTGAATCAATTGATTCGCGTGTGGACGCTGGGCAACGGCGTGGGCTTCGGGCGCTTTCCCTCCACCGGAGGAGTCTGGGAAGGCGGTCACATGGTGGTGACGTTGGATCCCAAGGAAACCTTCTGCGGATGTGGCGGGAGCGGGCACTTGGAAGGAATTCTGGGCCGTCGTTCCATGCGCATGCGTTTTCTGGACCTCGAGCCCGAAGAGGTGTTTGCAAATGCGCGGAGCGGCGACGCGCGCTGCGCGGAATTCGTGAAGGTGTGTCATCGCGCGCTGGCTGCGGCAACGGCCACGAGCATACACATGGAAGGCGCGGGAACTTTTTTTATTACCGGGCCGGAAGCGAACTTTATCGACATCGGGCTTCTCGGCAGCTACCTGCACGAAATGGTGAAAATGAGCCCTCTCCAGGGCAGCCGCTTTGAGATCTTTCCCCCCAACGATGAACTGGGCATCATCGGCGCCGCCGTGAACGCGCAGCGCGCCGCGGCGGAAGCCTAAAATTACAAGTCAACACGCGAGGCGGGAGCGGTCCAGCTCGAAGCCGTTAAGAGGGCCCAGTACCGTAACTGCGATTTGCTCTGGCAAAAAGAATTGACGCGCCAACGCCTGTACTTCTTCACGAGTCACCGACTGAATCGACGCGAGAATTTCGTCCATGGTGTAAAACCGGCCAAAATAAAGCTGTTGGCGCGCTAGATTCGACATTCGCGCACTGGTTGATTCCAGCGAAAGCATCAATGAACCTTTGAGGTGATTTTTTGCGCGCAATAATTCTTCTTCGCTTACCAGCGACTTCTTCAAATCCGTAAATTCCTGAAGCGTCAGGTCCAAAACCTCGCCAATCGTGTCTTTACTGGTGCCCGCATACACCGTAAACATACCGGCATCCGAATATGGCGTGATTTCGCTGAAAACCGCATACGCCAGCCCTTTTTTTTCGCGAATGTTCTGGAATAGCCGCGAAGACATTCCGCCGCCCAGCAGATTATTCAGAACCGCGAGACCAAACCGCCGTTCATGACCCAGAGGCAACGCGGGAACTCCAATACACAGGTGCACCTGCTCAAGTTCTTTTTTCGTTTCCAGATGAATTGGCGCGCTCGTAACCGGAGAGGCGTGCGGCGTCAGCGCTCCCGACGGCTGCAAGTGCCCAAACTCTTTCTGCACCAGCTCCATCATGCGGTTGTGGCTTACATTCCCTGCCGCGGCAATCACTAAATGATCCGGCGCAAACCATTGCCGGAAACGCGTATCAACTGCCTCGCGATGGAAATTCTTTACCGTTTCGCGTGTCCCTAAAATCGGCCGCCCCAGCGCATGGTCCGGCCAGAAGCCGCTGGTGAACAGTTCGTGAAGAAGATATTCCGGATTGTCCTGGTCCATTTTGATTTCTTCCAGGACCACTTGACGCTCTTTGCGGATATCTTCCGCATCGAACTTCGGTCGAAGCACCAGGTCGGCGATGATGTCGAAAGCGATGGGTAGATGTTCGTCCAGCACCTTGGCGCTGAAGCAGATCTGCTCTTTGGAAGTAAACGCGTCCAGCATCCCCCCAATGGAATCCATTTCCCGGGCGATCGATTCAGCAGACCGGCGCTCCGTGCCTTTGAACACCATGTGTTCCATGAAGTGCGCGATGCCGTTTTCGGCGAAAATTTCCTGGCGGGATCCATTGCTGATCCAAACGCCAACGGACACCGAGCGCACATGCTGCATCGTCTCGGTAATCACCACCAGCCCGTTGGGAAGAACATGTTTCTGTATGTCGCGAGCTTCACTGACCATAAAAGTTAGTTTGACACACGCACAATGCAATTGCACGGCACCCGAAACGCGCCAATTATTCTCCCTGCAACCGTCTGTCATGTCACGGTAGATGCCCGTCCATCGTTTCTAAGCGCCGTAGACGTCCGCGTTTCTCGTTTCTGAGCACCGTCGTTAGCCCAGCGCGTAAGCGATGTGTATCAGGCCCCAAAACATTGCGAGCGCCGTAGGCGCGGCACACGCCTCGTGCCTCTTGTCGAGGTCGCCTTCTGAGGCGGGCGCCTTTACTACGGCTTCGTCGGGATCTCTCCGCGAACCCCCGGCCAATTCGAATAGACCCCCGACGATCCGCAAGAATCCAAACCACTTACTAGTAATTACTTGACAAACAGTACCTATATGTTACAATAACAGTTTGAACTAAGCTACTTTTTTTCAACCAATGACTTCCCGCAATGCGGCTCCTCTTACCAGTTCCAAATCTATGGGTCCGCGTCGAACTCGCAGTCATCTTGCCTTCATAAGCCCTTTGTTTGTCACACCTACAAATCGTCCGGAGATGTATCATTCCACGTGGTTTAAAAGCCTTTCTTTTGATACATCTATGCATCGGTTCCCTCTAACTCCTTTAATTGCCGCATTTACGAAACATGGGGGGGGGTAGGGGTGGGGAGCTCTTTGAAGATGGAATCGGCCAGCGGTGCGAGGAAGTGAAAATAAGGCCTGTATGCGGCTTCAGCGTATCATAGAGATTGGATAGCAGACACGAATTAGGAAGCGATCAGCCAAATGGAGTTGCTCGGAAAATCGATTGAAGAGTTGCAGGAATATTTCGCCACGCTGGGTGAGCCGAAATATCGTGCCGCGCAAATTTATCGCTGGCTATACGCCGAACGCGTGTTTGATTTCGCGCGCATGACCGATCTACCCGATGAACTACGGAAAAAGCTCTCCGCGGAAACAACCATTACCCTTCCCACTGTAAAGCAACGCTTTGTTTCGATCGATGGCTCGGTGCGCTACCTTTTTGGACTCGGCGAATCGGCAAAAGCCGCTTCCGTCGAAGCGGTGTTCATGCCCAGTGATGGCCGGCAAACAGTCTGCATTTCCACGCAAGCAGGCTGCGCGGTGGATTGCCAATTCTGCATGACCGCGCAACTGGGTTTGATCAGGAACCTGACCGCGGGCGAAATTGTGGCGCAGGTTCTTTTGCCACTCGAAGAACACAGAGAAAAACTCGCGCCACGCACCAACGTGGTGTTGATGGGCCAAGGCGAGCCGCTGCTGAATTACGAACCGGTGATGGCCGCCGTGCGTATCTTATTGGACCAGCGCGGCGTGGCCATCGCGCCGAGGCATGCCACGCTTTCCACCAGCGGGATTGTTCCGGGAATTGAGCGCCTGGCCAAGGAAAAAATTCGCCCGAAGCTGGCAATTTCCCTCAATGCCTCAAACAATGAGCAGCGCAACCTGCTTATGCCCATCAACAAAAAATATCCACTGGAAATGCTGCTGAAAGTCTGCAAAAACTTTGTAAACAGTCCGCGGGAATACCTGACCTTTGAATACGTGATGCTCGGTGGCGTGAACGATTCCCCGGAAGATGCTCGTCGCGTAGTGCGCTTGCTGGCGCCACTCAAACGCGTGAAGGTGAATCTGATTCCCTGGAATCCAGGAGCGCTGCCTTACAGCGAACCGTCGAAAGAACGCGTGGAAGAATTTCACAAAATATTGCTGGAACGCGGCGTCCCGGTATTTACCAGATATTCGCGCGGCCGCGACGTGATGGCCGCTTGCGGGCAATTGGCGTTGACGCAAATCGAAAACGCGCAAGCGCCGGTTTAGCTTTTTTGAACGAATGGCCTAATTTTATGTCGGACGAATGGCGATCGCGGACATCAGCCGCCCGGAAGCGGCACCTTCTTTGCGATAGCTGAACAGCTGTGAAATATGGCAGGAAGTGCACAACTCGCTTACGAAGATATTTTTTGCCTCGACGCCGGCTTCCAGCAACTGCGCGCGATTGGCTTTACGCAAATCCAGAAACACATTCGGCGGAGGAGGCTGATGCCCCGGCGGCATTTGATTAAGCCACTGCACGGGATTGGGTTCGTCGCCGGTGCGAAGCTCATCAAAATAATTTTCCGCATCCGCGAATTTAGTGGCGAACGCGGAGGCCACTTCGGTGCCAACTTCGTAGCAGCATCCGCCGATGGCCGGACCCATCGCGGCAAGAATATTTTCCGGCTTGGAGGAAAATTCCATTTGCATGCGCCCGATGGCTTTTTGCGCAATTCGAGCGAGCGTTCCTCGCCATCCCGCGTGGATTGCCGCAATCACTCGCTTTTTGCTATCTACCAGTAGAATCGGGACGCAGTCCGCGGTTTGCACGGCAAGCAACATGCCAGATTGGTTGGTGATGGAAGCATCCGCCGACGCAAGAACTTCAGCGGATGGCTGCGCTTCAACGAGATGAACCACGTCGGAGTGAAATTGTTTGATGGTGAAAAGAGGACATTTGTCCGCGCCAAGCGCGGATTGGAAGCGCCGGCGATTTTCCAGAACATTTTCGCGAGCGTCCCAATTGGTGAAACCTAAATTTAAAGTTTTTTCGCCTTCTACCAGGCTGACGCCGCCAGGGCGCGTGCTGAAACCATGGACAAGCCACGGAATTTTATTTAATGCCGCGGACTGGAGAATTCGCACACCGTCGGAATTGCGCTTGATGATCCATTTTCCGGACGACGCAGCTCGTATGGGAGGCGGAGAACCCGAGCGCGGCACTCGCGGACGTGGGCGTTGTGATGATTTTTTTACTGGCACGCTGGTAACAGTATAATCGCAGAGAACCTAGAAAACCCGTCAGGAGGCGCTTTTGATTGTGGGTTTGGGCGTGGATATAACCGAAGTAGACAGAATTCAAGGCGCCATCGAACGCCAGGGCGAACGGCTGCTGAAGCGTATTTATACGCCGGCGGAAATTGCGTATTGCGAGCGCTTTAAAAATAAATTTGAGAGATACGCGGGAAGATTTGCGGTGAAAGAAGCGGCGATGAAAGCGCTGGGAACAGGTTGGAGCCGCGGCGTGCGCTGGGTAGACATTGAAGTGGTGCGGGAAAAAGGCGGCCGGCCGGTGCTGAAGCTGGCGGGAGAAGCAAAACAAATTGCGGAGCGCATGGGAGTAAAAAATATCGCGATTACCATTACGCATACCGAGAAACAAGCGCTGGCTCAGGTCATTTTCGAGAATTAAATTCTCGAGAATCAAGAAAGATCGGCTCTTCAACAATTTCCACTTCATGCCATTGGTTGGGCGGCCATTTCCCCGGCACGCGCACGCGCAAATAATTGGATGAAAGCGCGGGCGTGAAACCTTCCTCATCTTTTTCGTTGCTGTGCAGGGTCAGGACGCGTGCAGTGCGCCCTATTTGCGAATTGCGAAAAGCAGCGGCCTTGCGCTCCGCGAGTGCGCGCAGTTCGCGCGCGCGATTTTTAATGGTGGGACTGTCCACTTGTTCGCAAAGTGTGGCCGCTTTCGTGCCGGGGCGCGAAGAGTAGGAAAACACGTGGAGGTACGTAAAGGGGAGTGAGTCGATAAATGCGAGTGTAGCGGCGTGATCAGCGCTGGATTCACCTGGAAAACCGGCAATAACATCCGCGCCGATGGCTGCGTGCGGTAGGTATTCGCGAATCAGTTGAACGCGCCTGGCGTAATGCTCGGCGCGATACCAGCGATGCATGGCGGCGAGAATGCGATCGGATCCGGATTGCAGCGGCATATGAAAATGTTGCGCGATACGATCGGAGGATGCGAAGAGATCGATCAAATCTTTGGTGACGTCAAAAGGCTCGATGGAACTGATGCGCAGGCGTTGCAAAGAAGTTTCTTCAAGAATGCGGACGAGCAGGTCAGCGAATTCAAGTCGCGGAGAAAGATCGCGACCGTAACTTCCTAGATTAATGCCACTAAGAATAATTTCGCGAAATCCAGACGAAACCATTTTCCGAATTTCTTCTATAACGCTGTCGGGTGCGAGGCTGCGGCTTTTGCCGCGAACAAACGGAATCACGCAATACGAGCAGCGGGAGTTGCAACCATCCTGAATTTTTAGCGTGGGACGAGTGTGATTCCCTTCGCCACCGAGGATGGGAGCGGACAGCAGAAAAGTTTGTTCAAAAATATCGCCGGTAATAATTTTTGCGGCGCCACTTTCGGTAGAACCGGCGGCAGAACCCGCGAGGGAATTGAGAGAAACAAAATTCGATTCATTCCGCGAAACAGCAAAAAAAGATTGGACTACAGCTGGGATTTGCGGTTTGTGAGAATTGCCAACAACCCAGGAAACACCGGGGAGCTTGGCGAGTTCATCGGGGGCGCGTTGCGCGTAACATCCGGTGACGATGATGCGAGCCGCGGGATTTTTTCCATAAATTTTGCGGATGGCGTCGCGAGCTTGCGAATCGGCGGACGCGGTGACGGTGCAAGTGTTGATCACCACGACGTCGGCAGTGGCAGCTTCACCGGCGACAGTCAATCCCTGAGCGAGCAATTGTGCTTCGATTGCCGCGGCATCAGCTTGAGTGGCGCGGCAACCGAATTGGACGATCTGAAATGAAGACATGAATGCGAGCCAATGGAATATTTAACCATACCGAACGGCGAAGAATACAGGCGGCCTAAGTTTTGGTGGTGGGTCAGTTTCACCACAAAAGGGGACCTGCTCGACTCCAGATGTCCGGTAATCCGACTTCCATGATAGGTCTTTGTCCAGAGGGCAATAGTTCTCCTGACGCGCTTCGGTTCGCCGCTGTGTAAATTCTTTGTGATTCTTCGCCGCGTGTGTTGGCCTCTCGCCTGCGGTGATCGTCCTCTTGTGAACATCCAAACCAATGTAGTACACAGTCTGCATGGGGAGCCTCCTTGGTGTTTCTGAATCAGCTCGATCGCTGAGTTCAGCTTTTTTACACCAAACGCTCCTCCCTTGACCTATACATTCAAACTAATCAGATGGGATGAGAAGGCCGGTCTCCATCGGGATGCGATAAGCTCCCAATAATCGACGTGCTCGAAGCACAAGAGAAAGGAGACCGGCTGTGAAGAAGATTATCACTGTGGCAAAAAATAGGAACGAGATTTTCAAACAACCGCAGCTAACGATTGGTGTGGATCTGGGAGATCGAATCAGCCACTACTGCGTCGTGGATGAGACAGGTAACGTGATTCTGGAGCAGGGCGTGCCGACCACGCCAAAGGGAATCCAGCAAGTCTTTAGCAAGATCTCGCGCTGTCGAATCGCACTGGAAACCGGGACACATTCGCCCTGGCTAAGCCGGCTGTTGACGCAGTTGGGCCATGAAGTGATCGTGGCGCATGCGCTTCCGTCGAAAGACGGGAGCCAAGGTCGATAATCAGGTAGCAGCACCTACTGAATTGGGAACGCCCACCATGCACCGAGCGAAAATCGCTCAACCAAGAGTGCGGATGGAAGGACGGCGACAGAGGCGGCCCGGCTCGAATGCAAGGAATCCACAGGAAGGAAAGAGAAAACAAAAAGAGAAAAACACTCTTGACTCATACCGGCCTTCTCATGGAAGGCGCTATGTCAATCTAGCCCAAATGATTATTCTGAAGTGTGATTGAAAATCCAGACACACTCCCGAATACGCCGCTTCGGAAAGG
>DATNME010000069.1:0-44795 GCA_035602385.1 Candidatus Dormiibacterota bacterium
CTGGCTACCTTTTCTTGCAAGAATTCTAACGATTTCCGTTTTAGGTTATTTTGGACAGGCGGCTCTTGGTTTCATGAGATTTACGGGAATTCAGTTGATGACGTTTTGGCTCTTGAAAGATTTGTTAAGAAGAGCAAGTCCACTAAGTGAAAGCCCCGTTTCTACTTACTTTTTTCTGGCCTTGGCGGGTGGCGCACCATTAAATGCAGAACAACTCCTGGGTGGTCTACCCTTTGCGGTTTTTGCAAAGGGTGGGCTCCGGTCACACGCCAAACTCTTGAGAACATTCTGTCCCTGAATCAATCTGCACAAGACCGCAGGCGGGTGGCCCGGGCCGAACGGATCGAGATGAGTTGGGTGCCCCTCGATAAGAGAGAAGGCGTTGTCACATTACTTCATCTTGATGTACCGAAGTGATATCCTCGCATCCCATGTCGCGGTCAACAACGACTAATCCTCTGAATGTAGGGAGCTTTACCGGATTTGCTCCGCTGGACTATGTGGGGTATTTGTTACGACGACCATACAACTAATGACCTTAGTACCTCTCCGTGTTATCGTCATCGCCTTGCTCGGCGGATCTTTTGCCATCTTCGCCAATATGCTTTCGTTCATCATGATCGGCAAAATAAACGAGCGTGTGCCCGAAAATAAGCGAATCTCCTACTTCTGGTGGGGTACCGAAGTTCGAAAGCGATATAAACAATTCTATCCCGCAAGCAAACTCGCCTTACTGGCGGATCTCTGTTTAGTCCTGATGGTACTCAGTTTTCTCCTCTTGATCAGGTTCTGGGTATTCGGGAGCTCTTCCCCTGGCAAGTGATGGGGAGGGCGGCCCTAGTCAGCGCAAGGGTGCCCAGTCCTCGGTGTTTGAGGGCGGGGCTTTTTCTCGCTTATCTTCGGATGTGGGCATTTGACGCTCCGGAACGACTCTGGAATTTGCTCCTCGCCGTTCGAATGGATACTATATAGTTATCTATTGACGTGTGTACCATTTCGTGATATACTCATGATATCATTGAAGATACGCAGCGCGAACCAGGGGCTGTTCAAGGGAACGCCCAAAACTGTATCAAAACAATGGACTTTATCTTCCTTTAGAATGAACACTTATAAAAAAGGGGGAGGGGGGTACCCATTCATTGGACTTACGGCTCTCTTTTCACGCGGGCGGCAGTGTCGAAAGCGGGTAACCGCGCTCACGCCAGGCTCCCAGGCCCCCGGCGAGCGGCCGGATGCGGCGAATGCCATGTTTTCTGAGGAGCAGCGCCACACGGGCGCTGGTAGCTTCGTTTGGTCAAGTGCAAAAAAGAATAATTTCGCGATCGCGCGGCAACAAAGCGCTCTGCGCTTGAATTTCTTTCGCATCCATACGCATGGCGCCAGGAATGGTCTCCGGATCGGCTTCAAAGTCCAACGAATGCCGCAAATCGACGATGGTCAAATCCTCGCCGGCGTCTATTCGACTTTTCAAATCGTCTACGGTAATGCGGGCGATGCGCAACTCCGCCAGGAAATGACGGCGAGCGATATATTTCCAAAGAATGTAGGCCACGAGCGCACCGAGCAGAATGACCAAGAGCCGGCCGCCAAGGGTGGCGGCACGTTCAGCAATAGCCTCGATTTGTCCGCTGAAGGCATAGCCCAGGGTCAGAAACGTGCCCGACCACAGCGAAGCGCCGAGACCGTCATAGAACAAAAATTTGCGTGGCTTCATTCGAAAGATGCCGGCAAGCGGCGGTGCCATCGTCCCCAGACCGGGAAGAAACTTGGCGAAAAGTAATGAACGTGCACCTTGCTGAGCGAATAAGCCTTCGGTTTTTCGGACGCACGAATCAGGCTCGAGAGAAATTTTGCACAGGAGTTGCAGAATTTTGATGCCCTTGCTTCTGCCAAGCTGATACCAGATCGAGTCGGCGAAGAGCGCTGCGAGGATGCAAATAAGCCAGACGCCGAAGAAATTCAATCGGCCGGTTCCCGCCACTGCGCCTGCCGCGAGCAACAGCGGCAAGGTAGGAACAGGGAGCCCGATCTGCTCGGCAAAAACCCAGATCAGCAGAACCGTGTAGCCATGATGAAGCAGAAACTCAAGGGTGTTGTGCATGGTGGGTCGAACGAATCGACATTTTACTTCACAAGTAATTTCAGAACGAAAGGAGCTTTATTTCCCCAGCGGCCGGACATTACGAATTCCGAGATCGGTTTGCGAACACGCGGCGCTGTTTCACGCTCTTTGTAAGGCTCAGGCAATGTAGCTGGGTCACCGTGATATCCCAGGGCCATCGCGGCAACGGGATCCCAACCCGAGGGAATCTCGAACACTTTGCGCGCCTTTTCCACGTCATAGCCGGCCATCTGGTGAACTAACAAACCTCGGGCAACGGCTTCGAGCGTAAGTTGCGCGCTGGCTGAACCTACATCGTGAAATGCGAAGCGGTTCGGGCTGTTACCTTTTGAAAATGCGAGATGGGCGACGGACAGGGCCAGGACGGGAGCATGCTTGGCCCACCCAACGTTAAATTCCACGAGAATGCTCAACATTTTCTGAAAGTTTTCCGTGTCCTCTTTTGTGGCTACCAAATAGACCCAAGGTTGTTCGTTACTACTGGATGGAGCCCAGCGAGCAGCCTCAAACAAACTTCTCAAGGTTTCCGGCGACACCGCTTTGTCTGAAAATGCCCGAGGGCTCCAGCGGTTGCGAATTAGATCCTGAATGGGATATTCATTTGACGTGGGATTATTCATAGGGAGCATCCTTTAATTTCACTCGAAACATGCTTTGGATTCTTTGGTTACGGCTCACGGTGATTGCGGATTTGTTCCAAAAGATCCAATAGCGTTTTAAGCTTCGACTCGGGCAAATGGCAGAACTGCCGCCGGTGCAATTCGTGCACAGGCTGGTCGAGCTGCTTGAGCAAGTCCAATCCCTGCTTGGTGACACGAGTTTTGACCACGCGGCGATCATCGGTTTGGCGTTCGCGGGAGATGAGGTTGCGCTTCTCCATGCGATCCAAAAGACGAGTAATGTCCGGATCATGTGAAATCATGCGGTCGCCAATGCCCCGGCACGCGAGGCCGTGCGGTTCCGCGCCGCGCAAAATGCGAAGCACGTTGTATTGCGCGGAAGTGAGGCCGCTGGATTTAATGACTTGCTCGGCTTGCAAATTCAGCGCATCGGCGGTTTGCAGCAAGGCGACAAACACGCGGTTCTCGATGGGTGTACTGGTTGGGGAGGAGCTGGCGCGGCGACTCATGTTTTTACGATATTCGTTTCAACGACAATTGTCCAGAGAGATTGTGCCTGCGAGCAGAATCTTTTAAGGCTTGCGGACCGGCCGCAGTTGTATTTCGCTTACAAAACTCTGCGGACCCTGCATGACGATCATGGTTACGGCGTGCGCTACGTCCTCTGGAAGCAAAACTTTTGTGGCATCTTTCGGCCGGCTGCCGCCAAATTCGGTGGCAACGCTGCCGGGACAAATCGTGCTGACGCGAATACCGTATTGCCTAAGATCTTCGGCCATGCACGCTGACAAGCCTTGCAATCCCCACTTGGAAGCGCAATAAATTCCACCACCAGCGAAGGCATTTTTCCCCGCGAGCGAACTGATATTGATGATGTCCCCTGCGCCTCGCGCAATCATGGAAGGCGCCACGGAACGCGAAACGAGGAAAACACTTTTCAAGTTCGTATTCAAAACGCGATCCCAATCTTCTTCGGTTTTCTCGTGAGCAGGTCCGAATAGTCCGATGCCGGCGTTATTGACCAGCACGGAAATTGGGCCCAGCGCATTCTCGGCATTTGAAACCAGTCCGGCTACGTCTCTTGCGCTTGTGACATCGGCTGTTTGAGAAAAGGATGGCACTCCCAGTTTTTCCAGCTCGGTGACAACGGAATCTAGAGCCGCTTCATCTCTTCCGCAGATCGCGACGGAAGCTCCCAGCGTCGCAAACTTGATGGCAATGGCGCGACCGATGCCGCGGCTCGCTCCGGTCACTAGCGTGGTTATGTGTTTCAAGGGTTGCGGAATCAGTGCCGGTACCTTCAGATCATTTACGGTGGCCATGTCCGTCCTTTCGTTGGTGCTGGGCCTCTTTTTTCGCGCCAGAATCATCTTATCATTGAGACCCCAGCCCATTTCTATCTCCCGGGAGGTTGCGGTCAGACGAACGGCTCCGGGTGTAGGGAAAAAACGAATCGGAAATAAATGAAATTCCGTACTTTAACGGCTTGCGCACTCTGGCCGATTTTCCCTATAATCCGAACGCTTCCTGAATTGAGACTGTTCCAGGGCAGCAGAGTGAACAGCACAATACTTTCTTAAATAATTATCATCGCAGTGCTGGCAAAATTCCGCGGAACTTATCCCCCGGATAGAATGGCGAATACTTTACGCGCAGTTCGAGCGAGGAGAAAAGGGAATGAACCGAACAGGTAAAATGGCGCGCTATTCAGCGGCCGCAATTCTGGCCTTCACACTGTGCTGCGGTGCGCATGCACAAGCCCAAGCTGCTCCGGCGCAGGAGGGCGGAGCGACCAAGCAGCCTTACACCATTGCGGAATACAATTCATACCAAGCATGCGCGGCGGAAAAAAATCCGGCGCAGTTAGTGAAATGCCTTGACGACTTCTCGTCCAAGTATCCCAACTCCGCGCTGATGATCTATGTGTACCCCCTGTATTACTCGGCGTACGGGCAACAGAAGAACTACGCCAAAGAAATCGAATACATTGACAAGCTGGAAACCCTTGGGGACAAGGTCGACCCGCTGGTGCGTTATGGAGCGCTTTATAACCGCGCGGTCGCTTATAACGCTATGAATTCCACTGATCCGGCTCAGGCCAGAATAGCGCGCGAAAAGGCGTCGGCTGCTCTGAAAATGCTTCCTGATCTTAAGAAGCCGGAGAATTTGGATGAAAAAGCGTTTGCCGATCAGAAGAAGTCGGGAACCATATTGCTGAACTTTACAGCGGCGCAAGCGGCCATGGTTATGAAAGATTATCCGGCGGCCGTGGAATCCTATAAAGCTTTGCTGGCACTGACACCCGATGATGCCGTGAGTAACTACAAGCTGGGGCAGGTGTACCTTGCTATGACGCCCCCGCGCCAAATGGACGCCTTCTGGTCCATCGCGCGAGCGGTGACCGCCAAGAGCGCCACGGAGCAGCAATCCAAGCAGGTGAAAACTTATCTGCGCAAGTTGCTCGTCAATTATCAGCAAGCTTCCTGCGAAACGTTAATCGATGCGGAATTGAATGAGCTGTTGCAGCTTGCTGCGAATTCCCCGGAACGTCCCACAGATTACAAACTTCCAAGTGCCGATGAATTGACGGCTGCCCGCAAGGACATGACCATTGCTTCGGTAATCAATGAGCTGAAGGCTGGTGGCGATAAAGCAAAGGTAACCTGGCTGGCCTCCTGCGGACTCGAATTCCCGGATGTTCCAGGGAAACTGATCGACATTGCCGGTGAAGGCGATGCCGTCAATTTAAAAGTGGCCTTTGTGACCAGCGAAGCTGAGTTTCAAGCTGCCACAACGGCAAATATGGACGTAAAAATCGCGGGCCAGCCGGAGGCAGCTAAGCTGGAAAAGGGCAACCCGGTGCGATTTACCGGCACTCTTTCCGCTTATGATCCCGATCCTGCTTTCATGCTCCATTGGGATAAAGCGAAGGTGAACGCGGAAGATCTGCCGAAGGATAAAGAAAAGAAGACGCCAACGAAGAGAGCGCCGGCGAAGCGTCCCGTCGCGAAGAAAAAACCGGCCGCACAATAGTGGAAAGTTCAGACCAGGAATAGAAAAGAGGCTTTCTGTGGTAATACAGGAAGTCTCTTTTTCTTGGATTGAATTTAATATTGCGAGATCGAAAGCATCTACCGGCGCCCGCCCCGATGATCGAGTTTATATTCGCCTATTTTGCGGCTTAGCGTGTTGCGATGCATGCCCAGAGCTGTGGCAGCCTTAGACTGATTGCCGTTGGTGCGATCCAGCATTCGCTTGATAAACCGCTTCTCGAATTCCCCAACCGCCTCATCAAACAGGATGCCCCGTTCAATCATTTGCGTAATCAGCCCTTCCAATTGATCTTTCACGTCAGCACGCTCCGATGAGTTGTGAATACTCCAGGGTTTGCTACTCTAACTCGCGACCGGCCAGGATGCGATACGCTTCCCGGTATTTCTCGCGAGTTGCGGCGACCACCTCGGGGGGGAGGGCGGGTCCAGGTGGCGTTTTAGGCCACCGGATGCGTTCAAGATAGTCGCGCACAAACTGTTTGTCGAATGAGGGCTGTGGACCGCCCGGTCGATACTCCGAAGCCGGCCAGAAGCGGGACGAGTCAGGCGTCAGGGCTTCATCGATCCATATTAACTCGTTGTTCAAAAGACCAAATTCGAATTTAGTGTCCGCCAGAATAATGCCTCGCGGCTTGGCGTAGTCTGAGGCGCGATTATATATCTCCAGAGAGATATCGCGAACTCGGTCGGCGACGTCTCGGCCTACGAGAGTTGCGGCTTCCTCGAATGAAATATTTTCATCGTGTCCGGTTGCGGCCTTGGTGGCGGGAGTAAAAACCGGCTCCGGCAATGGGTCAGACTCCTTAAGACCCTTCGGAAGGTCGATCCCGCAAATTTTTCCGCTGGCGCGATAGTCTTTCCATCCAGAGCCGGAGAGATAGCCGCGCACTACACATTCAATGGGAAGCGGTTGCGTTTTACGAACCAACATGGAGCGCCCGGATAATTCAGCGCGATAAGGATCGAAATCAGCAGGGAAATCAGTCGCGCTCAGTACATGGTTTGGAATGACGTCCTGGAGAAGCTGAAACCAGAAAAGCGAAAGTTGCGTAAGAACGCGGCCCTTGTCCGGGATCGGCGTCGGAAGAACCACGTCGAAAGCGGAAAGCCGATCCGTGGCGATAATCAGCAGCTTGTCGCCAAGTTCGTAGATATCCCGGACTTTGCCACGGGCAGAAGGCGAAAGACCGGCGAAATTTGTTTCGCTAAGGACGCGAGATGACGGAGCTGCCTGCACCAGAAAGTCCCCTAAGAAAGTGAGGAGCATTCTAGCGCAGTGCGAAGTGAAGTGAAAGCGACCGAGAAGGCGCGGCAGGCTTCAAAGACAAAATAGAAAAACAGTTAAAGAAAAAAATTCGAGATACTAAGCAGCCGATGCAGCGCTGGCTTGCTGATTGTCCGCGGTTGCAGAGTCTTCCCAGCGAACGCTGACCAATTTTGAGACGCCGGGCTCTTGCATGGTAACGCCGTAGAGCACGCTGCCCATTTCCATGGTCCGGCGATTGTGCGTGACGATGATGAATTGCGTCTGGGTGCTCATTTCGCCGATCAGACGCGTGAAGCGGCCCACATTGGCTTCGTCCAGCGGAGCATCCACTTCGTCCAAAATACAGAATGGACTTGGCTGATAGCGGAAGATGGCAATGAGCAACGCCAGCGCGGTCATGGCTTTTTCGCCGCCGGAAAGCAAAAGAATATTTTGCAGACGTTTGCCCGGCGGTGAAGCTACCACGTCAATGCCTGCGTCGCCCGAGCTATCCGGCTCGGTCAGCCGCATCTCCGCCATGCCGCCACCAAAGATTGTATGGAAGGCCGTCGAGAAGCTGGCGTTAATTGCGTGGAAAGCTTGCTCGAATCTTTCTTTCGTTGCTAGATCCAATTCGGCTATGGCTTGTTGCGTGTCGCTGATGGATTGCAAAAGGTCGTCGCGCTCGCGTGTGAGGAAAGTGAATCGCTGTTCGCATTCGTTGAATTCTTCCAGCGCCATCATATTCACCGCGCCCATCGCTTCGATGCGCTGCTTCATTTCCGCGTAGTTGGCTTCCGCAACCGCCAATTCCTCGCCGCTCATGAACGCCGCTTCCGAGGCGATCAAATCTTCGGGTTGCGCATTGACTTCGGTCATGCACGTTTCGCGAAGATGCTGGCGGTTGGAGTCGTTCCGCGCGTGATCCACTTCCAGATGCCCGCGAGTTTCGCGAATTTCCTGCAGTGACTGCCTCTCCATGCGCAAATGATCTTCCATCTGCGTGACGCGAGTACGCGCGGCGTCCCATTCCTGTTCCCACTCCAACTGCAATTTTTCCAAGCGAACTTTCTCGGCGCGTAATGCCGCAAGCTGATGCGTCAGTTCGCCGCTTTGCCGTTCTAGCGCGGCGGCTTCGTCCGCAATGGCCGTTTCCTGAAGAGCGAATCCCGCTTGACGGCGCGCAAAATCCGCTCGCTCCTCCTCTAAGCGCAATGAAAGCGCTTCGGCGGAAGAAAGCCGTTCGCTCATCGCCGCAAATTCGGATCTTGCCGCGGAAAGTGCGTCCTGCTCCGACTGAATCGAATCGCGAAGCTCGATCAAAGCATCCGTGAGTCGAGCGCTTTCCGCTTCCGCTTGGGCGCGGCTCATGGCGGCCACGGAGTGTTGAGATTGCGCCCGAGTGGCGCGTTGCTGCGCTGCTTCCACGTCTCTACGAATGCGAGCCACTTCGTTGTGGCACATCGTAAGGTCCAGCCCGAAGCGTGCCAGCTGATTCTGCATCTGCTCGTGCGCAAGCTTGGCGGAAAAAACGCTGCGTTCGGCATCACGCTGAAGCGCTACTACTTCGCGCTGCGCCGTTTCGGTACTCTCGAGTTCTGCTGCAACTTCATTCACGATTTGCTGAATTTCAAAGGCCTTCTGCTCCAGCTGCAGTATTTCCGTATCCAAAGCGCGCAACTCGCGTTTCATTCCCAATGGTCCAGCATCGTCCGGACGGCCGCCGCTGACCATGCGCCCCTGGTAACAGGTGCCATCGGGAGTCACGAAAGCAAATTGCGAATTTTCGCGCGCGAGCTTTTCAGCCGCGGCCGCGTCTTGCGTTAAATAAGCCATGCGCAACCGGGGAAGAAATTGTTTTGCAGCAGGACCGAGGGGGTCGCGAAATCCTACGAGCTTGTCCAGCCGAGAAATCACCCCGTCTTCATCTCGGAAATGAACAATGGGCTGATATTCCTCGATGCGTAGGTCTTTCAAAGAGTCCACAAAGAAGGTCGCGCGCCCGCCAACTTCATTCTGCAGCAACGAAACTCCCGCGCGCGCGTGGTCGTAGGTCTGCACCACCACGTACTCCAGTTCCTCGCGCAAATACTGCTCAATCGCAGCTTCATGCTTTTCTTCTACCTCTGCATAATCGGCCAGCACGCCCACTGCGTGAAAGTCGTGGCCCGCGCCGCCTTCGTTCACCGCAAATAGTTTTTGCACGGCATTCGCGGTATAGGAGTGATCGTCGAGAATTTCCGTTAATGTGGAATGGCGAGCGCGAACGCTCGCCAGGGAGTCGCGCAGGGAATTCGATTCTGCCGTAGCGGCTTCACGTTTTTCTCGCAGTCCGGCGATGCTCGTTTCCATTTCGCTGGCTTTTTGATTGAGTGCCGCGAGCTGGCCCATCGCTGCCTGCCACTCCTTGGCGGCACGCTCGGCGTCTTCGCGCAACTGCACGGAAGATTCCATCAGCGAAGCCTCGTTGATTTCCAGCTTTCGCAACGCCTCGCCCTGATGAATCAGCGCTTCTTCAGCCTGCTTTTGCTCGCCATGAAGTTGCAGCAAGCTTTCGCCTGCCAACGCGGCGGCACGCCGTAACTCTTCGATCTTTTTCTCTGACTCGAAGATTTCCGCTGCACGGGATGCCGCCCGCGCGGCAAGTTCTTCTACGCGCGTGTGAAGCGTGGCAGCCTCGCCCCTGGCTGCTGCCAGGGAGCGCTCCTGCTCTGAAACTCGCGCGGAACAGTCTGCAGCCTGCGCGACGACTTGCGCCAGTTCCGAAGTGATCTGTTCGCGACGCCCACTCAATTCCGCACAGCGAGTCTGATTGAAAGCGATACGGTTTTCGCTTCGGTCCACTTCCAGCGCGGTCTGGTTGAGTACATTCTGGTTTTGCCGCAACTCCGCATCCAAGGAATAAATCCGCTGGTTGAGACGATCTTGCTCGCCTTCTTTTTGCGCGATACCTTGAGCATGCTGGTTTTCCGAAGCAGTAATTTCTGTAAGGCTCGCTGAAATTCGTTCAGCCTCGGCATCCAACTCACGAGCTTTCCCCGCCAGCATCTGGCGCACTATGCCGCGCATCTGCTCGCGCACTTCGGAGTAACGCCGTGCCTTGGCTGCCTGCCGCTTCAGGGAGCCCAATTGTTTTTCCACTTCCACCACAATGTCGTTCACGCGCGAAAGATTTACCTTCGACGATTCAAGCTTCGCTTCCGCGAGGCGCTTTTTCGTTTTGAATTTTGTGACGCCTGCCGCCTCTTCGATAATCGCTCGCCGCTCCATCGGTTTCGTCGAGAGAATCATCCCGATGCGTCCCTGCTCAATGATGGCGTAGGAATCCGGGCCCAGGCCGACACCCATAAACATTTCTTGAATGTCGCGCAAACGCGCGGGGCGGCCGTTGATCAGATATTCGCTTTGCCCGGAGCGATACAGCCGGCGGCTGACTACCACCTCGCCAGGCTTGGTCGCCAGGATAGGTCGGTCACCGGATTTTCTCCGGCGTTTTTTGGCTTCAGGCTCAATAGCTTCCACAACGGGTGCTTCCAGCGCATTTCCCGGCGCCGGCGCGTCAAGCGAAAGCATTTCCGGGGCGTCCGAGTAAGGCTCCGGGGTTTCGCGCAAAGGAATCTCGATGGTATTCGGTTCCGCGTCGGCATTTTCCAGCACGAATCGAGCTGCTTCGGCCAGCTCCGGATCTTCCATGGTGATTGTCACTTCGGCTAGCCCGAGGGGAGGGCGTTTCACCGTGCCATTGAAAATGCAGTCAGCCATGCGTTCCGCGCGGAGCGATTTGTGGCTCTGTTCGCCGAGCACCCAGGAAATTGCATCTACGACGTTGGACTTGCCACATCCGTTTGGCCCAACGATGCAGGTCGTGCCGGAACCGCTGAACGTGACGACGGTACGTTCGCAAAAGGACTTAAATCCAAGAATTTCAACTTTTCGGAGCTTTAACAAGTTGTCCCCTTCGCCTGCTGGAAGTTCGTTTCACAGATTGCGTAGCGTGTCAGACGCATACCCTGCGGCGTGCCGGCAAATCAAACAGGCCACAGGCAGATAGAAACTGGAGATGCGAGTTCTTGTTCCGCAAAGGGAAAGCATTTCCGGCAGCGAACCAACCGGTACAGAGTCGGCCGCGCACACGTTTGGCAGGTTCTTTTTCAGAGGCCCAGCCGCCTGGCGCTAGCAAGATGGCGGTACGGAAAAGAACGATAACATCATGCTCCGGCGCTGTAAAGTCTTACCCCACCGATTGTGGTTCTTTAGGTAAGACCACAAGCGCAGCTCGAAATGACGGGCACCTAAATCCCGCTCGCCCCGGTTTCCACCTATAATCAAAAAACGGACGCTCTTACAGTGGAACAGGGCCCTAAGGGACGTGGAATGAATTCGAAACTGTCGAAATTGGTTCGAATCTCCCTGATTTGCTGTGCGCTCGCGGCCATCGCGGGATGTGGCGCCACTAGCAACCAATCCTCGAATCCCCGTCAAAACCCGCCCAGCGAAGCGTGGAGCACCGCCCGAACCAGCCTCAGTGGGGAGCGCTACGATCTTTCGCTCGACGAACAGCGCGGCGGCCACACCTTGAACAAGCACGTCGGCCGAACCGACGACGAGCTTCGCCAGCGCCTGGAGCGTGAGCCAAACATTGCAGCGGCTTCCTCCTGGACCGATCGCGACACCGCAGAGCAAACAGTCGGCGAAGCCTTGAGGTTCAACCGCGAGAAAATTCAAAGCTGGCAAGCGCGCGGCTATCCTCGATCGAATCTTGGGCTTCACTTCGATGCCGGAAAAGTCATCGGGCGAAGTATCAGGCAGGGCGACTCGCGAACAACCCCATGTACGGAAGCCGTAATTGTTCTGAAGGCTGATAGTCCCACCAGTTTTTATGTGCTGACCACTTATCCGGAGGCGCGTTGATGAAGCGCAATAGCGAAAAAAAGGAATTTGCGTTTTCCGCGGCAGACTATCCACGGTTGACCGAATTTTTCGACGGCTACCTGCATCAGGAGTTCCGCGATGAGTATGGCTCGCCCGGAGCGGCGGCACAGGCTTATTGTAACGACGCGAGCCACCAGCAAGTTGTGGAAGCGGAGAGTGAATGGGCGAAGCTGCGCAAGAATCTTGAGGGACAAGCAATTTCCAAATGGCAAGAGGTGGTGGATAAATTAGGCGGTTCGTGGCGGCCGCAAACCGAAGAAGATTTGTTAAGTCTGGAGAAGGTGTTTCGCGCAAGCGTTTGAAATTACGCGTGCAAGTTCATTACGCGCAGCAGTTTCTCCTGCAGCGCCAGTAGTTCCCGTTCCCGCTCATGTTCCTTATGCGTGCGGTCCGTAAGCGCTTCGCGCAAGAGAATGAGGTTGCGGCGAAATTCCATTTGCGCCAAAACCAGGCGCCCAAGAGTTTTCAGCGCTTCCTTCTGCTCGTGACTGAATTCGTGAGGCACCAGATCCAGGACGCAGAGGGTGCCCAGGGCAAAGCCATCTTCGGTAATCAAAGGCGCGCCAGCGTAAAAACGTATGTGGGGTTCGGAAACCACGAACGGATTATTCTGAAAACGTTCGTCCTTTCGCGCATCCGGAACCACAAAAACATCCGATTGCTGAATCGCCGTCGAGCAGATTGCGACTTCACGTGGAGTCTCCGTGGCGTCGATGCCTATCTTGGACTTGAACCATTGGCGCTCGCCATCGATCAGCGACACCAGAGCGATTGGAGTTTTACAAATGAAGGTAGCAAGTTTGGCAAGATCGTCGAAAGCCTGCTCGGGCTCGCTGTCGAGGATTGCGTATTTTTCCAAGGCCGCGACACGTGCCGCATCGTTGGCCGGAGCCGGAGTCGCCATAGCTTACCTCCTGCGAAACCACTGCCTATGTCGGAAATTTGCTGGACCCATGGTACTCCCGTGGGGCTGCATAGGAATAGTGAGTTTTCTTATTCCTATGAAAGCGAGCAAAACCAAGGTCCTGGCGCCGTCATTGCGAGCCGCGCATTGCCCACTTTCGGAAAGCTCGGCTACAATCAATAGCTTATCCTGAAGCAAAAAACCGAAACCGAAAGCAGCATGCGCGAAACCAGCCCGTACAACACAATCAGTCTGCACAACACCATGACGGGCAAGGTCGAGAGCTTCGTCCCACAGACGCCCGGCGAAGTGAAAATGTATACCTGCGGACCGACGGTCTATGACTTCGCGCATATCGGAAATTTCCGCACGTTTGTATTTCAAGATTTGCTGCGGCGATTCCTGAAACTCCGTGGATTCAAAATGAATCACGTCATGAACCTGACCGACGTGGACGACCGCATCATCGCCAACGCCGCGAACGCGGGCGTAAGCATCCGTGAATATACGGAGAAATTCGCGAAGGCGTTTTTCGAGGATTGCGTCGCGCTGGGGATTGAGAAACCAGAACATTGGATTCGCGCTACCGATCATATCGACGATATGGTAAAGCTGATTCAGCGATTGCAGCAAAAAGAGTACACATATCCAAGCGATGGCTCGATCTATTACCGGATAACGAAATT
Organism: Candidatus Dormiibacterota bacterium; assembly: GCA_035602385.1. Classification (GTDB taxonomy): domain Bacteria; phylum Acidobacteriota; class Terriglobia; order Acidiferrales; family UBA7541; genus Acidiferrum. The sequence goes on from DATNME010000069.1 coordinate 13,567, forward strand.
TCCGGAGTACGGCAAACTTTCGAAAATCGATCTTACCGGCATCCAGGCGGGCGCGCGCGTGGATGTCGATCGTTACGAAAAAGAAAGTGCGCGGGATTTCGCGCTATGGAAGTCACCCAAACAAGGAGAACACTTTTGGGAGACGGCGGTTGGACCAGGGCGTCCCGGCTGGCACATTGAATGTTCGGCCATGGCGATGAAGTATTTGGGTGAGACACTGGATATTCATACCGGAGGAATCGACCTCGCGTTTCCACATCACGAAAATGAAATCGCACAGAGCGAAGCCGCAACCGGCAAACCATTTGCCCGCTATTGGATGCATGCGGAGCATTTGCTGGTGGAAGGCGAGAAGATGTCCAAATCATTGGGCAACTTTTATACCCTCCGGGATCTTTTCGCCAAAGGTTACAAGCCTTCTTCTTTGCGGTTTTTGCTTGCCAGTGTTCCTTATCGTAAGCAATTGAATTTTACATTCGATGGATTGCAGCAGGCGGCAAGCTCGGTCGAGCGCCTCAGAAATTTTGCCGCACGTCTGAAGCAGCAAAAATTCCGTGCGGGTAGCAGCACCACTATGGTGGAGCGAGTCGCGCGAGCCGCAAACGAATTTGATGCCGGCCTCTCCGATGATTTAAACGCCGCGGAAGCGCTGGCCGCCGCGTTCGATTTGGTGCGCGAAGCGAATATCGCCATGGACAGGGATGAGTTCCGCCAGGACGACGTCACCGCTGTGCAAGAATTTCTTGCGGCATTTGATAGTGTTTTCGCGGTGTTGGAGGATAACGACGCCGAACGGCTGAAGGCTGTCGGCTACGGAAGCGCCGACAACGATTTTAGCGACGAAGAAGTTGAAAAACTGGTCCAGGAACGCCAGGCGGCCCGGCTGCGAAGGGACTTTGCCGCCTCGGATCGCCTCCGCCAGGAACTCGCCGACCGTGGTATACTTCTTGAAGATGTTCGCGACGGCGGCGTACGCTGGAAACGCAAATGAACTTACTCCTCCCAATCCGTGTTCCATTCCCGCCGGGCAACAACCCGCCGGCCGCCCGCCGGCCAAAACTTTATAGCGTCGACTAACTACTTTCCTATCTCTGCAAATCCACTCGAGTGTAGATTTCTGCCTCGCGGAAACAGCATCGCTCGAACGCCACATTAACCTCTAACCAATCTTCACATGGAGGAAGACATGATCGCCGCGACAGAGACGAAATTGCCCCGTTTATTAATGGAATTGCCTGGCCCAGAAGCCCAGAAAATGGTTGCGTACGATGCGAAATACATGTCGCCATCGTTGACGCGTGACTATCCGCTGGTAGCGAAAAAAGGTCGAGGAGCCACGATTGAGGATGTGGATGGCAATATATTTTTGGATTTTGCGGCGGGAATAGCAGTTTGCTCCACCGGTCACTGCCACCCGAAGGTTGTGGAAGCCATCCAGAAGCAAGCCGCGGAATTAATTCACATTTCAGGGACGGATTTTTATCACCACCACATGCCGCAACTTGCCGAGCGGCTCATCGCGACGATGCCCGGGAAAGAACATAAAAAAGTATTTTTTGGCAACTCCGGCACAGAGGCGGTAGAAGGCGCTATCAAGCTGGCGCGTTACGCCACAAAACGCGACAAATTAATTGCCTTCTACGGTTGCTTCCACGGGCGAACACTTGGCTCGCTATCGTTGACGGCATCAAAAAATACGCAGCGCAAAAACTTCGGAACATTGCTGGGCGGGGTTGAACACATTCCATTTCCCTACGCCTATCGTTGTGCTCACGGACATACCACCGAAACGTGTGGCACGGAAATTCTGGAATTGCTCGAACAGCAGATGTTCAAACGCCTCTTTGCGCCGGAAGAAATCGCCGCGATCATCATCGAACCGATCCAAGGGGAAGGAGGATTCGTGCCCGCGCCGGCATTTTTCCTCCAAGAACTGCAGCAAATCTGCAACAGGCACGGCATCATGCTGATCATTGACGAAGTGCAATCAGGCATGGGCCGCACCGGCAAGTGGTGGGCATATGAACATGCCGGCGTCGAACCGGATATTTTGTGCACCGCAAAGGGCATCGCCAGCGGGATGCCGCTGAGCGCCTTTATTGCCAAGGAAAGTGTAATGAAGTGGAAGCCAGGTTCGCACGGTTCCACGTACGGTGGAAATCCCGTTGCGATTGCTTCTGCGATGGCGACGATCGATCTGATCGAGGGCGGCCTTATGGGCAACGCGCAGCAGATGGGCGACTACATCTTCGCGAAGATTGCAGGTTGGACCAAACAATTCAAAATCGTTGGAGATGTGCGCGGCAAAGGCCTGATGGTGGGAATCGAAATCGTGCGTGATCAGCGAACGAAAGAAAAAGCCGCGGATTTGCGCGATGCCGTGATTACCAAAGCCTTCCATAAAGGATTGCTGCTCCTGGGATCCGGTGAAAACTCAATTCGCATGTCTCCGCCGCTGCTGATCGATCGTGAACAGGCGGATTGCGCGATCAGGATACTGGAAGAATCTTTCCGCGAAGTGGAGAAGAGCCTGTAACCAGAACCGAATTGCCGATGTCGCAAAATCCCGCAATCGAGCAAGAAAACCCTCTCGCTGCGGGATTTTTGTCTATACTGCTTGTGTTCATAAGTATTACTCAAAGGCAACTATGCCGATTATCGCCCATATCGTTTTTCGGGCAATGCACTGGGCCGCGCGGCGCGGTCTACGGCAAGAAGAATGCCCAGACCAAGACGAGAAACGACACGTGGCCAGGCGAACCGGCATTCGCGGCGAAACTTATGGGTACTGGTATTTGCGCAATTTGGGGTACGTATTTGTGGCGAAGAACTATATTCCTCGCGGTGCCAAGGGCGAGATTGATTTGATCGCCTATGACGGCAAGACGTTGGCCTTTGTAGAAGTGCGAACTCGCACGCCGATAACAGGACAGGTCGCGTTGCCCGAATTAAGCGTAACCAAAGAAAAACAACGCGTGGTCATCCGTTCCGCCCAGCAATTTTTGCGGGAACGTCGCGTGGATGAAGATGCTTGCCGTTTCGATGTGCTGGCCATTGACAATCATCCCGGGAGTTCGCCTGTCGTCCGGTTGCATAGAGATGCATTTCGCTCCCGCCAATGACGAAGTAATATTTGCGCGGTTGTGGCTCCGCTCTGGCCCGCGAACAGGGTACAATTTCACAAACAGTTGGGCAGTCTGGAACTGAATTTCAGGAGGCATTCTTGCCGGAGTTGCGAAAAGACCCAATCACTGGGCGCTGGGTGATTATCTCCACGGATCGCGGAAAGCGCCCGTCCGATTTTTTGCGCGAGAGCGTCGTTTTGAAAAGCCAGAGTCTTTGTCCGTTTTGTCCCGGGCAAGAATCAAAAACTCCGCCAGAAATCCTTGTCTACGGACGGAATGGCGGTGGGCCAAATACTCCTGGTTGGGGCATTCGCGTGGTTCCGAACCGTTATCCCGCGCTGGGGATCGAAGGCAACCTGGACCGTGAAGGCGAGGGCCTGTTCGACAAAATGAACGGCGTTGGCGCGCATGAAGTAATCATTGAAACGCCGGATCACGCAGCGACACTTGCCACGCTGCCGGAGAGAGGCGTGGAAGATGTTTTTTGGGCGTATCGCGATCGCATGCTGGATCTTAAGAATGACAAAAGATTCCGGTACGTCTTGATTTTCAAAAATCATGGAGAGGCGGCAGGAGCTTCTGTCGATCATCCGCATTCGCAGTTGATAGCGCTGCCAATCGTGCCGCGACGCGTGCGTGAAGAGGTGGATAGTTGCTGGCACTACTACGATGAAAAGGAGCGCTGCATTTTTTGCGACATTATCCGCCAGGAACGCGACACCGGCGAACGAGTGGTCAGCGAAAATGAGCACTTCATCACGCTTGCGCCGTACGCGCCACGATTCCCATTTGAAATGTGGCTTTTGCCCAAGCTGCACAGTTCGTCTTACGAAAACAATCAAAGCTCCATGTATGCAAGCCTGGCGCGGATGATGAAGGATTCGTTGATGCGCATGGATGCCGCCCTGGATCGTCCCGCTTATAATTTTATGATTCACACTTCGCCGATCGGGGAAGAAATTAATGATCACTATCACTGGCATATAGAGATTATTCCCAAATTAACAAAAGTGGCCGGATTTGAGTGGGGCACGGGTTTTTATATTAATCCCACGCCGCCGGAAGAGTCCGCGCGGTTTCTTCGCGAAGCTAAAATTAATTCCGTGGAAACCACCAAGCGAAAGTAGCGAGTGCTATCAACCGCAATTCATGCATCCCGACACGTTCGGAGAATTTTAGCTATAATTAAAAGTTCGGCGCGGTACCCAAGTGGCCCAAGGGAGAGGTCTGCAAAACCTCCATTCGTGGGTTCGAATCCCACCCGCGCCTCCACCTCTCGAGTGAGACGCCCTTCTCCAGCAACCCGAGCGCAAACGCGTCACGGAACTAGCGCTTTCTGCCTCGCTCTGCTCCTTGCTGTTTCGTTCGCGGCCTATCCGCAACTTACGCCCGGGCAAGCACGTCCTGCAGCGGGAAAACAACCAGCGGCGCAAAATAAACCTTCGGCGCAAAAGGTTCCTGTCGCGCACTTTGCTGACATCGCGCAAAAGGCGGGCCTCACCGCTCCAACGACCTTCGGCGGCGAACGCACCAAAAAATTCATCATCGAAACCACTGGCACTGGCGTCGCCATCTTTGACTACGATAACGACGGCTGGCCCGACATTTTTATCGTCAATGGAACTACCTTGGAAAATTTGCCCGCCGGCAACGCGCCAACCAATCACCTCTATCACAATAATCACGACGGCACGTTCACTGACGTCACCGCGAAAGCCGGTTTAACTCACACTGGTTGGGGGCAGGGCGTGTGTGTTGGGGACTATGACAACGATGGCTTTGACGATCTATTCGTCACGTACTATGGCAAAAATGTTCTGTACCACAATAACGGCGATGGCACGTTCACCGATGTCAGCGAGAAAGCTCACGTCGCCGGCAGCGGCAAGGCCTGGGGCACCGGCTGCGCTTTCGTGGACTACGACCGCGACGGCCAACTCGACCTTATGGTCGCAAATTATGTTGATTTTGATTTAGCCGCCACTCCCGCGCCCGGCGAAAATTCCGCTTGCATCTGGAAAGGTGTTCCGGTGATGTGCGGCCCGCGCGGCTTGCCTTGGGCAAAAAATATTCTGTACCACAATCTCGGCAACGGCGTCTTCGAGGACGTTTCCTCCAAATCAAACATCGACAAAACCGGCGGGCACTACGGATTCAGCGTTTCCACGTTCGATTATGACGACGACGGCTGGCCCGACATCTATGTCGCCTGCGACAGTACCGCCAGCATTCTCTACCACAATAATCATGACGGAACATTTACCGACGTTGCGGTGCTTTCCGGAGCCGCCTACAACGAAGACGGTCGCGAACAAGCCGGCATGGGCTCCACCGTTGCCGATTACGATGGCGACGGTCGCCTCGATCTTTTCAAAACAAATTTTTCTGACGATACTTCGACGCTGTATCATAATCACGGCGATGGCACTTTCGACGATAAAACCTTTCCCGCGGGTTTTGGTTTAAATACGCAATATCTGGGCTGGGGAGTTATGTTCCTCGACATCGATAACGACGGTTGGCCCGATCTGCTACTCGCCAACGGCCACGTTTATCCCGAAGTCGACAGCCAGCATCTCGGAAGTGATTACAAGGAACCAAAAATTCTCTATCGCAACAATGGCAACGGAACGTTCACGGATATTTCCGCCATCTCCGGCCCTGGCATCACCACCGTCAATTCTTCACGCGGCCTCGCCGTCGGCGATCTTTGGAATGATGGCCGGATTTCGGCGGTAATCAGCAACATGGGAGCGCCACCGTCGCTCCTCGTCAACGATCTCCGCAATTCCAACCACTGGATCGTCTTTCATCTGATCGGCGCCGCTGCTCCCCATCGCACTGCCCCTGTTTCCTCTGCCGCATCTTCGCCCAGCACTCGCTTTGTGTCCAGTCGATCCGCCATCGGCGCTCGGATCACCGTCAAAGCCGGCCGACGCATTTTCGTTGACGAAGTTCGCAGCGGCTCGAGTTACATATCCAACAGCGACATGCGCATTCATTTCGGCCTTGGCGCGGCTACAAAAATCGATGCCGTTGAAGTCCGCTGGCCGAGCGGCCTTGTAGAACGTTTTGCCAACCTCGCGGTCGACTCCATCCACACGCTGAAAGAAGGCTTGGGTTCGTCGCTCGCACCCAGTGGTCATTAGGGTCTTTGGAGATCGAATCAAGAAATAGCGAGTTTGTGCAACGAGTGCCGGGGGTGGCACCCCCCGGGGGTGCGTAGATGTATCAAACGAAAGAGTTTGTTTTTGGCCATTTTGGAGATGTATCAAAGCAAAGGGGTTATGGAGGGAGGAGTGTGTAGATGTATCAAAGGAAAGGAGATGGCTGGAGGGAGAGTGGGTTACGGGAGAGTAGAGAGGAAGGGATGCGAGTGTCACAAGGTACGGTAGCATGGGATAGTGGCGATGTCAATAGATAATTGTTCAGTAATCATTCGAATGGGGTAAGGTAATATTCACAAGGAGGCGATAAATATGCACAAACTATTGCTTGCCGTTGGGTTATTTATTTGCTGTTTGGTCCCTGGCGCAACGAGCGCTCAACAAAAAGAAAGCGTCGATGCGGAAGGCCATCCATGGTGGCAGCATGCGGTTTTTTATGAAGTGTATCCGCGTAGCTTCGCCGACTCTAACAATGACGGTGTCGGTGACCTGAACGGCATCGCCTCCAAGCTCGACTACCTAAAGGAACTTGGCGTTGACGCCATCTGGATTACCCCTTTTTTCCCGTCGCCCCAGGTCGATTTCGGTTATGACGTTTCCGATTATGAAAACATCGATCCCATGTATGGGACGCTGAAAGACTTCGACCATTTAATCAGCGAATCGAAAAAGCGGAACATCAGGATCATTTTGGACTTTGTCGTAAACCATACTTCTGACAAGCACAAGTGGTTCGTGGATTCGAAATCTTCGCGGACGTCCGCGCACCGCGATTGGTATATCTGGCGCGACGGGAGAGCACCCGGCCAACCGCCCAACAACTGGCTTTCCACGTTCGGCACTCCGGGATGGACCTTCGATCCAAAAGCAAATCAGTATTATTACCATTACTTTTATCCCGAGCAGCCGGACCTGAATTGGCGCAATCCCGCGGTGGAAAAAGCGATGCTCGATGAAAACCGCTTCTGGTACAAGCGAGGTGTTGCAGGCTTTCGGCTCGATGCGGTGGATACATTGTTTGAAGATCCCGCGCTCAAGGACAATCCGATTATTCCCGGCACGGATAATTTCGGCCGGCCGAGAATGGACGAAATCTATAACAAAAAGCTGCCGGAGGTGCATGACGTAATGCGCAAGCTCCGGTCCACCGCCAATGAGTACGGCGCGGTGCTGATCGGTGAAACGTGGACGAGCAATGTGGCCGAGCTAAAGGAGTATTACGGCGCGAAAAACGACGAGCTGCAATTGCCCATGGACCTGGTGATGACAGGTTTCCGGGGTCTCTCGGCCGATGAATACCGCAAGCACATCGCCGCCGTGAATGCGGCCGGAAACTGGCCGGTCTACGTGATAAGCAATCACGACATCATTCGTTCCTACACGCGATATGCCGACGGTGCGCACAACGACGATATCGCCAAGCTGATGGCGGCGCTTTATCTGACGCTTCGTGGGACGGCTATCATGTATTACGGCGAAGAAATCGGCATGGAAAATAACACTCCAACAAATAGAGAGGACGTGCAGGACCCCATCGGAAAGATCGGCTGGCCTTTGGAAAAAGGGCGCGACGGCGAGCGCACGCCCATGCAGTGGAACGATAAGCCCAACGCGGGTTTCAGCACCGCGAAGCCCTGGCTACCTGTTCCGCCCAGCTACAAAACTCATAACGTCGCTACCGAAAAGAAAGACCCCAACTCTGTTCTCAGCTTTTATCGACAACTCCTCGCCCTGCGCCACCAAGAGCCTGCTTTGCTCGAGGGGAATTACGTCGCGCTAAATGAAGACGATCCCAACGTGCTGACTTTCGTGCGCCAGTATAAAAACGAAGCGATTCTGGTGGCGCTTAATATGTCCGCCGGACAACAGAAACTGCGCCTGGATCTTTCTAACCTGGGCTTCGCTGCGCCGAAGCTTTCTATCCTGCTTACCAGCTTCCACAAGGCCTTGCCGGGCGCGGCCAGCGATTTGGCCATGGAGCCGTACTCCGTGCTTATCGCCAAAATAACGAAGTAGCCGGCACGGCGTTCCCTAGCCCGGCCTTGGAAATTTTGGCAGGCGCTTCAGCGACACCGATGTATTTATCCGCGGCGCCATAGTAGAAAAAAAATCGATTATTTTGTCTTACCATTCCTTCCACGAATACTACGTTGGGAACCTGCCCAACTTTTTCCCACTGCTTTTCTGGGCTAAAGATTGGTTCCTCCGAGCGGTACAACAAATGGCGCGGGTTGTGTGCGTCGAACACGGCGACGCCGGTGCGGTACACCAATTGGTCGTTGGCCCCGTTATAGATCAACACAATACCATTCGGTGTGATGATGGGTGGCGGGCCGGGCTCCACCACGCGAGAATCAAATTTTCCCGGACGTTTCGGCAGCACTGGAGTTTGCGTCGCCTCGGTCCAATGGATTAAATCGGTCGAAAACGACAGCCCCATTTGGTCGGTTTTATCTGCGCTGGTTCCCAGCCAGTACATCCAATATTTCCCGGCAATTTTTTCCGGCACGATCGCCCCGGATTTCGTCCAAGCAACGTTCCAATTTCCCTGGTATGCCGGCAGAATTACGCCTTTGCGCTCCCAGTGCTGCAAGTCGCGCGAGGTTGCCAAACAAAGCTGCGCATCTTTTTTGTTGTAGCCGGTATAGGTTAGATAGAAGGTGTCGCCAATTTTCTGGAGACGAGGATCCTCAACGCCGCCATCTTTTTCATAGCTGGCTTCCGGCGAAAGCACGGGTTGGTCGCGGCGCTCGAAATGAATTCCGTCGACACTTTCAGCGTAGCCCAGGCGCGAAGTTCCGCTAGAGTCCTGCGCCCGGTAGAGCATGACGAATTTGTGAAACGCAGAGACGACGGCTGGATTGAAGACACCAGCCGATTCCCAGCTAGTGCCTCGCGGGGACAGAACTGCTTGGTCGGCTGCACGGCTCCAGTCCCCAAAGGGCAGGTTCACCACCGGCGCAGCAAAAGTTACCGAGGCAGCGAGGAGCGAGATCGCTATTAAGCGTCTGGAGTTTGGCATACGCATATTGAGTGACGCCTACCTTGCGGAAGCATTGGACCGAGGCGCGGTAAATTGCATTGTCCGTATAATCCCTGCTCCCTCCTTAACAACAATCAATTGATTTGGTTTTATATCTTTCAAAGTTTCCACCAGGCCGCTGGGCCAGCGGATTTCGAGCGCATCGATTTTTTCGGCCTTTTCAACGCCAAAGTGCACGCGCAAATCATTCTGCGAGAAATACCCGCCACCGCTGCGTACTTCATCGATCTGCTGATGCGGCTTTTTTTCTCCCGGAGGATGCGTGACGCACTTCAGCCGCGCGCCAATGCCGCTGCGATTTGATTTTGTGCCTATGGTTTTAATTTTGATCCAATTGTTTCCGGTGCGCGAATCACAACGCAGCAGTTGGGGATAATCGTTCACAGTATTTGTGACCACGTCGACGTCACCGTCGTTGTCAAAATCGCCAAAAGCACAACCGCGCGTAGCCGACGGTCCTGAGATACCCGGCCCGACATCGTAGGAAATATCCTCAAAGCGGCCATCGCGAAGGTTACGATACAGAAGCTTCCGCTGCGCGTAGCCGGCCTCGGTTTTAAGCTGCTCGACTTCGGGATAGACATGCCCGTTGCAAATAAGGATGTCGGGCCAGCCATCATTATCCATATCGAAAAAACCGCAGCCCCAGCCCAGATATTGCGTATGCTTTCCCAACCCGCCCTGATACGTGGCGTCCTCGAATGTGCCGCCACCCAAATTGCGGTAAAGAGACGGCGTGTCGCCGGCAAAGTTGGTCTTAACCAAATCTAGATTCCCATCGAGATCGTAATCGGCGGCTGATATGCCCATTCCCGCTTGCGGCTTGCCATCCGCACTCAGAGCGCACCCGGCTTCCAACGCGATATCCACGAACGTGCCATTTTTCTTATTCTGATACAGCGCACTGGCGGTGGAATCATTCGCGACATAGATGTCCGGCCAGCCGTCGTTGTCGAGATCGGCGGTTAATACACCGAGTCCGAATGTTCCGTTGGCTTTCAGAATGCCGGTTTTTTCCGATACGTCCGTGAATGTTCCATCGCCGTTATTGTGGTACAAAATATTTTTTCCGCCGACCAGGCCCGGAGGTCCGCAAGCGACCATGATCCCTTTGTAAAGACACGGGCCAGATTCGGGAACGGGAGCAGTCTTCAAATCCAGATCGATATAGTTGGCGACAAAAAGGTCGAGGTGACCATCTCGATCGTAATCAACAAAGGCGCAACCCGTATTCCAGCGCTTGCCAGTTCCGGCGACGCCGGCTTTTTCGCCCACGTCGGTGAATGTTCCGTCGCCGTTATTGTGGAAAAGTACATTCTTGCCGAAATAAGTTACGAATAGATCATCGAAGCCATCGTTATCGTAGTCACCGATGCACACTCCCTGTCCCCAACCGGAATGAGCGAGCCCGGCTTTCAAGGTGACATCGGTAAACGTGCCGTCCCGATTATTTTTGAAAAGATGCGAAACTGGTTCCTGGCCGGAAGGGAAACCTTCCAGACGCCAACCGTTTACAAGAAAAATATCCAGCCAGCCGTCGTTGTCGTAATCGTAGAACGCTACGCCGCACCCAGTGGTCTCCAGAAGGTATTTGTTTTTGTGTTCACCGCCAAATATGGTTTTGGCATTTAGACCCGATTCGCGCGCAACATTGACGAAGTTCACGCGTAAGTCGCTGGCTGTTGTTGAAGGGGAAGAACGCAACCACCTTGCTGGAGCAGCAAGCGCGAACAAGTGCTCAAGCGAAAGTACCAGCGCGGAACGGCTAAGTGAATCGAGGAAACCGCGGCGTGTCAGAGACAAAGGCTGCGATACCTTTCTTGCGAAGGCCGTGCTAGACTCCGTCGCCTACCTTTATATTAGGGCTAAAATGGCATTGCAAGCACGCGAGACAACGTTATCCTCCAGCATGCAAAGACTGCGACTCAATTCCATTCCTTCTCTAAAAAGCATCCGATCATCAATTTTGGCCTATTGCGCCGCAGCCGCATTAGCCATGGGACTTGTGAGTCCGATGACCCGCGGCCAGCAATTGCAAGCCGAACCTCCGCCCCTTACGCTCAGTCGTCCCGTGCATCCCTGGGAATTCTTGCCCATCACCGGAAGGCGCGCCGCGCTCCTTGGAAGTGAAACCGGTCGAATGGAAGCGTGGGTTTATCCGCTAAAACTTTTTCGTGAGTTTCATTTGAAATTTTACACTGAAGATCGCGTCCTTCGGGCGGAAGCACTAGCGAGGACGGTGACGGTCCGGCCCGAGTCGAGCACGATTCTCTATGCCGGAGACACGTTCACGGTGAGGGAAACATTTTTTGTCCCGGTGCGCGAACAAGGCGCCGTGATTCTCCTGGATGTCGAGACGGAACAGCCTTTGGAGATTGAAGCGGACTTTCATCGCGACTTTCAGCTTGAATGGCCTGCGGCGCTGGGAGCGACGTACCTGGATTGGGACGCGCAGCAACATGCGTTTTATTTTGGCGAGGAGCAAAAGAAATTTTCGGCGCTGGTGGGATCGCCGACCGCGGCGGAACACAGCGCCGAGTACCAGACCAATTATTCGGAATCAACAGAAAGTTCGTTTCGCCTGGGAGTAACGGCAAAAGGCCGGGAAACAAAGGTGATTGTGACCGCAGCGTCCATGGAAGGAAGGGCAGGCGCGGAAAAGGTTTACCAACACCTGACAGCAGACTATGCCGGATTATTACAAGATTCTGCAAAATATTATCGGGACTATCTTCAGCGTACCGTGAGCGTCGAGCTTCCTGACGCACAAATACAGCAAGCTTACGATTGGTCGCGCGTGAGCATGGTCCAAGGTATGGTCAACAATCCGTTTCTCGGAACCGGCCTGGTCGCGGGATACCGCACCTCCGGAGAAAGCCAACGCCCCGGTTTTGCCTGGTTTTTCGGGCGCGATTCCTTTTGGACTTCACTTGCATTGAACGCCGCGGGTGATTATTCCAACGCGCGTGTTGCCCTTGAATTCATCGCGAAGTATCAGCGAGAAGATGGCAAAATCCCCCACGAAATTTCGCAAGGCGCAAACTTTGTGCAATGGTTCAAAGATTATCCTTACCCGTACGCTTCCGCGGATGCCACCCCTCTCTACATCATCGCCATGAATGATTACGCGACACAAAGCGGCGACACGGCGTTTGTAAAAGAGCAGTGGGGAAGACTGTGGAAGGCTTACAGTTTTTTGCAGTCCACCTACGACGAAAATAACTTCGCTCAAAATTTTGGTTTCGGGCACGGATGGGTCGAAGGAGGACCGCTTCTCCCCATCAAGACGGAGCTGTATCAAGCGGGTCTCGGGGTCGAGGCTTTGCGGGCGCTCTCCAACCTGGCTCGGCAGACAGGAAGAAACGATGTGGTCGCGGAGCTTTCACTAAAATTCGGGCAGCAGAAGCCGCGCTTGAATCAGGCCTTTTGGATTCCCGGTAAAAAGCGCTTCGCGTTTGCTCTGGACAAGGTCAATCGCACCGTTGACGAGCCCACCGTGCTGGCCACCGTGCCAATGTGGTTTGGCTTGCTCGACGACGTGAAAGCCGACGCCATGATTTCAGCACTGGCAATCGACGAGCATCAGACTGATTGGGGCATGCGAATTATTTCGAATCGTTCGAAACATTTCAGCGGGGGCGGTTACCACTACGGTTCCGTGTGGCCGCTGTTCACCGGTTGGGCTTCGGTGGGTGAGTATCGCTACCACCGAGAGTTTCCGGCGTACACAAACCTGCGCGCCAATGCGCTTCTTGCTCTTGATGGGTCACTCGGACACGTCACGGAAGTTCTTTCGGGCTCGTATTACCAATCGCTTTCCACCAGCTCGCCGCATCAGATTTGGTCGGCGGCGATGGTAGTTAGCCCTTTATTGCGCGGCATGTTTGGACTGGAAACTGACGCGACTAAAAGCAGTCTTACATTCGCGCCGCATGCTCCGGCCGATTGGGCTTCGTTCGCGATTCGAAACGTGCCGGTCGGCTCGGCAAAATTGGATCTGCGTTATTCGAAAGACTCGGAAGGAATTACGCTGCTGGTAAAGGTTAGTGGCGCAGGTTCGATTACCTTAGATTTTAATCCCGCCGTAAGCTTGCGATCGAGAATTGTTGGCGCAGAGTTCAACGGCAAGCCCGTCCCGTTTCAGGTGCAAGCCAATAGTATTGATCAGCATGTCAGAGTCAGAATTACTCCCAGTGGCGACGCAAATACACTTAGAATTCGCACCAGGAATGACTTTGGGCTGGCTTATAACGCGACTTTGCCGGAACTGGGCGCTTCTTCGCGTGGGTTGCGGATTCTTTCCGAAACGTGGACGCCAACACACGACCGTCTTACGATTCGAGCGTCAGGAGTTCCAGGCAACCAGTACGAACTTTCTGTTTGGAATCCGGGGCAAGTGGAGTCCGTAAGCGGCGCCAAGCTTACGAAGGATGCTGGCGGTAAAGCGAAACTGATCCTGGATTTCCCGAAAAATTCCGATACGTCCATTACCGAAATATCGTTTTCCATTCGGTTTTCAAGCGCAGCTGGCCCGCCACACTCCACGCATTAACGAATGGAACCAATAAAGACTCCGAATGCTGGAATTATAAATCGATTTAGCGCAAGGGAATCTCCTGCAATCTGCGGTGCGGCGAGTAATGACTTTGCGGACTTTCCTCGAATGCCCTCGGGCCCAAGATTCAGATTGATGGTCCTGGTTTCTCCGCTCATGTTCAACACCACCAGGACGGCCTCTCCTTGGCCGGCATTTTTACGCAGAAATGCGAGCACAAACGGGTTTTCCCGATCCACGGGAACATAGCTGCCATTCCGCAAGGCAGGATTGTCGCGACGAAGCGCAAGCAGGCGTTTATAGAACGATAAAATTGAATCGGGAGTTCGCGATTCAACTTCTACGTTGTATTCCGCGGCGCTGGGAGGTATTGGAAGCCAGGGGCGATCCGCCTTAGTGAAACCCGCGTTTTTTGACGTGTCCCATTGCATTGGCGTGCGTTCGCCGTCGCGGCCCTTCTCTTCGGGCCAACCAATCTTGCCAATCGGATCCTGCACATCCTCCACCCGGGATGGAGTGGTCGTGCGCATGCCGATTTCTTCGCCGTAGTACATCAGCGGCGTCGCGCGGGTGGTCAGCAGCAGCGCCGCCATGAGCTTCGCGATCTGATCGTTGTGTGCGCCATCTCCATAGCGATCCCACTGACGCGGCTGATCGTGGTTGCTGAAAAAATAATTTGGTTGTCCGCCGGCTGAGTTGCGGTCGACTTCTTCCAACAATTTGCGAAACTCGGGCGCAGACAATTTGTTGACGTCGCCAATCTGAAAATCCATGGGTAGCTGGATTTCGTCGTTGTGCTTGCCATACATCTTGGTCAGCTCAGCGATGTTCGGCTCGTCCGCTTCGCTGATCAACACCGGATTTCCAGGATACTTGTCCACAATGCTCCGCATTTCACGCAGCACTTCGTGAACTTCCGGCAAGTTGTCCGTATATTTGTGCTGGATGTTCGGATCCCCGTAGGCATTTTTCCCCGGCAATATGGGATCATCGTGCAGATTTGGGTCTTCAAATAATCGCGAAACCGCGTCAATCCGGAAACCCGCAACTCCGCGGTCCAACCAGAAACGCATGGCGTCATACATCGCCTTGCGCACCTCGGGGTTGCGCCAATTTAAGTCCGGCTGCTCGGTGTAAAAATGATGGTAGTAATACTGGTTGGTGGCCGGATCCAGTTTCCACGCGGAGTGCCCAAACCACGATTGCCAATTATTTGGTGGTTCGCCGTTGGGCTTCCCGTCGCGCCAGATATACCAGTCGCGCTTCGGATTCGTTTTTGAAGAGCGTGACTCCTTGAACCAGGGATGTTGCTCCGAGGTGTGATTGGGCACCAGATCCATGATCACCCGGATATGGCGTTTTTTTCCTTCGCTTACCAACCGGTCGAAATCCGCCATTTTCCCGTAAAGGGGATCGATGGCGGTGTAATCGGCAACGTCGTAACCGAAATCGATGAGTGGCGACGGATACATGGGGCTGATCCAGATGGCATCGATGCCCAGGTCGCGAATATAATCCAGCCGAGAAGTTATCCCGTTGATATCACCGACGCCATCGCCGTTGGAGTCTTGGAAGCTGCGCGGATAAATCTCATAGATCACCGCGTGTTTCCACCACGGATCCTGCGATTTATGAGCGACGTGCCGGATTTTTTCGGCAGGAGCTGCAGCCTGTTGTGCGGCGGCGGAAGAGGCTGCGAGGCACAGGCTCATCGTCCCAACAGAAATAAGAAATTTGGCGCGGTTGAACATGTGTTTTTCTCCTCGGGACATGAGCTATTGACTACTTCACTGGACTTAGATGCACCTGCAATTGTTCCGCGAGCTTTAGTTCCCGTTCGGCATCATCGCTTCGGCCCAGTTCGCGGTAGGCCTGTCCCAGCAGATGATGAGGAATGGGATTATTGGGGTCCATGGCCAGCGCGCGCTGCAGAGCGCGCACCGCCAGCGCCGTTTCACCCTTTTTTTCGAGCACCTTGCCTAACAGAATATAGGGTCCAGTAACCGTGGCATCGAGCCAGATAGAGCGTTGCAGTAATTTTTCGGCCTCTTCATACTTCTGGACACGTGTGTAGCCATCCGCCAGCTTGTAATAGACCATTGCGTCTCCAGGATTAAGGCGCAGTTCTTCCTGAAATTGTTCAATGGCCTCGGGCACTCGCGATTTATACAGATAGAGCTCACCGAGCAGCGAATGCGCCAAAGGAAGTTTGGGGTCCAGTTCCACCGCCTTTTTTGCGTATTGTTCAGCTATAGGACCGAAATCCTGCCGCAACAGCATGCGTGCCGTGAACAAATAACTCGCAGCTGAGTCCCCCGGCACGCCAAACATTTTGGCAAACGCTTTTCGCGCTTCGGGATAGTTCTTGGTCTGGATGTAGCAGATGCCGAGGATATAGGACGCATCGACGTTCGCGCTCGGGAACCAGGTCTGCACTTTCTCGAGTGGCGCAATCGCGTCCGCGGGATGGCCGCCGAGGTAATAGGAGAGGCCCATCAATTGAACGGCTTCATTGTCCGCGGCATTCTCCTCGATCGCTCTTTTCAGCGCCGACACTGCTTTCAGATAATCGCCTTTTTTGTAATACGCGACTCCGAGTTCGTGAGCGAGGCCTTTCGGCGGCGGTTGTTTCGCATTTAATTCCTCGAGTTTCGCGATGGCTTCATCGAATTTTCCCTGCTCGGAAAGCTGCCGCGCTTGAGCATACGCAGGGTCGGCCGTGGGGGATTGTTCGGTTATAGATTTTCCGGAGCTCTGGGATGGCTCTTGCGCGTGCGCCAACGGCTTTAAAACGGTACCCGCCAAGAGCAACGCCAAGATTGCGCACAATTTGTCCCTAATTTTCATTACCTCTCAACCTGATTGCGAATATCAAAAAAAAACGGGGAGCCGTTAGGGCTCCCCGGGGTAGTAAGCCAGGTTCGGTTAGAACGAGAAGCGCAGGCCAAATGTGAGCAGGCGCATCGAGCTATTGCGGTCGATGTCGGTGATTCGTCCTGCATCGGTTGGACTCGCGCCGGCTGCAACCGAGCAATCGATGCATAGATTGCCCTGAGCGTAGCTGAAGCCCAAGACTGGGTGGTTGAAGACGTTTCTGGCATCCACACGGAATTCCGCGTTGAATCGCTCGGTGAAGCGGAAGTTCTTGGCAAGCGACATATCCGAGGTAAACAGGCGCGGTCCGCGGAACGAGTCCAACCCGATGTTGCCGAGTGTACCTGCAGCGGGCCTGGCAAAACTGCCTCCCGTCGCCCCGTTGGTAGTCAGCTCGGGAACCGGTACGAACCAATTCAAGAATACCTGCCCTGTAATTGGATCGGTCACGTTCTGAGGCCCAAGTTTAAACGAGCCGGAAGCCCGGTTGGGGCGGCATACGCCCACATCCTGGTCGTTACCGCAGTTTTTGTAGCCTGGAGTCCATGGCAGACCTCCGCTCCAGTTGGTAATGCTGGTCACCCTCCATCCGCCAATCGCATAGTCAATCCATTTGTTGGCATCGGTCATGAAGCGTTTGCCTCTGCCGACCGGAATTTCATAAACGACATTGGTTATCCAAACGTGATTGCGGTTCACATTCATCGGGCCATAAGCGATCTTGGGATCGATGGCGAAGTAGTTGCCATCGTAGAATCTCGCGCGCGACCAGGTGTAATGCGAGACGAATTGCAGTCCATGCGAGAATCGCTTTTCCGCCTTAAGTTGCAAGGCATGATAGTTGCTGCTTGCATCCATGCCAAAGTAATTGCCCAGATCGGATGAGCAGCACATTAAGGCAACGGGTTTGCCGGTGACCGGATCCGTCGTTAGATAGCTGAAATGGTTGAAGAACGGGCGCCGTGTATCTGGATTTAGGCCGGCGACACCGTAACCAACCATGCTTCTCGGATTGGCATTATACGCAGGTCCATTGCCCGCGAATCCGTGCGTGCCCTTATTCCCGATGTAAGCTACTTCCACGGTAATCGTTGATGTCAACTGATGCTGCACCGTCGCATTCCACATATCCAGCGAAGCGGGACGCTGCACCGAGGGACGAATCCGCGGGTCGACGCTGTTGTCCCAACCGCGCAATGGAATGGTGCCACTAGCAGAAATGGCCGGGAAACTGGCTGGCGGCGGACCCGTTGCCGAATCCATCTGATATACGGGTACGTTATCGTTGATGGCCGCGGGATTGAGATCATGAGCCTGTATCGATTGATGAACCAGAACGGGCAGGTTCTGCGTCACGGCATGTCCAAAGTTCGAGCCAAAGACTCCGATATCGTAGCTGCGACCGTATCCGAGTCGCACCACGGTTTTTGTCCGCACTTGGTAGGCGATGCCGACTCGTGGCCCAAAGGCACCAAGATAGTTTCGAATGCTCCCGTTTAGTCCGTATGGGCCATAACCGCCCACGCGAATGAATCCATCTCGATCAATATTGGCAAATCCACCGTTGCCCTTGGCATTTACCGATTCAGGAAGGTAGTCCTCCCAACGGATGCCGTAGTTAACCGTAAGTTTAGGTGTTATGCGGAATTTGTCCTGAGCATACAGGAAAAAGCGCTTCTGACTTTCCGAAGCCGTCTGGCTGACGCTCGCGAAACGCTCGAATTTAGATACCTGGCCTAACAAAAACGAGGCCAAGTCCAATCCGCCGGTATTGCTCCCGGCAACCGGGTCATAAAGCGAGGTCTGTTTGTGGCTGAAGACCAGTTGGCCCGTCCGGTTTGCATCGCTCGGGAATCGCAGGTTGTGTGCGAAACGCAGGTCGGCGCCAAACTTCATCTCGTGATTGCCACTGATCTTGGTCCAATTGTTCACGAATTGATACTGATGCTCATTCTCGACCAGCGGACAGTTACAACGTGACGGATCCAAGCCGTCTCCGAAATTGGTCAACGTGCGAGCATCATTGTCAAATTGAAACGCTGGTAAACCTCCTGTGGAAGTATCAGCGGTGTTCAGGCCATGCAGACCCAAAGCTTCCGCAGCCGCCGTGGTAGCATCCGGCTTGATCGAATGAGGATTGTATTTGAACCAGCCGAACCGGAAGTCGGTAAGCAGTGTGGTGCTTATCGCCTTGTCGAATCCAGCCGCCAGGCTGTGATTGTGAATGATGGAGCTGCCACTCAATCCTCCAATTCCTGTACCTTGGCCGCCCAACCCTATTCCCAGAACAGGTTGCCCATTGAGACCATAGTAGGCACGCGTGTACCGGCCAAAGATGTGCAAACCGCCGGAGGCTTGGTAGTCCCCTCGCACGTCAAAAGAATTCCCGTGGAAAGGGCCCGAACCCGATCCGAAGAAATTAGGAGCTGTTGTGTTGCCATTTACCGGCTGCGGAAAGAGTTTCAATAATTTTACAGCCACCGGGGAGAGCCGCCCCACAGGGATTAGAAGGTTTGGGAATGCCGTGCGTCCCGCGCCGGTATTGGGGTAGCCTGTCGCTGGGTCATAGATCTGGCCCCCGCTAATATTCTTCGCGTACTCGCTTAGGTCGCAGTTTCCCGTTGCTGCAGTGCAGGTGCTCAGCACTTTTGAGGTCGGAATCGTTATCTGGTCAGTGACGCCATTGGCCTGTCTGGTCCCTTGATAATCAGCAAAGAAGAACAACTTATTCTTTATGACCGGCCCGCCCACAAAACCGCCAAATTGATTCCACTTCGCCGAAGGGAGTCTCGGCGCCTGGGCCGGCGATTGAGTGAAGGGGTTGCGAGCTTGTGTGGCGTCTGAATTCCGGAACCAAAACGCGCTGCCGTGAAAATCATTGGTGCCGGACTTGGTTGACGCCACCACCAATCCCGCGACCGATTTGCCGAACTCAGCGTCGTAGTTCAGCAGCGAAATCTTTGCTTCTTCCACGGAGTCCAGGTTGGGATTGATAATGATGATGCCGAGGATCGGATCCTGATTGTCCGTTCCGTCTAATTCGTAACCTGTGCCGCTAAAGTGCTGGCCCATGACGAAAGTTTGCTGCGAACCTTGGGGGTTCTCCGTAGCAGCGTGGCCCCAGCCGATTTGTTGCGTTCCGGGAGCGGCCAGCAGCAAGGATTGGAAGTTGCGATTTACCAGTGGCAGTTTTTCGACGTATTCGGAATTGAAGTCCAGTGCAACGTCAGCGCGATCGGTTTTCAGCTGCGGAACCTCAGTGGTGACTTCAACAGTCTGCGTCACCGCGCCAACCTGTAACTGTGCGTCAACGCTGGAGGCAGCATCGACCTCCACGATAACGCTCGGAATGCTGGTCACTTTAAAGCCAGGGGCCTCGATCGCCACCTTGTAGGTATCCGGAATGAGGTGGAGCACCGAGTAGTTTCCACTTTCGTTCGTGGTGGTTTCTTCACTCGTGTTCTTTGTCAGCGACGTGACGGTGACTTTAGCTCCAGAAACCGCATTCCCCTGTGCGTCGGTGACCGTCCCAATAATGCTGCCGTACACCGCCTGAGCCCGAGACGTACTTGCACACATCCCCAACAAAGCGCATAGGACCACTACCCATCCAAGGATTGCTTGCCTCTTCATTACGCCCCTCCCGAACCGATTTTCTTTTCGAATTTCAAAAAGACTGCCTTGCATACACATATGGCTGTACCACTGCCTGGCTTCACAGGTATCCAGTTCCGTCTTTGACCAGTAACTCAAAGTCCGGTACGTTCTCGACAATGTGTGGAATGAACGACTACCCGTTAAAACCAAACTAACAACTCAGTGGACCGCCCCCAAACTCCTCGAACTTTTGCTAATTTCGCCAACACCGAGAAAATTCTTAATCGACTGGCACCTTACTCGACGAGAAATGGCCTGGATTAAGAATGGCGAATCGTTAAATTAGAATGGCTTGTATCAGTTTTTTGCATGCTCGTATAGTTTCCGAGGGTCTGATACGGTAACATCGGATAACTCACGCCTGTACAAAGACATGCGTTTGAGTTACTTCGGTGTTACAATGCCCGTCACGGTAGGTCCTTGTGACGGAAAAAGCGCAATTCCTCGGGCAAGTTGACAAGCTTACTGCCAGTCGCACACTTCACGGCTCGGAATCCCTCTGCAAACTGCTGCGCTATCTTGCAACCCATTCCTTGGAACATCCCGGTGCCTCGCCCAAGGAATATCAAATTGCTACCGAAGTTTTTGGAAGGCAACCAGACTTTGATCCGCACCTCGATTCGATGGTCAGGGTCCAGGCTGGCCGTCTGCGCTCGAAGTTGAGTGAATACTACTCAACCGAAGGAATAGAAGATCCTCTGCTGATCGAAATACCCAAGGGCAACTATGTCCTGACAGTTCATCCGCGAACGCCAAACGTCCCGCGAAATAATTCTGTCACCACTCCAGAAATTCCGCCTGCGCCGGTCGCTGCAGTTGTGCCGCCCCGCAGATGGGTCTCGTTGTTAGTCCCCCTTTTCATCCTCCTTGCCGCCGTTGCTGGTATCCTTGCGGACCGCTATCTACTAACGGCTGGAAGATCCAGCGAATCGCGCGCGGTGAATGAAATTTCTGACGCCCCCGTGTCGTTGCGAACTTTTTGGCGGGGCTTTCTGACCAGCCCGCAGGAGCCTTGGGTAGTCTTCAGTAACGCCGCCTTTGTGGGCAAGCCGGCTACCGGAATGCGTTATTACCATTCGCCAGGAGATGCGAAGGCAGGCATCCTGGATCATTACACCGGCGTTGGCGAGGTCCTGGCCGTTCACGCGTTGGACAAAGTTTTTAACCAGTTGCACCAGGATCTTCGCGTGAAGCGTGGGAGTCTTTTTTCACTCGATGATGCCAAGAATAACGACCTGATCTTCATCGGTTCGCCGTCCGAAAATCTGACCCTCCTCGAACTCCCGGGAACCAAGGAATTTACGTTTGAAAAATCTTCCGCTGAGAATTCCGAGGGCGAGGTCGAAATTCTGAACGTGCACCCTGAGGCGGGAGAACCGCATAGTTTCCGCGCTGGCCGGTCCGGTGAAAACTTGCTGGAAGATTATTCGCTGATCGCGCTAAAGCCGGGGTTAAATCCGGCGCGCTCCGTGCTGATCCTCGCGGGAACAACCACAATTGGCACGCAAGCAGCCGTTGAATTCGTTTGCCAGCAAAGTTCGCTCGATGAATTGTTGCGTCGTTTATCAGTTTCAAATCCTCGTGACCTGAAACCGTTCGAAGCGGTGATTCGCGTGAAGGTTACTCACGGTGTGCCTATAGAAATGCAACTCGTGGCGCTCCGCAAAGTACCGTAATCCGTTCCCGGTTCTGTCATTTTCAGCGGTAATATGGGCAACAAAAACTATTCCTTTGCGGCAGGAGGCGGCATTAGACGGGGGTCCAGCGAATTTGCGGTGTGCAATTCTTTTTCGGATTCGTCGGATCTGCCTTGTCGTCGCAGCGCCATTCCCAACTGATAGTGCGCCGAGGCGTCGTTTGGCGAAGAACGAATCGCCGCTCGAAATTGCGAAATGGCGCCGTCAATATCTCCCACGTTTAGCAGGCGCCGTCCCGAATTGAGCGCGAACAACGCGGCTTGCTCATTGGTTTTTGCTTTGACCAGCTCATTGCCGGCGCGGTTTTCCGCCTCGGCTCCTGCGATATCTCCCTGCTGACGCAACACCGTTGCCAGCGTTGTGTGCGCGCCTGCAAAGTCCGGCTGCAACTTCAGGGCCGCCCGCAAAGCTTTTGCAGCGTCCGCGAGCTGCCCGTTCTGTTTCAGGACCGTTCCCAAGGTGTAATACGCTTCGGCGTAATCGGGTTTCGCACGAATCGCCGCTCGCAACTCGACCGCCGCCGCATCGAAATTACCCTGCTGCCAATACGTTACGCCCAGCGTGTAATGCGGATCCGCCTGGCTGGGATCTAATTCCGTCGCCTTGCGAAACTCGGCAATCGCCTCATCCAATTTATCTTTCAGCTTCAGCGCCAGTCCCAGATCGTAGTGCAGCGTCGCATCTTCTGGCGATAACTCCAGCGCTTTGCGGAATTCAGCTGCGGCGGCATCAAAGTCCGTCAATTGCAAATATGCTGCGCCTAGGTTTCCGATGTACCCGCTGTCCTTTGGTCGCAGCCTCACCGCTGTTTGAAACGCGGCTATAGCTCCCGGCCCGTCCCCGCTCTGCAGAAATGCAAGACCGAGATTGTTGTGCGCATCGGGATTCCTGGGCTGTTGCTTCACCGCGTCGCGAAACGCGTCTATCGCTTCCTGCACCAAACCATTTCGTTGCAAAAGCAATCCCAGGCTGTTCTGTCCTTCGGGGTAATCCGGTTGCAATTTGAGGCAAGCCTGCAACTCTCGAATCGCCTCTTCGCGGTTGTCCTGGCTCTGCGCGACCTGGGCCAGATAATAATGAATGGCAGGATCTTCCGGGCTTATGCGCTCCGCGGCGCGAAGATGGGACGCCGCTTCATTCCAGGATTTTTCCTGGTAGCGCAACACACCCAAATGTATATACGCCTGCACAAAACCAGGTTGAAGACGGAGTGCTTCCAGGAACTCCGCGGCGGCTTCGCGGGACTTCTGTTGTTGCACCAGCAGCGTTCCCAAGTCGTCATGCAACTCCGCTCTCGCCGGTTCCAAACTTATAGCCCGCTGCATCTCCGTTGTCGCATCCGGCAAGTCACCTGAATAACCCAAAACCTTCGCGAGCGTGTGATGGATTTCTGAATCATTTGGCGCAAGGCGTGCCGCCTCTCGCGCTTCGCGAAGTGCACCGGACGAATCACCACTTCGCACCAGCGCGTTTGATAGATTCATGTGCGCCAGAGCAAATTGCGGGTTCAGCCGCAGCGCGGTGTGGAACTCTGCGGTGGCATCGTCAATCTCGCCCTGTGCCATCATTACCCAGCCCAGCGAGTTATGGGCTTCAGGACTGTTTGGCGCAAGCTGCAATACCTTTTCAAAGCTCGCTCTAGCCAAAACCAAATCGCCCTTCGACAACGCTGACATTCCCTGTCGATATATCGCGTTCGCTTTGGCCCCAGGCGCCGTTTGAATGCGATTTGTTTCTTGCGCGCCACGACCTGTGGCTGCGCCGAAACAACAGCACAGCGTTATTACCATGACGATGCCCCAAAAAAAAGTTTGAATTTGCAACACAAACGGTTTTATGCGCATGTCATTCACGGATGGCAAAAGTTTCACCAAAGCTGCAGTGTTGACCATTGAAAACAATGTTAGCCTGCCAAGATTTTAGCCCAGAATCATTGGCCCGGTAAAACCACGGAAATTCTCGAAATAGAAATGCGTTTCGACTCTACTCCTGCGTGGCTGCAACTTTGCGGGCGATGAATGGACACTCCCAGGTGCGATCGGCGTGACATGCAATTTTCCCTGCAGAAACGGGAGCTACCCAACTCCGAAAAAACTTATGAAATCCTTATATCTTGATGGTAACTCTCTTACGGCAGCAAAAACATACTTACAGGTGCCGGTGAAGTGAATGTCGGAACCGGGGACGGTGGAATCGGCGTAGAAAGAGTATTCTGATGACGATCTGGATTTTCATAACGCTCGCGTCGCTTGGTGCTGGATTTTTGTTGTACGTCTTGCTTCAATTTTTTCGCGAACCCAACCTGGCGAAAAGCGCCAATCGTCAGCTCTCTCGCTCGAAAATCCGGGAAGCTAAGTCCAACCGTCCAGCATCCAACCGTCCAGCAATTGTTAAACGTTTCGACCGCTCGTCCAAGGCCTCAAGCGGGATTTCCGGTAAACCGAAAGCCGGGGCACTCTTGCCATTCTCGGCGAGTTCTAAGTCTTGGCAGCAAGGAAGGTACCCATGATGGATTTAATTTTCATTGCCGCTACGGCCTTATTTGTCGTGGTGGCCATCCTCTATGTTTACACGTGTGAACGCCTGGGACAGGAATCAAAACATGAGCCTAAGTAACGTAATGTTGCTAACCATTTGTATTTTTCTGATCGCCTATTTGCTGTACGCGCTGCTGAAGGCTGAGGAGTTCTAAACATGACCGCCAACGGCTGGTTTCAAATTTTGCTTTTTATCCTGGTGGTCTTTGCCATCACCAAGCCTTTGGGTTTGTACATGACAAAGGTATTTAGCCGGGAAAAGACCTTCCTGGACGTGTTCTTGCGCCCAGTCGAGAAATTGGTCTACCGCCTTATCGGAGTGAACGAACAGCAAGAAATGCGCTGGACGGAATACACCGTCGCCATGCTCTTATTCAGCGGCGTCTCGATGGCGCTGCTCTATATCATCGAGCGCACCCAGTATTGGCTTCCCTTCAACCCGCAAAAATTAGCCAATGTACCGCCCGCCTTGGCCTTCAACACCGCCGCTTCTTTTACCACCAACACCAATTGGCAGAACTATAGCGGCGAATCCGCCATGAGTTATTTCACCCAGATGGCCGGCCTCGCTTATCACAACTTCACTTCCGCCGCGACCGGTATCGTCCTGGCGCTAGTGATCATTCGCGGCCTGGCACGCAAGGAAACCGACAAAATCGGCAATTTCTGGGTGGACATGACCCGTTGCATGCTTTGGATTTTGCTGCCGCTCTGTCTGGTTGGTTCTTTGGTGCTGGTCTCGCAAGGCGTGGTGCAAAACCTCAAGCCGTACACCACCGTCGAACTTACCGAACCGCAAACCGTGCAGGTGACAGGGGCTGATGGAAAGACCTCAACTCAGGTTGTAACTCAGCAGGTCATCGCGCAAGGCCCCGTCGCTTCCCAGGAAATCATCAAGGAATTGGGAACGAACGGTGGTGGTTTTTTCGGCGCAAACAGCGCGCATCCTTTCGAAAATCCTACCCCCTTGACGAATTTTATTGAGCTCGTTTGCATCTTCGCGATTGCCTCGGGCCTCACCTATACCTTGGGCCGTATGACGGGCTCGCCGGGCCACGGCTGGGCCGTCTGGGCCGCCATGGTGGTTCTTTTCGTGATGGGAGTAACCACCGCTTACTGGGCGGAGGCAAAAGGGAATCCGCTACTAAGCGCCGCGGACCAGCGCTCCAGCACGATGCAACCCGGCGGCAACATGGAAGGCAAAGAAGTTCGGTTCGGAATTGCGAATTCGGCGCTATTTGCCACCGTAACCTCGGACACCAGTTGCGGTGCGGTCAACAGCATGCACGATTCGTTTACACCTCTCGGCGGCATGGTTCCCTTAATTAACATCATGCTGGGCGAGGTAGTTTTCGGCGGCACCGGTTCCGGACTTTACGGCGTAGTGGTTTTCGTGGTCCTCGCGGTCTTTATCGCGGGATTAATGGTCGGGCGAACGCCCGAGTACTTAGGCAAAAAGATCGAAGCCTATGACGTGCAAATGGCGATGCTCTCGATTCTAATTATGACGTTTGTAATTCTTGGGTTCTCCGCCGTGGCTGTTGTGCAGCCATTCGGCACCTCGAGCATTTCCAATCCCGGACCTCACGGCCTTTCGCAAATCCTATACGCGTACACCTCGATGGTCGGTAACAATGGCTCGGCTTTCGGCGGCCTGAACGGTAACACGCCGTGGTACAACGTCAGCGGAGCGGTCGCCATGCTGCTTGGCCGCTTTTTCATGCACATCCCAATACTCGCCATTGCCGGGAATCTGGCGAAGAAAAAAATCGCGCCAGCATCAGCAGGTACATTTCCCGTGACCGGCGCCCTTTTCACAGCGCTGCTCGTTTCCACCATCCTGATCGTGAGCGCGCTCACATTTTTCCCGGCGCTCAGTCTGGGACCGATTCTTGAACACCTGCAAATGCTTGCCGGAAAGGTTTTCTGAAGACTTTATGACCGAACATACACAGCACGCGCCGATATCGCTTGCCGACTCCAAAATTTTGCGCCGAGCATTTCTGGATTCCTTTCGCAAATTGAATCCACGAACCATGATCAAGAATCCGGTCATGTTCGTAGTGGAAGTGGGCGCGCTGCTCACTACCATTCAACTGGTATACGACTACCTGCACCACATCGGCAGCCTCGGCTGGGAACTCCAGATAACGTTGTGGCTGTGGTTTACCGTCTTGTTTGCGAACTTCGCTGAAGCCATGGCGGAGGGACGCGGTAAAGCCCAAGCCGATACGCTTCGCAAAGCCCGAGCCGAGACCGAGGCTCGCCGTCTACGCACCGATGGCTCAATCGAGAAAATTCCAAGCTCCCAACTACGTTCCGGAGACATTGTAGTAGTCACGGCCGGAGAGTTTGTCCCGGGTGACGGCGAAGTGATCGAAGGCGTCGCTTCTGTTGATGAATCAGCGATCACTGGCGAATCTGCTCCGGTGATTCGCGAATCGGGCGGCGACCGTTCTGCAGTTACCGGTGGCACGCGAGTGCTGTCGGACGAAATCAAGGTACGCATCACGTCGAATCCCGGCGAAACGTTTCTGGATCGCATGATCCGCTTGGTCGAAGGAGCTTCACGTCAAAAAACCCCAAACGAAATAGCTTTGAATATTCTTCTCGCGGGGTTGACCATCATTTTTTTATTGGCGGTGATGTCGCTCCAGCCATACGCGATTTATTCTGGAGCTCCGCAAAACATTTTCGTCCTGGTCTCGCTGTTGGTCTGCTTGATTCCCACCACCATCGGGGGACTGCTGTCGTCCATCGGGATTGCCGGTATGGACCGCATGATTCAACGCAATGTAATCGCAATGTCCGGCCGTGCTGTGGAAGCCTCCGGTGATGTTGATGTGCTCTTGCTCGACAAGACGGGAACGATTACTTTGGGTAACCGGCAGGCTACCGCGCTCCATCCGTGCCCCAACATAACCGAAGATGAACTGGCCAGCGCCGCGCAACTCGCATCGTTCGCCGACGAAACGCCGGAAGGGCGCTCCATTGTGGTTCTCGCCAAGGAAAAGTATGGCCTTCGCGGACGTGAGCTGGCTCCGCGCAATCCCACTTTCATAATGTTTTCCGCGCAGACCCGAATGTCCGGTGTTGACCTGGATGGCTATGAAATCCGTAAGGGAGCACCGGAAGCAATTGAGAAATATGTAGCAGAGAGGGGCCAATCCGTATGTCTCGAGATCAAACAGGTTACGCGTGAAATTGCGAATGGCGGCGGTACTCCTCTCCTTGTAGCTCAGAATCACCGTGTTCTCGGCGCCATCGCTCTTACCGACGTCGTTAAAGGCGGCATGCGGGAACGTTTCGATCATCTGCGCGCAATGGGCATCCGTACCATGATGATCACCGGAGATAACCCACTGACCGCCGCCGCCATAGCTCGCGAAGCCGGCGTGGATGATTTTCTTGCTGAAGCTAGACCAGAAGACAAGATGGCGCTCATCAAGCGGGAACAAGCCAAGGGTAAGCTGGTCGCGATGACCGGCGACGGCACCAACGACGCCCCGGCGCTTGCCCAGGCCGATGTCGGTGTCGCCATGAATACCGGGACGCAAGCGGCGAAGGAAGCGGGCAATATGGTGGATCTCGACTCGAACCCCACCAAGCTCATCGAAATCGTCGAGATCGGAAAGCAATTGCTAATCACCCGCGGGGCGCTCACTACCTTTTCCGTCGCCAATGACGTCGCCAAATATTTTGCAATCATCCCGGCGATGTTTGCGGGCGCATTTCCGGTGCTGAATGCACTGAATGTGATGCACCTGCGGACGCCTCAGTCGGCCATCTTGTCTGCGGTCGTCTTCAACGGCCTGATCATTATTGCGCTGATCCCCCTGGCCCTGCGCGGCGTACATTATCGCCCGCTCGGTGCGGCTGCTTTGTTGCGCCGCAACCTGCTCATCTATGGCGTGGGCGGAGTCGTCGCACCTTTTTTCGGAATTAAGCTGATCGACATACTGCTCGCTAGCCTTGGGCTTGCCTGAAGGAATTTATGAAAAAAAATCTTGTCATCTCGCTTTGGTTCACCCTGGTGACCACCGTTATCTTCGGTCTGATTTACCCGCTTGTCATCACCGGGTTTTCACAACTTCTGTTTCCCTCTAAGGCCAAAGGACAGTTGCTTGAAAGAAACGGCAAGCTGGTTGGGTCGCGAATCATCGGGCAAGCGTTCACCGGCCCTGGCTATTTTCATTCACGGCCATCTGCGGCGGGAACGGGCAACGGCTACGATCCGACCGCCAGCAGTGGCTCGAATCTGGGGCCCACAAACAAAACTCTGTCTGACCGGGTCAATGGTGACGTGCAGAAGCTGCACGCGGAAAATCCGGGCGCACCTGTTCCCATTGATCTCATCACTACCTCAGGCTCCGGTCTCGATCCGGATATTTCCCCGGCGGCCGCGGAGTTCCAAATTTCTCGAGTCGCCCACGAGCGCCACACCAGCGATGCGAATATCCGTCCCCTTGTAGCCAAGTTTACTTCGGGGCGGCAGCTTGGGTTTTTAGGGGAGTCGCGCGTAAACGTTTTAGAGTTGAATCTGGAGCTCGACGCGCAATATCCATTATCCAAATAACAGCAAACTGGCTCATTCACCGGCCCAACGTGCGCCAAATTCATTCCTTTCGCGAGCCTGCCCTGGAAGGCTTTATAGCCGGCGTTTGAAATCGGTAACCAACCCACGGTTCCGTGAGAATGTATTTCGGATGTGTCGGATCACTCTCGATTTTCTTCCGCAGTTGGTTGATCACCACGCGTAGATTCTCGGTTTCTTCCCCATAATCCGGCCCCCAGACGGCCTGCAGCACCCTTCGATGGGGAAGCGGTTTGCCTTCGTTCGCGATCAGTAATTTCAACACATCGAACTCTTTCGGTGTCAAATGCACGTCCGCACCGTGCGCGCGAACGGTCCGGCTCTCGAAATCAACGCTCAAATCATTCGTTTTGAAGGGCTCCAAAGTTGTAGTCGCTCCGTGGCGTCGCAGCGCGGCGCGAACTCGCGCCAGCAACTCTTCGATGCCAAAGGGCTTCACCACATAATCGTCGGCGCCCGCATCCAGTGCGGCGACCTTATCGCGTTCAGCGTTGCGCACCGTCAGCACGATAATCGGCGCATTCGATCCTCTCCGGATTTCGCGGCAGGCTTCCAAACCTCCCATACCCGGCATGTTTACATCGAGCAAAATCAAGTCTGGTTTGTGCTGGCGAGCCAGCTCGATTCCTTCTTCCCCCGTTTTCCCGTCGACAATCACGTATCCGCGGCTCGAAAGCGTGGAGCGCAAAACCCGTCGAATCTGCGGCTCATCATCTACCACCAGAATGGTCTGCGCGGTCGTCACCGGCGGTCCTCGTTTCTTGCGACTGGAAGTGTGAAGGAAAACACGGAACCATGCTCCGGTTGGCTCGTCACCGAGATGGTTCCACCGTGCGCAGCCACAATCGCTTTCGCGATTGGCAACCCCATTCCCGTTCCCCGCACGAGGTAGCGCTGATCCTTACCACGATAAAATTTGTCGAAGATCGTTTCCTGCTCCATCTCGTCGAGCCCGGGACCGCGATCCGCCACGCTCACGGTAACCATCTCGCCGTTTGCCTCCGCCGAAATCGTGATGGGCTGCTCTGCCGGTGAATACAAATTGGCATTGTCGATTAGTTTCACTAGCACGTCCTCAATTCGCTCTAAATCTGCACGAACTGGAGGCAAATTGGTGGTGGAGTGCGAATCGATGACGCGGCCTCCCAGCGTTCCCCGCAACCGCGTGACTGCCGCTTGGATGATTTCTCCAATGGGTAGAGCCTCAAAGTGCAGTTCGACTTCGCCCGCCTCCAGGCGTGCCATTTCCGACGCCTCTTCCACCAAATGATTCAATCGGTCGCATTCCTCATTAATAATGGTCAGCAACTCCACGCTCTGCGCGCGCTCTGTTATTTCAGCTCCCAGCAGGCTGGTCACTGCCGCCTTCATCGACGTCAACGGCGTCCTGAAATCATGGGCAATCGAATCGAGCAACGCTGATTTCAATCGCTCGCCCTGTCGCTCCGCTTCCGTGCGTCCCAATTGTTCGATGGCCCTGGTGCGCTCGATAGCGATCGCCACGAGGCTGCTCACCGCGTCCAGCGTCTGCCGCGACAGTGCCGCTCCCGAAATTCCCAGACTGCCAATGGCGCGCGCACCGAGCCGTACCGGAACAAACGCCAGCCCGGCTGACGATTCAATCGTTGCTTCATCCCGTAGAAACGCAGTCTTCGTTTTTTCCTCGTCGACCGGTACCGCACCATAGCCGGAACGGTAGAATTTATCTTTCTGCGGAAGGAACAGTTCCGCCGCTCCCGCTTCAAAACTGTCCACGATATAATTGGGAATGGCGTTCATCAATTGAATCACGTTTCCTTCTCCCAACAGTTTCTGGCTGAACCGGTAGAGCCGTTCGATCTCATGTCGTCGATTGTTCGCTTCGTCAGCCTCTTTACGGATGCGCGCTGAAAGCTGGCTGCCGAAAATGGAGGTCACCAGAAAGGCTGCCAGAGCCACCCAGTTCTGGGGGTCAGCAATTGTGAACGTCCCCACGGGAGG
>DATNME010000070.1:0-43857 GCA_035602385.1 Candidatus Dormiibacterota bacterium
CCGCCGTAACGCTTGCTAGATCCGCCTTAATAAAATCACCCGATGAATTTTTCACCCGTCCGTACGGCATGCTGTTTTGAATGGCATAAATCAATTCCACGTAACCGATCGAATTGGGAGTTGCTTTCACCAGGCCGGCCACGCCTTCGTTGCCCTTGCCGCCTAAACCGACGGGCCAGTTGACGGACGTCCCTTTGCCAACGCGAGCTTTCCAGCCGTCGTTTACTTTGGAGAGGAAGTCCGTCCAGATGTACGTAGTTCCGCTGCCGTCGGAACGATGCACAACCACTATGTCATTGGCCGGAAGAGTTACGCCCTTGTTTACGCTGGCGATTGCCGCATCATTCCACTTCGAGATGTGTCCCATGAAGATTCCGGCCAGGGCTTCTGGTGTGAAATTTAATTCTCCCGTTACGCCGGGAATATTGTAGGTAGGCACAGCCGCGCCCAGCACCGTCGGGAAATGCAGGATTCCGAAACCGTGTTTGTCTTTGAAGGCTTTCAGTTGATCGTCATTCATCGGCCCATCGGTAGCGCCAAAATCCACTGTGCCTTCAGTCACTTGCTTGATTCCCGCGCCCGATCCAAGCGACTGGTAATTAATCTGAATATTGGGATTCTTCGCGTGATATTCGTCGAACCATTTCGAATACATCGGATTCGGAAAAGTGGCGCCCGCGCCGTTAATCAGCAGCGTCTCTTGAGCCCAAACCATTCCGGTCAGTGCGGTTATCAACACAAACACTGCGGCAATTCGCTTCATTCGATTTTCTCCATTCGCCTAAATCGTTCTAATCGTCCTTAAGAACTAGATTGTGGCCCTTTGATGTTACGGAAGTGTTACAGCTGTGTCGGACTTTGGGTCTTTTCCAACGCTAAGTTATTGAATCTAAATAGCGTCGAAGTAAAGAAGGGGAGAAGAGTACTTCTTCTCCCCTTCGCAACTCAAGCTAATCAAAACTTATAGATAACGTCGAACTGCAAGCGCTTCAGCAGGGGTTCCGGCGGAGTAGCTGTGCCCCAATTGAGCGGCCGGCCGAAAAGTCCGGTGAACTCAAGCTGGACGTTCTTGTGCGCCTGGTAAAACAGCTCCAAGCGATGTTGGCTGACGTTGCTGTTCTGACGCATATCGCTGAAATTGAAAGCGCCCATCACGGCTTCGCGTTCAACCATCATGCGTGTATAGGCGAACTGGAAGTCGCCATGTTCCGCCAGTCGACCCACGCGGGCTTCGAGCCAGTAGCCGCGTCGTTCGCGCGAGTTACAGGGACCATTTCCGGTGAAGGCAACAACAGTAGTCGAGGTAGGTCCCGCTGTTGTGCTGGGGCCTGTTTTACCTAGTGTGACATCGCTCATGTTTGCGCAAGCCCGGGTATTTTGCACATAGTCACCGAGGATGGCGATTGGAAGACGTTTATAGGGCGTGGTGATATCAAACTTCGCGATAGCGTCAAAAAGACCGAATTTGGACGCGAATCGCGCGGCAGTGATCGTGGCGGGACCGGTAGGAATATTCTGCAAAACAGCGTTCCCATCGACAATGTTGACGCTCGGAGTTGTGGTCGTGGTGATCATGGAATTCTGCACGCTTGCTCCGCCTAGCACCAGCAGACCGTTAAGCGGACTTTGCGGATTGCTTAGTGAGGCGCGAACCAACGCGAACGCAATCGGATCAGCATAGTGGTAGTTGTAGAACGCGCCGTAGGTGCTTAGCTTTAACCACGGCTTGAGTTGCCAGATCGCCTGAACTTGTCCGCCATACACAGCGCTCTGCACGATGCTCCTGTTGTTTATCTTGGTGCCAGCAACCTCGGTAAACGGTAGTTCGAAACCCACCACGGCAAAGTGCTTGATGAATGGCGCGGACTTAAAGTCCCATTGCAGAGTTTGCGCCACACCTTCCGGATTTAAATCGTTATCCCAGACGAGTTCCGTGCGATAGAACGGATAAGCCATCTTGCCACCCGTAAGCACCAAGGGCTTGAAGTAGTGCGGGGTGTAAGTGATGAAGTAGCGATCCAGCATGAAGGGCTTGCGGGTATAAAACTGGTTGAGTGTTTGGTTTGTCGATATGGGATCATTCGAGTCGCCGGAACCTATGGAAATCCCTCCACTGAGGTCGTCGTTCAACTTGGTATTGATATTTAAACGAGCGCGAAAGCGCGCGCGATTACGGACTTGCGATTGATTGGTGGGCCCGCCAAAAAAAGGCTCGTCGCGCAGGCGCAGATCGCCGGAAAATTTCAATGCGTTCAAGGCTTTGAATTTGTCGTTAGTGTCCTTCCGCGTTGCGTCGATGTCCTTTTCGATTCTGACGATGCGGTTGCTTTGTTGCGCATCCAGCTCCGAAGTGGTGGCGGCAGTAGATTTGACATCCGCGACGCTGGTGGCAACTTCAGTCACCTTCGTGCCGGCTTCGGCCGCGTGGGCGGTCGCCGCTTCCGCCGCTTTACGCGCTTCATCGATCTGCTGGTCGCGCTTGGCAAGTTCATCTTTCAGTATCTGCAGTTGCTGCTGCTGCGCATGCATGGCTTGCTGCAGAGCGGCCAATTGTTCCAGAACGGCTGGATCTGTTTTGGGCGCCTGCCGAACTACTTTTTTCCCGACAACTGGTTTGGAAGGTTTCGCCGATTGCGGTTCCGCGTCGTTAGGCGTACCCGCGAATGCGTTCCCAGCGAGCAGGAACACCGATAGTATTAGTGCTGCAAAATTTTTCATTGCCTCTCTCTTTACAGAAAAATACGCATTAGAAGAAATGCGTTGCTGGTAAATGGAACACTCACTGCGAGTAGGCTAGAGGGGGGGTCTTACATTCAGGTAAATTAATTGTGAATAGTTCGTAACAATCCATTCAATGCCAGTTAACCATTTATTATGAATATCTTACAAGCCTTCCGGTTTGCGGCAATGCGGCAACACCTGTTATCTGCAACACCCCGCTGCCGGTGTTTACACAACGTTCATCTGCAGTTTACTGAAAGATAAAGGGGAAACAGGGACCGGAGCCAGGGGTGCACCGATCCCCGAGGTAGGACGGATATTGAAGATCAAGCGCGGGAAGGTTCGCACGTCGGGGTCACATCCGGATGAGCGGACTGTGAATTCTTCGTGATTATCGTATCCGCGGCTGATGAAAGATCCGGCCGGACCGCTAGTCCCCGTCCGTGTCGAACGTCCAGACCCCGAACCCAGAAAATAATGTCTTCGGCAATGTTGGTGGCGTGGTCGGCGATGCGTTCCAGATGCCGCGTAGCCAAAATGAACTGTAAACCAGGGCCCACAAGGGTTGTGTCCTGCGTCATGCGCTGCAGCAGGCTTTCAAAAATGCGATCGCGGTATTGATCCACCACATCGTCGCTTTCCAAGACCTGCACGGCCATTTCCACATTCCGGAAAATTAAGGCGCCGAGACTGCGGCTGACCATCGCGCGGACAGCCGCCGCCATTGGCCCGAGTTCTTCAGGAATTTCAGCGGACGGCATTTCGCGTAACGAGATGACCCTTTGCGCCAGATTCACGGCGATATCGCCAATCCGTTCGAGATCATTGGTAATTTTGAGCGCGGAAACAATCAGCCGCATTTCATCGTCGCTGAAAGAACCGCGGCGAAGCAGGCGAATGGCATGTTCGTCGATGACGATTTCCATTTCGTTGATGCGCGGTTCAAGAAGAAATACTTCGCTCGTCAGACCAGCCATGGCGGGATTATCGATCCCGACAATGGCGTCCAGCGACCGGTTCATGGCCGCTTCGACGGTGCGTGCCATGGAAACTAGATAATTTACGAGGGTATCGTACAGAACGACTTCGGTCAGACCGGGGCTAGACATGAGGTCTCCCGTTTCCGCATCGGATGTGACGAACGTATTCTGTCGAAGAGTGACAGGTAATTATTACTACCTATTTACAATCATATGAATATACAAGGGAATTTAGGGAAGCGCAGAGCGAAGCGTTGAAGCGTTTGAAGTAACGCTCGCGCGAAGCGCAGCCCGCTCGGGATCAAAAATCGGTACGGAGAAATGAAACGCGGATCCTTCACCCATTTCGCTTTCCACCCATAAGCGGCCTTCGTGAACTTCGATCAAGTGCTTTGCAATAGCCAGCCCGAGCCCAGTGCCACCGGCTTCACGTGATCGCGCGGCGTCAACGCGGTAAAAACGTTCGAAAATGCGCGACTGGTCCGCTAAAGGTATTCCAATACCTGTGTCCGATACTGTAAACACAACTTCAGTGCCTGTAGCCTCTGCGGAAAGAATAATTTCACCCCCCGGGAGTGTGTACTGGATTGCGTTGTCCAGGAGATTTTGCAAAACTTCCGCCAGACGCCGTGCATCGCCGGAGATGTCCGGAAGCTCGGGAGGCATTTTCAGGGAAAGGCGAAGATCTTTCTCCGCCGCACGGCGTTGTGCCGTTTCGTAGCAGCTTTCAATGAGTTGAGAAACACTCACGCTACCGATCTCCAGCTCCAGGCGGTCGGCATCCATTTTTGAAAGTTTGAGTAAATCCTCGGTAAGACGCGCCAGTCTGCGGGAATGTTCCACAATGATTTCGAGAAAACGTCCGCGATTTTGCGGGTCATCGACCGCGCCGGCCAGCAAAGTTTCGGCAAAACCCTGTATGGCGGTTAGCGGGGTGCGAAACTCGTGAGACACGTTGGCCACGAAGTCGCGGCGGATACGCTCAAGTTTGCGCAGCTCAGTAATGTCATGAAGCACGATCACCGCGCCGGAAGTCTCGCCTGCGCGAACCGCGGCCACCGTGGCGGCGAAATAGCGGACACGCAGCGTACCGGTTACCACTTCGGCTTCGACGCGTGGTTCCCCGGCAAGCACCACGCGTACCGCTTCCAAAAGTTCAGCTTGGCGAACCACTTCAACAAGCGCTTTTCCTGACTCGGGAGGAATATCGAGGCCGAGAATTTCCGCGAATCCCTGGTTGGAAAAGACCAGCCGTTCCGCGGAATTCACTACCGCCACGCCCTCCACCATGCTGCCCAGAATTGCCGACGAGAGGTTGCGTTCCTCGGTAAGTGTTTGAATGCTACGGTCCAGACGCGCGGCGGTTAGATTCAGTGAATGTCTTAACGACTCGAGCGCATCGCTGGAGCCGTCCGACGGCAAAGGGCGGAAGTCACCTTCAGCGACGCGGCCGGAAAAGGCCAGCAAGCGGTCAATGCGGTTGCTGAATTTTTGTGAAGCAAAAAGAGTGACGCCGCCGGAAACGATCAAAATAAAAAGCGACGAAAGCCACAAACTGCGGCGGAAAGATCCCAAGACTTCGTCGGCGCTGTCGATTGGCAGGGCGAACCGCACTACCACAGGCGAACCGTTGCCCGCGGTTTGTTTGAAAGCGAAATAAAGCAATTCGCGATTCAGCGTGGCGCTTTGGCTCAGCGAACGCCCCTCGCCATCGCGCAAAGCCGCAATGATTTCGGGCCGGTTCGCAAGATTTTCCTGACTTTGCGCGTCAGTTAGCGAGTCCGCAAGGATCGCACCGTTGGACATCACCACGGTTACGCGAGCGCCGCTCGCGGCAAAAAATGCGACCCAATTTTTTAGTGCGGTAAATTCCTTGGGAGTTGCCGGCGGAATAGCCGAAACAGTAAATGGGCGTTGTTGTGCAAGATGCGCGATAGCAGCGAGTTGCTGGAAGCCCGTGCGTTCGTAGTCCCTGCGCAACGACCGCTCGGCAAAAAAACCGGCACTCAGCAGCACTGCAAGAAGCAGCGCTAAAAACGTGAACGCGAGTTTCCAAAAAAGGTTACGCCGCACGAGTTTCGAATAGATACCCCGCGCCCCGGACAGTCTTTACGTGCAATGGGTTCTCCGGGTCAGTTTCGATTTTTTCGCGCAGGCGGCGAACGTAAACGTCCACGCTGCGCGGAGTAACGAAACGGTCGGTGCCCCACACCGCATCGAGAAGCTGGTCCCGTGTAAACACGCGATTGGGACGCGAAGCAAGATAATAGAGTAGCCGGAATTCAAGGGTACTTAACGGGACGGGTTTGCCACCGCAACTTACTCGATAAGACGCCGGATCAATCGCTAACTTACCCACTTCGATGGTGCGAGGCGCATCCGCTGGAGGCTCCGCTCGGCGAAGCAACGCTTTGACGCGCGCAAGCAACTCACGCGGGCTGAACGGCTTCGTGACGTAATCGTCCGCGCCCATTTCGAGTCCCACAACGCGATCGGCTTCATCGCCGCGCGCGGTAAGCATCAGTATGGGCAAACGGTTCAGAGACTCATCCTTGCGAATTTCACGGCAAATATCGAGCCCGGAAAGTTTCGGAAGCATGAGGTCAAGAAGCAATAGATCCGGGGGGGACTTCTTAAGAGTAGTCAGGCCCGAACCGCCATCGAAGGCAGCCATCACCTGAAAACCTTCATTAGCGAGGTTATACCGAACGAGTTCAACGATGTCGCGGTCGTCTTCAATGATTAGGATGCGTTTCATGCCGCCCGATCGTACCGCACGCCGGCTTGGCGAAAGTGTACTGTACACCGGCGCTTTGCGATAGTTATAGGAGAGATTTTGGTCCTCTGTGTGGTTCCGCAATATCATAATTGTCTCAGTCCGGGACGCCGCCGTGGTGATTGTGCGGTTACGTCCCGATGAACGCAATGTGAACAAATTCCGTCACACCCCACCGCCTCCTAGGAAGCCGTGGTGGTAAATGCCAGGGTTAGTAAAGTCTTCTGCTCCATTTCGTGAGCCTTCGCGGAGCCCGTGGCGGGGCTTGCGCTCGCCGACCGCTTAACCGAGCGCATGCGTAGCCCTTTGGCTTTCGCGATTCTTTCCAGCCGGGGCACCACGTAAAATAGCGCCCCCATATTCGCCGGCTCTTCCTGCACCCAAACGATTTCGCGAGCCTGCGGATGCGCTTCGATGGCTGCCGCGATCTCCGGACGCGGTAGCGGATAAAGCTGATCCAGAAAAAAGATTGCTGTTGCCGTGTCCTTGCGACGCTCGCGCTCGGCACGCAGTTCGTGTCCCACTTTTCCGCTCGCAATCAGAATGCGTTCGGCATTTTGCACTTCGTTATCCGCAACCAACGGCAGGAAACGTGGCCGCGTGAATTCTTCCAGGTTTGAACAAGCATCGGGTTGCCGGAGCATGCTTTTTGGCGTAAACACGATCAGCGGTTTGCGCCAGGGCCGCAGCGCGTGCCGCCGCAACATGTGGAAATACTGCGCGGCCGTAGATGGTTGGCAGATCTGCATATTTTCTTCAGCCGCCAATTGCAGGTAACGTTCGATGCGCGCGCTGGAATGTTCCGGGCCCTGCCCCTCATAACCATGCGGCAGCAACATCACCAGGCCGGACGGCAAATTCCATTTATCTTCGCTCGCGCTTATGAACTGATCAATTACCACTTGCGCGCCGTTGGCAAAATCTCCGAATTGCGCTTCCCACAAAACCAACGCTTCCGGGTAATCGCGGCTGAAACCGTATTCGAAACCCAGGCAGCCTACCTCCGATAATGGCGAGTTGGCAACCTCGCAGAACGCTTGATCCGCGAAAAGGTTCGCCAGCGGCATGTACTCTTCTTCAGTTTGTGTATCGACAAGCACCGCGTGGCGCTGATTGAAAGTTCCGCGCTGCGTATCTTGTCCCGTCAATCGCACCGGAGTTCCCTCAGCCACCAACGAACCTAACGCGAGTGCTTCCGCAAATCCGAAGTCGACCGCGCGCCGCCCGTGCCCCATTTCAGAACGCTGTTCAAGCAGTTTTACGATTTTTGGATGAACGTGGAATCCTTCGGGAACGCGCACAAGTCCTTCGGTAATTGTCCCCAACGTCTCTGCATCCACTCCCGTATCCACTTCGTAAGACTCTTTATACTTGCCGTGGTGATAGGGCGACCAATAATCCGGCAGCGTGCGCAAGTGCGGCATCTTCTTTAATTCGCGTGCCTTGGTTTGTTCGGACTCGTATTCTTCGCGCACCATTTCCGCGATACCGCTTGCATCAATACCGGTGCGCTCGGCGTAAATTTTCCAAAGTGGTGGATGCGCCTTGATCCGTTCGTAGAGCAGCGGTTGCGTGATCGTGGGATCGTCGACTTCGCTGTGACCATGGCGGCGATAACCGATGAGGTCGACCACCACATCGCTCCCGAATTCCGCGCGATATTCCGCCGCAAGTTTTCCAACACGCACAACAGCGTCCGGATCCTCTGCGTTTACGTGAAATACCGGCACACTCTGCCGCTTCGCAATATCGGAAGCAAAACGGGAGGAATGTTCTTGCGCCGGGCGAGTCGTGAAACCGATCAAATTATTTACGATGATGTTAAGGGTTCCGCCGACCGTATAGGCTTTTAAGTCCGCAAAATTCAACGTTTCCGCCCAGACACCTTGTCCCGCGAACGCCGCGTCGCCGTGCATGACAATTGGGACCACCATATTTTGCGTCTCGCGCGAAATCTCAATTTTTCCACCGTCCCGCAGGCCGTATCGAGTCTGCTTCGCGCGTACGCGGCCCACCGCGACAGGATCTACCGCTTCAAGATGGCTTGGATTGGAAACCAGGTGAATGCCAATCTCTTTTCCCGTGCTGGTGACGTAAGTCCCCGTTGCACCGATGTGATACTTCACATCGCCTGCCCCAAGAACGCTGCGCGGGTCGACGTCCTCGAACCCAGCAACAACTTCATGCGGCGTTTTACAAGCTGCGTGAGTCATCACATTAAGGCGGCCACGATGGCTCATAGCCATCACGGATTCAATCGCCCCGTACTCGCCAACCGTATCAAGTATGGAGTCGAGTAATGGAATTAAAGCCGTCACACCTTCGAGGGAAAATCGCTTGCTGCCTAAATAACGCGCCTGCAGAACTTGTTCGAAAAGATCCGCGCGCACCAGCCGTTCCAAAATTTTGTTTTGATCGACGGCGGCGGGTTCGGCTTCTACGCGCTCAATGATCCAGCGGCGGCGTTCCGGCTCCGGAAGATGCATAAACTCGTAGCCCACCGTGCCGCAGTAGATTCGTCGAGCTTCTTCCGCGTCATCCCCACTTAACT
Organism: Candidatus Dormiibacterota bacterium; assembly: GCA_035602385.1. Taxonomy (GTDB): domain Bacteria; phylum Acidobacteriota; class Terriglobia; order Acidiferrales; family UBA7541; genus Acidiferrum. The sequence continues at coordinate 9,029 of DATNME010000070.1, forward strand.
GCAGGTCGGGGTATTGCACGGGTCCAAAAAAACCGAGCGGGTCGAGGGTAGCCTCCAAGTAGCCCCACCGCCGGAAGGCGTCAAAAACGCGTTCGCGCTCCGCGGAACTGCCCGTGGAACTCAGCCCAGAGGAAGCGTCGGGCGCAGCGTTTTGCTTCGCTGCCTGGGGAGATTTTGCGGGATTTTCTTCCAGAGTGGATCGGTTCGCCATGGCCTCGCTCTTACACCCTTAAGTTTGCCATAGAACGCGCCGGGATGCCTTTTTCCATGCAAACAGGATGTTTCGCATTGAACTCTACAGCCCGCGAACCCGCTTTTCGAGTTCTTCCGCAATTTCGCCCGCGGAAGTTTCAACCGGGAATGAAACCGGGGCGCCTATGCGTACCGTGATTTCACCGAAGTGCGCCAGGCGGCGTTTTTCACGCTTCATAGCCCAAACGCCGTCGAGACGCATTGGGACGATAGGAACGCGCAGATTTTGTGCAAGCAGGCCAATGCCGCTTTGGAATGGCGCCATCGTCCCGTCGCTGCTGACTTCGCCTTCCGGAAAAATCAAAATACTGTAGCCGCGGTCAATCGATTCGCCCGCAAAGCGAAAGCTTTCTCGAAAACCGGAATTTTGCGGTAACGGAAATACGTTAAATAGCGCTGTAGTTAGCCAGTACCCCGCCCGGTAGGCCCACTTTTTTGCGAAGAAGAAATGGCTTGGAGGGTGCCGCATGTTCAAAAGTGTTTCGCCACCCATCGCAGTCGCCAGGCGGTTACGATGTCGGGAAGGCAGCGCGGCAAGAATCAAGCCAATATCCGCGCGGCGAGTGATGTGGTTAGATACAAAAATTGCCGGCCCCTGAAGATTGTCCAGGTTTTCGCTTCCAACAGTTTTTGGATGACCGAGAATCTGCGTGGCCGGCCACACCAGAAGGTAGTACGCCGCTAGGCGCAGCAAAAGTACAGGTTCGCGCTGCGCCCATCGCGGATAAGTATATTCCGCGCGTCTCGAACCAGGCCGTTGGAGAAGACTCTCCACTTCCGCGGTGGTTCGTGCCTGCGCAAAAGCAGTTTCGTCCAGCTCCACGTTAAACCGCTCCTCAAGAACACTCATTAGCTCAACGCGGTCAAGAGAAGTGAGATTCAGCAGGTCATCCGATTCGCCGTTTCCTGAACCCGTGCCACTAAATTTTCTAACTACCTCCGCGACTGAATTTGATGCTGATTGCTCACGAACATTTTTCCGCTCAATGCCTGTCGATTCCCGCGTATTCTCAGTTACCGCCGAAATAATTTCTTTCAGTCGAGGTTTGCCTGTCGGCGTCCGCGGAAAATCCGGCTCGGGCCACACCACCCAATCACGCATGCGCTGATATTCAGCAAGGGTTTCGTTGGCTCGATCTATGATGGCGTTTACCGGAACCGCTGGTGGATACGCCAAAAGTAAGACGGCGCAAGGCTCCGCGTCATCGTAGCGCGGGCTTGGCACCACCACACAATCTCGCACACCCGGCTGACCGCGCAGCGCCGCTTCCAGATCCTCCGGATGCACATTCAAACCCGCCGCTGTCACAATGACGTTTTTCTTGCGGCCTCGAAAACGCAAATTCTCCGCTGCATCCATTTCGCCCAGATCTCCGGTATGCAGCCAGCCCTGCTCCGTGGCCGATTGAATCCCGCCATGCTCCCAATAGCTGGACGCCACGTTATTCCCGCGAACCAGGATCTCGCCATCTTCCGCGAGACGAAACTCGCGCCCCGGAAGCACCTTTCCCACGGAATTTTCCGTGCTGCGAAATGGGTGGTTCAAGCTAATGAGTGAAGCCGTCTCGGTCATGCCGTAGCCTTGCACCACGGCGTAGCCGATTCCCTTGAAGAATTTTTCCGTGTCAGAAGAAAGCGCAGCGCCGCCAGAAATAAAACACCAGAATTTCCATCCCAGCCGCCGGTGAATCGCATGAAACGCCGCAGCACGGCGAAGAAACTTGCGGTCCCTGACCGAATTAAACTTTTCGATAAATTTCTGCTTCCGCCCGAGTGCCTCCTCGTGCCGTTCGATTCCGCTGCGCACCATATCCAATTGACGAGGAACAGCGATTAAAGCTGTCGCACACTCGCGCTTTACCGTTCGAATAATTTCGCCCGCATTGGCGGACAGTTCAAAAACTACCGTAGCGCCCATTAAGGGAGGTACGAACAACGCCATAAATTGTCCGAAAACGTGGCTCAGCGGTACAAGCGTTACGAAACGCAGAGGATGGAACCATCGCTCCCATTTGCGATAAGCAGCGATTCCGCGCTCAAGCGGCTCCAGATTGGCCAGGAAATTTCCGTGGGTCAGAACTACCCCGCGAGGCTCCGCGGTAGTCCCCGACGTAAATAAAATCTCCGCGATATGCCCGCGGGTGATGCGTTCATCGGCAAAGCCCAAGGCCCGGAACGTCGTTCCACGAGGAACACTCTGCCCGTAATGCTTTCCGTCCACGGTGCCGGACAAATCCTCCAGTATTGCGCTCGGCAGGTTTAGGCCAACTTCCTGTTTCGCCCGATCCGAAACGATTAGCTTCACCGCTGCGTCTTTCACCACGCGCGTCACAAACGCCGGGGTCGCTCCCTCGTCCATCGGAACCGCCACCGCGCCGACCAGCAAGCACCCCCAAAACGCTGCCATCCACTCAGCAGAGTTGTGGCCCCAGAGCAGTACCCGGTCACCTGTGCGAATTTCTCGTGCTCTTAAGTTCTGCGCACAAAGGAACGATCTCTGGACAAGCTGCGCGTAAGTCCAGCTTTCGCGGCGATACCCAGCGCGTTGCACTACAGCGATATCGCGTTCATGTTTCGCGAAATCAGAGAAAAGAGAAAGAAGATTTTCTCGCGGCATATCAGTTCGCAATACGATACGTCTACACGCCCGGAACAGCACGTACCGTACCATTTGGAAACATTCCCGGCATCTAAGAAAACCAGCCAAGACGCGAGGCACAAGATTCGGTTACAATTGATGAAGCGAAACTGCGTGGTTTCGCGCCCAAATCAACGCTAAGCAGGGATACGAATGCCGGTACCTATTTCACAGATGTGGACGGTCGCAACCTACGTCCTGAAGCAGAAACTCCAGGGACGTAAGCGCTACCCGTTCGTGCTCATGCTCGAGCCGCTATTCCGCTGCAATCTCGCTTGCGCCGGCTGCGGAAAAATTCAATACCCAGCTCACATTCTAAAGACCGAATTAAGCCCGGAAGAATGTTTCAAGGCAGTCGATGAGTGCGGCACGCCGATGGTGTCAATCCCGGGCGGCGAACCATTGATGCATACGCAAATCGATAAAATTGTGGAAGGTCTGGTAGCGCGAAAGAAATACATTTATTTGTGCACCAATGCGCTGCTCTTAAAAGAAAAACTCGATCTCTTTAAGCCCAGCAAATATCTCACCTTTTCCGTGCACATGGACGGCCAACGCGAACACCATGATTTTTCCGTTTGCCGCGAAGGTGGCTACGATTTGGCTATGGAAGGAATCCGCGAGGCCCTCAAGCGCGGCTTCCGCGTAACCACGAATACCACGCTCTTTGACGGCGCCGATCCCAACAGTGTTCGCGGCTTTTTCGACGAAATGATGCGGCTTGGCGTTGAAGGCATGATGCTTTCCCCAGGCTATTCCTACGACAAAGCTCCCGACCAGAAACATTTCCTGGGCCGAGCGCGGACGCGCCGTTTGTTCCGCGCGATTCTCTCGAATCGCAAGAAAAGCTGGCAATTCAATCAATCTCCTCTTTTCCTTGAATTTTTAATGGGCAAGCAGGATTTCAAGTGCACGCCGTGGGGCATGCCCACCTACAATATTTTTGGCTGGCAAAAGCCTTGCTATTTGCTACAGGACGGTTACACCGACACCTTCAAGGAATTGCTGGATACTACGGAATGGAGCAACTACGGCACGGAATCCCGCAACGCCAAGTGCGCGAATTGCATGGTGCACAGCGGATATGAAGCCTCCGCCGTTGATTATACGTTCGGAGGATTGCGCGGTTTGCTGTCCACGGTAAAGGCAACTTTTTCCTCTACCTACCCCGACGCGGACGCGCTGTCCATGTTGAACGAACCATCAAAGCCAGTTCATTCCTACAATCCACTGATCCAGATTGAAGCTCCGAAATCGCAAATGGAAGAGACACGAGCGTGAGCGCGCCAACCCACGCCGATCGATTGCACCAACCTCAATTAGATCCGGATAAGCTCGAGGTTGCTCCAGGCACAGCACACGAAGCCGTTCAGGGCTGGATCCCTGAACTCGCTGCTGAAAACGATGTACGCATCGCGCTGGAAAAAGCCTTCGACTACCGCGGCGATGTTACCGTAACACGCAAAGATGGCTCGAAAATCGAAGGCTATATTTTCGACCGTATTACCGGCGCCACGCTGGATACTTCTTTTGTTCGCATTTTGCCCCAAGCCAATCATCAGAGATTGAAAATTCCGTACTCTGACATCGCGGCTTTGGCCTTCACCGGGCGAGACACCGCCGCCGGGAAAAGCTGGGAAGCCTGGGTAAAAAAGTACTGGGAGAGCAAGGCCCAGGCCAAAAAAGTCGGTATCGACCCCGAACCCCTGGATTAGCCCCGCGCAAGTCGCCTTCTCTAATTCGGCGCATTCTCTGATAAAATCAGTGTAATCAACACATTATAATAGGGTGCCGCTTGTTCCCGATTGGACAGGTGCCCGTTTCTGTGTTAATATTGTGTTCGAATCTTAGGGACAAAGAGCTTCTGCTTCCCGTGAAATCTTACGGAGCGCGCTTCAACCCTCAAACAAATAATTATTTATCCAGCCTGTCGCGGAATACCCAAGGAGGACGTTGTGCAATCAATGCAGGAAGGTCAGACTATCAAGCATTCAGTGTACGGATTGGGAATTGTGACCGCGTCCGATCCCGAGCGCACCGCAGTCGATTTTGATGATCACGGGGCCAAGCTGTTTGTTACCAGTATTATGACCGCCGAACTCATCGGCGAGGCTCCAGCCACTCCGCCCAAGACGAAGCGTCGCCGCAAAGCGTCCACGGCCGCCAAAGCTGTGAAGAAGGCTGAAAAAGCCGCAGCAGCTGCGAACAAGTCGTAATTTCCTTCCATTTTTAAATTGATCCCTGCGCCATACCCGGCGCAGAGGTGCGTCTGAGCGCGCCTGAACAACAAAGAGGATGCTGTGCTTATTTTACTTGTGCGGATTCGGTCTGTTCGAAAGCATGGTACGAAGAGCGCACCAGCGGCCCCGCTTCCACGTGTTTGAAGCCCATTGCCTCGCCGCAAACCTTGAACTCGGAAAACTCATCGGGGTGCAAATAACGCACAATCGGTAAATGCTCACGCGTCGGTTGCAAATATTGACCGAGAGTGAGTATCTCCGTCCCCTGCGCTGCCAGGTCTTCCAGCGTGGCTAATACTTCGCTTTTTTCTTCGCCAAGCCCCAGCATCAGCCCCGTTTTTGTCGGCACAGCCGGATGCGCTTGCTTCGCGCGCCGCAACAACTCCAGCGAACGTTCGTAAACAGCGCCCTTGCGAACCTGCCGATACAGCCTTGGAACCGTTTCTGTATTGTGATTCAGAACATCCGGCCGGGTATTAAGCACGGTGTTCAGGGCATTCCAATCACCGCGAAAATCCGGTATCAGAACCTCGACCTTGCAGCCTGGCACCCTTCGGCGAATCTCCTGGATCGTACGAGCAAAAATATGTGCGCCACCGTCTGGTTGATCGTCACGGTTCACGGAAGTGACTACCGCGTAACGCAGCCCCATTTTCGCCACGGCTTCAGCCACGCGAAAGGGTTCATCCTCGTCCGGGGGTCCCGCAGGCTTGCCCGACGGTACCGCGCAGAAACCACAAGCCCGCGTACAAATGTCGCCGAGAATCATAAATGTTGCGGTGCCGTGTTCCCAGCATTCGCCCATGTTCGGGCATCGCGCGCTTTCACATACCGTATGCAAATCCAGCGTGCGCATGGTGCGCTTCAATTCCTGATAACGCGTCCCGCCAAAAAACTTTACGCGCAGCCACTCGGGACGCGGATGTGCATCGGGTGTTGGCACCGTGGGAAACGACGAACTGCCGATAATGTTAAAGGGTGACGCCATGTACGGGTCTCGAGCGCTTCATTTTACGCGCAATCTCCGGCAGGCACAAATTGGGAAGGAACGAAGTTTTAGCAGGGAACTAATCGCTGTTACAGTGGCTGACGCGACGAACGCACGAAATAGCGCAACACCGTTACGTTCGGCCCGTACGCACCGATGCGTCCCGCATCCACAGGAAGCCCAAGCAATTCCGCTTGATCCAAATTCACGCCCGCGTCGTCAAGTTCTGAAAGGCTAAAACCCGCGGCGGGAAGCACCCGGTTTAAACCGGTCGAGTACACCGGGCGCGGCGGACGATGGCGCTGCCAAGGGCGGCGCGCCAACTCATAAAATTGCTGCCAATCGCGTTTGTGCCAGGTGGTCATGAATCCTTTACTTTCGTCCGTCCTTTGCGGCTTTTTTTCTGCCGCCTTTGGTACCTTTTACTCAACCGATTGGATGCCGCGTCTGGTCAGAAGGTTCGACCGAACTTCGCGGCGCCCTTCCTCTGCAGACTTTTCGCCTCTGCCATACGGCAAAAGCTTGACGCGAAGATACTCCAAAACCATCGCCAGTAAACATCTTCCCCTTCACAGTGTTTCAAACACGTTACGGGTGCAATGTTTCTCGAATCAAATCGCGGGAAGGCCCGAAGGCCAGAACTACTGGGAGGAAAATCTTCGGATGTTCAGGAAAGGCATTTAAGAGCTAACAAACTTAAGAGCAGGTGAACAACAACAAACGTAGCGGGCACAAACCTATTCTTTGCTGAAAGTAGAAGGGGAATTCCGTGTCGCGGGTGCGCTGGCTACCAGCGGTTGCCGCGGTCTCCTCGATCACCACCGCCGCCACGATCGCCTCGATCGCCGCCGCGGCCTCCTCCACCGCCCTGCCCACGGCCACCACCACCGCCGCCATGACCGCCGCGACCACCGCCGTACCCTCCGCCACCGCCTGACCGTCCCCCGGCGCCACCGCCTCCAGCGCGCTCTGCCTGAGGTCGTGCTTCATTAACTACCAGATTGCGACCACCAAAATTCTGGCCGTTCAAGGAATTAATGGCGCGATCCGCATCCTCGTCGTTGGTTACTTCGACGAATGCGAACCCGCGCGATTGTCCAGTAAAACGGTCGCGAATTAAATTAACTGCTGCGGGAGTGACACCGACTTGTGCAAACCACTCATTCAACTGTTCGTCTGTTGCGGAAAAGGGAAGATTCCCAATATAAAGCTTCTTCACCTGGCTGCTCCTTCTGCCCGGAACCCACCTGCGAGTCGCGGAGCGCACGGAAGAGGGAGAGACCCGAGGGGGTTCATCCAGGGAAAGAAGCCACCACCGGCGGGGACCAAAACTTCCGTGGTCAATTGCATGGTCTCGAAAATTGCCCTGTTTTGCAATCAGAATTAGTTTGTACGCCTGGAACAGCCGGACCTGACCTGCATGGGAGCCTCGCATCGTGCAAAAACTTGGTGGCGGCGGTACTGGCATTGCGGCCGGGTGGCCCGGGCCAAATGGATTGAGACGAATTAGGGTGCCCCTCGATAAGAGAGAAGGCGTTGTCAAGAGACACTTCTCCGTGGCGCTGCTGTGAAGCACCGCGTGGCCGCCAGAGTGGTTGAGGACCGAAGCTCTGGAACCTCACGATGAATCAGTTTTCGGTGTAAACGACAACAAATCGTTTCACCAGGGCGGGTGGCCCAGGCCGGATGGATTGAGACGAATTAGGGTGCCCTACCCTCGGTGTTTGAGGGTGGGGCTTTTGAAGTTTGTCGATTTGCACCTCGTTCGAATGCTAACTTCTTAGTTATCTATTGACTTAGTATTTTTGTCGTGCTACCCTGTTCTGTGCGTCTCCACTCAGATTCCACCTCCCTTTCGCCTTTGTTCACGGCACTCCAACCCTCAACTGCAACTCCTTTGTCTGGCACACTTACGACCTGCTCGCAAATCTATCATTCCATTGGAGTTACACTGGAAATAAGTCCTTTGTTTTCACACATCTATGCAGTGGCTCTTCCTAAGTGCTTTATTTTGATACATCTCCAAAACACCCCGGGGGTAGGGGTACCCCTCGGTTTGCAGATTATTCTGCGGACTTTTAAAGAACTGGGTTCGCTAGGTGCGGTACGAAGCGTTGATGCGCACATATTCCGCCGTGAAATCGCACGTCCAATAGCGCGCCGACGCCTTGCCCGCACGCAAATCCACAACCAGCGGAACGTGACTGCCCAGCAGCTTATTGCTGGCCGCGCGCTCGTTGAAATCCAAAGGCTGGCCACGCCGCAACACCGGGATGCCAGCCATCTTGATGTCCACCAGCGACGGATCAAACGATACGCCGGCTCTTCCAGCGGCTGCAAAGATGCGTCCCCAGTTAGGATCGCCGCCCGCAAAAGCCGTCTTCACCAGCGGCGAAGTCGCAATCGTTTCCGCGATACGCCGGGCGATCATTTCGGTCTTCGCTCCGCGCACTTCAATTTCAATCACGCGTTGCGCGCCTTCCCCATCCGCGACAATCTGCAGCGCCAGCGACCGGCATACTTCCTCGAGTGCCTTCGTAAATCCGCGATGCGCGGAAGTGCCAGCCTGAATCGCACCAGCGCCCGCCGCGCCGTTCGCCAGAATAATCAACGAATCATTCGTGGAAGTATCGCCATCAACGCTTATGGCGTTAAACGTACGCTGCGTCACGTCTCGCAAAGTTTTTTGCAAAAGCGGCGGTGCAATCGCCGCATCCGTCGCGAGAAACGCCAGCATTGTAGCCATGTTCGGATGAATCATGCCCGCGCCCTTGGCGCAGCCCACCACGTGAACGCGCTTTCCCGCCATCTTGAACGACGATGTAGCGGTTTTAGGACGAGTGTCCGTGGTGCAAATCGCCAGAGATAATTCCGCGAACGACCGCGCCGATGGGCGCTGATGGCGAGCAACCACCGGAAGCGCCCGCAAAATTTTTTCAAGCGGCAGCGGCACGCCAATCACGCCAGTGGAACAAACAAAAACTTCCTGCGGCAAACACCCAAGCCGCCGCGCCGTTTCCTCCACCGTTTTCACCGCGGCGGCATGACCCTCGGTTCCAGTTGCGCAGTTCGCGTTCCCTGCATTGACGACCACTGCACGCATGCGCCCCTTGGAGCTTTTCAGGTGCTGCTTTGAGACGAGCACCGGCGCCGCGACTACAAGATTTTGCGTAAACACAGCGGCCGCGGAAGCGGTTACATCGCTCGAAAGCATAGCCAAATCCAGGGCGCCGGTCTTTTTTAGACCGCAAGCCGTGGCCGCGAAACGGAATCCGCGCGGCAGAGAAGCTTCCGAGAGTGCGTGCTTCACCATGGCAACGTCTGAGTCGCTACCGTTTCTCTCCCGGAAGCGACCTCCGACCCTCCGCAAAACTCGCAGAGGCTGTATTGCTATTCGAAGTGGCGTTCATGTTTTTTCTCCAAAGTTTTTTAGATTTTCTTCCAAGGCCGCGATCGCGCTACGAACAAATTCCGGCGCGGTCCCCCCGGGAACATTTTTTGCAGCCAGCGCCGCATCGACAGTAAATCGCGCGGCGAGATCGCCATCAAATGCCGGCGAAATCTTTTTAAGCGCGTCAAGAGGCAGCTCGGTCCAAACCAAATTGCGGCTTTCCGCTTCGCGCAAAACTTTGCCAATTACATCGTGCGCCTGGCGGAAAGGAATGCCTTTTCGCACCAGGTAGTCCGCGGCTTCCGTCGCCATAAGCGCGGGATTCGCGGCCGCGGCGCGCAACTTCTGCTCGTTGAATCTGGTGGTGAAGATCGCGCCGGAGGCAACCAGAATCATCTCCGCGACCTGATCGTGAGCCGCAAAAAGCGTTTCCTTGTCTTCCTGCAAGTCGCGCTGATAGCTGCTCGGCAATCCCTTTAGCGTCGTCAACAAACTCACCAGCGCGCCGGTGATGCGTCCAGTCTTCCCGCGAATCAGCTCCCACGCATCTGGATTTTTCTTTTGCGGCATCAGGCTGCTGCCGGTGGAATACTCGTCGGGCAAAATCACGTAAGCGAATTCCTGCGACGCGAAAATCACGAAATCTTCCGCGAGTCGCGAAAGGTGAGTGGCGATGCCGGTCAACGCAAAAAGATAATCAAGCGCAAAGTCGCGGTCGCTGACGGCATCCAGGCTGTTGGCGGTGATGCGATTGAAGCCCAATTCGAGCGCCATCGCTTGCCTGTCGATCGCGAATGAGCAGCCCGCCAGCGCGCCCGAACCCATGGGACAGGCAGCCGCGCTCTCAGCCGCGTTTCTCAATCGGGTGATGTCACGAAGAAATCCTTCCGCATACGCAAGCAGGAAATGCGAAAGCAAAATTGGCTGCGCATGCTGCATGTGCGTCATTCCCGCCATCGGAACCGAGATGTTTACTTCAGCGCTTATCGAAAGAGTGTGCAGCAGGGCGGCGAGAGCGGCCTCGATTTCCGACGCGCCATCCATAACGAACATTCGGAAATCTGTCGCCACGAGTTCGTTGCGGCTGCGGCCCGTATGCAATTTCCAGCCCAGCGGCCCGAGTTCTTCCACCAGCGCCTTTTCGACGAAATGATGTACGTCTTCAGCGTCCGCGCCGAACTCTTCCACCCACTTCGCATCCGTCTCGGCGCGTTGCTCAATTTTATCGAGCGCGGCCAGCGTTTGCTTCACCTCTTGCGCTGAGAAAACGCCGGCCGGCTCTAAAGCTTTTGCCCACGCCCGATCGACGGCAATTTCGTACGGCAGCAATCGCCGGTCGAACGCAAACGAGCGTTGAAACGCATCGAAGCGCTCATTCGGCGCGCGCTCGAAGCGTCCTCCCCACAGCCGGTCGTCTTTGCGTTCGGTCATCGACTTAAATTTTTGAATTACTTCTTGCCCGCCTCAGCCTTTGCTTTTGGGCGTCGCGTCAACGGCAACGCAAACAAATTAATGAAGCCTTCCGCGTCTTTGGGATTGTAGCGGCCCATCGTGAAGCTGGCGAGGTCCGCTCGATAAAGCGAGAAAGGCGACACGCGTTTGGTCACATTCAGCGTGCCCTTCCACAATTTAAGTCCAACGGAACCGGTCACGCGCTCCTGCGAAACATTGAAAAATCCGTCCAGCGCCTCGCGTTGCGTGGAAAACCATACGCCGTTGTAAACCAGTTCAGCATAACGAAGCGACAGCACTTGCTGCAGATGCGCCGTCTCGCGATCGACGGTCAGGCGTTCCAGTTCGCGATGCGCGGTCATCAGCAGCGTGCCGCCAGGTGTTTCGTACGCGCCGCGAGACTTCATGCCTACCAATCGATTCTCAACTAGATCAGTACGGCCAACCCCGTGTTTCGCGGCGATTTCATTCAAACTATTCAACAAATCCACCGGCTTGAGCTTGCCTCCATTCACCGACACAGGCGTGCCCGCTTCAAACCCAATTTCCACTTCTTCGGCTTTCGCCGGAGCTTTTTCCGGCGAAGTAATCCATTGCCACATGGCCTCGTTCGGCGCGTTGGCTGGATCCTCAAGCTCACCGCCTTCATGACTCAAATGCCAAATGTTTCGGTCGCGGCTATAAATATTTTTCTTGCTTTGCTCGACCGGAACATTGTGCTTCTGTGCATAAGCAATGGCGTCTTCTCGCGAATCAATGTCCCACTCGCGCCACGGGGCGATAATTTGCACTTCCGGCGCGATGGCCTTGTAGGCCAGTTCAAATCGCACTTGGTCATTGCCCTTGCCGGTACAGCCGTGCGAGAGACCATCCGCGCCAATTTCCAGCGCGATTTCCGCCTGCCGCTTGGCGATCACCGGCCGCGCCATCGACGTGCCCAGCAAATAGGTATGCTCGTAGACTGCGCCAGCCCGCAGCGTCGGCCAGATGTAGTTGCGCACGAATTCTTCGCGCAAATCCTCCACCATCGCCTTCGAAGCGCCGGTGGCCAGCGCCTTCTTGCGCGCGGCTTCTAAATCCTCCTGCTGGCCTACGTCCCCGATCATTGCAATCACTTCGCAGCCGTAATTTTCTTTCAGCCACGGAATAATGATGGATGTATCCAACCCGCCGGAATACGCCAGCACCACTTTTTTTGGTTTGTTCCCTTGCTTCTTCACGATGCACATCTCCTCTTCCTGGGCACACAAACATTTCCGCTAGCAACTTGCGAAATAAAATCGCGCACCATTCGCAAAGGCCTGCATTCACACAATAAGTTAGCGCGTTTCAACTGAAAAGCGAGTGCAAGATTGCTTTCTGCACGTACATGCGATTTTCGGATTGGTCCAGAACAATCGACGAGCTGCCATCCAAAATTTCAGAAGTGACTTCCGCACCGCGATGCGCCGGCAGGCAATGCATAAAAACGGCATTGGGTTCAGCCAGCGCCATCAACTCGCAGTTGACCTGAAAACCGCGAAAAGCGTCCCGGCGTACCTTTTCTTCCGCTTCGAAACCCATGCTCGTCCAGGAATCCGTATACACGCCTTGCGCTCCCGCAACCGCCTGGCGCGGATCGCTGAATAATTCTATTTTCGCTCGCGTTTCCCGCGCCGCACGCTTCGCCTCCATTACCACATCTGGAGCCGGCGCGTAATTGGCCGGCGTCGCAATTCTTAAATGAACTCCCATTCGCGCCGCCAGAAAAATCAATGAATGGCAAACGTTGTTGCCGTCTCCCACATACGCCAGCTTGAATCCTCGCAACGATCCAAATTTTTCTTCCAAGGTAAAAAAGTCCGCCAGAGCCTGGCACGGATGAAAACGGTCCGAGAGCGCATTGACAACGGGAATGTTCGCGTTAGCCGCCATCTCATCGAGCACTTTTTGCTGATACACACGCGCAACAATTCCTTGCACCCACAGTTCCAGGTTGCGCGCCACATCCCGAATCGATTCACGCTCGCCCAGCCGCGCTTGCGTGTGATCGAGAAATATTGCCGAACCGCCCATGCCTTGAATTCCCACTTCAAACGTTACCCGCGTTCGCAGTGAAGGCTTCTCAAAGATTAATGCGATAAATTTGCCCCGCAGTACCGAGGCGTATCGCGAAGGTCGCGCCTTGATGTCCGCGGTGCGCTGAAGCAGTTCGCGTGCGTCCGCGACGCTCCACTCCGCTCCGGTAAGTAGATCCTTCGAAATAGAAACAGGAACAGTGACAGTGAGTGCTGATGGTGTCATCAATTACCTCGCTCCAGCATGCAATAGTCTTCGCGCAGGCCCGGGCTGTTCGGAGCCCTCGCCAACTTCCGAAGCTGTTGCCAAGATAGACTGAATTAATTCAAGAAATTGTCGCACTTGCGCGCGCGTGATAATAAATGGCGGCAGCAGACGCAACGTATAATCGTGAGTGCAATTGATCAGCAATCCGCGGCGCAGCGCTTCTGTGACAAAAGGCGCGCCTTCAATGGATAGTTCGACGCCGATCATCAATCCTTCACCGCGAACCTCTTTAATAAACGTGAATTCTTTCGCCAGCGCGTTTAGCCCTGCGCGAAGTTCCTCCCCGCGCTCGCGTATGTTTTTCAGCAATCCCGCTTCGTCAACCGTTTTCAAAAATTCCAGCGCCACCGCACAAGCCAGCGGCCCTCCGCCAAACGTCGATCCGTGCATCCCGGGAGAAACGCAATCCGCTACTGCCTGCGTTGTGAGAATGGCGCCGAGCGGCAGTCCCGCCGCCAGTGGCTTCGCCACCACCGCAATATCCGGCTTCGTGGAAAATTTCTGGTAAGCGAAATATCTGCCAGTCCGCCCCAGTCCACACTGAATTTCGTCGGCAATCAGCAAAGCTTCGTGTTCCGTGGCGAGCGCACGTACCCGATTCCAAAATTCTTCCGTTACCGAATGAATTCCGCCTTCGCCCTGAATAGGCTCAATCAGCACGGCGCAGACTGAGGCGTTAAACTTGGCTTCTAGATCCGCGACATCGTTGAAACGCACGAATTCAACCCCGGGAACCACGGGAGCGAATGGCGCGCGATATTTTTCCGTGGCGGTAACGCTCATGGCGCCAAATGTGCGTCCATGAAACGAATTTTCCATGGCCAGAATGCGATGTTTGGAGTTCGTCTGCGCGTCCGCGTCCCCCTTTTGCCGGCCCCACAAACGCGCCAGCTTCAACGCTCCGTCGATCGCTTCGGATCCGCTGTTGGAAAAGAAAACGCGATCCAGTCCTGACCATTCCGTCAACTTGCGAGCCAACGGACCTTGGTACGAGTTATGAAACAGGTTAGAAAGATGAATCGCTCGTGGCGCTTCGCGGCGAATCACTTTGACAATGCGGGGATGCGCGTGTCCGAGCGCATTGACCGCGATGCCACCGAGAAAATCCAGATATTTTTTCCCCGTGGAATCATAAACCCAGCAATCACGCCCGTGCGTGAACACCGTCGACGAGCGCTTGTATGTCGGCAAAAGATAGCGCTCCGCATCTCCAAGCGCGCCATTTATTTTGGCCGCTGTTTTGGCCCCCATTTTGGTCATGCTCCGCTTACGCGGTTGCGCCGTGCTGACCCGACGATTTTTCTTGCTCGCTTTGGCTGGTGATTTCATGTCGCGCTGACCATGGCGGCCCGGTCCGACAAAAGCGCTTCACGAAGCACGCGCGTACCGGTAGGCTCTGCAGCCACATCGCCGTTTGCAGCGCCCGCGTGCAGCGCCCGCAGCAACGCATCCGTGGAAGTTCCGCCAACGATGCGTACTTCGCCGACGCCACCTTCCAGAGCGCGCTTCGCTGCTTCAAGTTTTAGGACCATGCCGCCGGAAACAACGCGAGTCTGGACCAATTTTTCCACTTGTTCGCAGGTAATGGCCGACAACACTTTTTCGCCGTCAAGTACTCCCGCCACATCCGTCAAGTAAATCAAGCGCTGTGCGCCAATGTATTCGGCACACGCCGCGGCCATATGGTCCGCATTAATGTTATAAAGTTCGCCGTCTCGGCCCAGACCCAGACATGGGGCGACTGGAACCATTTGTTCTCGCCACAAAGACTCGAGAAAGCCCCTGTTCAGTCCGGTGAGATAACCGACAAATCCCAACCCACCTTCCACTTCATTGTGAACCAGGGGTTCGGCCCGAAAACATTGCGCGTCAGCGGCGGATATTCCTACCGCAGGCTGCCCGTGCGCGGATATGGCGCCCGCCAAACGCTTGTTCAGCAAGCCCGCAAAAACCATCACTGCCACATCGCGCGTTTCGCGGTCGGTGATCCGCAATCCATTCACGAATTTGCTTTCAATCCCCATCTGCTTCAGCGTGGAGGTAAACATCCGCCCTCCGCCGTGCACTACCAGGATTTCGTGACCTTCCTTTGCCGCAGCCGCTACTTGCGCGGCAAGAGCGCGCACTACGCCCTCATCTTCCAATAGCGCGCCGGCGAATTTGATTACCACTCTCATAGAAGTCCGGTCTGCTCCTTCATTCCCACCATCAAATTAAAATTCTGGATGGCCTGCCCGGCTGCTCCTTTGCCGAGATTATCCAGGCAGGAAACCACGATCAATCGCCTGCCGCTCTTGTCCAGCACGAATCCGATGTCGCAGAAATTGGTGTGCGCCACATGCTGCAATTCAGGTACGGTTCCCGCTGCCCAGATCCGTACCATCGGCCTTCCCGCGAAAAATTTCCGGTACAGTTCCTCAATCGCCTGTGCGGTTTGTGCTTCCGCAAGGGTCACGTACAACGTGGACAAAATCCCCCGCGCCAATGGCAACAGGTGCGTGGAAAAAACCAGTTGCGACTCAGCGAGGCCGGTGTGTTCCAGAATCTCCGGAGTGTGGCGATGCGAAAACAAATTGTACGCGCGGAAATTTTCATCCACTTCAGCAAACTGCAAATCCCGCCTTGCCTCTTTACCCGCGCCGGTTGCGCCGGATTTGCAATCACATACCGCCGTTTGCCTGGGATCTAGCAAACCCGCGTCGCAAAGGGGCCGCAGGCCCAGAATTACGCTGGTCGAATAGCACCCCGGGTTCGCTACCAGCTTCGCATCGGGTAGCGCACCCGAAAAAAGCTCGGGCAAGCCATAAACCGCATCTTTTAAAGAACCCGCATGCGGAGCGGGCAGCTTGTACCACGCGCTGAAAGTTTCCGCTTCGCGAAATCGAAACGCTCCGCTTAAATCAATCACGCGAATGCCGGCTTCAACAAGCTTCGGCGCCATTTCCGCCGAGGCTTCGTGCGGCGTCGCCAGAAATGCCGTGCCGGCGTTGCTCGCAATAATGGCGTCCACTGACAGCGTTTGCAGCGGCGCGTCCGCTCCTCCGCGAAATTGCGGAAATAATTGCGCAAGGCACTTGGCGCCATTCGTCTCGCGCACGTAAAAAGTAGCGGATTTAATACCGGGATGCCGCAGCAACAAGCGGGCAAGCTCCATGCCCGTGTAACCGCTCACACCTACCACGGCGAGTTGGAGAGCGTCTCTCATTTCACGAACGATTCGATCTTTTTCTGCAGGGATTCCCGGGTCTTGCGGTTCGGAGTGATGATCAGCACCGTATCGTCGCCCGCAATCGTTCCGGCAATTTCCGGAAACTTCGCGCCATCAACGGCAGCGGCAAGTGGTTGCGCCCCGCTGGGCGGAGTTTTCAGCACCAGCAGGTTTTCCGCGGGACGAATGTCCAGCAAAAACTCTCCGAGTACCCGCGTCAATTGCCCTTCTCCTGAAGTTTCCGCCGGCGTCGAAGGCGCTTGCTTATAACCTTCGGCAGTCTTGATCAATCGCAGCTCTTGCAAATCGCGCGATAACGTAGCTTGCGTTACCCGCATGCGTTGCTGCGCAAGCCTCCGCCGCAAATCTTCCTGGCTGGCGATACAGTCACCGCTGATCAGCCGCAGTATTTGTCCGTGCCGGAATGTTTTGTGCGTGTTCATCATCGTTCTGTACAAATATACACTGTTATGTATATTTATACGCCACCTTTTTAACCGCTGTCAACAGCGATAAAGCACAATTGTCTACGCCGTACATGACGTTCGCTCGAAACGCTGTATGATAAGCACGCGTTCCGATGGGAGCGCTGGATTTTCTTACCTGGGGATGTTACCTATTTGCCAGAACATTTTTGAGGTTTAATGGCCACTTACTGCAAAACGCCGGGCTGCAAAGCCGAAGTGCCGCAGGCCCTAGCTGAAAGTAAGCTATGCGTGCTCCATTTTACGCTTTCGCTGGAAGCGGGCTGCGCCGCCATGCGCCGCGAAACTGCCCTCGGCAACACCCCGCAAGAGCGGCAGAAAGAAATTATGCGCTTTATCACCGATCACGGAGAAATGCTCGCGCGCATGGCAACCAGCGGCCTGCATCTTACTGACGATTTGAAAGCTCGTATCCTAAGCACTTTCCTAACGCTGATGAATCTGCGCGAAAATCTGGATCGCGCTTCGCAACGCGTCCCCCCGGGCCGCAGCAATCTCCCGCGCTGAATCAGCTACGCCCAATAATTTCCGCTCAAGCTCCGATGTATCGCGCGTACAGCGATCTCGCCACCGCCGGATCTTGCGTGCCCTTCACGATCGCGCGGCCGTCGGTGAATACCGTCAGCTCATAGGGCGGCACCATGAATCGCAGAAGAAATTCGTTGTGGCGCACGTCCGCGACCGCTGGGGACAATCGCTCGCGCAATACATTAAGATCCAGCTTGCGATTTCGCTCGTGAATCTGGACTGAATCCCTGCCGCACATGGTGAGATGAGGCTGCGCCTGGCCACGTAAATAACTAAAATCGCGTCGGCCGCAGGCGCGGCAATCCACCACTCGCTCCACATTCACAGATTGGAACCGTCCACTCCACACATCGCATGAGATCAACTTCCCGTGAAGCGCCTCTTCGCGGCCGGCAAGTAGTTTCATTGCTTCGGCCACTTCCAGCGCCGCAACCAAATTCACAACCGGGCCCAGGATGCCGGCGGTGTCGCATGTTTCATCCACGCCCAACGCCGGGGCGGCTTCAGCCAGACACGCCAGGCAAGCGGTCACGCCAGGTCGAATCGTCATGGTGACCCCGTAACTTCCCACCGCAGCCGCGTATATCCAGGGCCGGCCCGCATTCACCGCGAAATCATTCAACAGAAAACGAGTTTCGAAATTATCCGTGCCATCCAGAATTACATCAAAGTTCCCCAACAATTCCGCGGCGCTGCCGGCGTTTAAGTCCGCAACAATTCCTTCCACCAGCACATCTGAATTGAAACTACGCAACTTGCGTTCAGCCGCGACAGCCTTTGGCAACGCCTCCCTCGCATCGGCTTCGTCGAACAGCGTTTGCCGCTGGATATTCGAATACTCCACAAAATCACGATCAATGATTCGCACCCGCCCCACGCCCGCACGAACCAGCAAACCCGCGGCGGCGGCTCCGATCGCCCCACAACCGGCCACGACCGCGCTCGAAGAAAGCAAGCGACGTTGCCCTTCCGGCCCAATGCCCTCGAACAATATCTGCCGGGAATATTTGTCGTTTAGAAACTCTTCCATAGTTCTTCCGTCAAGCTAACCACATCTTATATTTCACGTTCATCTTATCGTCATTGAGCCCAGAGAAGGCAACGCCCCTGTGCTACGCTTCGTCTGAGCTATAAGACGAATGAAATTAAGCGGGGCCATCCTTTGGTTATGCGTACTCGGCGCGCAAATTCTCCTAACAGGAGGAGCGCAGGTTCGCGCCCAAAATAACGCATCGCCTTCCACCCACCAGGATGATGGAAACCCCGCCGAAAAAGCTCCAACAGTGTTGGATGTTCGTATCGTTTCCGCCGACGGCCGCCTGTTTCCTGCTATGACCGCGAAAATTCCTGTAAAGATTGGTCATCCTCTGGATCGTCGCCAGGTCTCTGAAAGTCTTCGCATACTCTACCGTACCGGCGACTTCGCTGATCTGCGAGCAGAAATCGCGCCTGCCGCCGGTGGAGTCATACTCAACTTCGTCGTTCGTGAAAACTTATTTGTAAACCAAATCATTATCCAGGGATTGACGCCGCCTCCTTCCGAAGCGTCCGCAGCCGCGGCCATGCAGCTGACTTTGGGACAGACTTACCGCACAGCCGATGTGGAAGAAGCCCTGAACCGTTTGCGCGAAACTCTCCGTGACGAAGGCCTGTACGCCGCGTCCTTAACCTGGGAATCCGTTCCTCATCCGGACACGCACCAGATGGACATAATTGTTCGCGTTAATTCCGCGCAGCGCGCCAAAATTAGCGCGATCCACATCGCGAACGGCACTGAATATCAGGATGCGGAACTTCTTTCACGCAGCAAAATGAAGGTTGGAAATGAAATTACCGTAGCCCGGCTGCAACGCGCTACGGATCGCATTCGTAAATTTCTCGCCAAGACAGGACACCTCAGCGCTCGCGCGTCCATTAGACGCGGCGAGTACAATCCCGCTACCCTTACTGTTCCTCTCGACCTGGAAGTCACCGAAGGCCCGCTGGTTCAGGTTTCGGTAACCGGCGCCAAAATTTCCAGCAAAGACATAAAACGCCTTGTGCCCATCTACCAGGAAGGCGCCGTGGATGCGGACCTGCTCGAGGAAGGCAAACGAAATATTCGTGAACGATTGGAGCGCCAGGGTTATTTCGACGCGACTGTCGAATATCGAACGGAAACCAAAGAAGTAAAGGAAAGCGCGAAAAAAACTAAGGGCACGCTGCAGAGCATCACTTACCAGGTGAATCGCGGCGACCGTCACAAACTACTGGGCATTGCCATCAAAGGAAATCACTATTTTGACGAAGATCTTCTGAGCAGCCGTCTGCAAATTTTTAAAGGAGACTACGCCGCGCGCCCGCGCTTTAGCCGGCGCCTCTTGGAATCAGATAGGCAATCGATGCTCAATCTCTACCGCTCCAACGGATTTCTCGATGCGCGGGTCGACGCCCAGGCAATCGATAACTACGGCGGAAAGACCGGCGATCTTTTTATTCAATTTACGATTGAGGAAGGACCGCAAACTCGCGTTGCCTCGCTCACCATAGAGGGCGCAAAGGAAATTTCCCAGGAAGAATTGCTCGGCGTCGTCGGCTCTCTTCCTGGTCAACCGTATTCGGAAATTAACGTCGCCACGGACCGTGACAATATTCTCGCAACGTATTTTAACAGGGGTTTTCCAAACGCTCGGTTCACTTCCGATGCCAAGACTGTCGCCACGGAAAAAACCGATGCCTCCAAAGTTATCGCCCGCCCTAATGCCGAGACTTCCTCGAACAAAAAAAATAAAATTGAAGAGGCGTCGCCGATGGAGCTGACTTACCGGATTGATGAAGGTCCGCAAACTCGCGTGCGCCGCGTTTTGCTTGCCGGCTATAAACATACCAAGCCACGCGTGATCAGGCGGGAAGTCAAAGTCAAAGCCGACGCTCCGCTTCGCGAAGGCGAAGTAGTCGAGTCCCAACAACGCCTTTACAATCTCGGTATCTTCAATCGCATTACCATCGAGCCACAAAATGTCGCGGGAACCGATCCCGACAAGGATGTCGTCGTTTTAATTGAAGAAGCCAAGCGCTATACCATTGCATACGGTGGCGGATTCGAAGTTCAGCGGTTGGCCAGCAGCAGCGACTCCACTCGCACTACGCTGCAGGCTGCGCCGCGCGGCATTCTGGAAGTGTCCAAAATAAATCTCACCGGCCGGGCTGATTCTCTTTCTTTCAAGGTACGCGGCAGCACACTGCAAGGTCGCGCCTTGCTCGCCTACTCCATTCCGAACGCCTTGGGCAATCCTCATTACAGCTTTCAAGCCGCCGGCTACGCGGAAAAAGCCAGGGACATCAACACCTTTACCGTTACTCGTTATGAGGGCTCGCTGCAGCTCACCAACCAGGTCACGCCTTTCACTTCTTTTCTTTACCGTTACACCTTCCGCAAAGTAAAGATCAGCAACTTAAGACTTACTTTTCTGCCCCAGGAAATTCCGCTTTTCAATCAGCCCACATTGATCTCTCAATTTGGCGGAACCTGGATTCGCGACACCCGCAATAATCCCGCGGACGCCACCAAGGGCACATTTAACAGCGCCGATCTAAGTATCGCCGATACCGCTATCGGCTCAAGCGCGACCTTTTTGCGTTTCTTTTTTCAAAATTCTTCCTATCACCCCATTACCCGCAATCTTAGCTTCGCTCGTTCTGTCCGCATCGGCACTCTTTTCCCTTTTAACGATACGGTTTCACTCAGCTTCCCGCCGCCCACCACCAAAACCACCGTTATCCCACTTCCTGAAAGATTTTTCGCTGGCGGCGGAACTTCTCTCCGAGGCTTCGCGCTGAACCAGGCCGGGCCGCGCGACTCAGCCGGCTTTCCCGTGGGCGGCCAGGCCATGTTGGTCCTGAACCAGGAATTCCGTTTTCCAATGCGTCTCCCTTTTCTGGGAACGCAACTGGGCGGCGCCATCTTTTATGATGGCGGAAACGTGTTCAGCCGCATCACTCGAATTACCTTGCGCACTTCGCCGCCGGCGCCCGTCTTTACGGTTGCCAATCCTTCGCTGCCCATAAGCCCAACTAATCTTTCCACCTGCGTCCGCAACTGCGACAACGAGCTGGATTATTTTTCGCATACCATCGGTTTGGGTATTCGCTATGCAACTCCAGTAGGACCGATACGAATCGATTTAGGTTATCAACTCAATCGCCCTACTTTCGCTATCCCTTGCAAAAACGTACCGTTAACGGTTTCTTGCCAGCAAGGGACAAAATTGCCCGGGTTTCAAATCTTCTTCAACCTGGGGGCCTCGTTTTGATGCGTCGCACCCTTCAGATTGTGACCGCCGTTTTCCTCGCGCTCTCTGCGCCGAATGCTCTCCGTGCGCAGGAATTGATCGATCGAATCGCCGCTCGCGTGGAAAATGACATCATTCTGCTCAGCGATATTCAAGATCTCGCGCGTTACCAAAAACTTGTTGAAGGCCACGCTGAAAGCGATTCGCAAATCCTGGATCGCTTGATCGATCAATGGATCGTTCGCAATGAAGCATCCGCGGCGCAATATCCTCCGCCCGCGCCAGAGGAAGTCGACCGCAGCCTGCAGCGGCTGAAGTCTTCATTCTCGTCCCCCGAGGAATTCGAACGTCGCAGAAAACTCAGCGGACTTACAATTGAAGATATTAATCGCATGCTCGCCTCCCAACTCTATCTGAGCAATTACCTGGATTCGCGCTTTCGTCCCTCAATTCAGATTGACCCGAAAGCTGTCGAAACCTTTTATCAAACGCGGGTAGTCGAGCGCGCCAAGTCGCAAGGCCAGGAACCCCCAACGCTGGAGGCCGCGCGCGAATACATTCAAGAAATTTTGATACAGCAGGCCATTAACGAGCATACCGAGCAGTGGCTCAAGGAATCCCGCATCCGCTTGCACGTGGAACGGTTTTTGACGGACGGCCGCAAATGACCCCGGAAAACCGCCCGAAAAAAATCCGTTGGCTGCGTCGCCTCGTCGGGCTCTTTGCACTCGGCATTTCCTTGGTGCTCCTCGGGATCGTAATTTTCATTAATAGCGGCCTGGGCGATGCTTTTCTTCGTCGCGCCTTAATTCGTCGCATCGATACCCTTACCGGCGGAAAAACCGAAATCGCCAACGTGTCCATCGCCTGGCTTTCCCTGCACGCCACTCTCAGCGGCGTGGTAGTCCACGGTCTTGAACCAAAAGATACCGAGCCGCTCTTTCGCGCCGACACCATTCAAGTGGGTTTGCAAATCGATTCGTTCTGGGGCCGCAAGGTTTCGCTTGATGAGCTGATATTGCTCGCCCCTCGCTTTCACATTCGAGTCAACGCCGACGGCACCAACAATTTACCGTTGCTCACCATGAAGCCGTCGGCAAAACCATTGCCCGAGAGTCTCTTCGACCTTCACGTCCGCAAGGTAAGAATCGACAATGGCTGGGTCCTATATAATGATACGCAGTCGCCCCTTTCGGTCGAGGGTGGTGATCTCCATTTTTCCCTGGATGCCGCAGCCGGTCCAAGCCCTCTTTATCTCGGCAATCTTGACTGGAAATCCATACACTTCACTGCGGACAGGTTTCTTCCTCTACCCGCAAATCTTTCCGCGAAATTTACCCTCCGGCCTGACGGATTCACCCTGGAACAGGGAGTTGTCAGCATCGCGAGGTCACATCTCGACGCACAAGGCACGATGGTCGGCTTCGTGAATCCCAAATGGAGTTTCCGCTATCGCGGGTGGGTCGATCTCGTCGATATTCGCCAAGCTTTGCGTACTCCAGAGGTCCCATACGGTCGTGTCGATGTTCGCGGTGAAGGCACATTCACAAATGGCGCATGGCATAGCGCCGGAAACTACGTAGGCCAGAACATTTCGCTGGATCTTCAGGACTTCCATGCCGGGAACCTCTTCAACCGATCAAGTTTTGTACTCGACAGCCGCGGAATCGATTTGCCCGATTTCGTCGTCCATGGACTTGGTGGCAACGTAACCGGTCACGTGCACATGTCGTTCGCCGGATTATTTTTTCGGGCGGTCACCCACATTCAAAATGTCCGTCTCTCCTCCGTTTTACCCGCGATTGATCACCAGGGTTTTCCGGTCGATCAACTCCACTGGGATGCCTTGATTTCCGGCGACACCATCGAAACGTGGACGGGTCCTTTTCAACACTTCGAAATTACCGGCGGCATGCACTGGGACGTGCCCACCGATCTGGCGGCCCACCACATCCCGGTAAGCGGAGATTGGAAGCTGCAATATCGTTATGATGCTCAAGCTCTCTCTTTAGAAGCGGGCACTTTTGCAACGCCTTCTTCACGTGGTTCCATAACTGGCCTTCTCTCTGAAAAGCATTCTGATCTGAACACCACTGTGGAGACTGGCGCCGTCGAAGCCTACAGCGATTTCATCCACGCTATCGCTGGCAATTCACCACGCGCCGCGAAAGTCGCCACGTTTTTGACTGGCTCAATACGTTGGGATGGAAAAATCTTGGGTCCTACCAAGGCGGTCACTTTCGTCGGACATTTTCGCGGCGAGAATAATCGGTACGGCGACTGGGCATTCGATTCCATAGACGGCGACCTCCAATACTCTCCTAAGGGATTGGTGCTAACCAACGGACACGCGCGGCGCGGTGCGGTGAGCAGTTCCATCAACGCGACATTGTCTCTCACGGAATGGAGCTTTTTGCCCGATAGCACCTGGTCCGCGGAAATCAATCTTGAAAACGCCCCATTGGATGGAATTCAGCAGCTTCTGGGGCTGCATTATCCCGTACAAGGACAACTCAGCGGACAATTTCACGGTGGTGGAACTCGCGCCGAGCCGGCTCTCACCGGACTTTTCGACCTGGCTGACGCCAGCGTCTACGGTGTCACCTTCAATCGGCTGCGTGGCGAACTCAATCTGCTTTCCGATGAAGTCCGCATCTCTGACGCCGAACTTCGTGTCTTCGCGCCAGGTAAAGAGAAAGGACAGGGAGCCGGAATCGTCACCGGTTCGGCCGCTTATCGCTTTGCCGACCATTCCATTTCCGCCGATCTCGTTGGAGCTTCACTGCCTCTTGATAAATTTCAGTTTTTGAAAATCAAGCAGCTTCCCATGGCTGGAGAATTCAGTTTTCGCCTCAAAGGCAGTGGCCCGGTAACAGCGTTTGTCGGGGAAAGCACGTTCCGTGTCGTGGACTTTCGCGTCGGCAAGGAAGTCGTCGGGAGTTTTGAAGGCGATATCACTTCGGATGGCAAACAAGCGCGCCTGCAACTGACTTCATCGATGTCTATCGGCTCTATTTCCGGTGATCTCTCTTTAGGACTGGCCGGCAATTTTCCTCTCGTCGGCAAAGTTTCCATAACCAACATAAACCTCGATCCCTACCTTACTACCGCGCTCCACCTGTCGCGATGGGAGGGGCACGCAACTGCCGACGGGGAAATCTCCGTCAACGGTGAACTCAAGCACCCGGAAAACATTGTTGTGGACGCCAATTTTTCCAAGCTTCTTCTCGCGTACAGAAATGTCCAATTGCAAAATGTCGGCCCGGTCCAGTTGCGTTCCACGCGGGACGACCTGCAAATTATCGCCGCCGCATTCCAGGGCACCGACACCAATATGCAAATCGGCGGTTCCATCCAATTTTCCGGCCGTCGCGCTTTGGCGATGCACCTTAACGGTACGCTTGATCTTCGGCTACTCACGCTTTTCTTTCCGCACATTGACGCCCATGGACCTTCACAAATTAACGCGGCGTTCGAAGGCACCATTGATCGCCCCAGAATCACCGGCCGCGTCCATATCGACGACGCCTCCCTGCGTGTCAGTGATTTCCCCACGGGACTCGCCGCCATCAAAGGCGATTTCATTTTTGATTCCACCAGACTCTTTTTTGAAAATGTCTCCGCCGAGGCCGGAGGCGGTTCCTTGTTGCTTTCCGGCAGCGTAAATTACGGCGAAACGCCCATCCGGTACGATATCAATGCGCACACCAACCGCGTACGCATTCGCTATCCAGAGGGCATGAGTTGGCTGGCCGCCGGCTCGCTTCATCTTGCCGGCACACTGCAGGGCGGCCTGCTTTCCGGAAAAATTACCGTGGAACGCGTTAATCTCGCCGAGGGCCTCGACTCCGCGAGCGCGCTGGTTTCCCCAAACCCTGCTGGCAACAGTTCTCCCTTTCTTCGCAACCTCCAGTTCGATATCGAAGTCAGTTCTACTCCCGATGCTCGAATGGAGTGGCCCGGCGCGGAACTCGAAGCCGAAGCCAACCTGCGCGTTCGCGGCACCGCGGAACATCCGATTCTTCTTGGTCACATCCACGTTTTATCTGGCGAGCTTTCCTTCCACGGAAATCGCTACCGCGTCTCTCGCGGTGACTTAAATTTTGTGGACCCCTTCCGCATCGATCCCGTGATTAACGTCGAAGCCACCACCACCATCCAGCAGTACGAAATTACTTTGAATTTCAACGGGAGATCAAGCGCCATGGCCCTGGCCTACCGCTCCGATCCGCCCTTGCCAGGCAACGATATCGTCACGCTGCTCGCCTTGGGAAAAACCAGCTCCGAAGCAAGCGTGCGCAGTGGCGGCAGCAACCAGGGAGCTTCCGCTGGCGCTTCCGCGCTTCTTTCCGAAGCGATTTCCAGTCAGCTGGGTGGCCGCCTCGAACGCCTGTTCGGCATTACTCGTTTCCGCGTTGATCCCGGCCTCGCCGGCGTCGGTTCCACTGGCGCCTCGCAAAACGCCGCGGCACGCGTCACCGTCGAACAGCAAATCACGCACAACCTCACCATCACCTATGTTTCCAACGTGAGTTCCACTCAACAGCAGATTATCCAGGTGGAATACAACGTGAACCGGAACCTCGCCATCGTGGCATTGCGCGATTACAACGGAACGTTTGGCATCGACGTGAAAATTACTAAGCGCCTGCCTTGAAGCTCCGCATCTGTGAAGAGTAATAAAACTGAAGGCATCTGTTAATTGAAGATCGCGAAACCGATCTGTCTTCTTATCGCTGCGCTTGCTGCGCCGCAACCTGCTGTCTTTGCCCCTGAGGCTGTCCCGCGCGCTGTCCTATTCCTAGCTTCGCGTTCGCGCCAATTTCCGGATACTGATTTTTTATTTGTTGCAATGATTCGCGCGCGGCCTTGCTAGCCGCGTCCCGGCTGGCCACCTGAATTTCGCGCGAAATTTTTGGCATCTCGCTCGCATATTTTTGCCCGAGGGGCGAACCGTAGAACTGCAGCAGCCCTTTTATCTCGTCGTCCGTAAAGTGTTGGTCATAAATCCCGACGATCTGTTCCGTAACCTGGTTTACATCAAACTTGTTTTCATAGTCCCGGGAGAACGCATTCACAAACGTCCGCCCTTTGTCATCGTTCGATACTGTCGTCAATAGTTTGTCGCGGTTTTGCTCCCCGGAAATCTTCACCGAATCCTGCACCTGGTCTTTCAGACCAATCAGTTCCATCAGCGAACGCACATCCGCATCTTTAATCGGATCTGCCGCCTGGCGCTGCGCTGAACCATTTTGCGCCGTCGCACTCGGTTCGGAGGCTTCCACCGAGCTCTGCGATACTCCCTGAATCGCTACGAAAAATGTCCCCACGTAAATAATAATTAGAGCCAAAACTGCCTTCATCACTTCCTCCGACATCCGCTTGTCTGCAATGCCTCTCTATCCTATTTAGCGAATTGAACCTCCGCGACTGCTCTACGGTCCAGTTTTGTCCCCTTCAACACTGTCCTCTGGAGCAGGTCGTGAGCCCCACCTCAGGCGTTGTAGAACGAACAAATCTGCTCCCACGAATTCTCTGTGTTATCTTGAGTGACGAAAATTGGGCAAGGCATGCTCAGTGGTAATGCCGCGTAGCCAAGACCAAGTTTTGCAGGGGCAGCATTCTCATCATGAATCCCGCGAATCCTGAACTCAGCATAGTAATTCCTGCGTTCAACGAGGAGACGCGACTCCCTGATTCGCTCCAGAAAATCGCCGCCTTTATCCAAAATTCCGGCCACCAAACGGAAGTCCTGGTAGTAGATGACGGTTCCACTGACGGCACCGCCGCTGTCGCCAATCTTTATTGCCAAAAACTTCCCGGTCTTCGCGTCATTTCGAACGGCGAAAATCGCGGTAAGGGATTCAGCGTCCGCCACGGCATGCAGGAAGCCAAGGGACAATTCGTCCTCTTTACCGACGCCGATCTCTCTGCGCCTATTGAAGAAACGGAAAAGCTCCTTCAAGCATTGCAAACCAATGATGTAGCGATCGGCTCCCGCGCTATGAACCGGAATCTGATCAGCGTGCGTCAATCACGTTTTCGCGAACTCGCCGGAATTATTTTTAATTTTGTTGTGCGCCTGATTCTGCGCCTGCCTTTTGTCGATACCCAATGCGGCTTCAAAGCCTTTCGCCGTGAGCCTTGCCGCATTATTTTTCAACAACAGCGCATCGAAGGATTCGGCTTCGACCCGGAATTGTTGTATCTCGCCCGCCACCAAGGTAAGTATGTTCAAGGACAGCATCCAGATGTTCCTCGATGTTTTCGTCATCCGTTGGAACGCGCTGATGGGTCGCTACCCAAAATCCAAGTAAACGCAGCTTTCTTTCAAATCTCTCGGAATCTACTTTGTGATACAAAGTACTTGACAGCCCCGCCTCTCCCCCGCTATCTTCTCTCTATGCCGCTCCCTGGCACACTCCGCGCTCCTCGCAAACCTATTCCCATTGACGCGCGCGCCGCCGATCATCTCCGCTATATCCGCGAAACCATGGAGCGCGCCGTCGAGTTCACCGCCGTTCCCGGCTGGGGCGGAGTCGCTATGGGCATCACCGCTCTCGCCGCTGCCGCTATCGCTGCTCGTCAAACCTCCGTTCGCTCCTGGTTTATCGTCTGGCTCGTCGAAGCGTTCGTAGCCGTCGCCATCGCCGCTCCCGCTGCCGCAACCAAGGCCCGTCGCGCAAACTCTGCTCTTTTCTCCGGGCCAGGCCGCAAGTTTGCTCTGAGTTTCGCGCCTCCCATCGTGGTCGGCGGTCTGCTTACTTTTGCCCTGTATCACGCCGGCGCCTTTGCCGCTCTGCCTGGCGTTTGGTTGCTTTTATATGGCACCGCGATTGTCACTGGAGGAGCATTCTCCGTGCGGCTCATCCCTATCATGGGACTCTGCCTGATGGCCCTGGGCGCGGCCGCTCTGTTTACGCCTGCAGCGTGGGGCGATTTTTTTATGGCCGCCGGTTTCGGCGTATTGCAAATTATTTTTGGTGTCTGGATCGCCCGCCATTACGGCGGTTGATTCTCTACTAGGTTAGAAATTTATTATGGCTAAGTCGTCGACAGCTCATCAGGATCGCCAGCAGCGCTCGAAAATCGCCTCGCTCACCGCCTTGCGCGGAGACGCCCCTGAAACCGTTCCGTCCGATTTGAATCGCCTCATTCACGAACGCATTCGCCTGGGTATCGTCAGCGCCTTGGCCGTTAATCGCTCGCTCACATTCAACGAACTGAAAGCCATGCTCAAGACTACTGACGGTAACTTGAGCGTCCACGCTCGAAAACTCGAGGAAGCCAACTATATTTCTTGCAACAAATCCTTCGACGGAAGGCTGCCCAAAACCGAATTTCGCCTCACGTCCGTGGGAAAGCGCGCTTTGGAGCGCTACCTGGATCATATGGAAGCGTTGATTCGCACCACCCGCGAGCGCTGAAGCATTTTTTTTTGCAATTGTACTTTGTGATATAGAGTAGTTTGCGCCGTAAGATGCAAGAATCATCACCAGGAGCAATTTCACCGTGAGCACTTATCCTCGCACCGTTACCACGTTCCCCGAGACCCTGCGGTCTGCCGCCACTCCCTCACTCCACGTAGCCATCATTTCAGATGGCAACGGTCGATGGGCCCTCTCCCGTGGACTTCCCCGCGCCTCCGGACACCGTGCCGGAGCCGAAGCTGCTCGCCGCATAATTCAGGCTGCGCCGGCACTCGGCATCAACACGCTCACGCTTTTTGCTCTCTCTTCCGCCAATTGGCAACGCCCCGCCGCCGAAGTAAATTCCATCCTAGAAATCCTTCACCAATATCTCTTAACGGAAACTTCGCATTGCCTCCAGGAAGGCATTCGGCTCTCGGTCATCGGTCGTCGCGACCGCCTTCCCGCCGCACTCCGCGAAGCTATCGCCGACTCAGAAAAACTCACCGCCCGAGGCACGCGGCTGCACCTTCGCCTGGCCATCGACTATTCCGCTCGCCAGGCCATCTATCACGCCGCTTGCAAATTTTATAAAGTTACGGAACTTTCGTTGGAATCGTTTAGCGATGTTCTTTCCGAAGTGCAACGCGGCGGTTCCACCGACGTGGATTTGCTTATTCGCACCGGCGGTGAGCAACGCCTCTCCGATTTTCTGCTGTGGGAATGCGCCTTCGCTGAATTTGTGTTTGTCCTCAAGGCCTGGCCGGATTTTTCCGTCGCCGATCTTTCCGCCGCGCTGCAGCAATTTGCCGGCAGGGACCGTACCCGCGGCGCGCTGCCACCAGTATCGCAGCCTCATGCCCTCCGCTAAATGCCGCCCGCCCCACCATCTGTCATCCCGACCCTGCCTGCGCAGGCAGGCGAAGTGGAGGGATCTTGGCAATATTCTTCCGCCCCTCAATCGATGGAACAGCCACTTCAACGCAAACAGAGCAACCCACTCGCCACGACTATCGAGCCTTGCCCCGTGCCCGGTCCATTTCAAACGCTTTGTGTAGCACCCGCATCGCCGTTTCACTAAGCTGAAATTTCCCCAATTCCGCTTCACTCGCGTACGCCACTTCCAGAGCATCGCTTCCCGCTTGCGGCTCGCCGCTGACGTGCTCGCACAAATAATCCGCAATCACAAAATGAAATCTCGGTCTCGCGACGCCCTCTTCTTCATTCCAGATGCGTTCGAACACTTCGATCAATTCACCCACCCGCACATCGACACCCGTTTCCTCTTTCAATTCGCGCGCTACACCCTCGGCCAGTGTTTCACCCAATTCCAGCCTCCCGCCCGGAATGGACCATTGCCCGCGCAAAGGCTCGGCCGCCCGGCGAACCAGCAGCGCGCGGCCATCGTGAATCAGCACTCCGCCAACTCCAATCACCGGGCGTTCGGGATATTCAGTCATCGGTGCCGCCGTTGCTTTTTCAGCCGCGCTTGCGCCGCGGCACACATCTCCCTTGATTTCGTCCAACGCGGTATATAATACCTTCGTATGGTTGCACCAGTGTTTTGTTACGCAATCAAAAGACACTATCAACGGAGGATGCAGCCGTGATCCGCTGCCCGGAATGTTCCACGGAAATCGATGTTGATGAAGACGAAGTGGAAGAGGGAGAAATTTTGAGCTGTCCTGAGTGTGAATCGGAGTTGGAGGTTTCGCAAACTCATCCCGTCCATCTGAACCTTATATCCGACGACCTCGACGAAGAAGACGACGAGGATGACGAAGAAGATGATGAAGAAGAAGACGGAGAAGATGATGAAGAAGAAGACGAGGAAGACGATAAAGACGAGGAATAAGCCGGCCTTATGCCGGACATCCTTTTGTCTCGAATTGCACTCTAACCTTTAAGGAGTCTTCTTGCCCAGATATTGCGCAGCTTTTGTGCTTGGTCTGGGTCTCGGTTTGATTCTCACGTTAGGCGCCATGGCCCATCGCCAGCAGCCCGTCGCCCCTGTGGGGCCAGTCGCTCCCATCCCTGCTGCGGCTTCTCCGTCTTCAACAGCCAAAAATGACCGCCCCGGCAAGAAGCATAGCCACGCCAACGATTTCTTGATTGTCGGAACCGTTTTCAGTCCCCAAGCATTAGCTTACCCTGGAGCCCATCTCCAGGTCCGGCGTATGGGCGAAAGCAAGTTCCGTTGGAAAACGGTGACGAATTCACGGGGGGATTTTGCAGTGCGCGTGCCGCAAGGTGCTATCTACGAAGTAGTGGTTACCGGGAAAGGTTTCGCCGGGCAGAAACTTACCGTCGATGCTCTGCACGCCGCTGATACCCAGCAGCGCATTTCGATTCGCATGGAATCCGCAGTCGGAGGCGCAAAATGAACAAAAGGAAATTGTCCAGCCGCATCCTTGGAATAACCCTTATTTGTTTCCTCGCTGCGGGCCTGAGCCTTGCGCAGAAGAACGAAACGCAGCTCCGCACCGTGCATGGAGCCGTTATCGACAAATCCGATACTCCAGTAAGCGGGAGTGTCGTTTTCTTAAAAAATTCCCGTACCAACACTGTGCGCAGCTACATCACCGACGAGCAGGGCAACTATCGTTTTAGCGGACTGGATCCTAACGCGGACTACGATGTTCACGCGGAAAAAGATGGCGCGAAATCTCCATCTCACACTGTTTCCAGTTTTGACGGTCGCAAAGATATCGTATTGAACCTGCGCCTCGATAATAAGAAGGGTGACTAAAGGCCTAAGCCTGGAAAGCTCAGGCCCGCCTCTGTGTTGTCATTCCCGAACCTGCCTGCGCAGCCAGGCGAAGTGAGGAATCTGCTTTTTCCGCTTTTTCCCTCTTGGTGTCATCCCGACCCTGCCTGCGCAGGCAGGCGAAGTGGAGGGATCTTGGCAAGATTCATCCGCCCCTCAATCGATGGAACAACCACAAACTTCAACGCAACAATGCGTTCAGTTTTGCTAATGCTCATCCTTGAACGGGCGCCAATACCTGAACCGCGCCTGCAATTGCCTCCACCTCCACCGGAGCCGGTCCTATAACTTCCCCGTCCCCGTGAAACATGCACGGGCGGTCCGTCGTGATTCGTACGCGCGGCGTTCTTCGCCGCGTGATCCCCCCGGTTCGCAACTCCCCGGTGCAGAGAAGTCGTGGCAACAACGCGGCGATTCTCACCACTTCTAAGGGTTTTAATAAAACCACATCCAGTAATCCATCATCGATCCGCGCTTCGGGCGCGAGCCGCAAGCCCGCGCCGTACGTCGCCGTATTCATTACGCTCGCCAGCAAAACTTCAGTATTTACCTCCGCATGGTCGCCGTCTGGGAACTCAACTTTCACTCGAATCGCCGCAAATCGCGAGAACGCATGCAGCGCTGCCGTTACGTATCGTAGCCGGCTTGGCAGATGCCGGTATTTTCGGTCGGCAAGCATCGCTGCCTCCGCATCCAGCCCCACTCCTGCTCCTCCTGCGTAATATCGGTCCCGGCCATCAGCGGTTTTCGCAAGCGCGAGATCCACACGTCGCGGCCCGGCGTAAACAATTCTTTCCAATGCCATAAAAGGATCTCGCGGCAGTCCCAATGACGCTGCAAAATCATTTCCTCCGCCCGAGGGAATCACTCCAAGAATTACTCCCCCAGCCGCATTAATTCCAGCCGTTGCATTGATTAACGCGTGAAAACTTCCGTCCCCTCCCATCGTCAATAACACCCGGCTGCCGCCTTCAATTGTCTGGTGGACGCATTTCTCCAAATCTTCCGTGGTGTGCGTTAATTGGAATTCAATAGGCCAGTGCCTCCTCGTAACCAAGGCACGCATTTCAGGCAGAATGCGTTCCGTTTTGCCTTGGCCGGCTCTTCCGTTCACAAAAATGACCGCCGGATTTGTACGCGCAAGATCGCCGATCACTGGCATCGTTCCCTATGTTCGAACCGTATATTTCGAACGTAACTTTTTTGGATCTGATGGGTAGGTTTAATCTGGTGCCGGCGGAGGGAATCGAACCCACGGCCTACACTGAGACTATGTAAGTTATTGATTTTAAATAACGCCATAAACGCTAAAAATGCTCAAAACCCCCAATGTGGTTACGTAGCGGGTTACGCAAGAGCCGGGATTATCCTAGCAGGTACCAAATAGAAATAAGTTTTAAATCAACGCCCGAGAAAAACCTTAGGTTTTCAGACTCCTGCAAGTAAACTTCGAGTCAGTGTTGCGTCGACCCATTGAGACCACCTCGTTAATCAGGACTTTAGGATTACTTCCTGGTGCCCGTAATCTGCCCAGAATCGATGCCAAGTGCGGAGATCACTCCCTACAAGCCGACTTCCTGTTACCAATCTGCACAATTTCCTCGAAGCCCGTTTGTGGATACCTTCATTGTTTCCGGCACTCTCCGATTGCATTCCGCCTTCACTCGAGGAGATTTTTCATGCATGAATACCACTACGCAAAGGAAGACGCAATAGCTCGAGGTTTTCATAAGGCCTTCCGACTAATAGAGAAGTGCTTGCTGTTCGGACTGATGGTCGCAGTCTCGCTTGAAGCACAACAGAGTTCTCCGTCTGCGCCAGCGTGGACCGGTGTCGTACGCACGGCTGCCGGCGAACCTGTAGCAGGAGCGAAGGTAACGGTATTCACACCCGGTGCCAAAAAGAATCTAACCGCAGTTACAGGAACCGACGGAAGGTTCGCGATTGCGGACCTTCGACTCGGGCCGAATCGCGTGAGCGTGCAACTGCCCGGGCGAGCTCCGACACGGCAAGTTGCAGTGAATATTACTGGCGTAACAATTGTGCTGACGGTCTCCGATCAAAACGTGCTGTCGATTGCAGCCAATCCGCAAATTTCTGCGGGAGTCTCGAATGGGAACCCGAGCACAACTTCGAACGCAGCCAGCGGAACAAGCGGGGAGAAGCTCTCCGGCCAAAAGGTAAATGAGTTGCCGTTGAATGGACGCGACTTCAGCACGCTGTTGTTGTTAGCAGCGGGCACTATGACCGACGTGAACGGGCAGACGAATTTTACCCAGCAGTTTGCCATCAACGGACAGCGCGGCGTTGAGGCCGTCTTCGCGATGGACGGTGCGGATGTCAGTGATCCAGAGATGGGTGGGAGCACGTTCACGAATTTCAGCGTAGATGCGATTCAGGAGTTGCAGTCAAGCTCAGGCTGGATGCCGGCTGACATCGGGCGCGGGGCGGCAGGTTTCACCAACATCGTGACACGGTCCGGGAGAAGCGGTTTTCACGGGTCATTCTTCGAGTTTTTAAGGAACTCTGCCCTCGATGCGCGGAATTATTTCGATCACCCATCGATTGCCGAGCCGGGCAGAATTCCTCCATTCCGTAGAAATGAGTTCGGATTTACGAATGGTGGGCCGGTCGTGTTGCCGCATCTGTATGACGGCCGAGACCGCACGTTCTATTTTGTGCAGTATCAGGGATTCAGGCAGGTGCTGGGAACGACCCAGGTTTTGGCGGTACCAACCGCAGCCGAGCGAGCGGGTCAGGACATCGTGAAGTACCCGGACGGCAGCACGGACACCCTGCAGGTACCGTTGAATCCGGCAATTGCTGCGGTGCTGGCCCGCTATCCACTCCCCAACAACCCAACCGGCGCGTATGG
>DATNME010000071.1:0-60875 GCA_035602385.1 Candidatus Dormiibacterota bacterium
GGAAGCCAGCCGATTTCGAGTTCGAGTCCGACGACGATCAGGAGTTGCGCCTTCGACAGCTTCAAAAGAAAACTGGGCTTAGGATCGACGTAATGCGGATCCTGATAACCGCGCGCGATAGATTCGACCGAAATTTTATCGCCGCCAATTTCCTGCGCGAGGGAAGCGAGGTCGGTGGTGGCGGTCATGACCTGGAGTTTGCTGTCGGCGCGAGCGGGAATCGGAAGGAAGGTGGCGAACAACAATGTGAGGGAAGCAAACAGAGCGCCGATGCGATTGGAAAATTTAGTGTGAGTCATATAAGTCTCTCGATTCTCTCTTCAACTGTACTAGAACGGATGAGCGCCGTGCGCGCCCATCACGAAAAGAAACTGGAACAGAAGTTCGTTGGCGTTGGAAAAAGTGTTGGGCGCAGTGGCGAGACGCCCAAAGCGATATTGACCACGAATCTGGCTGAATTCGCTGGGCCAATAGGTGATGATGCCGGAGAAACCGGTATCGGTGAGGCGAGCATCGCGCGCGTGCCCGCTGCGATCGAAGCGGCCGGCAACAATCCAACGGCGATTCACGCGGTATTCGGCGACAGAATAAAGGCCGAAGGTGTGCTCGGTGCGGAACAGCGTGGGCTGGAGCACGGCGAACTGGTCGCGAGCGCTCCAGACAAGTTCGGTGCGGAAGAGGAAAGAGTTGTAGATGGCACGGCGAAGCGGCTTCCAGCGAAGGGTGGCGTCGGCGCTGTAAAGGTTGGTGAGGAAGTCGGAGCCGAGGGTGTTGTGTCCGCGGGCGTAAGAGAGGCCAAGATCAAGATTGGTGGACTCGCTGAGATCGCGGTACGCGCGGAGGTGGCCGACGACGCTGACGTCTTCGCGGCGGTTTGCTTGGAAAACGTCGCCGGAATCGCCGCGAAGAACTTCAGCGCTACCTTCGAGGAACCAATTTTTTGGCGCGGGAAGGAAACGCGAAAGGAAGAGGCCGGCGTCATTGATGCCATCTTCGCCACCAACGAGGTTGTTGGTAACCAGCGGGCGATCGATGAACTGCAAGGCATGATTGTGAATGGTGTTCACCTTGCCAAAGTCGGCGCGCTTTTTTCCAACTTTCAGGAGCAAACCAGCGGGAAGAGATGTAAAGGTGACGTACGCTTCTTCGACGTTTACTCCGGTTTCGCCAAAGGAAATGAAGGCGTCGGCACGCGCGTAGGGATCGATGATGGCTTGAATGCCGAGTTCGGATTCATGCATTTCGAGGGACTTGCCGGGCGAAATGTCGTTGTGTCCCACGGTGCCGATGAAATCGCCGATGAGGCTAATATCGGGATTAAGAAGTTTGGCGTTGCCGGACGCGCCGCCAAAAGTTTGCGGACCGGCGGCTGGCGCGGAAACGGCAGCGGGAACCGGCGGGGTAACGGCCGCGCCGGGTTCGGCGTTGGCGGCGGTCTGCGGTGTGTTCGCGTTAGCACCGCGAAGTTGCTGCAACTCGGCGCGTAACAGGGAGACTTGGCTAGCGAGCGTGCTGACTTGTTCCTCGAGCGCCTTCATGCGCGCGTCTTCGGAAGAGGCAGCCGCGGCCACCTGGACGGGAGGCTCGGAGGTCGTCTGTTGAGCGCGAGCGGATGACGAGAAGAACAGAAAAACGGCAAAAACGGAGATGCGTTTCATAGCTTTACTCCTGATGAGCGGTGAATCGGGGCCCGAATGAAGAGATCCTAAAAATTTAGGATATCGGATGAAGGAAATATAAAGAAGGGGAAACGGGAGAGCGCAGGTGCCGATGCGGCAGCAGAACAAGTGGAGCAAAAACGTGCACCAAACCCGGGCCAAATCTGCCAAAATTGAACGTAGGCCTTGGATTATAAGGTTGAGAAATAAAGGTGCACGTTGTGGCGTGGATTTTAACTACAACGAATGTGATGTTTCACGCGTCTAAGGTAGGACGGGGCAGTGTACGTGAACTCGAACACCATAGTTCCTGAGCGCACCGAGCGTACCCGCAACAAGGGTAGGCGCCTCCTTGTGATGGTGGCTTGCGCGGCACTGCTCTATTTTGCCGCAGGCGGCGCGCTTCTGCATGAGCATGCGGACGGTCATGAGAATGCTTGCCACGTTTGCCAGGCGCTACACGCGCCCGCGCTGGCTCCCGCAGCATTAAATTTCGCTGCTGCTCCTGTAGTTGTTACGCGCTATACCGCGCCTGTTCAGAATGTACTTCCGAATCATGATTTTTCGCTGCTACGCGCCGGGCGCGCCCCTCCAACGGTTTAGATCCTTCCTCTCAGTTTGATTACCCCTCCGCGCGCTGACTCAGAAAGAGCCGGCGTCACCGCTGTTTTTCAGCGGGCTCTACTCACCTAAAACGTAGACCCTCGAAGGGATGGAGAGAGAAAAAAAATGTTAAGGCATTTAAGCATTTGTGCGAGTTTCGTTTTGCTGTTCGCCGTTTTTGCGGCCCGGCCTGCTGCGGCGCAATTGGGAAATTCCGGATCGATTGAAGGAGTGGTGAAAGATTTATCCGGAGGGACGGTAGCCGGAGCGAAGGTGGATATCAGCTTTCCGGTGACCGGTTATGAGCGGCAGACGGTGACGGGAACTGACGGCAGTTTTCGTTTTAGCAATATTCCATTTAATCCCTATCACCTTAAAGTTTCCGCGGCGGGCTTTAATACTTACGCACAAGACGTGGAGGTGCGGTCCACGGTGCCGAGCGTTGTGTTGATTGTGCTGCAGTTGGGCACAGAAGTTACCAGCGTAACGGTGGAGAGCAATGCGGGGGATCTTGTTGAAAGAGACCCGAGCTTCCACACGGATGTGGACACTACGCTGACGGAAAGGATGCCACTGGAAAGCCAATCGTCTTCCGTGAGTTCACTGGTTACGCTGGCGACGCCTGGAGTGGTGGCGGATTCCAACGGGTTGTTCCATGGGCTGGGCGACCACGCCGAAAATTCATTCTCGGTGGACGGCCAGCCCATCACCGATCAGCAGAGCAAGGTATTTTCCAACCAGATTCCACTCGATTCGATCCAGTCGCTGGAAGCGGTGTCAGGCGGGCCACCGGCTGAGTATGGCGACAAAACCAGCCTGGTAATCAAAGTAACCACGCGATCCGGGCTCGGCGTGACCACACCGACAGGAACGGTTTTTGCTTCTTACGGGAGCTTTGGCTCGGTGAACGGGGGCTTTCGCGTGGCGTTCGGGGGCGCGAAATGGGGAAATTTCCTCGCGGCCAACGGATTGAACACCAGCCGGTTTCTGGATCCGCCCGAGTTGCAAGCTATCCACGACAAAGGTAACGAAGAAAATTTATTTGATCGCGTCGATTACGTAATCAGCGGCAAGGACACCATTCACGCGAATTTCCAATACACGCGGTCGTGGTTTCAGACGCCAAATACGTTCGACAACTTCAATCGAGGCATCCTCGATCCGACGACCGGACTTCAACTTCCAGCGGCGGACCAGCGTTCGCAGATCAAGACCTTCAATATTGCGCCGGTGTGGACGCGCTTAGTCAGTAGCACCACGTTGTTCACGCTGGGAGCGTTTGTTCGCCAAGACAGATTCAACTACTACCCGAGCGCGAATATTTTCGCGGATGGTACCGGACAAATTCCGGCCGGCTCGTCGGCAACACTCAACCAACAGCGAAAGCTGACCAACGCCGGAGTTCGCACAGATGTGTCTTACGTAAAGGGCATCCACAACATTAAGGCCGGCGTTACGCTGCAGCACACATTTCTTACCGAGGACTTTAATTTTGGAATCACCGATCCGGGATTCCTGCCGTCTCTGGTGGATAGCAATAACTTGCCGTGCTTCAATTCAACAACCAATCGGCCTATCGACGCACCGTGCACGGATTTGTTTCCGTACGACCTTTCGCATCCGCACCCAGGAGCCGGGCTGTTCGCTTTTCATGGCCACACGGACATAAAAGAGCTGGCGCTTTATGTACAGGACAGCATCACGGCAGGAAATTGGGCGTTTAATGTGGGCTTGCGAGCTGATGTCTATCGCGGAATTGTTCACGATTGGCAGCCGCAACCCCGGGTTGGCGTGGCGTACAACATCAAGAAGACGAATACGGTTTTACGCGCTTCTTATTCCCGAGTGCTGGAGACGCCGTTCAATGAAAATTTGATCCTGGCGAGCATTGGCGCGGCTAACCCGGTAATCGTGGACGTAATCGGCGGGGCAAACTTACAGGCGCCCATTCGCTCCGGCCAGCGCAACCAGTTCAACGCCGGCTTCCAGCAAGCGTTTGGAAAACACATCGTAATCGACGCGGATTATTTGTGGAAGTACACGCACAACGCTTACGACTTCAGCGCTTTTGGAAACACGCCAATATTTTTTCCGATTGCGTGGAAGAGTTCCAAGATCGATGGACCGTCAGTTCGAATAAGCATGCCGAACTATCACGGCTTTACCGCGTTTGCGGTTCTCGCGCACGTGCGGGCGAGATACTTCCCACCGCAAATCGGGGGATTGGGCGCAACCGTGGGGCAGGGAGGATCGGTCTTCCGGATTGACCATGATCAAGCTTTCAACCAAACCACGCACGTGCAATATCAACCTTGGAAGACGCTGCCGTGGGTGGCGTTTAGCTGGCGGTACGATAGCGGACTAGTGGCCAGCAATCCTATTGTTGCCGACTTCCAGACTGCGATTGGCGCAAACGGTGGCCGCGCGCTTGACGGAGACCAGCAAACGGCGATCGGGCTGTTCTGCGGGAGCACGTTCGCTACGCCGACAGCACCGATTACAAGTTGCCCGCTCACCACGCCGCAGGGGTCAACGCTGCTGAATCTGGCGGCCAACGGAACAAATAATCCGGACCACAATCCTTCGCGGGTGAAGCCCCGCAACCTGTTTGACGCCAGCATCGGCCATGACAACCTGTTCCGCGGAGACCGTTACCGATGGAGTTTGCGGCTGACGGCCATCAACCTGACGAACAAAACTGCCCTGTATAACTTTCTGTCCACCTTTAGCGGTACGCACTTTGTGACGCCGCGGTCGTATACCGCAGAGGTGGGATTCCACTTTTAAGGAACAGTTTAAGGTAGGAAGAAGCGAAGGCGGGCCGCAAGGCCCGCCTTTGTTTTTCAATCGGGAAATCGCATTGCGACACCGGAGATTGGCAGTCCAGGGAACGCGCCCGAGGCAGACGGTTGGACGGGTACGCGGAGCGCGGCTACAATTGAGAGCGGAGCGGTACTTCGAAGCAGGTGCGAGTGCGAAAGCTGTTTGAACCAATGCTGAATCTCTGTGGTGCTGCGGATAGTCATCCTGTGTGCACGGCCTGTCCCTCTGGCTGGTCAAGTGAGAGCTCGACCAGCGAGTGGGGCAGGAAAGCCTAACGGCTGGCTCGTGGCGCCCACCTTAACCAGAGGTTCACGGCTTAGCTCTCCACGGCCAAGCAGTCCGCTCCATTTTTTTGTGCTAACGGCTGCAAGATGCAAATG
This sequence comes from Candidatus Dormiibacterota bacterium, assembly GCA_035602385.1. Lineage (GTDB taxonomy): Bacteria > Acidobacteriota > Terriglobia > Acidiferrales > UBA7541 > Acidiferrum. Next base: position 5,465 of record DATNME010000071.1, read on the forward strand.
GACGCGCCCGAGGCGGCCGCTACAGCTCGAAAAACACCGGGCTAACTGAGGACTCAACTACTTTTATGCGGGTACTTTTTATTGGCGACATTGTGGGCGCTCCGGGACGGCAGATCGTACGCGACCGGCTGGTGGATACCGTGGCGCAGAAAAAGATCGACCTGGTGATCGCCAATGGCGAGAACTCTGCCGCGGGGTTCGGTATAACTCCAAGGCTGGCTGAAGAGTTTCTACGCGAGGGCATTGACGTGCTTACCGGCGGCAACCACAGCTGGGACAAAAAAGAGATCATGGAATACATGCCGCACGAACCGCGGCTGCTGCGGCCGGCAAACTTTCCTGAAGGGAGCCCCGGGAGCGGGCTTTTCATTGGCGAGACCAAAAACGGGGTGAAGTTTGCCGTGCTGAACCTGCAAGGGCGAATTTTCCTTCCGGCGTTAGACGATCCTTTTCGCAAAGCGGAAAGCGAGCTGGGAAAAGTGGCGGAAGATGTTGGGTTCGTGCTGGTGGACATGCACGCGGAAACCACCAGCGAAAAAATCGCGATGGGATGGTTTCTGGATGGGCGCGTCACCGCGGTGGTCGGAACGCACACGCATGTCGCAACGGCGGATGAACAGGTTTTGCCGGAGGGCACAGCGTTTATCACCGATGTGGGCATGACCGGGCCGCATGCCGGAGTGATTGGAATGGATCGTCAAGGCATCGTGAAGAAATTCATGGATGGATTGCCGGCGCGATTTGAGGTGGCTACGGGGGATGTGCAAATGAACGCGGTGCTGATTGAGACCGATGACGAGGGTGCACGCAACAAGGCGGGACGGCTCAAGGCGCGGTCGATCGAGCGAATCAGGCTGCGAATCGATTAGCAAACAGCGAACATTTTAAACATTTGCACGATTTTCAGCGGTGGGGGCAACCGCGTAGCGCCCTTTATAATCAGATATATCCATTAGTCAGAAACGTCGTTAGACGAAACGGGGTGGCAACTCACTTGAAAGTTTTCGCGGTGTTGTGTCTCTGGGCGTGTATTGCGGGGTCGGCGGCGGCTCAGGTTGATGATCAACTGACGGCGCGGCATCGTGTTTTTCCCGGGATTGGGCCGGGTTTGCGCGCCGTGAAACGCGGGCCGGATGGACGGTACTATGTGCTGGCGTCGCCGCTGGTGGGGTTAGCGATATTCGACGCGTCCGGCAGCAAACGCGAATTGACCATTGCAGCGCCAAGCGGTTCAATGGCTGGCAGTTCGGGGGCTGGCAGTTTGGCTGCATTGGGCAGCGAGCGTCCAGTTATCGTGTTCGGCGAGGACGCTGATGTGGGTGCCCAGGGAAAAATATATGTAGCGGACCGCGGGTTGGACGCGATTAGCGTTTTCTCCGCCGATGGCAAGTTGCTGCAGTCTATTCCGGTGAAGACCCCCATTTCGGTGGCGGTATTGCCCGATGGTGAAGTGGCGGTTTCCACGCTTCGCGATCCGCGACTGGTGATTGTGTTTGATAAACATGGCCGGGACGTGCGGGAATTTGGAGATGCGGAGCAACTCTCCGAGCGCGAGGACCTGAACCGGTTTCTGAGCAATGGATTTTTGATGAGCAACGGGCCGCAGCTGTACTACGGTTTTTCGTACTTGCCTGAACCGACGGTGCGGCAATTTGACACCCACGGCTATGCGGGCGTCGATTTTCAATTTAATTCCGTCCATGCCATGCCGGAAGCCAGCGCGATTCGAAGAGAAATCGAAAGACAGGAACGCAAAGCGGGGGCTCCATCGTTCAAGAAAGTGCTGACGGCCTTCGGGGTTGATCGCAAAACTGGCGAACTCTGGATGGCGACCCACAACACCCTGATGCATTTCGATAAGGACGGCAACCGCAGGACGACGTATCAAATTTACACGCCCGAGGGTGCGAGGTTGGAGGCGAATGTAATTCTGGTGGAAGATGAACGGCTGCTGATTGGAAGCGATCCGCTGGGGGTGTACGATTTTGAACGCCCGGATAAGAAAAAATAAATCGAAGGACGGGAAATTTTCCTCAGGGTGAAATGCCTCGTTGTGGTGCAAAATAAGTTTCGCAAAAAAATTCTTGGTGAAAATTGCCGGAGATTTGTTTGGTTTTGCGCTCTCTTGCACAATTCTGGGGCTTGTGGAAAAGTTGTGAATGGTGTGTGAACGTGCGGAGTAGTGTAACAACACTTTTTGCTTGCTCCCGTCGTTCCAATGGGCGACAATCCCCCGCTATCACACAGAGGTCGAACACGGGCCAGCAATTCCGAAAGGGCAACGGTCGAGCGGCAGGGGCAAACCAGGGGTTCCACCGCTGAAATGAACTCCGAAGCGTGAATTAATCGAATACTCGATGCTTTCCACAGGTTTTTCACATCTGTGGAAATAGCTCAGGGCAAGGCCTTTTCTTAAGATGACCACTGCAATTCAGACTGGCAGGGAACGCGAAGCATCGAATACCTGGGAAAAGTTCCTGGAACGGGTGAAATCCCGGGTAAGCATCAATACCTTCTCCACCTGGTTCCAGCCGACCCGGCTGAATCGCGCGGAGAGCGACACGCTGTTCGTGCAGATACCGAGCACGGTGTTCCGCCAGGTGCTGACGCGCACTTACGGGGAAATCGTCAAAGCGGTATTCCACGAAATTGGCACGCCACACCTGAAAGTGCAATACGTCTGCACGGAAGAAGAGCCCGCGCCGGCCGGGCCGGTGGTGAACGGTACGAAACAGGCGAAGCTGGATTTTGAGAGCAGCGATCACCAACTGAATACGCGTTACACCTTCGATTCCTTCGTGGTGGGCAAATCCAACGAGTTTGCGCATGCCGCGGCCAGGGCGGTGGCGGAGCAGCCATCCAAGTCCTACAACCCATTATTCCTTTACGGCGGCGTGGGCATGGGTAAGACGCATTTGATGCACGCGATTGGTCATACCATCAAGAAACGCAATCCGGCGATGCGTCTCAGTTATGTAAGCGCGGAAAAATTCACCATTGAAGTAATCAACTCGCTGCGCTTTGACCGCATGATCAGCTTCCGCGACCGATTCCATACCGTGGACGTGCTGCTGGTGGACGATATTCAATTTATTGCCGGGAAAGAACGCACCCAGGAAGAATTTTTTCACACCTTTAACGCGCTGTACGAGCAACAAAAGCAAATCGTGATTTCGTCGGATTGCCTACCCAAAGATATTAATTCCATTGAAGAGCGCCTGCGCTCGCGGTTCGAGTGGGGATTGATCGCGGACATTCAGGCGCCCGATCTGGAAACTAAAATTGCGATTCTGCAGAAAAAAGCGGAGAACGACAGGTTCCCGTTGCCGGACGATGTCGCGGAATATATAGCGCGTTCCATCAAATCGAACGTTCGCGAGCTGGAGGGCGCGTTAACCAGGCTGATGGCGTACGCCTCGCTGACGGGCGCATCGGTTTCCCTAGCGACGGCGCAGCAGGTGCTGCGGAATATTATTGCTTCGCAGGAAAAGCGCGTAACAATTGATTTAATTCAAAAACGCGTCAGCGAACACTTTAACCTGCGCGAGCAGGATCTGAAAGTGCGCAGCAATACGCGTGCGATTGCTTTTCCGCGGCAAGTGGCGATGTACATCGTCAAACAATTGACCACCGCGTCGCTGCCGGAAATTGGCCGTCAATTTGGAGGCAAACACCACACCACGGTGCTGCACTCGATTCATAAGATTGAAGAATTGCGCCGCTCGGATAAGGATTTGAACCGCACCATCACGCGGCTGATGGACGCGTTGCAATAGCGCGGATTACCAAGGGCGTGGCGCGCCGTCATAGCTAAAAAATTTACCGGAAATTTCCGCTGCTGGTTTATCCATAATTTTTCTCATGCCGCTTACACTTTGTTCGGTGGTAATGGCTGCGGCGGGGCCGCCCATATCGGTTTTTACCCAACCTGGACACAGCAGAACGACGCTGAAACCTCTAGGCGCGAGTTCCTGAGCAAGAATCGCCATAGCCATGTTCAAGGCGGCTTTGCTGGTGCGATATTGATACGCAGCGCCGCTTCTCTGGATCGATTCAGCCGAAGTGGCGCCAATCGAACCCATGGTGCTGCTAATCGCGGCGATTTGTTTGCGCTTGCTGGCAGCAACGTTCGGCAGCAATCCTTCGGTGACTTTCATGGCGCCGAAAAGATTTGTTTCGATGGTGTCGCGCCATGCGTGGTAGTCAAGCTCGCCGATGCGCGTTCCTTTTCGCGGATAAATGCCGGAATTATGAATGAGCAGATCGATGGGTTTGCCATTTAATTGTGTGGATAAATCCAGAATTGAATTTTCGCGGGTGATATCGAGTTCGTGCAGGGTAATATTTTTGTTTGCCGCGGCGAGGGATGCGAGATCGGTAGGACGATGCGGATTGCGCGCGGTGGCGAGTACTTTCCATCCGACCGAAGAGTATTGCCTGGCAAATTCCAACCCGATACCGCGGTTGGCACCGGTGACTAGGACAGTGGGCATTGGATCTCCTGAAAATGAAGGCGTCGGTGATTTGATGCGTGTTGAGGATAACCGTCACGCTGCGTTGCGAAGACAAAGCTGTGAACAAGCAGTGCGAAATTTGCGGACGAAATGTGCATGACGCTGGAAAATTACCGGCAACCGGGGCGAGGCGAGGCACGCGGGTAAAGTTTTCCGCGATTCTCACAAAACGCCACCTTAGAATCATCTATAGTAAATTCTGTAGATGACGGTGATTGAGAAGCTTTCCACGTTTCCACAGCGCTCATCACAACAACAAGGGACTTTAGTATCTAAATTTTTCGAAAGCAGTTGTGATGAAGGTTTGAAGTTGTGAAAATCCTGCAATGGCTACACGATAAAGAAATCCTCAGCACAACGAATATCCACAAGTGCCAAATGTGCTTGAGGGCTTTCGCCTTTTTCAAAAAGCGAGTAAAGTACGGCAGCGGCAGAATGGGCGGGAAAACGCATGACCAGCACCGGCACAGTACGTGAGGAACATCAAGCGATGGAATTCAGCGTTGCAAAATCAGTGCTGTTAGAAGAGCTATCCACTACACAAGGCGTCGTCGAGCGAAAGACCACGATTCCGATCCTCTCGAACCTGTTGGTCGAGGCGAAAGGGAGCCGATTGACCATAACGGCGACGGACCTGGAGCTAAGCATACGCACGTCTTGCGATGCGAAAATCAAGAAAGAAGGCGCTGGAACCATTCCGGCAAAGAAATTGCTGGAGTTGGTGCGACTGCTGCCGGACAGCGAAATCAAAGTCAGGCTACTCGAAAACCACTGGGTGGAAATCGTCAGCGAGCGAAAGAAATATAAATTAGTGGGAATGGCGCGCGAGAATTTCCCGGCGCTGCCCGCGATGCCGCACACGCTGGTGAAAATTCCGGCCGCTATTCTGGGTAGCCTGATTGCAAAAACAAAATTTGCTATCTCGATGGAGGAGTCGCGTTACACGTTGAACGGCGGATTGTTGATTCTCAAGCCGGACACATTGGCGATGGTAGCTACGGACGGTCACCGCTTGGCGCTGGCGGAGATCGATCACAAACTTTCGGGATTGAATGGGGAAGTGAAGGTGCTCATTCCCAAGAAAGCCATGGATGAGGTGGCAAAACTCGCGAGCATTGCGGATGCAGACGGGCAAATGGAATTCGCGAAGGATGAGAGCCACTTATTTTTTCAGTCCGGTCATCGCTTGTTGATCTCGCGAATTCTTACCGGGCAATTCCCGAATTATGAAGCAGTGTTGCCACGGGAAAACAACAAGACCGTGGTAATTGACCGCGCGGAATTAAACGATGCGGTGAGGCGCGTTTCACAACTGGCGGATCAACGCTCGCATGCGGTGAAGTTGAGCGTATCGGAAGAAGGAATCGAGATTTCCGCTTCCAGCCCGGAATATGGCGAAGCGAAAGAAGTAATTGAAAAGGAATATAAAGGCGAGACCATTGCGATCGGATTTAATTCGACGTACATGCTGGATTTTCTTGCGGCCGCGGCAGATGGACAGATCAGCATTGAACTCAAAGATGAGCAATCGGCCGGGCAGATGCGTCCAGTTTCCGATGAAAGTTGCCGGTATCGCTACATCATTATGCCCATGCGAATCTGAAGTTTATTTGCAAAAGAATGCCAAACAGTTGGAAGAAAGGGCGGCCTATACGGACGTCCTTTTTTGTTTGTAACGACTACTGGTTTACCCGTGTAACTACATGTAAATGCGTATCTTATTTGGCCATTAGCGCCGAAACACATCTTGAGTAAATGAGCATAATCGAGTACACTTTTGGAGTGGTCGAATCGTTGTAATTTTCCTTCAAGAACTGATACGCCGCCAAATTTGCTGTTCCTGCAAAGGTTTCGCGCCAGAAATCTGGGAACAATAAATTTGGAGCAAAAAGCCCAGCGGATTTTTCCGAGGGGTTGATAAGCCTTCGCCACGTCGCGCTGCGCGCGATGGGATGGAGCAGGAACCCTACGAGTTTCGTTCGCACGCGAACGGGATCAGAGGGTAAGGGCGCCGTACAAGTAGTGCCGCAAGCACGCCTTTTCCTCGCTTCAAGAAAGTTTGCAAATAAATTTAGAACGCGATGATGCGTTCGCTGCGTACCGCTGGGTACGTCTTGTGAATAAAGTTTCGTCGAGTGAGTGGTTCGGGAGACGACATGGGCGATAAAGAAACCGAAGTGAAACCTGTTGGACATAAGTACGACGCGAAATCGATCAAAGTTCTGGGCGGCCTGGAAGCAGTGCGGTTGCGTCCCGCGATGTACATCGGATCGACGGGCGAAATGGGTTTGCACCACCTGGTTTGGGAAGTGGTGGACAACTCCGTGGACGAAGCGATGGCCGGGCACGCAGATGAAATTAACGTAACGGTACACGCGGACAATTCCATGACGGTGGAAGACAATGGGCGCGGCATTCCCGTGGACATGCACGCGACCGAAAAGCGGCCGGCGGCGGAAGTGGTGCTGACGGTGTTGCATGCCGGCGGAAAATTCGACAGTGACACGTACAAAGTTTCGGGAGGATTGCACGGAGTAGGCGTGTCGGTGGTGAACGCGCTAGCGGACCGATTGGAGTTGGAAATTTCGCGGGACGGCGCGGTGTGGGAACAAAGCTACGAAAAGGGCAAACCCACCACCAAGTTGAAGCAGACCGGAAAAACAAAAAAAACCGGAACGAAGATTACCTTTCATCCCGATGGCACGATTTTTGACAAAACGGTTTACAGCTTTGACACGCTGGCGCAGCGGCTGCGAGAACTGGCGTTTCTGAATAAAGGATTGAAGATCACGCTGACGGATGAACGCACGGAAAAATCGGCGGAGTTCAAGTTCAGCGGCGGAATCGGCGAATTTGTGAAGCATTTGAACCGCGGCAAAACGACGCTGCACGATTCACCGGTTTTTATCGAGGGAAAGCGCGGCAATGTGGAGATTGAGATTGCGCTGCAGTACAACGACACTTACGGCGAAAACGTTTTCGCTTTTGCGAATACCATCAACACCGTAGACGGCGGGACGCACCTTTCCGGATTTCGATCTTCGCTGACACGCACCATAAATAATTTTGCGTCCTCATCCGGCATGCTGAAGGAGCAGAAGGACGAAGTGACGATTAACGGAGACGATGTTCGCGAAGGTTTGGTGGCGGTGATCAGCGTGCGCCTGCCGCAGCCGCAATTTGAAGGACAAACCAAAGGCAAACTCAACAGCGACATCAAAGGCGATGTCGAACAACTCGTGAATGAAAAGCTTGGCGATTGGTTCGATAAACACTCCACGGTTGCGCGGCGAATTGTCGGGAAGTGCATCGAAGCGGCGCGGGCCAGAGAAGCGGCGCGCAAGGCGCGCGAATTGACGCGACGCAAATCCGCAATGGACTCCAGCGGCTTGCCGGGGAAACTGGCGGATTGCCAGGAACGGGATCCGGCGCGCTGCGAATTGTTCGTGGTTGAGGGAGAATCCGCCGGTGGCTCGGCAAAAATGGGGCGCGACCGGAAGTACCAGGCGATTTTGCCGCTGAAAGGAAAAATTCTTAACGTCGAAAAAGCGCGTTACGACAAGATGCTGGGGCATGAAGAAATTCGCGCGATTATCACCGCTCTGGGCACGGGAATCGGCAAGGATGATTTCGACGCCGGCAAGTTGCGCTATCACAAACTAATTCTGATGACCGACGCTGACGTTGATGGCAGCCACATCCGCACGCTGCTGCTTACATTTTTCTTCCGGCACATGAAGGAATTGATTGAACGCGGACACGTGTACATTGCGCAGCCGCCACTCTATCGGGTAAAACGCGGCAAGACCGAGAAATATATTCGCGACGAGCGGGATTTTGCGCGCGAGTTGATGAAACGAGCCACGGAAGATCACGTGGTGAAGCCGAAGGAAGGCGGGCCGTTGGAAGGCGCGAAGCTAACTTCGTTTTTGCTGAATGTGCAGGAATATGAAGCCGCGTCCGCGAAACTGGGACGCAGGCTGCGCGAACCCGGCCTTGTGGATTTACTTTCCGAAAGCGGCCTGGAAAAGAAAACAGACTTCGAAGATAAGAAGGCGCTGGAAAAACTTTTGAAAGCCGTGGAAAAAGCGAAGCTGAAATTGGAAGGGAAAATTGTTTTCGACGAAGGGCACAGCTTGTACGAAATTCAGTTCGGGCCGCCACATAGCCAGAAGATTAACTGGGCGGTCGCTTCCACGGCCGAATACAAACGATTGCGCGGGCTGGCAAAGCAGATTGAAGAATTCAACCATCCGCCATTCGTAGTGACGCGCAACGGCGACAAGATAACCAAAGAAAAAGTGACTGACGTTTTGAACTACGTGGTGGAAGACGCCAAAAAAGATTTCACCATCACGCGATTTAAAGGCCTGGGCGAAATGAACGCGGAGCAGCTTTGGGATACGACGATGAATGCGGAAACGCGCACGCTGCTCCAGGTGAAATTAGAGGATGCGGTTGCGGCTGAAGATATTTTCACCACGCTGATGGGTGAAAACGTGGAAGCGCGCCGGAAGTTCATTGAAGAAAACGCGCTGGAAGTCGTAAATCTGGATATTTAATTCGCAGATGATTTATCAACTGGGATGGGCAACGCTGCCGGGATTGCGGGGAATCAGTTGCAGTGAATTTCGCGCGAAGCCGGTGGAAACGCCGGATAGCTCGAGCGGCGTGGCGGTGGAAATTACGAGCGACGTCGATCGCGATCAATTTTTGCGGCAACTTGAAGAATATTTCGCGACGCGGCGATTTACGAACGCGGCGGATGCATTCGATACGGTGAAAGCGTACGCCCTGGAGTTGGCGGCGACGAAACAGAAGTAAAACTGAGGACACATGGCGGACGAGACAAACACATCGATAGTTCTACCAATTGATATTGAAGCGGAGATGCGCAAGTCGTACCTCGACTATGCGATGAGCGTGATCATCGCGCGCGCTCTACCGGACGTGCGAGATGGGTTGAAGCCGGTGCAGCGGCGCATTCTGGTGGCGATGAACGATCTGGGGCTGGCGTCCAATCGCGGCTACCGCAAGTGCGCAAAGATTTGCGGCGATACTTCGGGAAATTATCATCCACATGGCGAGGCGGTAATTTATCCGGCGATGGTGCGGCTCGCGCAGGACTTCAACATGCGCTATCCGCTGGTGGACGGACAAGGAAATTTCGGGTCGGTGGACGGCGATCCTCCGGCGGCGATGCGGTACACGGAAGCGCGGTTAGCAAAAATTTCCGAAGATATCCTCGCGGACCTGGAAAAAGAAACCGTCGATTTCATTCCAAATTTTGACCAAACGCGTGAAGAGCCGGTAGTGCTGCCGTCGCGCATTCCCAATCTTCTGGTGAACGGGGCGAGCGGGATCGCCGTGGGCATGGCGACAAATATTCCGCCGCACAACCTGCGCGAAATCGTGGACGCGGCAATTTTATTGATTGAAAAGCCAGACACGCCGCTGAAAGAAATCATGAAGCTGGTGCCCGGGCCGGATTTTCCGACAGGCGCTTACATCGCGGGCCGCGAAGGCATCGAAGCGGCGTATCGCACTGGTCGCGGCAGCTTTATCATGCGCGCGAAAGCGGCGATCGAAGAGATGGGCAAAGACCGCGAAAGCATCGTGATCACGGAAATACCCTATCAAGTGAACAAGGCGCGTTTGATCGAGAAAATCGCGGACCTGGTACAAAACAAAAAGCTGGAAGGAATTTCCGATGTTCGCGACGAATCCTCGCGCGAAGGCATGCGCATTGTCATTGAATTAAAGCGCGGCGAAGAATCGCAGCTGATTCTGAACAATCTTTTCAAGTTTACACAGATGCAGGAATCGTTTGGCATGATCCTGCTCTCTATCGTAGGCGGGCAGCCGCGCGAGTTGGGCTTGATCCCGATGATCAAGCTGTTCATCGAGCACCGCGTTGACGTAGTGCGGCGTCGCACGCTTTTCGAACTGAAGAGAGCCGAGCAGCGAGAACATATTTTAATTGGATACCGGATCGCGCTGGATCATCTGGACAACGTGATTCGAATTATTCGTGGATCCTCGAGCCGCGCGGACGCTAAGGAAAATCTGTTCAAGTATTTCAGCGAAGAAGACGTAACCATCACCGAGAATGGCGCGAACAAGAAATTAAAGGGCGTCAAGCTGGACGGCAGAAAATACCGTTCCGTGGGCGCTCCGGAAATTGAGGAAGCCGCGCGTGGCGCTGGGCTGGGTCTCAGCTACGCGCAGATTGACGCTATCCTCGAATTGCAATTGCACCGCCTGACACAGCTTTCCATTGATGAAATTCTGAAGGAGTTGAAGTCCATCAGCGAGCTGATTGCGGAATTGCGAGAAATTCTGTCCAGCGACAAAAAATTGAAACAGGTAATCACCGCGGAGTTGCGCGAAGTTCACAAGGCGTATGGCGACGACCGGCGCACGCAGATCGTGGACAAAGTTGACGAGATCAAACTCGAGGACCTGATCGCGGACACGGAAATGCTGATTACCGTGAGCCACGCCGGGTACATTAAACGCACCGCAGCGGATACCTATCGGCATCAATCACGCGGCGGCAAGGGCCGCATCGGCGCGAAAACCAAGGAAGAAGATTTTGTCGAGCATCTTTTTATCGCTTCGGCGCACAGCTACATTTTGCTGTTCACCTCCAAGGGGCGCGTGTACTGGTTAAAAGTTTATGAACTGCCGGAAGCGGCGGCAGCCACGCGCGGCAAGGCCATTTCGAACCTGGTGAAATTCCAGGAGGACGAAAAGCTTACGGCGCTGGTGGCGGCGCGCGATTTGGAAGCCGTGGATACGTTTGTGTTCATGGCCACCAAGAGCGGCACGGTGAAAAAATGCGCGTTGACGGAATTCTCCAACCCGCGTTCGACGGGGATTATCGCCATCAGTCTCGACGGCCAGGATGAATTAATTGGCGCCACGCTGACCGACGGAAAGAAAATGATTTTCCTGGCGAGCAAAGAAGGCCAGGCGATTCTATTCCGCGAAACGGAAGTGCGCGCGATGGGGCGCAACGCCGGCGGCGTGAACGGCATGGATTTGGACAAGGACGACCGCGTTGTGAGCATGGACGCGGTGCAACCCGATTTCGAAATAATCGCCAAGGAACACAAAACCACCACGCAAAATCTGGAAGATCTGGAAAACGAGCAGATCAAAGATTCGCTGACCACGCTGATGCTTACCGTTTCGGAAAAGGGATACGGCAAGCGGACGCCGCTGGCGGAATACCGCATTACCTCGCGCGGCGGAAAAGGCGTGGTGAACATGAAGACCACGGATCGCAACGGTTATGTGGTGGCGACGCTGCAAGTGAACGAAGATTCCGACGTGATGATCATCGCGCACAACGGAAAAGTGATTCGCGTGCACTCGAACGAAATTCGCGAAGCGGGGCGTTCCACGCAGGGGGTGCGGTTGTTGCGCCTGGAAGCGGACGATTCGGTCGCGGCCGCTGCGGTTTTGCAGGAAGAACAGGAAGAAGACAAGAAGTAGAGACCGCTTTATCAAACGAGAAGAAGGTGCGCAAGCGAATGAAATCGACCAGACGGGTCTTTATATTATTCATGTTGGCGGGCGTGCCGTTTTTATCGGCGGCACAAGTTCCTGAAACCAAATCTGCGGCACGGCAAAAATATTTTGCTTATCTTGGAACGTACACCAACAAAACCAATAGCAAGGGAATTTACGCGTATCGCTTTGACGCGGCGACAGGAAAATTAGCCGCCGGCTCGTTGGCGGCCGCGAGTACTGAGCCATCCTTCGTGGCTGTGCACCCTGACGGAAAATTCTTGTACGCCGTCAGTGAGACGGGTGACTTCGAAGGCAAGAAAAGCGGCGCGGTAAACGCTTACGCGATCGGTAGCCGTACCGGTAAGTTGACGTTGCTCAGCCAAATTGCTTCCGGCGGCGCTGATCCTTGCTATATCTCATTCGATAAAACCGGCAAATTTGTTTTAGTGGCGAATTACACCGGCGGCAGCATCGCGGTTTTCCCGATCCTCGCGGATGGCAAACTGGGCGAGCGCACTGCTTTTGTGCAGCACACTGGGGTGGGCGCAAACAAAGAGCGCCAGGAAGGGCCGCACGCGCATTGGATAGAAACTTCGCCTGACAATCGTTTTGTTTTCGCCGTGGATCTGGGCTTGGACGAAATTCTGGTGTACAAATTTGACGCGCAGAACGGGACACTCGCGCCAAATGATCCTCCGTACCTCAAGTTGCAAGCCGGCTCCGGCCCGCGGCATTTAGTGTTTGCGCCGAATGGCAAATTTGCGTACCTCACGAGCGAGCTAAGCAGCACGGTGACGGCTCTTTCGTATGACGCCGCGAACGGCGCCTTCACCCCATTGCAGAGCTTGTCGACTTTGCCCGCGGGCTATAGCGGCGCCAACGACACTGCGGAGATCGCCGTACATCCTTCGGGGAAATTTTTGTACGATTCCAACCGCGGCCACAACAGCATTGCAATTTTCGCGATCGACCCGGCAGATGGGAAACTGACCTCCCGCGGAACGGTTTCCACCGAGGGCAAGACGCCGCGCAACTTCGTGATCGACCCAACGGGAGCGTACTTGTTAGCGGAGAATCAGGAGTCCAATACCATTGTAGTTTTTAAAATTGACCAATCCACTGGCGGATTGACGGCAACCGGACAGAAGATTCCCGCGCCGGCCACGGTGTGTATTGCGTTTACACCCGCACAGTGACCGGATCGGCAAAACTATTTAGCAGCACTCGGGTTTGACAGTGCTGATTCTGAAAGGGAGTTTCTGTGAGCCGCGAAGATTTAGCCACCCTGCTTGGATCGCTGGTTCCTTTCGCACAGCAGCAACTTGCCGAGCATGGAACGTTCGCGCCATTTGCCGGAACGATGACGCCGGACGGCCAAGTGCGCGGCTACGGAACACGACCCGAGGCCGAGGGAATGCAGCCGTCGGAGGTGATGGATATGCTCATGGCCAATCTTCGCGAAGCTGCAAAAAATGGCGAATGCAGCGCGGGCGGGATTTGCTGCGATGTAAGCGTGGCGCGTGAAGCCGGCGGGGAGAAAGTAAGCGCTATTGCGGTTTCCCTGGAGGATGCGGAAGGCACCGCGATGGAATGCTTTATGCCGTATAGCAAAACCGCTTCCGGCGAATATGAGTATGAGGAAGTGTTCGGCGGGCTGGTGCCACCAAACATTTTTGAGAAGGCGGTCTAAAAGACCGTTCACAAATACCAGTTTTGCGCTACAATCCCCGCCCATGATGAAAGTGAAAAAGAGAAAATCCTCTTCGAGCCCCAGAAGAGCTACACGCAGAAGATCGGCAGCGAAGTCGAAACCCGGCAAGCTTCCCAAAGACGCAGAAGTTCTCGTGGTGGTCATGCGAGCAAAGCCCGGCCAGGAATTATTGCTGGAAGCAGAGCTCCGGGCTTTGGTGAATCCCACGCGAAAAGAAGAGGGTTGCTTGCGCTACGATCTGTATCGTTCCAGCGAGACGCCCGGAGCGTACATGTTTTACGAAATATGGGCCAGCCGCGAACATCATCGGCAACACACACAAACACCGCATTTTTTGCGTTGGAACGCTCGCAAAGACGCAGTCACTCTTGGGCGCGAAAAAGCTTTCTGGAAGCAGATCGCCTAACGTTAACCGAGGCGTCGAGTTAACTGAGCGGCGAATCGAGATAGTAGCCGGGCCGCGAGCGCACCTTCAGTCCCTTGCGGTCTACTTCCACTTTAATTTCGTGATAGCCCGGCTCGTTTGCGCCTGAAGGCGTGTAACTCAAAGTGTATTGCGCGTGCAGCTCGCCGCCAATTTCGTCGATAGCCTTTTCGATGGAGCGGTCCTTGAAGGTGGCGATGTGCGCGCCGCCGGTAGCGGTGGTCGCGACCTCCAACGCATGATCCTTAACCTGATTTTCGATGTTTTGCACCGCCCAAACCGCCAGTGCGAGCAGATCGATGTTGGCATCGCGCTGCGCCTCCGTGGTGGGAGTTTGCGGCGTTCCCGGCAACGGAGGGCGCCCAAACGTGCCCGGCGGAGTAACCGGCGCGGGACCGTGCTGATGAGGTTTTTCCTGAAACTCCGCGCGAGTTGTGGAAAGGCCAACGCTGTAAATCGTGACGTTGGCCAATTGCGCGCGGCGCAGCACCTCGCCTAATTTTGCGGAGCTTCCATAGTCAGTGGCCTCGGAAATAACCAGAAGCACGCGTCTGCGGCCGGTCGATTGCTCGCCAGTTTGTGGGCGGCCGCTGAGCATCTCAACGCCCAGCGCCATGGCATCGTAGAGTTTCGCGCCGGAAGTGCCTTCCGCCAACGCCGCCATGGTTTTTTCCACTTCATCGGCGTTAGTACGAAAATCCAGAAGCTTGTCGATGGAATCATTGAAGCCCACTATCGCGGCCTCGCCTTGCGGTCCCATCACAACTTGCGTCAGCAGTATTCCCGTTTTGCGAAGTTCGGGCAGCATCGGCGTGACGCGCGAACTTGTCTCCACCAGAATTACCAGCGACATCGGATCGCCGCCTAAATCAAAGTGCGTGACGGTCTGCACGGCTCCGTTATCGGTGACGCGGAAGTCCCTGGCCTCGAGGTGATGGACCATCTCTCCTTTTCCGTTGCGCACGGTTACCGGCGTATTTACCAGCGTGACTCGCGATTTAAGTCGAGGCGCCGCAGGAGGCTGCTGAATGGCGACGCCAGGCTGCGGAGCGATCGGCCCGATTGGCCCCTGGGCAAGAAGCGCCTCGGCATTGAAGAACAAAGCTGATAGCAGCATCCAAAGTTTGACGCCCTTCATATGTTCTCCGGCATTCCGAATCGAGTGGCATGACTGCAGTGAGGCTTCATGTGAAAGCTTCATGCGCTGGGGACTCGCTCCATCGCAATGTACTTCATTCGACGCACCCGCGGCGGGAGAAGTTGCCGCCAGTGCCGCGGCTCTCTACAATCTAAACTCACCCTTTCGGAGCGCACATGGCTGAACTGAAGAGACTGAAACCGCAGCACTCGGTGCCCCCGCCACACGAAGATCCTACATTCCTGGCCAGCACTCCGGCGCGTCCGGTGCGGATCCTTTCCGAGTATATCTATCCTTTGGTGCAATTGAAGAAGGAAGGGATCGGGGACACCATCGTAATGTTCGGTTCGGCGCGCATAGAATCACGAGAAGTAGCGGCTGCGCGAGTGAAACAACTCAAGAGCCAAAAAACCGCCAAAATGTCCAAAGAGCGCTTAACCAAACACCGCGGGGAAGTCCGAGGCGCCAAGAGTGCGCTTGAAATGTCGCGTTACTACGAAGAGGCGCGGCAGCTTTCGCACAAAATCACCACCTGGGCGCTTTCCCTGGGACCAAAGCCGCGCCGTTTCGTGATCTGTTCCGGCGGCGGGCCGGGAATTATGGAAGCGGCGAACCGCGGCGCTTACGAGGCCGGTGGGAAATCGATAGGGCTCTCCATCGAATTGCCGCACGAACAATTCGCGAACCCTTACATCAGCCCGGAATTAAGTTTTAACTTTCATTATTTCTTTATGCGCAAGTTGTGGTTCGCGCAGATCGCCAAGGCGCTCATCGTGTTTCCTGGCGGCTTCGGCACCATGGACGAATTATGGGAAATGATGACGCTGTCGCAGACCGGGAAACTGGATAAACACAACTTGATTTTGATTTATGGCCGCAAGTATTGGAATGAAGTGATGAACGTGAAGGCCATGGAGCGTTGGGGAATGATCAGCGCCGAGGAATACAACCGTTTGCAGTTCGCGGATACGGTGGACGATGCATTTGAGGTGATTCGCTCCGGCCTGGAGAAATACCATATGCAGGTGGATGATTTCCTGCGGGCCTATTGAATTTCGATGTTAGCCCTGGCGAAATAAAAACGGGAGCCCGTATGAGGACTCCCGTTTTTATTTTGGGGCTGGGCTTTAGCGTCAGGCGGCGGCGACCAACGTCTCGTCAGAAAAAATCGCCGCAAAACGCCGGGTTTCGTCCTGATCGTGCAGCAGCACCACCGGAACTACGCGCAGCGACTGTTTACACGTATGGCAGTGCGTGGCTTCCCCTTGTAAATCTTGCAGAAAGCCATCCGTAAAATGATATTCCGCACGTTCGCGGCGAGCGTTCTTCTGGTCTCGTGCGCCACAGTGAGGACAAACAAATTCAACGGTGTCCTGCTGCGGATCGCGGTCCAGAGCGGCCCAGCCCGTGCGGCGAATCCCAAGCGCTTCCAGATTTTGCCGATTCATCGGGTACCCTCCTTGATTGCACGGCGAAAAAACCGCGCGGATCCACGTCCATGAGCAATAAGATGCACCCAGGCTGCTGCGCGATACCTGGAACTTGAAGTTTCTTATTTTCTGCGCTTTATAACCTTTTCATACTATTCAAAGCCTGAAAACGGGAACTTGCGCCGTGTCCTGGTGTCAAACGATGTGAGGACGCGCGCACCCTCACATACCTGCGAGCGCGGCGCCGGCCTTCCGTGATTCATTTTGCGGAAGGTTGACGCCGCCAAAACTTATTCACAAATACTCGCGGAAATATTCAGTGGAGGGGTGTAATGCAACTTAAAAATGAAGCGCAACGACGCGCAGATTCGTCACAGAGTACTGCCCACGAAGCATTTGCGTCGCTCGACGGCTGCATGCTGAGCGGCGATCCAGAACAAAATAACCGTGAACGGCACATTCGCCGGTGGTCTCTGGGAATTTCTGTCTCTTTGCAAACTGTTTTAATCATTGCGATGGTGATGGCACCGCTGTTCGCAAAGACGGACCAAATCTCATACGTGGTGACGCCGTTTCCTCCGTATGCGGGCCAGCCAAAATCGCCGCAAAATCCGGCGCCGCGCCATGCCCAACCAGTGCGACCCGCTCACACCATTAGTTTCTTTCGGGGAATCCCGCCGACAATCGTGCCGCACACTTCGCCGAGCGATGATACTTCTAATGTTGATTCCGTGTTCGGCTCTAGTTCGCCCGGGCCGGGAAATGGTGGCGTCATTCCAATTGGTGATTCGCGTTCAGGGCCGAAACGGCCAGTTATAGAGCACGAAAAAGATCCAGTCAGGCGCGTGCACCGCGGGGTCGAGTCAGCGATTCTTACAAAACGAGTTGAGCCTCGCTACCCAGTGCTTGCCGTTCAGACTCATCGCACTGGCCGCGTGGAGTTGCATGCCATAATCTCCACCGATGGAACGATACAGTCGCTGGAAGTGATGGATGGGGACCCGCAATTCGTGCAATCCGCTCTCGACGCGGTCCGTCAATGGCGCTATCGGCCAACTATGCTGAACGGCGAGCCTGTCGAGGTAGACACAAGCATTACGGTCGTCTATTCGCTCGGCGACCAGCAGCGATGATAAAAGTGCGAAGGAGTCGGCACTACAAAATAGCTTCGCCCGAGTGAGATGCGATAGCCTCGCGCACGGTATCCCGGAGTTGCACCAACGAATGCCAGTTTGTAGCGTCGCTGCCCGAATCCGCGCCGGCACTTTGCGGATATACGGGAGGCGAAAGTGTGATGGTGACGCGGGTCGGTCGGGGCAGAATCGTGCCATCGCGCAAAAACTTTCTGGTGCCGGCGAGTGAAACCGGAATGATCGGTACACCAGTTTTGATCGCCGCATGGAACGCGCCAAGCTGAAAGGGACGTACGCCCTCTTCGCTGGTGAAAGTTCCCTCGGGAAAAACAAAGACCGAGTCCTTCTTGCGGAGGCAGGCTTCAATTTCCTCCACCTGGCGCAACCGCGCGCTCGCATCCAAACGATCAAAGGACAAGTGCCCCATTTTCCGCAAAAAAGTTCCGATGAACGGCATGCCATGAACTTCCATCTTGGCGACAAAGCGATATGGAACGCCAAGCCCCATCATCAGCGGCAAAACATCAAAAAAGCTGGTGTGGTTGCCGGCATAAATTTTTGCGCCGGGAATATCCATATATTCTTTACCGATGACGTCTACGCGGATTCCGCCTAGCGCGAAAAGTACTTTCAGGGCGGAGCAAGTGAAGCGGCCGGCAGCAGCTTGATCCTTGTAAAATCGCACCACGAACCACGTGGGCACAATCCATAGAAAAAAGACCAAACCGAAATAGACACCGTAGAGAATCTCCAGCCCTCTTATAATCGCGTTCCACGTCGCCGTAGCGGTGGTTTTTACCACTGTGCCCGCGCCCAGGCGAGCGATCTGCAGCCATGCCGGCGATTGCAACGCGCTAAGCGTTCCCGCAACATACATTTTCTTGGTTTCTTCGCGACGTAATTTTCCGCTCGAGGTTTTTGGGATGCTGCCGATAGGAAGCAACTCCACGCGATCCGGCGGCAACCCCAGCCCGGCTGAAATTAATTCGGTAATGTTGGCGGAAATCGCAGCGCGTGCGGCAGGATCGCGTTCGCGTGTTTCCGCCACCACCAGAAGTTTTTCCGTGCCACTGGATTCATCCGTAAGGCCGAAGGCTACGATGCACCCTTTGCGAATACCTTCCACGCGTGCAGCGAGATCTTCCACTTCATGCGGATAGAGGTTTCGGCCGCCCTTGATGATGATGTCTTTCACTCGGCCGGTTACGTATATCTCACCGTCGAAACAGTACGCGCGGTCGCCAGTATTTATCCACGCGAACTCACCAGCCTTTTTTGCCGGGCCAAGCGGCAGCAATTTCTCCGTAGCGGATTCATTGTGGTAATAGCCGCTGGTCGCCGAAGGCCCGCGAAACCACAGAAAACCTTCGGTGCGTTCACCTACTTCGTTGCCGGCGGCGTCGACAAGGCGCGTTTCATGCCCCGGAACGACTGCGCCGGAGGAAACAAATGCGATCGCATGCGCGTCATCCTGCGCGGACGCAACGGCGCGTCCGCTGGCCGTAAATGTTTCACGTTCGACGCGATCAATCTTCGGCGCGCGCAACGGCGGCGGGAGCGTAACCGCCAGCGAGGCTTCCGCCAGTCCATAGACCGGCATCTGCGCTTCCTTGCGAAAGCCGTATTTCGCGAATCGCGCGGCAAAACGTTCCAGCGTCTCCGGATTTACCGGCTCGGCGCCGTTCATCGCGATTCGCCAGGAGCTCAAGTCCAGCCCTTCAATATCTTTATCCGCAATTTTACGGACGCAGAGTTCGTACGCAAAATTCGGCGCGGCGGTAATCGTTCCGCGATGCTTGTGGATGGCTTTCAGCCAGCGTTCCGGACGAGTGAGAAAAGCAAGTGGCGACATCACTACGAGTGGCATGCCTTGATTCAGCAAGGTCAGCCACGCACCGATCAATCCCATGTCGTGATAGAGGGGCAGCCAGCTCACGCCAACGTCGCCGGGCTTCATTTGCGTAACTTCGGTAATGGCCCGCATGTTGGCCAGAAGATTGGCGTGCGTAAGCATGACCCCTTTGGGGTCGCCTGTGGAGCCCGACGTATATTGCAAAAGAGCGAGGTCACTTCCACGACGCATGCGGCTGCCGGTGACGAACGCAGGCAGCGCGCCAGGCGCGGGAGGAGGCGCCTTGTCAGCGACTTCCAGAAATTTTTCAACGTCAGCAACCAGCGCTAAAGAAGCGACGCGCGGCTTCAATAATTTTGCCACGGCCTCCGCGCGGCGAAACGTAAGCAGCAGGCACACGCCCGCGTTGTTGAGTATCGCGGATTGCCTCGCGGCATATTCTTCGATGCGATCGGCGCGAAATGGCGGATAAATCGGCACGGGAACCGCCCCGGCCAGCAAAATCCCGGCGTAGCAAACAAAAAAGGCGCGCGAAGTCGGCAACATTAAGGCCACACGTCCGCCTGCTGGAACGCCGCGTCGCGCTAGCTCTTCCGCGCAGCGTTGCCCCGCGGAATAGAGTTCGCCAAAAGTGAGAGTGGATTCGTGATCCGCGCCTTCGCGTTCTTCGGTGATCAGCAGGTGCGCGCGATCCGCGTCGTGAACGGCGCGGTAACGCAAGACATCCAATAGCGTCTCAGAGCGTAGCGTGCCGGTGCGCTGTGCGCGGTCCTGCAACTTTTGTGCGGACACGGAGTCGCGCAGCGAAGACTCTTCTTCGACCGTATATTCTGAAATACCAGGCGCGCTAAAAATAGCCTTGGACAAATCGTCAGGCGTGTTTACTTCAGCGGCTACTTGATCGGACAAACGCACTCCGAGCGCCGATTCCAGTCGCGCCAGCAATTCCACACGTTCGAGACTGCCCAGTCCTAGATCCTTGTCCAGATGCGAATTGCCATTCAGGCCAGGAATCGCGCCGTGGCTGCCAAGTTCCTCCAGCAATTCGCGCACGATTTGTAAAACGCGATCGCGAATCACCGCTTGGTCGAGTTGTGTTGTGGATGTTGCCACGAACTTGTTACCACGAACTTGTTGAACCTCTACGCGCTCTGTTTTACAGCGTAGCCTTTAGGCAAAAGTGTGGTCGAAAGGTCCACGCCAGAAAGATCCGCTCCGGTAAGATCCGTCTCCCGAAGAATTGTGGTTCCCATGTCGGCGCCGGTAAATTTGGCGCCCTGCACGTTGGCGAGCCGGAAATTTCCATTCCGCAGAATGGCGCGGCGAAAATCGGCATTGGAAAGATCGCATCGGAAAAATTCCACGCCGCTGGCTTGCGCTTCCTGAAGATTCGCTCCGGGAAGAATCGCTTCAGTCAAATCGGTATTGCGCAGGTCCGTTTTTTGCAGGTTCGCGCCGGAAAGGTCCGCGCCCGGAAGGCGTGCTTTACGCAGATTGCTTCCTTGCAGATTGGCGTTGCGAAGAATAACACCGCTGAGATTTACGCCCGATAAATCAGCGTTGGAGAGATCCGCATTTGTTAAATCCGCGCGTTCCCCGCCTTCGCGCATGCTGAAAAATCTTTCGTGAGCTTCAAGAATATCAACGAGAGTTTTTCCGTTGTGCTTTATGCTTTTTGTTTTGCGAAGCCCCATGAAAATATACACCGCCTTGGAATATACGGTTAGTTTACTGGAATTTTCGGTTAGCGGGTACCGCGGCGTTTTATCTATGCGCGATTTTGAACCAATTTGCGAGGTTATGCTAGTGTCGGAGAATATGACCCTGGAATGCGGCTCCTCGCGTTCAACAAATCTATGAAACTGCCTAGGCATATGCTGCTTGCGCCGATTCTCGTCTGCTGCGGCGCTGGATCCACGGCCACGCAGGTCTTTGCTGCACCGCAGGATGCGGATGAAATTGTGGCCAATCTTGCCGGCGGCCGCGTAATCATACACGTCGCCAACGAAAAAATTGTGCTCGCCGCCATCGACCAGCCACAAGAAATCAAATCCATCCCGCCGCGATTGATGGACCTCGACGCCACGCACGTTGCCATCCTGCTGGGAGCAATCGAATGGCAGATACCTTCACAACCGAAGGCGGTCAGGCTGGATCGCGATTTTGTGCGACTGACAAAAAAGGATCCGCGCTATCAAAGCGATCCAGGAGAAGCGGCGCCGGATCTCGAGCAGGTCGGCGTTTCCTTTTTAGAGAGGCTCCGTCCCCTGGTTTCGCAACTTCATCACAAAATTGATTTGCAGCCTGATGAACCAATCTTCGAAGCCGTGATTATCGGTTATGCGCCGGACAATTACGGCCCGGAGGTATGGGTGCTGGAGTACCACGTGGAACAATCGGACGCTGGGGCCAAGGAAGATTATTTGCAGACGCGATTGCTGCGGCCTCGATATACGCAGCTCTATCCGCCGGAAAAACATCAGCCTCGCACGCTGATTGAGGCTCGTTATCCAGCCGATATGAAGGATGTGCCCCTGCTCGGCTTGATTGAAAGCAACGATCCGAAAATTGCCAAGTTGCGCAATTCAGAACCGCGCTGGGGAAAAGTGGTGGAACTGATTAGTAAGGGACAAGCTCAGAAAGCGAATCCCACGGACGCCGCCGATTTTCTCCGCGCCGCGCTGCCATTGATCGCTGGCAATCAACGCTTTATTTTGGGAACCATCGAACAACAGCATGGCTTTGATTGGATCGTTCCGCCCGACGAACCACTTGAACCTAAACAAGCTGACGATAAGAATCGTCCGCCGGACGCCCCGACCTTGCGCCGTAAACCAAAAAGTTGATGATCCAGGAAATTCAGGAAAGAATTTGAATGCCGTCGCCGCGACGAATGACGCCGCCGCGTAAAACCTGGCACAGCATCCCGCGTTTGCCCACCATGGCTTCTTTTAAGCCCGGCCGAACCTTTTCTAACTCATCGCACGGGTCACAAACTAGCCGCACTTCCAGCTCTACCGCGCCAACGCGCAATTTTTGTCCTATTGGCAGCTCGTTTACCGCCAGCCCTTCGGTGGTGATGTTTTCTCGAATGATTCCCGGCTCGAGCTCCATACTCGCCAACGTTTCCTGATCGACAAGTAATACTTGGCGCTTTCCGCCCGGCCTGGCGTGTGCGCATCCCTCGAACCCTACATCGGTAACCACTTCGGCTTCTTGTAGCTCCTGCATGGGCATACGGCGCTTTGGCGCCCGAAACAAGTTTGCAACCTGAGCCAATTTTAATCCCCTGCCGCGCGAGTCTCTTGCGCCGGCAGCCCAATATCTTTTCGGTAGTGCATTCCTTCAAACTTGATCTTTTCAATTGCACGATAAATTCTGTTCAGAGCTTCGTGCAGCGTCGGCCCCGGCGCAGTCACGCCCAGCACACGCCCTCCATTCGTGACGATTTCGTCTGCGTGGAGGCGTGTGCCTGCGTGAAAAATGTTCACACCGCTATCTCTACTGACACCGATTAGGCCATCTATTCTGGTTCCACTTTTGAATTTTCCCGGATATCCGCCCGCTGTCAACACTACGCATGCACTTGCACCGGGTTTCCATTTCAATTGTGCAGGGTTTAATCTTCCATGAGCGGCATCTTGCAGCAATTTCCCTAAGTCAAAATCCATTCGCGCGACGATAGCCTGAGTTTCAGGGTCGCCCAGTCGACAATTGAACTCCAATACTTGTGGTCCGGCCGCTGTTAGCATTAACCCGAAATAGAGAAAGCCTCGATACAGGATCCCATCAGCGGCCAATCCTTCGAGCGTGGGCTCGACGATTTCAGAAATTATGGTTTCCCGCAGCTCGTCGGGCAAAAGATCATCGCTGGAATAGGCGCCCATCCCGCCGGTGTTCGGACCCTTGTTTCCATCGAACACCCTTTTATGGTCACGCGTCGGAACCATCGCCGCGTACTTCTTTCCATCCGTCAATATGATGAAAGACAGCTCATCGCCGACGAGCGCTTCTTCCAGTAAGATCCGTTTACCGCCTTCGCCGAGTTCCCCTTTTTCCAACACGCGTTCGATGAAGTCGAGCGCGGAAGCCTCTTCTGGCGCTACAAAAACGCCTTTTCCGGCGCATAATCCATCGGCTTTAATCACCAGCGGCCATGAGACGTTTTCCAGAGCGGCCTTCGCTTCGCTGAACGACGCAAAGGCGCCATACATTTTGGCAGTCGGAATTCCGTGGCGTAGTAAAAACTCCTTGGTGAAAATCTTGCTCCCTTCGAGTCGCGCCGCACTGCGCGACGGTCCCACGACTGCCCAGTTCCTCGCCGCGAACTCATCCGCGATCCCATTGACTAGCGGCAGCTCCGGCCCCACAACCGTAACATCAGGAGAAAGTTTTTCGGCCAGCGCAACCAATGCGGCCACGTCGCCGGCATCCACGGGAAAACATTCCGCTTCGCTCGCGATACCGCCGTTACCCGGCGCGCACCAGATTTTATTGACGGAAGGACTTTCCTTCAGTTTTGCGACCAAAGCATGCTCGCGGCCGCCTCCGCCTATCACCAAAACATTCATTCCTCAGGGCCTCTTCAATTTGCATTTTGAAGATAGATGGACCTGGGAAGCATGTCAACCACTGGAAATTCGCGGCGGATGTAAGCGGCGGTAGAACGAAAAATTCCTAAGCTTGGTGTAACGCGCGAATGGGAATTGCCACGCTTGCCGTATTATCCGACGACGCCAGCATGTGGCAATGGCCGTCGAAAATTCCTCCCGGATCAATGACCATGCAGGGAGCGTGCACTTCACCGGTTACCACCCCTTTGGCCTGAATTTCAACGCGCCCTTTGGCAAATATCACTCCGTCAAAACGCCCCGCGATTACCACGCGATTGCCTTCAATTTGTCCTTCGACTTTTGCATGCTCGCCGAGGATAACCGTCTGCTCCGAAATAATATTGCCCTTAACGTTTCCATCGATTCGAAACGTTCCGCTGACTTGCAGCGTGCCTTCAACGGTCACGCCCTGGTCGATAAAACCAGTCCATTCCTCGCTGGTGCTTTCGCCTGAAGAGCCGGGCCACTTCCACGCCATGAATTTCCCCCGAAAAGAACTTGCTCCACTGTAGCGCGAGGGCTGCGCAAGTCAACGGAATGAAATGCGGCAGTTGTCGTATGAGACGACGAATTCTTCAATCGCCAAAATTTTTACTTCAGCAAGCGATCGTAAATTCCCATCAGTTGCGCATCATCATAAAATTCCAGAACCAGCTGACCTGGCCGCATTCGCGTTTTTTGCCGTAGCAAAACCTTCGTTCCAAGGTGCCGTTGCAGCTCATCCAAGGCCGCCTTAATGTTGGCATCCACTGGCTTTTCTACTGGAGCTTTGTCGTTTCGCGAGCGTCGCGACGCCAGGCGTTCAATTTGTCGAACTGTCAGTCCACCGCGCGCCGCGCGTTGCGCGAAGCGCATTCGCAAACCTGGATCGGCTACCGCCAACAGCGCGCGACCGTGTCCAGCGGTCAATCGGCCTTCTTCAATCCAATCCAAAATCGTGGGCTCGAGCTTCAGCAACCGGACGGAATTTGCCACCGTGGTGCGGTCTTTGCCGGTCCGCTCCGCCACCGATTCCTGAGTCAATTGAAACTCTTCCATAAGACGTTCAAAAGCGCGCGCCGCTTCGATAGCGTTTAAATCTTCGCGCTGAATATTTTCCACCAGCGTCATTTCCAACGCCAGGTGGTCAGGAACATTTCGAATAATTGCGGAGACTTTGCTCAGCCCAGCCTTCTGCGCCGCTCGCCACCGCCGTTCGCCGGCAATCAATTGGTAGCGATTTCCGACCGCTCGAACTACTACTGGCTGGATGATGCCGCTGGATTTTATGGACCGCGCCAGTTCCTCCAGCGCCTCTTCGCGAAACCGTGTCCGCGGCTGATAAGGGCTTGGTTCGATGAGGTCAATATCCAGCTGTTGAGTACCCGAAAGCTCTTTTGCGGGAGCGACAGCGGCGGCACTCTGGCTGGACGATTCGACGGTCTGGCCGCCGACAACCGGCTGCTGTTGCTGCGGTTCAGCTTCCCGAATGAGCGCTCCGAGTCCCCGGCCTAACGCGTTTCTGGTCATTGGCGATTACCTCCTGTGCGAGTTGCGTATATCCTTCCGCGCCCCTGCTGTGAATGTCATAGAAAATAATAGGCTTACCGAAACTAGGCGCTTCCGCCAGCCTTACGTTGCGCGGAATAACGCTTTGAAAAACCTGTGTACCAAAGAAACTGCGAAGATCTGTCGCCACCTGCCGAGACAAAGTCGTACGTTCGTCGTACATGGTGAGTAGGATGCCTTCGATTTCAAGACTTGGATTCAAAGTCCGGCGAATGCGCATCAGCGTGTCGAGGAGCTCGGAGACGCCCTCCAACGCCAGGTATTCGCATTGTATCGGCACCAGGACGGCGTCGGCTGCAACCAGCCCGTTCAGGGTCAAGAGGTCCAGCGCCGGTGGGCAGTCGAGCACTATAAATTTGTAGCGATCCCGGACGGCGTTGAGAAAGGCTTGCAGTTTGTATTCGCGGTTTTCCGCCACCACTAGCTCGACGGCGGCTCCGGCAAGGTTTTTGTCCGCAGGCACAACGTCCAAGCCGTCGACCTGCGATTTCTGGACGATTCGTTCAAATGCTTCACTAAGGATTAAGGCGTGATAAAGCGTCCTGCGCGAGGGATCTTTGGGGAATCCGATAGCAGCCGAAGCGTTCGCCTGAGAATCGCAATCCACAAGTAGGGTGGGTTGTTCGGCAGCGGCGAGGCATGCTGCTAAATTCACGGCAGTTGTGGTCTTGCCGACCCCACCTTTTTGGTTAGCAACCGCAATAATTCGCGCCAAGAAACCCCCGACCCGAGCGAAACGGTAGCAAATGCCTTAAAAGGATGCAAGGTGTTTCACGTGGAATATTAGTGGGAGGTCGTCACCGCGGTGTTCCACGTGGAACATCGGGGCAGCAAACTATTATGTTCCACGTGGAACGTCAGTCTGTGAACCTTCAGACTTCGTCCCCATGAGAATCAACCTTCTAAGCGATTGCGGAACCGGCACCGGCTCTCGCCACTCCCAGCCCACGATAGCCCGGATTTCGTCCAAATCGCGCGCGCCGACCCATAAAACCACGTTTTTTACCGCCAACTTCTCCGCAGAGCTCCACGCCAGAAAAGCTTTGAATTCTCCAAACGCGCGAGAGCAGATGTAATCCAACGGTGCCAGCTCATCGGCCATTTTCTCGTAACGCCCCACATGCACCGTGACGTTTCTCAAATCGAGCTCGCGCACGACCTCCGCCAAAAAAGTGGCCTTTTTGATGTTGCTCTCAATCAGCAAAACACTCAGCTCTGGTCGCAGAATTCGAAGGGGAAGCCCTGGAAAACCGCCGCCCGAGCCAACGTCGGCGAGCCGACCCGATAAAAGAGGTACGGCAATGCCTCCGAACATCGATTCACAAAAATGGCGGTAAAGGATTTCGAGCGGATCACGGATCGCCGTTAAATTGACCTTATCGTTCCAGACCAGCAGTAACCTTATATATTGTTGAATCGAAACCACTTGCTTGTCATCTAGTTGAATGCCGAACTCGCCTAATGCCCGCTGGACAGTCGCTTCGGATGGAATTGCAGATGAGCTTGTGGTCATTTCATGTAAGTCTTTTGTTTACTTATTGTTACTAGTAGAGCGCAGCAAGTAACGGTAACCCGCAGCCCCTGCCACGAGGTCGACGCCAGCGTGCCATATCATAACTGGTACCAGACTATCGCACGCTGTCCTGGCCAAAGCAAACACCACGCCAACGAAAAGCGTGCTCACGAATCCCGCTCGCCCCTGGTAAACGTGCGCCAAGCCGAAAAAAATCGACGAAAGCAAAACCACTGCCCACAAAGCGAACCCAGCCCGCGCCAAAACCGCCATCACGAAACCCCGATAGAGGAATTCTTCGCAAATCCCAGCAGTGACCGCCAGGCTGCTGTACACAAGAAATTCGCGAGCGTTTCTTGGCAGAATGCGCTCGGCCACCTGCTGCACTCGTCCCCGCTCGGCGGGAGCCAGCCTTCCGATCCTTCGCAAATTTAACCAGTGGAGCGAACTCACTACCAAAAGACCCACGGCCGCCGCAACCCATACTCTTGGCCCCCGTGAAAGCAATCCAAGTTGCTCGGTGGAAACGCCTCGTGCCCACGCTCTCCATGCCACAATCAGAGTTGCAAACCACTGGAACGCGACGGTCCAGGCGTAAAGCGCAATCCTTTCGGCGGATTCCACTTGCGGCCTGGCAAAAAGCTTTTGCAATCGATAATAGCCGCGCCACGGAATCACCAGAACAAGCGCAATAAAGATGAGCCAGAAGTCCCAAGGCATTTGGGGATGAAATCACGTTCGAACCGGGGAAGCAACCGTTACGGAAAACTTTGTTAGTCACGCGAAATTGCGCAGCGGCATCCTTATAATGGAGCCTGTATCCTTAAGAATGAATTCCACTCGGGCGGTGCCTTTTGACGCAAACACTGAAATTGACGGCGATGGCCAAGGCGGCAGGTTGTGCGGCGAAGCTGAACCCCGCAACACTCGATGCCATCCTGCGTAAACTGCCGCGTCAGACCAATCCAAACGTGCTGGTAGGTTTCGACACCAACGATGACGCGGGCATTTACCGCTTGAATGAAAATCTCGCGTTAGTGCAGACCGTCGATTTCTTCACTCCGATCGTCGACGACCCATTTCTTTTCGGCGAAATCGCGGCCGCCAATTCGCTCAGCGATATTTATGCCATGGGTGGCGTGCCCATTTCGTCTCTTTCCATCGTGGGATTTCCGGAACACGGCGACCCGGAGATTCTGGAAAAAATAATTCGCGGCGGCCTGAAAAAAATGAACGAAGCAAAGTGCAGCGTTATCGGCGGCCACTCCATTCGCAATGAGGACATGGTGTTTGGGTATGCGGTTACCGGCACAATCGATCCCGGCAAGGTATGGAGGAATGTTGGCGCACTTCCAAATGATGTTTTACTTTTTACCAAGCCGCTTGGAACCGGAGTAATCACCACCGCGCTTAAAAAAGAGCGCGCCTCCGCTGACTCTGTTGCAGCGGTAACTGCGGCAATGACCATGCTGAATCGCTCCGCGGCGGAAGCGTTGCGCGAAGTGGAAATGCAATTTTCAGCTAGTCGGCCGGTGCACGCGGTTACGGACGTTACCGGATTTAGCTTGCTGGGTCACGCGCGGGAAATGGCGTTAGGCGATCCCGCAAATAAAATTGGCGAGGTTTCATTCGAACTCGAACACGCCGCGTTTAACTATTTTCCGGGCGCGGTGGAAGCCGCCCGCGAAGGCCATCTTTCCGCCGGCTTGAAGAATAACCGCGCTTTCATTGGCGATTGCGCGATTTTCGCCGATACCGTTCCGCAGGAATATCGCGACTTGCTGTTCGATCCGCAAACTTCTGGCGGGTTGTTGATCTCCATCGCTCCAGATACGGCGAATGCCGCGCTTGCGGAGCTGCAGCGCCACGGTGTTTCCGCGCGCCGCATTGGACGTGTTCTGCCAAAAACTTCTCACTTGCTCTCCGTTGTTTGAATCGCGCTTCATATAAAATCTTTCGATGGACACCATCACACACGGAATTGCCGGCGCACTGATCAGCAAAGCCGTTTGCGGCGGCGATGATTTATTTTCGACGCGCGCGATGACCAAACAACGCATCGTTACCTGGTCCTTGATGATTGGCGCGATTTTCCCCGACGCGGACACCATCCGCGACATGCTTTCGACAAATGAAATGTTAATGATCACCTGGCATCGCAGCATCACGCACTCGCTGGTATGTCTCCCGCTGTGGGCGCTGATGCTTGCGGCGCTCACGTGGTGGATCGCCAGGCGCTTTAAGTGGGAATCGCCTTCTTACGCCACGCTTGTTGGGATTTACGCGCTGGGCATTTTAAGCCATATTTTTCTCGATCTGGTAACCAGTTTCGGCACCATGATTTGGTCGCCGTTGCAGTGGTCGCGCCCCGCGTGGGACATTATTTTTATCATCGATTTTTCTCTGTCCACGCTTTTGCTACTCCCGCAAATGCTGGCTTGGGCTTATCAGGATCATGAGCGCCATAAAAAGCGCGTGCTGGTTCTTTGGCTGATCCTCCTTCCTATTCCGCTCTTGATTGCCGGGTTCGCGCGTAGCGTCGGCGCCCCGATTTCCCCAAGCTATGTGATGGGCGCTGAAGTGCTTCTCTCCGCTGCGTTTCTCGTTCCCGCGCTTTCCGGTTGGGGCGTACGGGTCCGCCACGTTTCGTGGAACCGCGCAGGATTACTTGCGACGACTTGCTACATTCTGGCGGCGTTCTATGCGCACCATGCCGCTCTCGAACGCGTGAAAAAATTTGCTGTGCTGGAAAATCTGGATACTACGTCCATCGGCGCGCTGCCGCTTCCGCCATCGCTTTGGCATTGGGACGGACTCCTGAATACCGCGCGTGGAGTTTATGAAATAAGAATGGACCTTAGCGATTCGACATCGTTGTTCTCGAACAGCGGCTCATCGCCCATCGCATACAGTTTTTATCCGGATGCGCTTCCCAATCGCTGGACTAGTGCTGCGCAGGCTCTGCCCGAGGTGCAGAAGGTTCTGTGGTTTGCCCGATTTCCCGTCACCCGCTTTCACAAAGAAGGCGAAACCGCAGTCGTGGAAATTTCGGATTTGCGTTTTCCCAAAATTCGCCCCGATCGTCCAGCGTCGTTCACTTACCGCGTAGAATTCGCCGAAGACGGCGCGGTGTTGTCCAAAGGGTGGGCAAAGCGATAATGGTTGGCGAAATTTAGCGCGAACAAAATCCGCGACTATGCGGCCGTTTTGTTATCCACGGGTAGGATCACCACTTGGCGCTGTTCACCGACTCCGGCGCTCTCGGTGCGCACCCCGGGCATGTCTTTCAGCGCCAGATGCACGATACGACGCTCACGCGAAGACATGGCATTCATGCGAAAAGGTTGCCGTGAGGATTGCACGCGCTCCGCAGCCATGCGAGCGGTCATACGCAATTCTTCAAAACGCAACGCGCGATAACCCCCGCAATCAATGTGAATGCGCTCGTGATACGCGGGCTCCAGCCGCAGCGCGCGAAACGCCAGATGCTCCAGGGCCTTCAAAACTTCCGCGCCGCGATCGAGAAGAATGTCGCGATCCTTGCCGTCCAGATCACCGTGCACTTCCGTGGCGCTGTCCAAATTCTTTCTGGCGGCTTCAGAATCATTTACTTGCGAAACGGTGACGCGAACTTCCAAACCCGAAGTCGCAATCATTTTTTCCAGGAATTGCCGCAAGGCTGTGGCGGTTGCTTCGCGGTCCAGCTTGCCATCGTGGACGAGTTCAGGGGCCATGATAATTTTTCGGCGCATTTTCTGCGCCCGGTCAATGCGGAATTACTTTTTGTTTCGCACCGGCTTCGCAACGGGCGTCACTGGATGAGCGCGATTTAAATACCACTGCTGCCCGATGCCTACCAAACTGCTGGTAAGAATGTATAATGCCAGCCCGCTGGAAAATGGGAAAACCACGAACATCACCGCAAACGAAATCGGCATGAGCTTCATCATTTGCTGCTGCTGCGGATCCGTGGAAGTCATCGGCGTCATTTTCGAGACGAGATACATGGTGACGCCCACCACGACCGGCAAAATGTAGTAGGGATCCTTCGCGGAAAGATCGGTGATCCACATCCACCGCGCATGACGCAGTTCAATCGCGTAACGCAACGCGGTGTTCAAACCAAACCAGATGGGCATCTGCAAAAACATTTGAAAGCAGCTTCCCAGCGGATTGATGCCTTCGCGGCTGTATACCGCCATTACTTCCTTGTTCATTTCCGCTTTGCGCGGATCGTTCATTTTGTATTTTTTGTAGCGATCCTGAATCGCTTTGACTTCCGGAGCAACGCGCTGCATTTTCAGCGTTGTTTTGTAGCTGGTGATGCGCAGCGGGAATAGCAGCATATTTATGACCAGCGTGAGCACCACGATGGTCCATCCCCAGTTCGGAATGTAAGTGTGCAGCCATTTAAGCAAATGAAATAGCGGATCGGCGATAAATTCCATCCAGCCGAATTGCACCAGCGCGTGCAGCGGCGGATTCATTTTTTTCAAATCGTCGTAATCTTTTGGACCAACGTAAACGCGCAGGATTTGCGGCTGCTGCGACCTGGACGCGGTGGCTACTTCCGGCACCGCCTCCGAGGTTTCTTTGCCGTCCGCTTGAACGGCGTGAAACACGCGCCAGTAGCGGGTTTGAAGCGTGCCCGTGGCGGAACCATTGGCCGGCAGAAATGCAGCGGTGAAGTACCGATCCGCAATGCCCGCGAAATCTATCCCGCCATGCCAGGTGGCTCCCCATTTTTCCGGACCGTCGAGTTTCTTGTAAGCGAAAGTCTCAAGTTTTCCATTTTCGCTGTAATACGTTGTAACCGTCTCGACGGGAACGGGATTCGTCACCGTCAAATCGCCGAAGCCGCCCCGCCAAGCCAGTCCTGCGGTTACCGGCGCGCCGTTGTACTTTACCGAAGTTTCCACGCGCACCACGTAGGTGTGATCAAAATAAAAATGCTTGGTTATTTCCAGGCGCCCGTCACTCCAGGAAAATTCCGCATCCGCTGGAGCGCTCAGCGTCATTTTCTCGGCGGATGACGATATTTGATAAAGCGCGCTGTTCGCTGCCGCTTCCATCTGCGGATCGTCGATCGTCAGCGAGAAAGGCCATCCTCCGGTTTGCTTGGATGTTTCCGGATGAACCACGTCAAGCACCCGCTGCGGCTTGGAATCATCCAAATACTTCTTGAGCTGCCAACTTTTCACCACCGCGCCGCGGTTCGAAATCTCCACGCGGTACAGATCGTTTTCGATCACAATGGTGCGTTCCTGTGAATCCGCTTTTTGTGCAATCGCGGAATTTGCAGCCGCGCTAGCCGTTAGCCCCGCTTGCGATGTTGCAGACGGTGTTGCTGAGTTTGGTTGATAGGCCGGGCCTGGAGTGGCCGGCGCAGTTTGTGCCGCAGGCGCTTGATTTGGCAGCGTAGCCGGCGGCTTCGGTCCGAAAAATTTTGCCCAAAGCAGAATCACGCCCATGGACAGAAGCGAAGCCACCAGAATTCTCATCTCCGGGGAAAATTTATCTTTAGGTCCGAGCGGCGCTATCTGTTGCGGACCGCTCATGAACGCGCCCCGGGCTCGCAACCGTGTATTTGCTCCTGCGAGCTCCCTGCCACAAACTTTGTAGAGTGCATATCTTCCCAAGTCTCCGGAATAGGGTCGTACCCGAATTTGCCTGACAACGGCTGGCAACGCAGCAAACGTTTCATCGCCAGCCAGCAACCACGCTTCACGCCGAATCGTTCAATGGCTTCATACGCGTAGCGCGAACATGTCGGCTCAAAGCGGCAACTTCCCGCAAACAGCAGCGAAAAATAAGATTTGTAAACGCGCAGCGCAAACAGCGCAGCTCTTACCGGCGCGGCCCGTTTTGCCGGAATCTGTCGCGCTGAAACGTGCGTCTGTTCCAAGGGTGCCGCAAATTTTTGTTGAGAAAATTTTTCCACGTCTAGTTCACGCTTTTCAGCAATCGCAAAAGCTCCGCGGTCAGCGACGCAAACTCCGCTTTTGCCACGCCGCTCTTCGGATGTATCACTATGTCCCATCCCGGCGGTATCTCCTGGCGGTGACAACGCACGATCTCCCGCATCCGGCGTCGTATGCGATTGCGCACTACCGCGCCCCCGGCCGCTTTCTTGATGCTGAAGCCGAATCGGCTTTGCGGCAGTTCGTTGGCGCGAAAGAAAACAGTGAAGTGAGAGGCCGAGCGGCGCTTGCCGCTGCGATAAACGGCGTCAAAGCATCCGCGTTGCACCAACCGGGCTTCGCGCGGAAAAGCCGCTGTTTCATTCGGGGGTGAGGCGATGACGTCCCTTCTTACGGCGCGCGGCCAGGACCTTGCGGCCGCCTTTGGTCTTCATGCGCACGCGGAATCCGTGCGTCTTCGCGCGGCGGCGTTTGCGCGGTTGGTATGTACGCTTTGGCAAAGCAATCCCCCTGTAGTGTGGCAAAACTTCTGCCCACAAGCCGTTTCATCGGCTCTATTTGAATTTCCTAGTGTAGTCGACCCCCGCGTGCACGGTCAAGAAAACGCGAGAGCGAGCTTACAGAGTGTGGAATTGAAGATGGTGATGTAGTACTATCCCGCCACACAAGCCTGTCCGTACAACACGAAAAATCATGGCGACCTTGTCCAATTCGGAGTTCAGTCAAGGCATTGTTGTAAAAACGAAGCCCAGCATTCTGCTCAATCAGTACTTCTATTTCTTCATGTCTCTGCTGATTGCCGTAGTTGTGGCGTACGGTTTCAGCTTTACCGTCGGGCCGAACCTGATCCATCCGGCATTGCCACGACCATTTCTGCTCTATGTTCATGCGACTGTATTCACGGGATGGCTGGTTTTCTTTATCTTGCAAACGTCTTTGATCAGAACGCGGAACGTCCTCGTGCATCGACGGCTCGGATGGTTCGGCGCCGCAATGGGTAGCGCAATGGTAGTGCTGGGCGTTTTCACGGCAATCATCATGGGACGGTTCAACGTATCTACGTTGCACCAGGGCCCCTCAGAGAGCTTTCTCCTGGTTCCGCTATTTGACATGGTGTGCTTTGGAACGACCCTCGCGCTGGCCATCTTGTGGCGGAAGAAGCCTGAGTATCATCGTCGCCTGATGCTGGTCGCGACTTGTTCTTTGACTGCGGCGTCGTTTGGCCGCTTGTTGCCTGTGGAGTATTTTTATGCCGGAGTTGACCTGCTGATCGTTCTTGGTGTCATACGCGACTTGATCGTGAATAGGCGTGTTCACCAGGTATATCTCTACGTGCTTCCTCTATTCATCGCTGGCCAGATTGTCGTCACCTATACCGTCGTCCACCAACTGCCTTTCTGGCAAAAGATAGCGCACGCAATAGTGGGCTGAGTCCCCTTGATTTTGCTTTGTCCCGGCTTTGAAACCAATCGCAAATACCCACTCATCGCCCGGTACCCACACCGTAAGAATCCAAAACATCTTGTAAAGTCACAACACCTTCCAGTTGATGCACGTTGGCGCGATTCACCACCGGCAATAAATCCAGATGGCTCGCGCCCATCCGATCCAGCGCTACGTTGAGCGACTGGTCCTGATGTACATGAGGAAAGTCCGGCCCACTCTCGAGTTCACTCAGCCGTTTGCTTGC
This sequence comes from Candidatus Dormiibacterota bacterium, assembly GCA_035602385.1. Lineage (GTDB taxonomy): Bacteria > Acidobacteriota > Terriglobia > Acidiferrales > UBA7541 > Acidiferrum. Next base: position 40,470 of record DATNME010000071.1, read on the forward strand.
ATCGCCATCGGCGTCCGCCTGTCGCAGCCGCTGAAGGCTGACGACGCCGATCACTCCTCGCGTATCGCTGACGGGCCAGGCATGAAATTCGCTGGCGCGCGCCTTTTCCAAGGCTTCCTGAACCGTCAGCTCCGCACTCCACGCTTCGCTGGCATCCCGCATCGCTTGAGCCACCCTGCGCTGTCCTCCGCGCTGCGCTTCCGCCGTCGGCAAATGAATGCCGTCCTGGTGCGCCAGCACTTCGTAGATCGGCTGCTTCTGAAATCTTGCGGAGATGAAAAAGCTCACCAGGTTTGAAATCATCAGCGGCACAATCACCGCATAATCCCTGGTGATCTCAAAAATCATCACCACCGAAGTCATCGGCGCGCGGATGACCCCCGCGAACGCTGTGCCCATTCCTACCAACGCGTACGCTCCCGGCGAAGCGGCATATCCTGGCAAGAGGTGTTGCGCAGCTGTTCCGACAATTCCCCCCAGCATCGCTCCCAGAAATAAGCTGGGCCCAAAAATACCCCCGGCATTTCCGGAAGCGTAACTCGTCGCTACGGCAAAAAGTTTTAGCACCAGAAGCAAGCACATCAACTTCAGCGCCATTCCACCGTTCAATACCGCACCCACGTGTTTGTAGCCCACCCCCAAAACTTCCGGCACAAAATAACCCATCACTCCCACCACCAACCCGCCCGCCACCGGCTGCAGCCACTTCGTTCCGCGCGGAAACTTCAGAAAACGCGCCCTCATCCACAGCAGCAGTTTCGTAAACGCCACCGACACAAAGCCGCCGGCAACTCCGAGCACCGCGTACATCCCCAATTCTCCCGGATGAACAAGTTGATACTGCGGCACCTGAAAAAGCGGATCATTTCCCAGCAGCAATCGAAGAATTGCCCAAGACGTTGCTGACGCCAGCACTACCGAACCCAAAACCGGCGCATGTAAATCGCCCACGACCTCTTCCAAAGCGAACAACACCGCTGCCAAAGGTGTATTGAACGCGGCAGCAACCGCAGCTGCTGCTCCGACGGGGATCAGTGCTTTTACTTTCTCGGGCCGAAGACCAAGTTTCCGCCCCAGCACCGAAGCAATTCCGGCTCCTACTTGAACCGCCGGGCCTTCTCGTCCAAGCGGAATTCCGCACGCCAAAGTTGCTGAGGTACAGAAAAATTTTCCCAATACCGTGCTTAGCGAAATTCGGCCGCCTCTCGCAAATAAAGCTGCTTTCGTTTGGGGAACTCCGCTCCCACGCGCATCCGGGAAAAAACGGTAAAGCAAAAATCCCATCGCCAGCGAGCCTGCTACCGGTGCCAAAAGCCTTCGCCAAGCGGAGCCGCCAATGGGGTAAAGCCTGGCGCCGAATCGCTCCGTCAGAAGAATGAACGCAACAACGGTTAAGCCCACCAGCGCGCCAATCAGCAGCGTAAGCACCAGAAATACCTGTTCCTCGCGATCTCGCAACAGAACGCTCCACTGCCGCGCCGGCGCCTTCCACCAGCTCGCACCGAGAGATTGTTCGCCTTCCTTCATCGCTGCCAATTCCGAATGCGTGTGCATAATCTCACTGAGGACACATATCGGGCTTGAACAATTCAGCCTTAAAACGATTTCTCAAAGCCCAATAGCAGTCTCTGGTCTTTCCAATTTGTACGAGCTGCTTCAGTTGCTCGGACGTGTCGTCAATTTTCAAGAGCGTACCGCCTGGCTTGGTATTGAATGTCGATACCTTAGATGCAGCGGCAAGTGCCTGGTTAACGCGCAGAGTCGACCATGCAATTTTGCGCCAGCGTACGGCTCCTACGCATCAAAAACGCCAGCCGTAGCCGACCGTTAATTGAATGGCGTGCCGTTGCGCGCCACCGGGATAAAAAAGGGAGCCGCCACCCGGTAGTTTCAGTTTTACATCCGGATAATAAGGATGCGAATCGCCAGCATCGAAACGCAGCAACGACCGACCGGGCAAATAAAATTCGATCACACCGCCCAAATCCAGGGCAAAAGCGGTAACGTTTCCGTACTCGGGAACATAAATTTGTGGAGAGCCCGCCGCGGCGTGTAACCCTGACAGCGTGTGAGGAAAATTCTGAAAACCGGGCCGCAGTTTCGCGAATAATCCAAAGTGATCCCTGCGAATTCCACCTTTAACGCCCAAAAATCCCTGAAAAATTCGGCCGCCGTCCTGCGGGCCGGTAGATTTTGTGTCGCGCAAAAAATACGCAAGCGATGTGTCCGCGTAAAGAAAACGAAATATGCGGTAAGACGCAAAACCGCCCACGCCGGGCTCGCTGCGCACGCCGTCAACGAAAGTTTGCCGCTGCAAAATCATTACCGTGAATTGCGGCCCAAACTCCAACTTGCCCGAGACCGGCTTCTCAGGAATGTTTTCGCGCAAACGCCCTACACGGTACCCAACGCCAACGCTCATGCGCCAGGTATCGCCAATCCCTCCCGTATATGGAACCGTAACCGGTGTGCACTGCGCACAAGGTGTAACCGTTTGCAGCGTGTTTGCAAATCGCGTGGGATCTGCGCTGATTTCAAATCGCGTGATCAGTCGCGGCGTCGGGTAATACTCCACTCCACCACCCAGGTTCAGCGCAAATTGCGTTTGCCATTTTGCTTTGACGCCCGGCAAGATTCCCGGCGGCCCGCTGAATTGCGGAACATTTGTGAACACCAGTAAACTCGGCCGCACCACGCCGTAAACCGCGAAGTGGCGCGATTGCACCGCCTTTACTCGTACGCCCGTTAAAACGTGTACCACCTTTCCACCTTGCCGCTGGTAAATGGGATATGCTTCCGCGGGAAAGAAATCCACTTGCGTTTCAAACGCCAGCCGTCGATTGAAGTTGAAATCGTAGCGGCCACCCACTCCGAAAAAATAGCGCTTCGCCGTTGCGTCCAAAAACCGGATAGTAGTGAATTGCGCGCTGATCTCATTGCGTGTGAAAGCCGTTTGCGCGTGCGCCCCCGGCGCAAAAAGAGCCAGCACAAAAACCATCCTCAGCAACCTTGCTAGCAAGGAATGATTTGCAGTTAAGTTAGGGTATGCTTCCGCATACGGCATTGATGGAGGTTCTCCATTGAAAAATTATTCACGCGTACGAATCGTCTGCGCCTGCGTTGCACTATTTTTTGCCGCCACTGCGTTGCACGCCCAGCAATCATCTAAATCTAAAAAAACAGTGGAAGCCCGCCTAAAGGCCGTGGAGAAACCCAAACCCGCCGAACCGCTCGGCGATGCCATGAAAGCCATTTTTACCGCGCACCGCTTCGAACAGGCCGCAATCTCTCCTGATGGAAAACTCGTGTCCTGGGTAGAAACGCTCCTGGGCAAAGACGGCGCGCCCGACGGCAATACCGCTATCTATCTTGCCAGCGCGGACGGCAACTCCGCTCCAAAAAAAATTAGCGCAACCACTGGCGTCTCGGCGCACGCTGAAGCGAGCGTCGCCTGGTCACCCGACAGCAAGCGGCTTGCTTTTCTTTCTGACGCGGCTAAGTCCGGTCAGTTGCAGCTTTACATCATTAATATAAATGCCGGCGCCGCGAAAAAACTTACCAATGTAAAAGGTCTGCTGGCCACCCCGCAATGGTCGCCGGATAGCAAAACCATCGCCATTCTCTTTACGGAAAACGCTACAAGACTCGCGGGCCCGCTAGTCGCCGAAACTCCCGAAACCGGCGAAATCAAAGACGCCTTTTTCGAGCAGCGCCTCGCCGTCATCGATGTCGCCACCGGCAAATTGCGCCAAATCTCGCCCGCCGATACCTACATCTACGAATACGACTGGTCACCAGACGGATTGCACTTCGTGGTAACCGCTGCTCTTGGCAACGGCGACAACAATTGGTGGATCGCTGAACTTTCTACGCTGGACGCCGCCACCGGTTTGATGAAGTCCATCTACAAGCCTAAATTGCAAATCGCTCGCCCCGCGTGGTCGCCCGATGGCCAGGGCATCGCGTTCGTCGAAGGTCTCATGAGCGATGAAGACTCCGTCGGCGGCGATATCCACGTCATCCCCGCCGCCGGTGGATCACCTAAAAACGTTACGCCCGAAATGAAAGCTTCCGCTTCCTGGCTGGCATGGTCTTCCGAAGGAAATATTGTCTTCGGCGCTTTCGTTGAAGGAGACGCCGGCTTCTTTTCCGTTTCTCCCGCAGGCGGAAAACTTGAAGAATTATTTCGTGGCAGCGAAGATCTTACCGCCGGACTCTGGGGCACTGGTCTGTCTCTTTCGCGCGAAGCAAGAAATTCCGCGGTCGTGCGCAATTCTTTCAAGAACGCTCCGGAAGTCTGGGCCGGCGCCATCGGCAAATGGAAACAAATTACTCATCGCAACGACGCTCTCAAGCCCGCGTGGGGCGAAGCGAAAAATATCCGCTGGAAATCAGATGGCAACGAGGTGCAAGGCTGGCTCGTCTATCCCCGTGACTTCGATCCCGCAAAAAAATATCCGCTGATCGTCAGCGTACACGGTGGACCCAGCGCGGCGGAGCAGCCCGCGTGGCCCACGCCTTCTCATTACCAGATGGCGCTGCCCGCCGCGGGCTACTTTGTATTTTTCCCGAATCCCCGCGGCAGCTTCGGCCAAGGCGAGGCGTTCACGCGCGCCAATGTAAAAGATTTTGGCTACGGTGATTTTCGCGACGTCATGTCCGGCGTTGACGAAGTTCTTCGTCAAGCTCCCATCGATGCCAACCGGCTCGGCCTCACTGGCTGGAGCTACGGCGGCTACATGACCATGTGGGGCGTCACGCAAACGAATCGCTTCAAGGCTGCTGTCGCCGGAGCCGGTATCGCGAACTTGTTGAGCTATTACGGGGAAAACAAGATCGACCAGTGGATGGTTCCATTTTTCGGCAAGTCGGTCTACGACGATCCCGAAATTTACGCCAAAAGCTCTCCGATTACCTACATAAAAAAAGTAAAAACGCCCACGCTCATTCTCGTCGGCGACAGCGACGGCGAGTGCCCCACGCCGCAATCCTACGAGTTCTGGCACGCCCTGAAAACTCTGGGAGTAGAAACTCAGCTCGTGGTTTACGAACACGAAGGCCATCATTTCGTAAAGCCGGCCCACCAGCGCGATCGCATCCAACGTACCGCCGCCTGGTTTGACGCGCGCTTGCGCTAAATTCTTTTCCACCGCTGTCCTAACCATCGACGCGCAGCGCGCGTTTGACCGCATTCCCACGCCGCCCTAAACTATATTTGGAAGACAACACATTTTTTCTATGTTTGAAAACCTTACAGAGAAATTACAGCGCACCTTCAAAAATCTTCGTGGCCAGGGCAAGCTCACCGAAGAGCATCTCGACATCGCGCTCGCGGAAATTCGCGAAGCACTGCTCGAAGGCGACGTCAACGTCGGCGTAGCCGATGAGCTCCTCGCCAATATTCGCAAAAAATCCATTGGCGCTGAAGTCATGTTGCAGCTCGCGCCGGACCAGCAAGTGGTCAAAACCGTTCGCGACGAGCTCACTCTCATGCTTGGCAAACACGCCAAGCCTCTTTTCGCCTCGCGCCCGCCATCCGTATGGATGATGGTCGGCCTGCAAGGTTCCGGCAAAACTACCACGACCGGAAAACTTGCCAAGTGGCTCACCAAGCAGGGGCATCGCCCGCTCGTGGTTTCTACTGACGTCTATCGTCCCGCCGCTCGTGAGCAACTCGCGCAAGTCGCCAAAGCAGTTGGCACCCCGATCTGGCCCGGCACCGGAACCGACAAGCCGCTGGAAATTATTCGTGGCGCCATCAAGGAAGCCAAACTCTCCGCCAGTGACGTTATTCTCGTGGATACCGCCGGCCGCTTGCACATCGACGACACCCTCATGGAAGAATTGAGCGCTCTCAAGCGCGAACTCCAGCCCAGCGAGATTCTTTTCGTCGCCGACGCCATGATCGGCCAGGACGCCGTGCGCTCCGCCAGCGAATTTCACAAACGCCTCGGCATTACGGGAGTGGTGCTCACCAAGCTTGATGGTGACGCTCGTGGCGGTGCCGCGCTTTCCATCGGCAAAGTTACCGGCGCGCCCGTAAAATTCGTCGGCCTCGGTGAAAAGTACGACGCCCTCGAAGGCTTTTATCCCGACCGTATCGTTTCCCGCGTGCTCGGCATGGGCGACATCATGTCGCTCATCGAGCGCGCCGAGCAATCCGTCGACAAAAAAGCTGCCGCCGAACTCGAGCGCAAGCTTCGCAAGGAAGGTTTCTCGCTCGAAGATTTTCGCGATCAGCTCAAACAGTTGCGCAAAATGGGGCCGCTCGAACAACTCGTGGATATGCTCCCCAAAATGGGCCCGCTCGCCAATCTGCCGAAAGACGCCAAGGTTGACGAAGGCAAATTAAAACAGGTGGAAGCCATCATTAATTCCATGACCAATCAGGAGCGCCGCGATCACAACGTCATCGACGGCAAACGCCGCAAGCGCATCGCCGCCGGAAGCGGCACCACGGTGCAAGACGTCAATCAGGTCATCAAGCAATACATGCAAATGCGCCAAATGATGAAGCAATACGGCGCCATGGCCATGCGCGGCAAAATGAAAGGCCTTGGCAAACTCGGCGGTTTATCCTAAAGCATCGTAAGAAAGTACTCGGCTCGGTGTGTACATCTGCGACCACAGGTTTTTAGACCTTCGCTACCCTCAAAGCCGTTGATCTATTATAATAGGTATGGGTATTGGAGGTTCTATGAAACTCAAGCTTAGAGCGGTCGGCACTTCCACCGGTGTCGTCCTCCCGAAGGAATTTCTCCAGCGGCTCAGAGTCAAAAAAGACGATGTTCTTTTTGCCGTGGAAACCCCGGCAGGCTATCTTTTGACTCCCTTCGATCCGGAAGTCGAAGAACAAGTCAAGCTTGGCCGTGAGTTCATGAACGAGTATCGCGACGCCTTCCGGGAACTTGCGAAATGAAGGAGCCCCGCTGGATCAGCCGCCAGGCTCTTCTGTATTTGCATACAGAGTCTCTGGCTCAATTCGGCGGGCTCGACGGAATCCGGGATGAGAATTTATTGGAATCTGCGCTTGCTCGTCCCCGAAATCGTTTTCTTTACGAACCAGAGTCAGACATCGCTTCACTCGCTGCAGCCTATGGTTTTGGTCAAACCAGCAATCATGCGTTCCACGACGGCAACAAGCGCACTGGTTTTCAGGCCGTGGGACTTTTTCTTCTTATCAACGGATACAAGCTGGTTGCAACACCGGTTGAAGCTACTCAGGTCATGTTACGCGTGGCGGCGGGCCATCTATCCGAAGAGGAATTTGCAACGTGGATTCGCGACAATTGCGAAAAGCCTCTCTGACCTTCGCCGCGTCACCCATTCCGTTTTCCAATCGCGCCAAATCCGTCGCGTTCGCCGCAGCCAATATCATGATTATGCATGCCCCAAGCGACGCGTTGACGCATCGCGCCTGCTATCCTACGATTGCTGCTCTGCCCGCAGTGACGTAATGGCGGTTGAATTGGAGTATTTCTGCACAAACCCATGATTGGTCAAACTATTTCGCACTACCGCATCGTCAGCAAGATCGGTGGGGGCGGTATGGGTCTGGTTTACGAAGCCGAGGACATCACCCTCGGACGCCGTGTTGCTTTGAAATTTCTGCTTCCCGAACTTGCCCGTGAAGGGGATTGGCAAATAGCCATGCGGCAAAATGAAAGGGCTTGGCAAACTCGGCGGTTTATCCTAACCCGCCAGAATTAGTCGCACAGCATTCTTCCTGCTAAATCTAAAACCTCGTTAAACGTTTCGTTCTTAATTGCAAAAACCACCTTGTTCCGTTTTGGGTCATTTGATCATACTCGCAGTACGTGCGGTACTTTAGTACTGGATTAGTACTAATGTTCAATATTATATAGTCCATAAATACTGCCAAGTCCCATCCTGTCTCTTGTGGATTTCAAAATCATGCCGCCTGATTGCGGGCCAATTGAATCCCGGATAACCATGTCTCAAACTTATCGTGATCGGCGCAACAGTGTTAGATACGACCTCAAAATCCCGCTGGTATTTTGTTCCACAGATACCCCGATATCCAGCGGACATTCCGCGGAATCCGTCAACGTAAGCTCGGGCGGAATATACTTTATGACTCCCCACTCCGTGTCCGTTGGTCTGCCTGTTCAACTTCTTTTTCGTATGCCCAGGCGGGTCTCTGGAAAACTTCCCTCTGAAAGAGTGTACGGCGGCCGTATCACGCACGTTCAACAAGGGAATTTACCCGGTGGTGTCTTGGGAGTTGGAGTTCAGTTCTTCCATTGGGAAACCCAATCGGCTGCCTGAGAGATCGCTATGAAGCAAATGGAATCGTCATGGTGAAACTACAAGCATTTCAAACCGCCGCTCGCAATGTGGGATTCGTCGAGATAAACGAAACCGCTGAAGGCACTGTCCTCTGGCTCAGGAAAAGCACACCGGATGCGGCAAGGGAAATGCACCAGCGGATGTGTATCGACAGCCTCACCAATAGCGTCACTGTCTATTGGATGATTTCTCCGGGAAAAGTGAATTCAAAGACGTTTCGCGGCGTCCCGGCGTTGCAGGAATGGTTCGATGTCGAGCCGAAGGTGGTCAATCAAAGGTGAATTCTCGCCAAGTCTTTCAAACCGGAATTTTTGGCTGTCATCTTCAGTGTGCCCGGAAAGTAAATACTAGTATTTGGACTTGTTTCATAAAGAACAGTCAATCGATTACAAGCCATGTCTAATTAGGGAGTAGGTATACGTATGGTCACAACCACTGAACTTTCAAAAATTTTGCTGCTGGAAAGCGATACAGCTGCCGCCGGTCAGGTTCGCTCAGCACTGGGAGGCTCTGGCTCATTCGATGTGGAATGTATAAGCAAACTCTCCGATGGTTTGGCGCTTTTGAAGTCCGAACCATTCGCGGCTGTCCTCCTCAACCTTTCTCTCTCCGACAGCAACGGATTGGAAACTTTTGATAGAGTATTCGCCGCCGCTCCGGATATTCCGATTCTCATTGTCGGAGGCGGCCCGCGCGAAGATCTCTCAAAACAAGCCGTGGAGCGAGGCGCGCACGACTACCTGTTGCCGGATCACCTCGATAGCTACTCACTTCCGCGCGCGCTGCGTAACGCAATTCACCGCAAAGCCGTCGAGGACGACTTATACGTCGAAAAAGAACGCGCCGTGGTTACCCTCAATTCCATAGGCGATGCCGTTCTCTCCACCGATATTTCCGGCAACATTACCTATTTGAATCTCGTCGCTGAGGCCATGACCGGGTGGCCACGCCAGGAAGCCATTGGCAAGCCTTTAGCCGACGTGTTCCGCATTATTGACGGACCAACTCGCAAAACCGCGCGCGACCCCATGGAAATGGCTGTCGAGCAGAACCGCACCGTCGGGCTGACCGTCAATTGTGTCCTCATCCGCCGTGATGGATTCGAATCCGCCATCGAAGATTCCGCCGCTCCCATCCACGATCGTTCCGGCCGGGTAATCGGCGCGGTCATTGTTTTTCACGATGTGAGCGCCGCCCGAGCCATTTCACAGCGGATGTCCCACTCCGCCCAGCACGACGTCGTCACCAATTTGCCGAACCGTATGCTGCTCAACGACCGTATTACCCAAGCCATCTCGCTCGCCAGTCGTCAGCACCGTTGTATCGCCGTGCTTTTTTTGGATTTGGACCGCTTTAAATATATCAACGACTCTCTCGGACACGCCGTCGGTGACCAATTGCTGCAATCCGTCTCCAAGCGCATACTCGCCGGAGTCCGCGGGTCCGATACCGTCAGCCGCCAGGGGGGCGACGAGTTTGTAATTCTTCTATCGGAGATCACTCAGCCCGAGGATGCCGGCACCAGCGCCAAAAAAATACTCCAGTTGTTGGCCGCGTCTCATACCGTTGACGGTCACGATCTGCACATTGCTGGCAGCATAGGTATCAGCATTTATCCGCAAGACGGGGAAGATGCCGAAACTCTGATTAAAAACGCGGATACCGCGATGTACCACGCCAAGGAAAGCGGTCGCAACAATTTCCAATTCTTTAAATCTGGCATGAACCAAAAGGCCGTGGAACGGCAGTCCTTGGAAAGTTCCTTGCGCGGCGCGCTCGAGCGAAAAGAATTCTTGCTTCATTACCAGCCCAAGGTGGATCTTCGCACTCGTGAAATTACCGGGGTCGAAGCTCTCATCCGCTGGCAACACCCCTATCGCGGTCTCGTTCCCCCTTCCCAGTTTGTCCCTATCGCCGAAGACTCCGGCTTGATTATTCCCATTGGCCAGTGGGTTTTGCGTGAAGCCTGCCGCCAGGGACGCGCGTGGCTGGACGCTGGCTTATCGTTTAAACACCTCTCTATCAATGTCTCCGCCGTCGAATTTCGGCACAAAGATTTTGTGGAATGTGTTCGAACCATACTTGCGGAAACAGGCTTGGAAGCCCACTATCTCGACTTGGAACTCACCGAAGGCGTTCTTATGGAGGATGCGGAATCCACCATTTGTGTTCTTCGGGACCTTAAGACCCTGGGCGTAGGACTGGCCGTAGACGACTTCGGCACTGGCTACTCCAGCCTGAGCTATCTCCAGCAGTTCCCCATAGACGTGCTCAAAATCGATCAGTCCTTCATTAATCAGGTTTCCGGAGGCTCGAATAAGTTGGCAATTGTCAGCGCCATAATCGACATGGGCAAAAACCTTAAACAACGCGTGATTGCCGAAGGCATCGAAACGCAAGCGCAACTCGCATTTCTTCAGAATCTGCACTGCGCCGAAGGCCAGGGGTATCTTTTTAGTCCTGCCATCCCAGCGTCGCAATTTGCCGAATTATTGCAGTTTGGCTTGGCTGGCGCCGTTGTCCATTGACCGCCCGCTTGCCGCCTTCCCAGTCTTTTCTTGTTCTTCTCTGTTCAGCCCAGACTTTCGTTGCCGCATACCGCCTTAGCAGGCTACAATAACTGGTTCAGGAGGACTGACTTAGTGTTGACGATTCGCCTTGCAAGGATTGGCAAAAAGAAACAACCCTTTTACCGGGTGGTAGTCATTGAAAGAACCCGGCCCCGTGATGGCCGCGTTCGCGAGCTTGTTGGCACATACGATCCGCTCAAGAAGCCCGCGGAAATTAAGCTTAATGCCGATCGCATCAAATATTGGCTCGGAGTCGGCGCGCGTCCCAGCGACACCGTTCGCAGCTTCATCAAACTGCAAAAGATCGCTTAACAAAGTCGTCGCCGCGCGCCTCGGCGGCGAGCTCGAATGGTTGATTTCCCCGCGACGAAGCGCTCCTCAGGAGGGTTCCGATGAAAGAATTGGTGGAAGCCATCGCCACTGCTCTCGTTGACCACCCTGACGACGTGCGCGTAAATGTTGTTTCCGGCGCGCAAGTAACCGTCCTCGAACTCCATGTTCGCCCTGAAGACTTGGGAAAAATCATCGGCCGGCAAGGTCGCACCGCGAAGGCGATTCGTTCCCTGGTCGCAGCCGGCGGCATGAAAAGTCATAAGCGCTACACCCTGGAAATTATGGAAGGATAGCCCCTTCCTTCAAAAAATTCTCCCGCACATGACCAGTCCCGCCCCCCAATGGATTACCCTTGCACGCCTCCTTCGTCCCCGAGGGAATAAAGGTGAGCTTGCCGCATTGGTCCTCACCGATTTCCCCGAGCGGCTCACTAAACTGCGCGAAGTGCACCTCTCCGACGGAAAAGGCCAGCCGCGCCCCGCTGTCGTCAAGCGCTGCTGGCTCAGCCAAAACCATAAAGGCCAGGCCGTCTTTCATTTTGCCGGTTGCGATTCCATCAACGACGCGGAAAAATTCCGTGGACTCGATGTGCAGATTCCCTTCGATCAGCGCGTAAAACTTCCTGAAAATGTTTATTTCATTGAGGACCTCAAAGGTTGCAGCGTTTTCGAAGTTCCCGCGCAATCCTCCACTCTCGCTTCACCCGCATGCTCTGCAGACTCCGCCCCAAACCTGCTCGGCGTCATTCGCGACGTCGAAATTCCCGGCGAAGGCGTCTCCGGCACGCCCATGCTCGTCGTCGATTCTCCCTCCGGCGAACTTCTCATCCCACTCGCTGTCGATATTTGCACGCTCATCGACACCGCCGCGCGCCGCGTCGAGGTCATTCTTCCCGACGGCCTCCGCGATCTCAATCGCGATCCATCGCGCTAACTCTCTTGTCGTTTCCATTCAGTGCATAATATCTGCGGCACCGAAAAGACCATGCGCTTCGATCTAATCACCATCTTTCCCGAATTCTTCACCGGCCCGCTCGATCACGGCATCGTTCGCCGCGCCAAAGAAGCCGGCCTGGTGCAAATCCACATCCAGGATTTACGCGAATTCACCAAAGACAAGCACCGCACCGTTGATGACCGCCCCTTCGGCGGTGGCGAGGGCATGCTCCTCAAGCCCGAGCCATTATTTGAAGCCGTTGAATTTGTGCTGGAGCGCAGCATGGGCGATGCCTCGCAGCAAACTCCACTGGATATGAAAACCGCTATCGTTCTTCTCTCCGCCGCCGGAAAGCCTTTCACCCAGGAAACCGCCCGCCGCTTTGCCCAACTCGATCGCATCGTCTTCATCTGTGGCCGCTACGAAGGCGTGGACGAACGCGTCACCGAACATCTTGCTACCGACGAAATCTCCATCGGTGACTACATCTTGAGCGGCGGCGAACTCCCCGCGGCCATCGTGCTCGACGCCGTCACCCGTCTCCTCCCCGGCGCCCTCGGCAATGAAGCCTCCTCCCAAAACGAATCCTTCGCGGCCACAGACGCTCCGTCCACCGACGTTTTTACGGATCAAGGATCGCGGAATACGCGCCCCATTCTTCTCGATTTCCCCCACTACACGCGCCCCGCCGACTTCCGCGGCTGGAAAGTCCCCGAAGTTCTCATCGGCGGCAATCACGCCGAAGTCGCCAAATGGCGACAAGCCGCCGCCCTCGAAAAAACTCTCCGCAACCGCCCGGACCTCCTCGCGAATTCTGCGCATTGATTTTGACAGGTTGACATTAGGCGCCTGTTCTTTGTTTCCTCCACGCACAACCGCCTCAAGTAATGTACTGTGTCTTCACTGCGCAACCGGTCTAAATCCTGAACGACCCTTGGAGGCTGAACTCATGAAGCGTTGGCACATCTCTGCGATTACATTTTGTGCTGTACTCTGCTGCGCTTCTGCAATGCACGCGCAGGAGCCGCTGGCAACCGTGCCGATAGGGCGAAATGCCATGGCCATTGCCTTCAACGCAGCGACGAACAAGATCTACGTGGTGGGCGGGTTAGGAATTCTGACCGAGATTGATGGACGGACGTTTCAGAACACCACCATTCCGTTGCAGTCCACAACAGACGTGGCGAGCGCGCAAGTCGTTGTGAACCCAATCACCAACACGATTTACGTGACCAATGTGGTCAGCAACAATATCGCCGTGGTGGACGGAGTTACCCACGCGGTTTCGTTTGTGCCGACCGCGCTTCACCCTTATGCCCTGGCGATCAATCTGATGACCAACAAGTTGTACGTCGCGGATTTCGACGCGAACATGGCCACGATATTTGACGCGAATAAGAAGACCGTCAAAAACATCAAGGTGGGGACTCACCCCAGTGCGATGGCGGTAAACTGGGCGACGAACCGGATTTACGTCGCGAACTCGGGCAGCAACGACGTCTCTGTGATTAATGGAAGCAACGACACCGTGACCAATGTTCCCGTAGGGCTGTATCCGACGGCGCTGGCCATGGACGTGAATCGTAACAGGGTTTACGTGGCCAACACGCTAGGGAGCGACATCACGGAAATCACGGGACAGACCAACGCGACCGAGAGCATCCCGGTGGGTTTCCGCCCGTCGTACTTGGCCGTGAACAGTACCACGAACAAGATTTACGTGGCCTTTCAGATCCCCGGCAACATCGCAGTGGTTGACGGCGCGACAGAAACAACTACCTACGTTCCAGCGGGGCTATTCGAAAACGAGATTGTGATCGACGAATGGCGCAACAAGATTTACGTTGCGGATCCGACCGGAAACCAGCTGGTGGTTATCGACGGGGCAACCAACTCGACGACAACTTTTCCGGGAACCGGATCATATCTTTGGCGTATCGCGGTGAATCCGCTGACCAACGAAGTTTTTGCGGCGAACCTGATGAGCAAGAACGCAACGATTTATGCCGGAGTTCCAGGGAAGCTGCCCCTCCCGTTGCTGGAGTTCGTGCAGAAATAAGTTCGCCAGGACGAACCCAAGGATTGCCGGCCGGCCGGAATCCACTAGTCAAAATGTGACGTTTTGGCTATAATCAGTGTTTGCCTCCGATGTGCTGGCCCCGCCTGAGTGGGTCTGCAGGGAATAGGAACATGAATCTCGTCATCCGTAAATTGCACGAAGCGCAACTGCGCAAAGATCTTCCCGAATTCGGCCCGGGCGATACCGTCCGCGTGAATGTCCGCCTCCTCGAAGGCGAAGGCGAAAAAGTCAAAGAACGCCTGCAAGCCTATGAAGGCGTGGTAATTTCCAAGAAAGGCCGCGCTTCCGGCGCCACCTTTACCGTCCGCCGCGTCAGCTTCGGCGTCGGCATCGAACGCATTTTCCCGCTGCATTCGCCCTCGATCAGCTCCATCGACGTGGTTGGCAAGGGCAATGTTCGCCGCGCACGTCTCTACTATCTGCGCGATCTCAAGGGCAAGGCCGCCCGCATCAAGCGTGCCAGCCGCGAAGATGCCGCCGCTCCGCAAGCCGCCGAAGCCAAAGCTTCAGCTTAAATTTCTCTATAGCAATAGGTTTAACGGGACTCGCCAATCGCGCGCGTCCCGTTTTTCTTTTCCAACCCTAACTTTTCCCCCGCAATTTTCTTTTCCACCCTGCAATTTCCACAACTCTGCATGCTAGAATCCTGTCCAGCTCATGTACCGACTCTGCTCTTCCCGTTTCGAGCGAGCGGCGCGCAAGCTTGGCTGGACTCGCATCGCTGGCGTCGATGAAGCCGGCCGCGGCGCGTTGTTTGGCCCGGTTGTCGCCGCCGCCGTTATCCTCAATCCCAAGCGCCGCATCGTCGGCCTCGACGATTCCAAAAAACTTGCCCCCGAACGCCGCGCCGAATTAGCCCCACGCATTTGCGAACATGCGCTTTCCTGGGCGGTTGTCGAAGTCGACGCCCAGCGTATCGACGCCTGGAATATTTATCAGGCCAGCAGGCAAGCCATGACCGCCGCGGTCCAGCATCTTTCCATCTTGCCGGACTATTTGCTCATCGATGCGCTGCATCTCGATCTTTTCCTCGAGCAAAAATCTCTCATCAAGGGCGATTCCCGCTCCGTCAGCATCGCCGCGGCCTCGATCCTTGCCAAAACCCACCGCGACATGCGCATGGAGGAATGGGACGCGCGTTACCCCCTCTATGGCCTTGCCCGTCATAAGGGTTACGGCACCCCCGATCACCTCCTCGCGCTCCGTCAGCATGGCCCCACGCCCCTCCACCGCCATTCCTTTGCGCCCGTGCGCGAAGCCGGTTGCTGGGCTTCCGGCGCCGTGCAGACCTCTCTCCCCATCTTTTAGCCTTCGCCCCGTATTCTCCGGTTCGTTTCCCGTTTGCCGGGGGATAACTGCCTGCTCACAAGCGTTTCCGCGCTCGTTGACGCGCCTTTTCCTCGCCTGTTAGCGTAGCTAGATAGCGCCGCAGCTCGCTTCACTGCCGCGCCGAACCCGAGGAGACTGTCCGGGACGCCTTTTGTAAGGCAGTCCCCCGCCTGCGCATGGCCTATAACAAAAGCAAACTCGTCGAAGCCGCGCAAAAGCTGCTTAACCAGGGCAAAGTCCCTCAAGCGATTGCCGAATACCAGCAAATCCTGAAGTACGAGCCGCGCGACCCCGTCACCCTCATGACCGTCGGCGAACTCTACATTCGCCAGGGCGAAACCTTTCAAGCTATCGATTATTTCGAACGCCTTGCTCAACTCTTTGTCAGCGATGGATTTCTCACCAAAGCCATCGCCGTTTATAAACGCATCGCCAAGCTCGCTCCCGAAGAAATTCGCCCCCTCGAAAAACTGGCGGATCTCTATGTGCAGCAAGGGGTCATGAGCGAAGCCCGTCCGCTCTTTTTGCAACTCGCCGAAATTCATCTCAAAGGTAATCGTCAGGCCGAAGCCGTCACCTTGCTCAAAAAACTGCTGCTGGCCGAGCCTGACAACTTGCGCATCCAGGTCCGCCTCGCCGATTTGTATCAGGCCATGGGCCAACCCAAGGAAGCCATCGAGGCCTATGTGTCCGCGGCGCAGCGCGCCCTCGCTCGCGCCGATCAAGCCGAATGCGAAAAACTTTCTGATAAAGCCCTGAAACTTGATCCCGCCAACATGGATGCCATTATCGTCAAGGCTCGGGCGCAAACTTCTCAAGGCAATTTCGTCGCAGCCGCCAAACTTCTCGAAAAAGTTTCCGGCCTTGAAAAAGGCGGCGAGCCCGCTGAATTGCTTCTCGATCTTTACCTCAAAAATTCCAGCTGGAAGGAAGCTTCCGCGCTCTCGCTTCGCATCTACGATGCCGACGCCAAGAATTTTTCGGCTGTGGAAAAAACCGTTGGCGCTCTCTTGCAGGCCGGACAGGGAGAAATCGCCTTACCTATCGTCGAGCACATTCGCACCAACATGATCGACTCTGGGGAGCACGAAATAATGGGTCGCGTGCTGAATGAGCTTGCTGCAGGCTTGCCCGGCCGTATCGAACCACTGGAATGGCTCGTCGATATGTACGGTCGCACCAGTGATTCTTTCCGCCTCCCGGACGCCCTTGCAAGGTTGGGTGAAGCACTCGCCGAAGATGGCCAGTTTGATCGCGCCAAACAGGTGCTTGAGCAACTGGTCGAGCGTGAACCGGAAAGCGATTCCGCCAAGCGCAAGTTAAACGACGTGCTTCGCCAAATGGGTCTTGCCGCTCCTGAAGTCCAGGCCGGCCGTCCCGAGCCCGATCTGCCAACCGAGTTGGTCATGCCTCCTGCCGCGAAACTTCGCCCGGATCTCGCGCCGGAAGCTTCAGAAGAGGTGGCCAAACCCGCTGGAGCAATCGCGGAATCTCCGATTGACGACGACACTCAGAAATTTATCAATCAGTCCTTAACCGACGTCGATCTCTTCGCCAGTTACGGCCTCACGCAAAAAGCCATCAGCCTTCTCGAAGCCATTCTGCGCCGCGCTCCTCGTCACACCCCTACGCTCGAGAAGCTGCTCGACTTTGTTCTGGGTGCTGGCGATGACAAAAGAACCGCCGAACTTGCCGCGCTGCTCGAAGAGATTCACGGCGAGCACGGCGATTCTCGAGGCGCGGAACGATTTGGCGAGTTGCGCCGTCGCTTCCAGCGCGCTGCTGGCCTCACCGACGAGGAAATAGCCGCCTTCGTTGCAACCGTTCCCAGCGACCTTGTCCCATCGACCGCGGTTCCTCACGCCGAAGACGTTCGCGCCGCGAAGGAGCCCACCGCCGGCGGCTTAAAGCTCGAAGTTCCCGAAGTAAAGGCTGAAGTTAAGCCTGTTGCACACTCGAGTTTCACTGCTCCCGACGTGTCTTCAGAGTTGCCGGAATTCGATCTAGGTGAAACTGCTGCGGAAAAATCTCATGCTTCGCTACCCGCGCAAGAACATGTTCCTGCTTCTTCCGCTGACCATGCGGAGTTCGATATTTCTTCCGGGACGTTTGCGGCACCCGAGGAGCCGGTCGCTGAAGTCGCCGACACTTCCACTGCTCCCGTCGAATTGGCGATCCCTCAAGTGCAAGTTCCTTCAGCCGCTTCGCAACCCCCCGCCTCGCAAGCCCCTGCCTCGAAAGCCAATGTCGAGATGGAGGAGCACATCCTCGATGTTCCCATGGAAGATCCACACGTCGAGCCTGCCCATGTCGAGCCTTCCCCTGCCCCAGTCGGGAAAGCCGCGGAATCTGAATTCGAAGTGGATCAGGACTTCGACCTCATACTTGAGCCTGAACCTCTGGTTCCAGCGCATGAACAGCGCCCCCCGGAAATCCCTGTTGTGCCCTTGCACCACGCCGCTGCTTCAAAAACACCGTCAGAAGTGCCATCCGCATCAAAAGTCTTCGCCTCCGACCAATTCCTTTCGGATCTCGCCAAGGAAATTGATGAGCTCGGCCTCGACCAGTTGACGGTAAACAGTTCCCACCATAGCGAGCCGGAAATTGCGAACGTTCCCGCAGCCAAAAAAGCGGAAGCCTCCGGCCCGGATGGGCCGCTCCAGGAAGTCTTCGATCAATTTCGCGCCGAGCTCGGGGAAATGGGCGCTGAAGATGAAGATCTTGAGACCCACTACAATCTCGGCATCGCGTTCCGTGAAATGGGACTTCTCGAAGAAGCCATCAGCGAATTCCAAAAAGTGGCCAAAGCCAGCGACAAAGGAAAAGCTTTCCGTTACGCCATGCA
Source organism: Candidatus Dormiibacterota bacterium (assembly GCA_035602385.1). GTDB lineage: Bacteria > Acidobacteriota > Terriglobia > Acidiferrales > UBA7541 > Acidiferrum. Next base: position 58,873 of record DATNME010000071.1, read on the forward strand.
ATGCTGCACCCTGCTTGGCTTAGCCTTCATGGAAAAAGGTCAGGCTTCCATTGCCGCCATCTGGTATGAACGCGCGCTCCTCACTCCCGGGATCGATTCAGAAAGTTTGCTCGCCTTGCGGTATGATTTGGGTATGGCTCAGGAAGCGGCTGGAGAGATGGACGCGGCGCGCAGGAGTTTTTCTCAGGTCTACGCGGTCAATATCGATTATCGCGATGTGGCCGAACGTATCGCGGCTTTGCAGAAACCCAGCCGGTGATTAAATTCCCCGTGCCCAGAAATTTGGATTCCGCGCATCCATGAACCGTATCTTTCGCGTGCTGCTGGCTGTCATCTGTTTCGAGATGGGCGCTATGCTCCTCTATCTTCCTTGGACCGGTTTCTGGGAACAAAATTACTTTCTCTTCCACCATCCGGTTCTCATGCCTTTCTTCCTGCACCCTTCGTTTCGCGGCCTGATTAGTGGCATCGGTTTGTTGGACGTTTTCCTGGCTTTTAGCTTGATCGCTTCGCGCAACCCCGCCAGCCGTGTCCCCCCACGCCAATAGATCGCCCTTGCCCACGAAACTACCTTTGCGCAATAAACCGCCATTGCTTTGCTACGTGACCGATCGCTCCCTTCTGGGTCCTCGGCAAAATAGCCGCGCAATATTATTGGAAAAAATCGCCCAGCTTTCCGCCGCCGGAATCGATTGGATACAAATCCGCGAAAAGGATCTTTCCGGCAAGGATTGTGCTTCGCTGGTGGAAGAAGCCCTGGTTGGGAAAGCGCCGGTTGGGGAAGCTATACCAAGCGCGGGTGCCCCGCCCTTGGTGTATAAGGGTGGGGTCTTTCGCCGCGCCTCGGCTTCCGCTAATCCCGCAAAAATAATCGTGAACGATCGCCTGGACGTCGCGCTCGCCACCGGAGCCGCCGGCATTCACCTCGGCGAAGAAAGTCTATCCTTGCCCGCCGTAAATAAATTGGTTAAAGCCCGATTCCCCGCGGAGAGCCAATTCCTGATCGGCGCATCCTGCCACTCCGTCTCCGCCGCTCGCCTCGCCGAACAACAAGGCGCCCACTACATTTTTTTCGGCCCGGTCTTTGCCACCCCGTCAAAACTTTCTTTCGGCCCACCTCAAGGCCTCGCCGCCCTCGAAGAAGTCTCGCGCGCCCTCGCCATCCCCGTGCTAGCCATCGGCGGCATCTCTCTTGAAAACATTTCTTCCTGCATCTCCGCCGGTGCCTCAGGTATCGCCGCCATCCGCCTCTTCCAAAACGCACCCGACCCCGCCGCCCTCATTGCCTCTCTCCGCCACCTTTTCGTGATTAATAATTAATTCCTCGAGGGCTCACTACGCGACTGACGACCACGCTGGACATGGGAATTTAGGATCAAACGGAACCATTTTGTCGACGCGAGAACGGAGGCTCCGGGGCCAACCTGTTAATCACGGTTGCGATCCAAATTTTGCCGTGCGCAAAATTCGCGGGCACATTCTGTTTTTCAGCCGCCGCCGCATCCGCGCCGGCGAAGGACTGGCTCTCGACTACCGCTTCCGCCCCAATCCTATCAATCCGGTCACCTGCCACTGCGGCTCGAGTAAATGCCGTGGCACCTTCAATAGAAGGCGTCCGTCCGCACTTAAATGCAAAAACCGACCCGTTCCATTCTGGGTCATTTTGATTACACTCGCAGTACCTATAGTACTTTAGTACTTAATTAGTACTGATGGTCTACTTAGTACTAATGTGCAATATTATATATTTTATATATCGTTTCAAGTCCATCATTCGAGACTCGTCTTGGTATGTGAGTGCCACGGCGTTGGGAGCGAGAATGATTCCTCAAAGGGCGAAGGAAAGTGCGAAGGAAAGTGCGAAGGAAAGTGCGAAGGCTGATCCGTTGGTCCGGATTGTAGCAATTGACGACGACTTGGAATTTCGAGACTTCCTCACTGATGCGCTAAGTGAAGAGGGCTTGGAAATCGTAACTACTGCCGATCCTGAAGAGGGATTGGGC
>DATNME010000072.1:0-37552 GCA_035602385.1 Candidatus Dormiibacterota bacterium
AGGGCACGCTCTCTCGTCACTCGGCTCGAAGAGGAGCCACACGTGAATCCGAACACTCAAACCAAGGAGTTCTCGCTCCGAGATCCGGACGGATATTACGTTACGATCAGTGCGCTCTCTGCGGCCTGACAAGGCGCTGCAGCTGCCGAGCGCTGGCCGGGGCTTCATGGGGCAGCGCCGTCCGACCTCGCTCCCCTCGCAGGCCGGCTCTTGCCGTCTGATCGCCCATTCCAATAGGGAACGTATCGCGGAGTTCCGATTATTCTGACGCGCTATCCGGAAGTTGAAACAGGGCGTAATCCGCTACCAATCTTCCGAAGGACCTGAGGAGCCGGCCTTATACCGTTGCACGCCGCTCGTTGACGTGCCTGCCCGCGCGCTTTCGTAGCCAGTTGGTTTTCCCTATTTGAGGATCAGCCTCTGCTTTGAGCCGCCGCGGCGGCCAGTGCCGAGCGCGCCCTGTGGTGAATGCGACCACCAACCTGATCTCCTCTTTGAAACCAGTTGCAGTTTCAGCCGCTTCTGGGTCGCTAGCCGCAACTGTATTGGGCGGTTGCAGACTGGCCCGCCCAAAACGGAGCTATACTCGCTAACGGAGAGCGCCCGCTGTCCATTTCAGGCTGAACCAACACACCACCCTCACGAGCAATCGCAAGTTCCCGCAGGTACGTCCGCCACTCCGTTGACGACTTCGCAAAGTAAATATTTTCTATTACGCTGAGACAAGTTAGACCCTCTTCGTGACACGGTGTCGAAGCGCGACGAATCCAAGGTTGACAGCATATCGACACTTCGACCTCCCAGACGCTTCTTTGAAGTTCGGCTGCCGCCGCTTCTAACTTCGCCAAAATAAATCGCTTACACATGAAGCGCGTTCCTGCCGAGTTTGGCATCAAGTCTGCCTTTGTAAATGATGTGAAAAACAAGGGCGGACGACGTCGAGTCGGCGGCACCACCCGGAAAGGCAGGACGTTATGAAAAAACTTATTGGCGTACTTGCATTTTGTTTGGTTGTTTCGGGCTCGTCGTTCGGGGCCGAACATGTGGTCACCAAGTCCGCGAAAGTCGCGGGCAAGGGCACCTACAAGGTTGCGAAGTATTCGGTCAAAGGAACCGGCAAGGCGATCAAAGGAACCGGCAAGGCATTGAAGTTCATGTTCTAGTCGTTTTGAAAAATAAAATTGTTCAAGAAAAAAAGGAGATAAAAAATGAGAATCAACAAAGTTGCGCTTCTAATTGGAGTCATCATCGCATCGGTACTGTTCTGGGAAGTTGCTGCGCACGCCGCCGAGGCGGACCAGTCTACGAAACTCACGTTCAGCGAAGCGATCGAGATTCCCGGCCACGTTCTGCCGGCGGGAACCTACCTGTTCAAATTGGCGGACGAGAACGACCTTAACGTCGTTCGAATCTTCAATGCCGAGGGAACTCACTTATATGCCACCCTTCGGACCATTCCGACCGAACGCACCGACCGAAACGGAGACGCTGTACTTGTGATGGCCAAACAGGGTGACGGAAGTCCTGATGCGCTGAAGAAGTGGTTTTATTCCGGGAATACCGACGGTCACGAATTCGTGTATTCCAATCCTGAAGAACAACAACTAGCACAAGACCGGCAGTACACGATCATAGCCAACGACACGGCTCAAGCTGGCGACTAAGCAGTTGGGCTGGCATTCACTTCCCGGCGCGATTCGAGTTCGTCACGGGAAGTGAGTGTCGGGTCAATGCAAGAAACTTACGAAGCAAACAGAGGAAAAAAAGGAAGGGCGGTATGTACGCCCTGGAGGTGACTTATGAAAATTTTGCAAAAAAGTTTGGCACTAGTTCTTTCTTCTTCGCTGCTGTACGCGGCGGCGCCTGGAGGAATCGCGTACGCGCAGCAGACGGACCAGTCGGCTGCACAACCGACAGCTCCTGTTGCGCAGCAGTCTCCGGAAGAATTGCAGCAATTGGTGGCTCCTATTGCGCTCTACCCGGACGCATTGGTTTCCCAAATTCTTGCGGGAGCCACGTATCCAACGGAAATTGTGGAAGCAGACCGCTGGATGCAACAGCATTCGAACCTCAAGGGCAACGAAGTGGCGAACGCGGTCGACAAGCAGTCCTGGGATCCCAGCGTGAAAGCGCTGACGCAGTTCCCTTCCGTGCTCGCCAACATGGACAAGAATCTTTCCTGGACTTCGGCGCTTGGCGAGGCCTATGTAAACCAGCCGCAGGACGTGATGGACGCAGTGCAAGTCATGCGCGTCCGCGCAGAGCAAGCGGGCAATCTGAAGAGTAATAAAGAAGTGAAAGTGGTGACTCAGGGGCAGACGGTGGTTATAGAACCTGCGGACCCTGAAGTCGTTTACGTTCCAGCGTACGACCCATGGCTAATTTATGGAGCTCCGGTGGCGATATGGCCTGGCTGGTATCCCTATCCAGGCCTGTACATGGCAGGACCGGGCATTTCCTTCGGCTTGGGATTCGGTGTCGGCTACTTCGCCGGCTTTGGGTGGGGATGGCACCACTGGGGAGCTGACTGGCATGACCATCGCGTGATGCACGACCACAACACCTACATCTCACACAGTACAACCATTGTTAATCACAACAATTTCAACCGTAATAATTACAATCGCACGGGGAACAACTTCCATCGCACTAGTAACAACTTCAATCACAACAACAACAACTTTAATCGCAACACCAACAACTTCAATCATGCACAGTCTGGCGCGCAACACGGGTTTGCTGGCCAGTCTGGTGCACAGCATGGGTTTGCAGGCCAGTCTGGCGCACGTTCCGGAGCCTTCAGCGGTTTTAGCCACGGGGGGGCCGCGAGTGGGTTTTCCAACCGTGGCCGGTCAAGCTTCGGCGGCGGATTCCACGGTGGCGGTGGCGGATTCCATGGTGGTGGTGGCGGCTCTCATGGAGGTGGCCACAGATGATTCGTTTTTCGAGAAAAAATAACTTATTCGGAGAAATAGTCATGCACACTGCGAACATAAAATTAGAAAGAGTTCAACGGTTCTCGTTCTTTTGGCTCCCACTGATGACTGCCATCGCGCTGTTCGTGGCACTCATAATCGTGGTCCGCGTATCGCTTGCACAGGAACCGGCACAGCCAGCCCAACCGACCTATGCATCTGCCGAACAAGCAACTCAGGCCCTGTACGACGCGGTCCGAAACGACAATGAGCAGGTGACTCTGCAGATCCTTGGGGGCCAGAGAGAACTGACCTCTTCAGGCGACGAACTGGAAGACAAAGCCGAGCGGAAGCAGTTTGCGACGAAGTACCAAGAAATGCATCGCCTGGTTCGACAATCCGATGGAACCGTGCTGTTGTACATCGGCGCGGAGAACTGGCCGTTCCCGGTACCCTTAGTCGCGGAGAATGCGAAGTGGCGCTTCGATCCAGACGCCGCCGGAGAAGAACTTCTCTACCGGCGAATAGGAGAAAACGAGACCGTTGCGATCCGCACTAGCCATGCGTTGGTGCGCGCAATGAGGAATAACCACCGCGAACCGGCGAGCGATGACATCGTCAAACAATATGCATTCAACCTGGCGAATGCAAAGACATCGAATTCCCGCCGCACTCCCGCAGATCCCTTCTACGGGTATTTCTTCCGCAAGGTAAGTAACGACACCGAGATTGAGGATGGCGCTGTCCTTTTCGTGGCCTATCCTGCCGGGTATCGTTCGTCCGGCGTGATGACGTTTATCGTCACCTCAGACAACGTTATCTTCGAAAAGGATCTCGGCCCGAAGACGGCAAGATTCGCGAAAAGTATCGGCAAAAATACGCCGGATTTGAGTTGGCATCTTGCCGAATGACGGTAATTCTTAGGGGCGTCTAATGCTGAAACTCACCAAAATCGATACTCCTACAGAACAGCGGCTTGTTCTGGAAGGACGCCTTACTGGGCGCGTTGCCGCGGACGTTTGCGCTAACTGGCAAGAACTGCGGCATGCGCACCCTGAGGGCAAGTTTGTGGTTGACCTTCGTGGCGTTACGCGAGTTGATCGCGACGGTGAAAACGCCCTTGCCCTGATGAAGCGCGAAGGAGCGAAGTTCCTGGCGACTGGCCTCCGGGTCAAAGACGTGCTCAAGGGCCTGAAAATCGAGACAGGCAAAACGAAGCCACAGTAGGGACGAGCACCTCGATGACCGACGACCAATAGAGCGAAGCGTGAATTAGTCTGGTAGACGTAGCTTGCGCTGCAATTCGTGAAACCTGGGATTGGACCGCAGCGCGTCCAATTGCGGGTCAACTTTCAGGAAAACGATTGCGTTGGAATGGTCGGCGTAGGCCTTTTCGAGCCAGTCGATGGATTTGTCATTTTCGCCGAGGCCCGCGTAAACAATGGCCACATAGAAAGGCGAAACATACTGTTTCTTCGATTGCTGCATCAATCGGTCCAGCAGGTTTCTTGCTTCCGTGGTTTTCCCGGATACAGCATATACTCGCGCAAGCGCAGCGAGCACCGGCGGACTGTTCTGCGAAACGTCCGCGGCGCGTCGAAGCTCTGCAATGGCCTGGTCATATGCCTTTTTCTGTTCGTACGCTTGTCCAAGAACGAGGTGCGGAAGAACAAAGCCCGGGTCCATATCAATGGTGTTTCGCAACTGTTCGATGGCCTGGTCATATTCACGGGCCATATAGAGGCGCCAGCCCAAACTGAAATTTGTGCTAATGGAAAGAGGCTCCAGGTCATGCGCGCGATTCATCTCCGCGATGCTCTCGCTCACGCGCCCCATGCTCATCAAATAAAGAGAATTTCGCTGATAGGCGGTGGCGTAGCTCGGGTTCAGTTCCTCGGCGCGCCGGAATCCACTGGCGGCTGAGTTCCAATCCCAATCGTAGTTGAAGCGCACGGTGGCGAGCGAAGTGTGGGCTTCGGCGAGCGTGTTATCCAGCTCCAGAGACCTGAGGGCGGCAGCGCGGGCCTTTGGGGCCACCTCCGCCGCGGCGACGGTTCCAACTATCGCTGAGCCGATGATGCTGTAACAGTCAGCCAGCCCAGCATAGGCAAGCGCGTAGTGAGGATCCTTTTCGATAGCGGCCTGGTAATAATTGATGGCTTTGGTCAGCCCTTCTTGAGACCTTTTGTTCCAGTAATAACGCCCCTTGAGGTAATTGTCGTAACTCTCTGTGCTAACGGGGTGCGTAGAAGCGAGCCGCACCTGGTCCTCGGGTGTGAGTTTGATTCTGATCTCATTCACGATTGCGCTGGCAACATGGCTTTGCAGCGTGAGGATATCGCCCAACTGGCTCTCGTAAGTTTCTGCCCAGAGGTGGCGATCGGTAGCGGTCTGCACGAGCTCCGCGGTAATTCTCACGCGGTCACCCGAACGTAACACTGTGCCTTCCACGACGGCATCGACATTCAAATCGCGCGCAATCTGTGAAAGCGTTTTGTGCGTTCCTTTATATTCCATGGACGAAGTTCGGGAAATGATCCGCAGTGAGCGGATTTTAGCAAGATGCGCGATCAGTTCGTCGGTCATGCCATCCGCGAAGTACGCCTGGTCCTTGTCGGCAGAAAGATTCTCGAAAGGAAGGACGACAAGAGAGGTGACCTGCGCGGCAGGCGAGCCAACAACGGAAGGTTTGCGCAAATAGAGGCCTCCGAGGGCGCCCGCGAGGACAATCGCGAGAAGGAATACAGCGCCCAACATTGCCACGGAACTCGGGACGCGGCCAACAACTTTGGCAGCCGTCGTTGGGAGTTCCGACGAAAGAGGGAGAAGGGTTGAGTGGTCGTTGGTAAGGACGTTGTGGGAGGCGCCGGCCTCCGCGGTTTGCGTCTGAGTCGTTTCGGTTAGCGCGGCCGGTTTCTCCTCGAAAGGCGCAATAAACCGGTAGCCGCGCCGCGGAAGCGTTTCGACGAAGCGCGGATTTTCGGAGGAATCGCCTAACACTTCACGGAGCCGCATGACTGCCGTATTCAGGCTGTGATCAAAGTCGACGAAGGTGTCACTAGGCCAGAGGCGGCGCTGGAGTTCCTCACGCGTAACCACTTCTCCGCCGTGCTCCAGGAGAATTGCGAGGATCTGACTGGGCTGCTCCTGAAGCTTGATGCGAATGCCATGTTTGCGCAGTTCTCCGGACCGGAGGTCGAACTCATAAACGCCGAAGCGTATCGAGTTTGCCGGCAGGGTCGAGTGTTTCATGGTGTCGTCGCAGGAAACGAAGCCGAGTATAAACCCGCCCCGCTGTTGTCGTCAAAGAAACAAGTGTGTTATTCGTGCTCCTAAGTGGTTGATTTTGTTAAACGTCAGGTGTGATAAATAGACACTTTCGAAGTGATGCAAATACGACTTGCAATGTTTGAGGAAGCGGCAGCAAAGTGCGGCTTAATGTCGGGTGTGCGCATACAGCGGGACAAAACACCGGCCCTGAACAATTGAATATAGCGTCGAGGATTTGAGCAAGTGGTTCCCGCCACAAGATGGGACAACTTCGTGTCCGAATCTTGGGCTGGCAAATCAGGAGGAATGAGATGAGCATCGCTGGAAGACGGAACGGCTTGGCGCTGAGAATCGGCGCGATCCTGCTTGCGCTCTTGGCTACAAGCGGAGGGCTTGCGAGTGTGGCACATGCTCAGGCGGTAGGAGCGTCGTTGTCAGGTCTGATCACCGACGGGAGCGGTGGGCCCGTGCCTGGTGCGACAGTAACCATCAAGAATCTAGGCACAGGCGTAGTTCGAGAGGTCAGCACCAATGGAGACGGCCTCTATTCCGCGCCGAACTTGCTTCCCGGCACGTATGAAGTCCGCGTGACAGCGCAGGGATTTCAGACCCTGGTCCAAAAAGAAATCGCCCTTACGGTTGGCGCGCAGCAGGCTTTGAACTTAAGTCTGAAAGTGGGTCAGCTCAACGAAACCGTCGAAGTAAACGCCGCTCCTCCCGACGTCCAAACAGAATCCTCCACCATCAGCGCAACGGTTGATTCCACAACAGTGCGGGAGTTGCCACTGAACGGCCGCGATTGGACCTCACTGGCAGCCCTCGAACCGGGAGTCAGGAGCCTCCCCAACCAGGCGGGGACAGGTTTTAGCGCGAACAAAGGGAACCGCGGCTTTGGAAACCAATTGAGCGATGCCGGCCACCGTCCCAATGAAAATAGCTACCGTGTGAACGGTGTCATCATCAACGACTATTCGAATGGAGCCCCAGGCGGCGCAACCGGACTAAATTTGGGAGTGGACGGAATCCAAGAGTTCTCCGTACTTACCAGCAACTATACTGCGGAGTATGGACGTACGTCGGGTGCGATCATCAACGCGATTACCAAGAGCGGTGTCAACGATTTCCACGGCACAGCGTTCTTATTTGACCGAGACAAGATTTTTGATGCCAAGAATTTCTTTGATCCTGCCGGACCGATTCCCTCTTTTCGGCGCGTTCAGTTCGGAGGGTCTGCGGGAAAGGCTCTCGTGAGGGATAAGACGTTTGTCTATGGAACGTATGAGGGAGTTCGTCAGAACCAGCCTGTATCCAGGTCCATCCGTGTGCCGACCCAGGAGGCTCGTAGCGGGATAGTATGCGTTCCGTCCGCAGGCGGAAGTAACCCCTGCGCATCGCTGAAAACAGTGGCAGTTGACCCCAAGGTCGTGCCGTATCTTGCCCTCTGGCCATGCCCACCAGGATCCGCATGTCAAACCGCAACCAATTCGGACGTCGCAAGTTTGAACGTTTCACTGCCGGCTATCTCCAAAGAAGACTATGTCATGGGAAGAGTCGACCAAAAAATATCCGGCTCGGATACGCTCGCGGTTAGTTATTTCTTTGACTCCGGCCCGTTAACTCAGCCGGATCCGTTACAGAACGCTATCCACAGCGTTTTCTCGCGAAGGCAGATGGCCAGTGTCGAGGAAACCCATATTTTCAGTCCCCGGCTCGTCAATACGATTCGGATGGGTGTCAGCCGCGTGCGCGGGGATATCAACCTGCCAGTTTCAGGTAACGCACTAGCGACCAGCAGCGCCCTCGCAGTGGCCCCAGGCGCGATCGCTCCACCGCAAATTGGTGGCGCAGGCCTCACAACAGCGATCGGGTTGGGGGGACTTAACCGATTTCTGCATCGCTGGACGTCCGTGCAATTCTCTGACGACGCCTTTTTGAACCGGGGGACACACACGATTAAATTTGGATTTGCGTTCGAACGAATGCTTTACAACGTTTTGGAACAATTGAGTCCAAACGGCCGATTGAACAATTACGCGAACATGACGGCGCTGTTGACCAACACACCCACTAAACTCAATGCACTCGCTCCGGGGAACAGTTTCCCGGTTGCGATCAGGCAAAGTCTCTTTGCCGGGTACATTCAGGATGATTGGCGCCTGCGTCCGAATCTTACCCTTAACTTGGGCCTGCGTTATGAATTCACGACATTGCCCAAAGATGCCAACAACCGGATTCAGGAGATTACAACCCTCGCAAATTGTACCGCCAGCCCAACGGCGTGCGGACCAGTTCCGGTCAGCAGCTTCATCGCGAAGAACCCAACTACCAAAAACTTTGAACCACGAATCGGCTTTTCGTGGGATCCATTTAAGAATGGAAAAACGGCAGTACGAGGGGGTTTTGGAGTCTTTGACGTGCTGCCGCTTCCTTATGAGTTCGGCCTGAATACCTCAGCAACTGCGCCGTACCAAATCATCGGCCAGGATAAGCCGGGCAAATCGTCTACCGCGGCAAAAGGCAACTGCGCCGCCGATCCGTGTTTAGGAGTCACGCTGGGCAATGGCATTGACAACAATGTCGGATTTTCCCCGAAAGCAGTCAGGAATCGGTACGTCCAGCCAGATCCCAAACGTGCCTACGTCATGAACTGGAACCTTAACATCCAGCGTGAGATCGCTCCGAGTTGGACAGCCATGGTCGGATACGTCGGCTCGCGCTCAGTACATTTGTCTGTGGCCGCCGATGACATCAACCTGGTTCAGCCTGCTGTGACCTCCGCTGGAATTCTCTTCCCCTGTATCGTTGCCAACCTTGGGACGAATGATGGTTGCTGGAGATCAACAACGGGGACGGCAATCAATCCAAATTGGGGCGGAGGCACGGCTGGCGCTGGCATTCGTCCGGTAATTTTTGACGGCGCATCCTCTTACGAAGGCGGCCAAGCTCAAATCAAGAAGGTTATGAGCCACGGTGTTCAAGGCCAGCTTTCCTATACCTATGGCAAGTGCATGGACACAAGTTCTTCCCCGGTTACGGGAGATACCTACGTAAATTCAATCGCGGTACCTCTCCTGTTGGTGAAGTCGTACAGGACCGCTCCATGCGACTTTGATATACGGCAAACGCTGGTCGGAACGTTCATCTGGAATGTTCCAGGTCCCAAGTCGGGGCTTGCGTCGTATGTGGCGGGTGGATGGGAGATGGGGGCGATCGTCACTGCTACTACGGGCTCGCCCTTCACACCGACGATAGGCGGAGGCGGGGATCCGCTGGGAACCGGTTACAACGGGGACTTCTCCATGGACTTCGCAAGCCTGGTGCCTGGTTGCAATCCGATCCAGGGCGGCGTCCATTATCTCAAGACAAGTTGCTTCACTCTGCCGCAAGCGACTCCCGACATCGCCGCGCAGTGCGGCGCTTTCGGCGCACGCACGCCTAGCCCGGCCAATCCTGCCGGAAGTCCGGGAATTCCCGGCACCTGTGCGAATCTCCTTGGCAATGCGGGCCGAAACAGTTTGTACGGACCTGGACTTACGACCGTGGATTTTTCGCTATTCAAGAACACGCGCGTTCCGAAAATCTCTGAGAGTTTCAATGTCCAATTCCGCGCGGAGTTCTTCAATATACTGAATCATCCAAACTTTGCAGCGCCGAACTTCTTAAATGATTCGAACAACTCGATCTTCAACGCGGACGGGAGTTTGTCGGGGAACGCGGGTGTGCTCGGTTCCACATCCACTTCATCACGCCAGATACAACTTGGATTGAAGCTGGTCTGGTAACCAGAACTTCATAGACGTAACGGTGCTCCAAACCTTTGTAGGCGGAAAACTTGTTTGGGATGCGAGTAAATCGCAACGATAATCCTCTCCGCCCTTGAACCGTTTGGAGCGTTTGCCTGGAATCACGATGGCAATTGCCCCGGCATCGCCGGCAGGGTATCCTCTTCATTTTTGGAGGTACCGGATGCGGTGTCGTCGAGCACATAAGTGGTTTGCCACGGAAGTAATTCTCACGACGGTAATCAGTCTCGCGTTTGGTCCTTCAGCAATCGCGCAGCAATTCGACCCGAAGCTCTTTTCCGAGATGCGCTGGCGCTGCATTGGACCGTTCCGCGCTGGCCGAACCGTCGCCATCACTGGCGTGCCTCACCAGCCAAATGTTTTCTACATGGCCGCTGTTAATGGTGGCGTCTGGAAAACCACTGACTTCGGCAACACTTGGAATCCCATATTCGACGATCAGCCCACCGGCTCGGTCGGAGCGCTGGCCGTTGCTCCCTCCAACCCCAGCATCATTTACGTTGGAAGCGGTGAAGGATTGCAGCGCCCGGACCTTGCCAGCGGCGATGGCATTTATAAATCCCTCGACGAAGGACGAACCTGGACACATTTGCAAGATCTGCGCGACGCGCAGCAGATCACCGCGATCCTAGTTGATCCAAATGATCCGAACCGTATCTACGTAGCTGCGCAGGGCCATCCTTATGGCCCCAACGCAGAGCGCGGCGTTTTTCGTTCCCTCGACGGGGGCCAATCCTTTAAAAAAGTTCTCTACAAGGACGAAAACACCGGGGCCGCTGATCTCGCCTTCGATCCATCAAATCCGCGAACGATATACGCCGCGCTGTGGGCCGCGCGCGTAGCCCCTTGGGAAGTTCGAAGCGGCGCGTCAATTTATATAGCAGGTAGTGGACTGTTCAAATCCACCGATGCTGGCGACACTTGGCGGCCGCTCACGAAAGGTTTGCCAACAGCTGCGGATGAACCCGGCCGCATCGGAGTCGCTGTTGCGCCTTCAGAACCCAATCGCCTTTACGCCACCATCGAAGCAAAACGCGGCATCGCCGGCATCTATCGCTCCGACGATGCCGGTGAGTCCTGGCAGAAAACAAACGACGACAAACGTATCGGCGGGCGTGGCCCAGGAGCGATGGGCATCGCCGTCGCGCCTGACAACCCCAACGAAATTTATGTGGCCAACACCACTACCTGGAAATCTTCCGACGGCGGAAAAACATTTGTCGGCTTCAAAGGTGCGCCCGGCGGGGACGACTATCAGCGCATCTGGATAAGCACTGAAAATCCGCAAATTATTGCGCTAACCGCCGACCAGGGCGCGGCGATCAGCGTCAATCGCGGCGCGACCTGGAGCAGTTGGTACAACCAGCCCACGGCGCAGTTTTATCACGTCACCACGGACAATCGTTTTCCGTATTGGGTATACGGCGCGCAGCAGGAAAGCGGTTCCGCCGGAACGATGAGCCGGAGCGATTACGGCGAAATTACATTTCGCGAGTGGCACTCCGTAGGAGTTTTTGAATACGGTTATATTGCCGTCGATCCGCTTGACCCGGATATTCTTTTCGGCGCGCGCATTACCCGCACGAAGCAGAGTATCGGCGAAGTCGCCGACGTCACGCCCGAACCCGTCCGTCGTGGTGAGTTCCGTTACGACCGGACTCTCCCGGTTGTCTTTTCCCCGATCAATCCGCACGCGCTGTTTTTCTCGGCCAATGTTGTTTTTAAATCCACTGACCGCGGAACGAGTTGGCAGATCATCAGCCCGGACCTTACCCGCGAATCGTATGAAATTCCAAAAAATCTAGGAGCTTTTGCCGCCGCCGATCCGGAAAAAGGAAGGCACCGCGGCGTCATCTACGCAGTGGCGCCTTCGTTCAAGGAAGAGAACACCATTTGGGCCGGCACCGACGATGGACTAGTGCATATCACGCGCGACGGCGGAAAATCCTGGCAGCACGTCACCCCGCCTAGCCTCGTTCCCTGGAGCAAAGTTTCCATCATCGAAGCGTCACACTTTGACGGTGGCACAGCTTATGCGGCGATCAATTCGTTCCGCCTGGATGATTTGCGCGCGCACCTCTATCGCACGCGCGATTACGGAAAATCCTGGTCGGAGATTACCAAGGGGATTCCAGCAGGCGGCGCCAGCAACGTAATTCGCGAAGATCCAGCCCGGCAAGGATTGCTATTCGCCGGTACAGAAGGGTCCGTGTATGTTTCTTTCAACGACGGCGACGACTGGCAGCCGCTGCAACTGAACCTTCCGCATACCTCCATGCGCGATCTAACCATTCATGGCGATGATCTAATTGTCGGAACCCACGGACGTTCCTTCTGGATTCTTGATGACATTACGCCGCTCCGCCAACTCTCCGCAGACGTTGCAAAATCTCCGGTACATCTGTTCACGCCACAGGAAGCAATTCGCTTTCGCTGGAACCGCAATACCGACACGCCGCTTCCTCCGGAAGTTCCAGCAGGAAAGAATCCTCCCGATGGCGCGATCATTGACTATTATCTAGGCGCGGAAAGTGCGCAGCCGGTCACGCTTGAAATTCTTGAGGCGAACAGCCATCGGCTGGTGCGCCGATATTCCTCTACAGACAAACCTGAACCAATTGAGAAAGTTGCGGGCGAGCATCCCATTCCTATCTATTGGGTCCGCGCACCGCTGATTTTGTCCGGCGCCGCAGGAATGCATCGATTTGTGTGGGATCTTCATTACCCGCCGCCCGATTCCATCAACCACGAATTTCCAATTTCCGCGATTGTGCACGACACACCAAAATATCCGGTGGGGGCGTTGGCTCTCCCAGGAAATTATCTTGTGCAGTTAACCGTCAACGGCAAAAAACTCGAACCGGCGCCATTCATTCTCACGATGGAGCCACGCATCACGGCCTCGCTTGAGGATTTGCAGAAGCAGTTTGAGATGGAGCTTGGTTCGGTTGAGGGAATGAACCGAAGCTATCAAGCGCTAGCTCAGGTGCAATCGGTGCGGAACCAGTTGAAGAAATACACGGCGACAGCGAAAAAGAGCCAGTTAGCGGATGCTGTCGCCGCGCTGGATAAGCAGGCCGCGGAGTTGGAAGGTGCCGCGCAAAATAGTTTCTTTGGCCTTGCACCTGGCGCCAAGGAACCCGAAAATTTCTCCGCCCTCAATCAACATTTCTCCACTCTTCTGGGAATCGCTGACAGCGCCGACGCGGCGCCCACAACGCAGGCTACCGCCGTGTTTAACGAGTTAAAAAACGACCTCGAAACACTGAGCGCCCGCTGGACGAAGATTCGGCAACAGGACATTGCAAAGCTCAATGCCTTACTCAAGAAAGCTGGACTCTCCGCCGTGGATCCGGACAAGCCACCCGATGTTCCTCCATCGGACGACGCCGATGGGGACGACGAGCCGTGACGCTCCCGGAAATCGGAGCTGAATATTTTTGAGAGCGGAGAACGTGTTACGAGCGGGGAGAAACAAGTGCGGTGGCTTGAGTGCGAACCAGCGCGGCTACCAATTCGTAAAGCGCCGGACTGGTGCAAACTTCGTAGTAAGAGTGCTCCGTTGGGCTGCCCACCTTTTCGTCCGACAGCAGTTGGTGCGCTTGGCCTTTCCGTAAAACGAGGAGCTCAACACTCTCACCCATGGGAACTTCGCCGTAAAATAGCGTCACGCTTTCCTTGCCCCACGGCATTTCGAGTTTCATTGCGATAGATTCCAGCGAGATTTCATCTGACAATTTCTGAAAACCTTCTTCATTCAACTCGATGCCATTCATGTTGAAGCGGACCAGAAATTCATCGAGTTCCTCGGCCGAGGCCCCTTCCATGGCGGTAAGAAATTGAAAAACGGAAAAATGCGTTTTTTGACGGCCGAGCATGCGCTTCGCCAGTTTGGCGCAACCCGACAAACGGTCGGAAAGGTTCAGCGCCTTGGAAATCATGATGCGCGAGTCGCCATCGGTCCAGTACGTTGGCGCGGAACCCTGAAAGGCCACGCCAATGCCGATTTCTAAAGCGGGCAAATTGCTGGACGCCGCACCATCGTTATAAGAATTGCACACCGCCAATATTTGTTTTGAAAGCGCGCAAGCTTTTGCCACCGCGCGGGCAAACGCCACCGTGGATTCCGTCTCGAAAATCGCCAGCACAATAGCGTCGCCTTCAATAAACACTTTTTTCGCACCATAGCGGTCCAGAAGTTTTTTCACCGGCTCGTGGAGGTTCAGGCTGAAGTGCGAAGCAGGACTCAAGCCGCGAGCAAGCAGGTCCTGCGTCATTTTTGTGGAGCCGCGAACATCCGCTTTTATAATCACGTGAGAAATGACGTTGTCATTCTTGGGTTTTGCTTCTTCCTGCAACACACATTCATACAGCCGGTTGTTCAGCCGGGAAAGTTCTCGCGCTTGCTCCGTGGTCACCAGGTTGACTCGCTCCATGCTGGTCGCCAGGTGCTCCGCGTCACGCAAGTCCCTGCGCAGCCGCAGAAAATCGGTCGCGAACCGCAGTGCGAACGTTTCCAGTTCATCGCGTGAATAGCGCCGGATTTTCCGTGCTAATTCTTCAATGGTCTTTAGCGACAATTGCCGCGCGGGAACCTGCTTCAACACCTGCTCCACACGCTTCAATTCTTCCTTGGAAACCAACGCCTTCCGCAATTGCTGCAAATGCACCGGGGGGCTGAACTCTGGCGCGATCGAACGTATTTCGTAGCTGGCCAGCACGTGATACAGCATTTCGTGCTGCTCCAGGCGATCCAGTAGTTTCGAAAGCAATCGCGCACGTTGCTCGCGATCCTCTTCCGGGCCCTCCGCGGGGTCGAATAAGCGTTTCGCGTTCTCGGGTTCGTTAAGATACCCGCCGAGTCGGCCCCGGTAATCTTTGTTGAAGAAGTCGAGCTTCTGTTGCGCGGCGTCGATTTGCGGAGCGAACTCTTCCAGTTTTATTTTTTGGTGCTGCAGCCGCATTTCAACATCGGCGAGGGACGCTTTCAGGTTCGCGGGATCTTCCGCGCCAAGAAATTTATTCAGAAAACTGTCGCCTCGGTCCAGGCGCCGGCGAATTGTTTCTCGCTGTTCCTCAAGGTTACTTATATCCGCGCGGCACGCTTCGGCCGCTTGCAAAATAGCGCTGTGATCCTGAGTAGCTTCACTGGATTCGGGATCATTACGCTCGCCAAGTCCGGATTCGCAAAGCAAGTCCTGGAATAACGCGTCCATGGCTTCGAAGCGGTCGGGGTCGCGTGAATAATTTCCTAGCAAAACGTAGTGTTCAAGGAAATAGACATCGTCTTTGCCACCGTCCAAAAAAATCAAACGGTTTTTTAGCAGTTCGTAATACCCGGAAAAGTCTTCTCCGAAAAGCGCCCTCCGCGTTTTGCTGATCACATTTTCTTCCACGTCCACTACCAATCGCGCAACTTGCTGTCCAACGGTTCGCAGCACCTTCCGGCGCGCGCTCTGCAGTTCCGACAGGCGCGCCTTAATGACGTGCGCTTGCTGGCTGCGTTCGAAATATTCACCGCGCTGGCGAATCCATTCCTTCCCTTCATGAATAATGTTGGCAAATTGATTGCTCAGTTCTACCGTGAGAAATTTCAGCAATGCCAGCCGAAACAGCAGATCAATCTCGATATTTTTCTGGAATTTTGCCTGCGTGAGAGCGCTCTGCAACAACTCCGAAAGCAGTTTGCGAAATGCCGAAGTGTCCAGCGCCTTTACCGAGCGCAATTCGATGCCGGGCAGGTACGTGGAACTGGTATTCTGCCGAATCACATCAAATAGATAATCGCGCGTCGCCTGAATAAACTTGGGACTCAGAAAAACATCGTGGTGGATATTGTCGACACCAATAGCCAATGACCCCATGGGGATCATTATGTTGTAGCTCTTCAGCGCTTTTGCAGGCGCTGCTGGCGGCATCGCTGAATCTGCGGGTTCGATGACCAGGCCTCCGGCAACACAGGGACTACAATTAACGCTAGCAGCGGGAGCGGAAGGGGGCAAGGAATGGGCGGCCAAGCGTTGCGAGAGAGTTAGCGTATCTCAGCGCAACTGCGCAAACTACAGGACGCTGATGCGTCGCGAATCGCCGCCAGCATGTTCCAGTTGAATCCGCACAGCAGGCCATGGAGTCTTTAACGGAAAGCGTTCAGACCATTCCAAAATCAGTATCGCCGGCTTATCGAACACGTCTTCAAGGCCCATTGTCTCGAAATCGTGAAAGGTTTCGATGCGATAAAGGTCGCCGTGGAATACTTTTCTATCTTTCCCGTAAACATGAACCAGCGTATACGTGGGACTGGTGACGTCATTTTCCTCAGCCGCTCCCAGGCCCGCGACAATTCCTTTGGTCAATGTCGTTTTGCCGCTGCCCAAATCACCGGAAAGCAGCACCAGCACGGGCGCTTGCAACTGTTTGGCGAATTCCCTGCCCCACGCGCTCGTCTCTTCCGCGGAATGAGTGGTTACTTGTTCAGCCACAGCTACGAAGCTCCGCGATAAGCTTCGCACGGGCGAATGGAATGGCACGCGCCACATCTCCTGCCAACATTCCGGAAAGCTCGCCGTCTTCAGCTAACAATTCCGCGGCGGCGCCGTGTAGATAAACGCCCAGCGCGAGAACGCGCAACCAATCATTGGTGCCGAATTGCGTGGTCATCGCTGCCAGCACTCCCGTAAGCACGTCACCGGATCCGCCTTTTGCTAATCCAGCGTTTCCAGAAGTGTTCGCAAGTATTTCTCCACCGGGGGAAACCACCAGAGAATGAAACCCTTTTAGTACCACAAACACATTCCAGCGCCGCGCCGCCTCGGTTGCAGCCGAACGGCGGTCCTCTTGAACTTTTGCCGTGGATACTCCCAACAAGCGCCCCATCTCGCCGGGATGCGGCGTGATCACAACGTGTGAGCTCTTGCGCTGCGCCAGCGAATCGGCGCGGCCAACAAATGCGTTCAGGCCATCGGCATCAAGCACGATGGGCATCGGCGCTTCTCGATAAGCTTCGCGCACAAATTCCTGCGTCTCAGGCGCGGTACCGAGCCCCGGCCCGATGGCTATCGCATCTTTCCCTTCCAGCAACTTTACAAATCGCCCGCTTCCTATATTTTTGAGTGCGACACTTCCTTCGGACGTGCACTCCAGCCCCTCGGTCATCAATTCCGGCTGGCTTGCCGCGATTGTCGACAAGACCGTTTCAGGAGCCGCCACGGTAACCAAACCTGCTCCGGCCCGCAGCGCCGCTTGGCCTCCGAGAATTGCCGCGCCAGATTTTCCTTGCGACCCGCCGATCACTACCACGTGCCCAAACGTGCCTTTGTGCGAGTCGACGGCGCGAACTAACGGGAGCCCACGAAATTCTTCAGGCCCCGCCCAACGGAGAACGTCCATTCCTACTTCTTCCACCAGCGCCACCGGCGTGCCGATAGCTCGCACGATTAATTTCCCACAATTCGTGGCGTCGGAAGATATCAGCTGACCGATCTTGGGTGCCGTGAACGTCACGGTGATATGCGCGCGAAGCACCGGCCCAGATGCCGCTTCTCCATCTGAGGGCAAACCTGACGGCGTATCGACCGCAACGATAAGGCCAGGAGTCGCGGCAGTGGCGTTGCGCGAGATGCGATTTACATCTTCAATTGCCTGCGCGATAACTCCCGTCGCGGCACCGCGAAGCCCGGTTCCCAGCAAGGCGTCGACGATCACATCAGCAGCGGCGATCTTTGGCGAAACAGCGTGCCAGTCGTTTTCGTTGAGAATTTGCTTAACGTTTCCGCCAGCGGCGGTCCAGCGCTGAAAATTTCTGGCCGCGTCTCCCCGCAGGTCTTCTGCCTTGCAGAACAGCAATACCTCTACATCGGCTTCTTCGCGCAAATGCCGCGCTACGACGAGCCCGTCGCCACCGTTGTTCCCTTTGCCGCATAAAATAAAGACGCAAGTAGGTTTTGATTTTGCAAGAAAAGCCGGAGACTCCAGAATTGCCGCAACTGCGCTTTCGCCGGCCGCTTCCATCAACTGCAGGCTTGGAACTCCGTAGCGTTCCGTTGTCAGCCGGTCAACTTCGCGCATTTCCGATGCGGTAAGCGCTTTCATGAAAAGCTCAGAAGTGAATTGGCTCGCGGGATCAGAGCATCCATCCGCCGCTGACGTTAATCACTTG
This sequence comes from Candidatus Dormiibacterota bacterium, assembly GCA_035602385.1. GTDB lineage: Bacteria > Acidobacteriota > Terriglobia > Acidiferrales > UBA7541 > Acidiferrum. The sequence goes on from DATNME010000072.1 coordinate 18,144, forward strand.
CCCGGTAACATACTCCGCTTCTTCGGAAGCGAAAAAAGACACCGCCGCGGCAACGTCCTCCACCGTTGGTGGCCGTCCAATAGGAAAGCGGGCGTCCTTGATGCGCCGCGCTTCGTCGAGCGTCAAATCTTTTTCATCGATGCTGGAAGGATTCACAACATTCACGGTAATGCCGTTTTTCGCTTCTTCCAGCGCCAGCGAACGAGAGAGCGCCACCACCGCAGCCTTGGCCGCCGCATACGCCGAAATTTTCGCCTGACCAAACGCGCGTTCCGCACCCACTGCGCCCAGGTTCACGATGCGTCCCCAGCGATTCTTGCGCATTTGCGGCAGCGCCACCCGGCAAACATAAAACACGGTCATTAGATTGGAAGTGAAAACTCGCTCCCAATCTTCAACCGAAGATTCCGCCAGCGTCCCCCAGCGAAAATCGCCCACGTTATTTACCACCACATCGATGCGGCCGAAGCGGTCGAGCACGGTTTTGACTAATTGTTCCGCGCGCGTCGCATCGGATATATCTGTTTCCACCGCTACACAGTCCGCGCCCGCGGCCTGTAATTGCCGCAACGCCTGCTGTGCTGCTCCCTTATTGTTGCGATACGCGAGCGCAATGCGCGCGCCGTCGTGAGCTAGCCGAAGCGCGATTCCGCGCCCAATTCCCCTACTTCCACCAGTAACCAAGGCAACGCGATTACGTAGCGACATTCAACCCCTTTATCACCGTTTCCTGAAGATTATTTTCAGTATAACCCACTGGTTTGCAGATTTATTTCGTAACTTCGTGCAATTTGCCCGTCGCCACATCAAAAACAAATCCACGTATCTTGAGTTCCCGGCGAATCCAGCTGTGCGCCTCGAGTTTACCCAACTGTTCGCGGACATTGGTTTCCACATCCTGAAACGCATAAAAATGCACCGGCTCGCTCGGCGGCAGCCCCGCCAGCCCTTCGATTTTTTCGTGCAGCGCCGATTCGGTAAACTTCATCAATCCGCAATCGGTGTGATTGATGATCATCACCTCGTTCGTTCCCAGAATATAGTGTGAAATCAGAAGCGAACGGATGGCGTCCTCGGTTACCACGCCCCCTGCGTTGCGAATAATGTGCGCGTCCTGCGGCTGCAAACCCAGCGACTTGCGCGAAAGCCGCGTATCCATGCACGTGAGCACCGCCAGCCCCATTCGTGGCATCGGCGAAACATTTTTTGGGTCGTAATCCAGCGCGAATTGCGCGTTCGCCGCCAGCACCCGGTCCACCGCGCTTGTTTGATTTTCTATCACGCCAAAATTCCCCTAGGCATTAAGTTAGTTGTTACCGCAGCCGGGCCACAATCACGGTCATGTCATCCGCTTGCTCCGGCGTCCCAGCCCACTCTTCAGCCGCATTCATCAATGCGTTCGCGACGCTCCTCGGCGCTAAGCCTTGCACACGCATCGCTACATCCTCCAACCGCGGAATGCCAAATTCTTCTCCGTAGACATTTTCCGGCTCGATCAAACCGTCACTGTACCCCACTAGAAGCGCATTCGGCGGCACCTGCAGGGACCCTTCTTGAAACGGATAATCCTCGACAATTCCCAAAACCATTCCTCCGACGTCCAGGTGGATCGAACGCCCATCCGCAATACACAAACTCGGCAAGTGTCCGGCGTTGGTGTAACGAAGCAGCCGCGATCCGCTATCGTACACGCAAATGAAAAACGTCGCGAAGCGGTCATCACCTGTATTCCGCACCAGGTGGTTGTTCAGCCGCGCAACGATTTCCGCCGTGCTGAGATGTTCGCTTCCCGGCGCAAGCAACAAACTGCGTAGCGCCGCTTGCAAGCTGGCCATCAGCAGCGCCGCAGAAATTCCTTTTCCCGATATATCCGCCACCGCGATGGCCACCTGCGTTGTGCTCAGCTGAATAAAATCATAATAGTCTCCGCTCACCGCGCGGGCCGCCTTGCAGATCGCTTCGATTTCCACGCCAGGCACCACCGGCAACTTCTGTGGGAACAGCTGGTTCTGCACTTCCCGCGCGATGGATACTTCGTTTTCCAGCCGCTGCAATTGCTTTTGTTCTTCAATGAGGCCGCTGATCGATCCGGTCATCGAGTTGAATGACTCGCCCAGCAAACCCAGTTGATCCCTTCGCTCCACGCGAACTCGATGAGTCAGGTCGCCCCGTTGCACAAATTGCGTTGCGCGATACAAATCCGCCACCGTGCTGGTAATCGCGCGAGTCAGCACCACGCCGATCACCAGCGCCCCAATCTCAATCAGCAAAAGAACGCCGGTGACCAACTGAAATCCAAAAACTTTGCCTTGGCTGAATTCTCCCACGGATGCAAAAATGCGGCGGTTCAGCTGCGAGGGCCGCGCCTGAAAAAATGCAAACACCGGATGCTGCCGTTCCACGCTTTGTCCATTGATCAGATAAGTCGCTTCCAGCTTGGAAAATCCTTCCACCACCGGATCCACCCATAATTGCGCTGGCTGCAGCTGGCGGCGTCGCGTCATAATCCGCCCCACCGCGCGGTAGTTGTTACTTCCGATCTGCACCGCGCTGCCCTTGGTATCCCCTTCCACGCGTTGCGCTACCGTGACGTCGATCGAGCCAATATCTGGAGCGATTTCCTCAAGAAATTCCTCGGTCACGGGCAAACTCAGAGCGATAATATTCGTTCCGCGTCGCGAATCGACCTGCCGCATCGCCACCAGCCGTAAATCCTTCCCGGTCTGTACAATACCCACAAACAAATTTTGGCCGGGTCCAGCGATTCGGCGAAGCTGCGCCACGTCCGCATGAAAATCCGCGTGTAATCCCGGCAACTCTTTCGCGTGAGCCGCGGAAGCCTGCGCTGCGAGCGCTTTCTCCAGCGCGCCCTGGGGTATCGTCGCGGGCAATGTCACTTCGGCCGCCGCGATATTCGCCGCCGAGTCGGACAACATCTCCAGTCGCCGGTTAATGTCTTCGTACAACAGATACGCGCCGAGTTGCGAATAGAGAATTTGCCCGGCAAGAACCGCCAGCGAAACCAGCAGCAAAATGGGAACAACCGCGATGAACAGGTACGCGACGATCAACCGGTTCCGCAAGCTCCAAAGCAATTTGCTGCGCCACACGCTCCAGAACCGGAACATCAAATAGATTGCGGCCGCGATCGCCAGAAACCGGATGAAACCAAACAGGCTGCTGGTTCGAAACGCGGCGCCGAACCAGCCCTCGATAATCCCAATGATCGCGACGAACGCAGCTGCCCCATCCAGCCAGTACACCCGCTGCCACAGATTCTTAAGTTTTGCGCCGAAGGTTTTCATTGAAGCAAAAACGAAGAGACGATTTGGCTCAATAAAAAGAGGCAGCCAAGAACATCATACCTTGATTGCCGGATAAGTCAGGAGGCCGGCTTTCGCTTGGATGGTTCAATAAAACCTGTCAGCAGAAGACTATTTTGGCTGCGGATTACTGATCTTGCTGTGGTAACGGCTATAAGTGAAATAAACCACCAGGCCGATTCCAAGCCAGACAAATAGCCGGAGCCAATTCACCCACCCAAGCTTGACCATCATAAATCCGTTGAACAGCACACCCAGGATCGGTACCACAGGAACCCAGGGCGTCCTGAACGGACGGGGCTGTCCAGGATTGGTTCTACGCAATACCAGCACAGCGATGCACACGATCACGAACGCCAGCAGAGTTCCAATATTCACCATTTTCCCGATGTCATCGATGGGGGTAACGCTGCCCACAATCGCCGCCAGCAAACCCACCGCCATGGTGTTTTTATAGGGAGTGCGGAACCGGGGGTGAATCGCCGCAAAAAATTTCTTAGGCAGTAATCCGTCGTTTGCCATTGCATAGAGCACGCGCGTCTGACCGAGCAGCATAACTAGCATCACGCTCGTCAGGCCCGCAAGCGCTCCGATGGTAATCACGTGAGATGCGGTACTTAACCCGCGATCCAGAAACGCGCGCGCAACCGGCGCTTCGATGTTCACGTCCTGCCAAGGCACCATTCCGGTCAACACGCCCGCGACCAGAATGTAAAGCACCGTACAGATCAGCAGCGAAACAATAATTCCTATCGGCAAGTCACGTTGCGGATTCTTCGCTTCCTGCGCGGTCGTGGATACCGCGTCAAAACCAATGTACGCAAAAAATATGTACGCCGCTGCTACGCTTATTCCGCTGAAACCCATCGGAGCGAAAGTGTGCCAGTCGCTGCCCCAGTTTGCGAATTTAACGTAATGAAAGCCAAGTCCAATAACAAACAGGACTACCGAAACCTTGATAACCACAATTGTCGAGTTGAACCTCGCGCTCTCCTTAATTCCAAGTGTGAGAATCGCAGTGATGATCAACGCAATCAGAAACGCGGGCAAATTGAAACCAATCTCTACGCCAAAAATCTGCGGCGCATTCACCAAATCGTGCGCGCGCTGCACCAACTCAGACGAATGGGCGCCCACGATGGCGCTTACTCTTTCCAGAAACGCCTGCGTCCCGGGAACCAGAGCGGGGTCTGAAGATTGCGCCATCTGCCGGGCAACGATCTTTTCCGCGGTGCGCAGCGCAGTCCAATGATCGTAAGCGAGCCACAACGGCATTTTTAAGTGAAAAATATTCAGCAATTCAATGAAGTGGTTCGACCATCCCGACGAAACTGTGCTGGCACCCATCGCATACTCGAGCGTGAGGTCCCATCCGATGATCCAAGCAAAAAGTTCGCCCATCGTCGCATAAGCGTAGGTATAAGCGCTGCCGGCCAACGGAATCATCGCCGCAAATTCCGCGTAACAAAGTCCTGCTAACGCGCAGCCAATCCCGGAGAGTACAAAGGAAAGCATCAGCCCTGGCCCCGCGTAGTGCGCGCCCAGCCCAGCCATCACGAAAATCCCAGCGCCGATAACTGCTCCAACGCCTAGCGCCGTCAGTTGAAATGGCCCAAGCGTCCGTTTCAGGCTGTGCGTTCCCGCCTCTTCTGACTCGGCGAGCAGCATGCTCATCGATTTCTTCGCAAATAAGGGGTTGCCCATGCAACTCCTCCTTCAGGGCGTTCTGCCCAAAACTCCTAAAGCACTATATGCACTGTCCTGCTAACAAGAAATTCCCCGCGGCGTCTTTTTACGCGACCACCACAGATAAACCGGCACCCCTAGAAGCACAATCACCAACCCCGGCCAGGTGGTCTGCGTTTTATAAAACAACAGCACAAACATAATCGCCAACGCGCAAATGATATACACCAGCGGGCCGAAAGGATAGGCGAATGCCCGGTAGGGCCGTTCCGCGTCCGGCCTCTTCGATCGCAAAACAAATATTCCGGCAATCGTAAGCACGTAGAAACTCAACGCGGCAATAACCACGTAATCCAGCAAATCGCTATACAAATTTCCATACGTCCCGTCCGGCCTTCGTGTTCGCAAAAGAATCAAAACACAAATCCACACGCCTTGATAAATCAGCGCGGTTCCCGGCACGCTTTTTTTGTTCAGCGTGCCCGTCGCGCGAAAAAAAAGCCCGTCCTTCGCCATCGCATACGCCACGCGTGACCCCGCCAAAATCAGTCCATTGTTGCAGCCAAAAGTAGAAATGATAATGGCCACGGCCATGATGCCAGCGCCCGCGGGACCAAGCGCGGCATTCAGGGCGGCACTGGCCACGCGATCATCCGGAGCGTTTTGTATCTGTGCCAGCGGCAGCGCAAACAGATACGCGAGATTCGCCAGGCAATATAGCGTGATCACAATGATGGTTCCGAAAGCCATCGAAAGCGCCACATCCCGCTTGGGATTTTTTACCTCCGCGGCGGTGAATCCAATATTGTTCCAGGCGTCCGCAGAAAATAATGATCCGACTTGCGCCACTCCCAGCGCCACAAAAAGTCCAAACGCGCCGCTTGCCGCGGTAACCGTAGGAACAAAGCCACGCAAGAAGCCGGCCCCCGGCTCAAGGGGCTGCGCACCGCGAACCAGCCACAAATTCGAAAAATTATCCGCGATAGCCGCGTGGTTCCTTTTCACGAAAACGCAAAGAAGAATAAGTCCCAGCAAGGACAGCGCCTTTGCAGTCGTAAACACGTTTTGGATAAGCTTTCCCAGTTGCACGCCTCGTGTATTCAAAAAAGTTAGAAAAATAATCATCACAATGGCCACGAACTGCTGCACGGAAAGGCTCACCGCATATCTCGAGGAAAAATTGATCGGATGAATGAGATAGGTATTCCCTGAAATTCCGGGAAAGAGAACGCCCAGGTATCTTGCAAACCCAACCGCCACCGCCGCGATCGTTCCTGTTTGAATCACCAGAAACAATGTCCACCCGTATAAGAATCCCCAAAGCGGCGAATACGCTTCGCGCAAATAAATGTATTGCCCACCGGCCCGCGGAAACATCGCGGCCAATTCCCCATAAGAAAGCGCCGCGAAAATCGTCAGCAACCCCGTTATCACCCACGTCAGCAGCAAGCCGCCCGCGGAACCCGTCTGCTTCGTGATATCCGCCGCCACGAGGAAAATTCCCGAACCGATCATCGAGCCGACCACGATCATCGTGCCGTCGAACAACCCGAGCGCCTTCACAAAAGCCGGTTCGTGTTTCACCGGCTCTGAAGACATTGCAATCGATTCCGTCATTCTTGATGTCCTCGGTTCCCTTCCGGTTCAGCGGGTCCAAGTATTTCCAGGTATTGCCGCGCCCTCTTACTCGGATCGGCCGCTTTCATAATATCGCTTAGCACCGCCACGCAATCCGCGCCAGCCTCGATAACTTGCGCCGCCCGATCAAGCGTAATGCCTCCAATCGCCACAATCGGCTTCTTCGTTAGCGCACGCACTTGCCTCAACAGTTCGAAGCCAACAACCGTATCCGGGTTTTCTTTTGATGTCGTGGAAAAAATCGGCCCGACCGCTATGTAATCCGCCGAGCTACCCGCGGCACGCTGAAATTGTTCCGAATTATGCGTGGAGATACCCACGTACTTGCTGCTCCCTACAACTTTTCGCGCATGTTCAACCGGCAAATCGTCCTGCCCAACGTGCACTCCATCCGCTCCGGCAAGCAACGCCACGTCTGCGCGGTCATTCACCACAAAGGTAATCCCTTTAGCCGCGCATATTTCCGCAATTTGCTGTGAGTTGCGCAAAAGTGTAGCGCTGCTCGCCGCCTTGTTGCGATATTGCAGCAAGCGCACACCGGCCCTTGCCATTTCTTCGGTGAATGCCAAATGAGAGGTAGTAAGCAATCCAGCGTCTAATATCACATACAGTCTGGGAAGGACAAGCCGCATTCGCGCCTTATTTTCCGTTCTTGTCCAAAAGTCTTTCGATAAAGTGGGTATCAAATCGCCCCGCGGCAAAATCCTTATCCGCGAATATTTTGCGGTGCAGCGGAATCGATGTTTTGATTCCCTCAATCACGAACATTTCCAGCGCTCGCCTCATGCGCCCAACCGCTTCGGTCCGGTCGCGGCCTTTTACGATAAGTTTCGCGATCAGTGAATCGTAGTACGGCGGAATCACCGCATCGGAATACGCGGCTGAATCCACGCGAATGCCCGTTCCGCCAGGCGCCTGAAAGGTGGTGATCCGTCCCGCCGATGGTACGAAGGTCTCAGGGTCCTCAGCGTTTATCCGGCATTCAATGGAGTGCCCGGAAAAATGCATTTCGCCGACCGCGTCCTCCATCTTTTCCCCCGCGGCTATGCGTATCTGCGCCTTAACCAAATCCACGCCGGTGATAAATTCCGTCACCGGATGCTCCACCTGAATGCGCGTGTTCATCTCAATAAAATAAAGCGCCCCATCCTCATCCATGAGGAACTCCACGGTGCCCGCGTTAGTGTAATGAATTCCTTCCAGCGCCTTGATGACCTTCGCCCCCAGGTCTTTGCGCTGTTTGGCGCTGATCGCCGGCGAAGGAGACTCTTCCACCAGCTTCTGATGCCTTCGCTGGATGCTGCACTCGCGCTCGCCCAAATGAATTACCTTGCCGTGCTGGTCCCCCAGCACCTGAATCTCGATATGCCGCGGATGCTCTAAAAACTTTTCCATGTAAACGTCCGGCGTTCCGAACGCTTGTTGCGCCTCGCTTCGCGCCGTTTGATAGGCGGAAAGTAATTCTCCCTGGTTTCGCACCACCCTCATCCCGCGGCCGCCACCGCCCGCGGAAGCTTTCAGAATCAGCGGATAGCCAACTCGCGTTGCTTCCTTCACCAGTTGCTCATCGCCTTCCACAATCCCATCACTGCCCGGAATCGTTGGCAAGCCCGCGGCCTTCATTTCGCGTCGCGCGCGGTCCTTCTCGCCCATCATTTCGATCACTTCGGGGGTCGGGCCGATAAACGTGATCTCGGACGCTTCGCAAACCTTCGCGAAATTGGCGTTTTCCGAAAGGAACCCATAGCCCGGATGGATTGCGTCCACATTGGTAATCTCCGCCGCGCTGATTACCTGCGGAATATTCAGATAGCTTTCGCTGCTTCGCGCCGGGCCAATGCACACCGCCTCATCCGCAAACCGCACGTGCAACGAATTGCGGTCGACTTCGGAATACACCGCGACCGTGGCTATGCCCAGCTCTTTGCAGGCGCATATGACCCGCAACGCGATTTCCCCGCGATTGGCGACTAGGATTTTCTGGAACATAGTTGGCGGGAACCGGCTACTTCTTCCGGCTCGGCCGGATTCCAAACAATGGCTGCCCGTATTCCACGGGCTGCCCGTTTTCCACAAAGATCCGTAACACTTCTCCGCTGATATCCGATTCGATTTCGTTCATCAATTTCATGGCTTCCACAATGCACATGGTCTGCCCGGAATCCACGTGATCCGCTACCTTTACGAACGGTTCAGCCCCTGGACTTGGCGCATCGTAGTAGGTTCCGACAATCGGCGATTTCACCAGGTATAAGTCTTCGTTCGACCGCCCCTCGGGCGATGTCCCCTGCTGGCCCAGATTTTCGCCCGCGTTCCCGCCGGGTACGATAATTTCGGGCGCAGACATCATTCTTGGAGCCGCCAACACCACATTCGCGGAAGGCTTTCTCAGCCGGATACGCAGGTCGCCCCGGGAATATTCAAACTCTTCGAGGTTATGCTCCGTCATAAAACGCAGCAATTGCTCAATCTGCTCGATTTCAGGGTTTGCAAACGTGGGGCTCGGATTAGCGGGTTTTTTCCGTTTCATGCCTTTTTTTACAGCTCGATAAGATCCCGCGTTACGCGGGTAAGCACTTCACTGCTGGTCGCGGTTACCAGCACATCATCTTCGATTCGGATTCCGCCAACCCCTGCCACGTATACGCCCGGTTCGATGGTAATTACATTGCCAGCTTCCAACTTGCGCTTCTGGCCACGCGCCAGCCTGGGCTCCTCGTGTACTTCCAATCCCAGCCCGTGGCCGGTGCTATGAACGAAATATTGATCCAGTCCGTAGCCCGCCAGCACCTGCCTGGCTGCGGCATCAACGTCGCCGCACATGACCCCTGGCCGAATTGCCGCGATTGCCGCTTGCTGCGCTTCCTTCACCGCCTGATACCAGTTCCGGATGCGCGGCGGGGTCCTTCCAACATATATCGTGCGCGTAATGTCGCTGCAATAGTGGTGGAGTATAGCACCCAGGTCTAACACGACCAATTCATTTTTCCTCACGCGCTTGGCCGTGGGGTGAGCGTGCGGCAACGCGGAGCGCGGCCCCGAAGCCACGATGCTTTCAAATGACACGCCCGCAGCCCCCTGCTTCCGCATCTGGTATTCAATTTCTGCGCCTATCTCGGTTTCCCGAACACCCGGCTTGAGTAACTTTAGGACGCCTTCCAAAACTTGCCCCGCCAGCAGCGCTGCTTTTCGCATGGCGGTAAGCTCCGCGCTCTCTTTGCGCATCCTCAGCGTCTCTACCAGCCCGCTGGAAGCAACCCACGCCCCCGCACCGCGCGAAGCCTTCCGAACCGTATTCCACTGCGCCACGCTGAGCTGCTGAGGATCGAATCCTATGCGTTTTACCGCCTGGCGCTTCAAAACTTCCCCGGTGTCCTCGTAAAGCCCTTTCCTTTGCAGCAGCACGCGAATCCCCGCAGTTTCCGCTTTGGCCTGAACCGTGAACCGTCCATCCGTGATCAGCGTTATCCCCTTGCGAGAAACGACCAATGCCCCCGCATCCCCGGTAAACCCGGTCAGGTAGTACCAGTTCGACCTCTTAGTGACCAGCAGCGCGTCCAGTTCGCTCGCTTCCAGTTGTTTTTTCAGCTTCCTGCACCGCTCAGAAAATGGACTCTTCATAAAACGAAATCGAGGAGACCGTAGCCTCCTCGATTCCCAACTCCTTGATAGTTAAAAGTTAGAGTGACTCGCGACGCAACCCAGCGTTCGTCCCTTACCCGGGGATGATTCTCGGCGTAAGGAAGAATAACAATTCCTGCGAGGTTACGCTCACATTCGTTCGTTTGAAGAGGTGCCCGATCAGTGGCAAGCTGCCGACCAACGGCACTTCGGTTATGTCCACGCGCTGCTGGGAGATAATGATGCCGCCCACCACGAACGTCTGGCCATCTCCTACAAGCACTTTCGTCTCGGCGGACTGTGTATTCAGCGCAGGTACGCCCTGAACGCGCGCGATACCGTTGTCGATTTGCGTATTTTCCACCAGCACGTCCATGAATACCGTGCCTTCCGCCGTGACCTGCGGGGTCACTTCCAGCTTCAGCACCGCGTCGATGAATTGGATGGAAATCGTATTGTTAATCGTCGTCTGGACCGGGATCTTTGTACCTTGCTTAACCACGGCCTTCTCGTTGTTCTGCGTCACAACTCTCGGCTTCGAGAGCAGTTTGCCTACGCCCTTTGCTTCCGCTGCGGTAATGAAGAAGTCCAGAGCGAAATTCGGTGAACGATGCGAGAAACCAAAACCGCTTGTAGGAGCTGCCGCGCCCAAATTGCTGAGCAGCGGAATGCCCCCGGGGGCCGCAGTCACGGTCACGGGCGAAGGAGGAATCCCAGGACCCGTAGTAACGCCGCTCCCGCCCACTGCCGACGCGCCGCTGAAAAGTGAACGCCCACCCACCGCGGAACCGGCGAAGCCTAGCTGCGTTCCGATATCCTGAGCGAATGTCCGTGTCGCCGAAACTACGCGAGCCTCGATTTCCACCTGTTGAGACTTGCGGTCCAACTGGCGAATCAGGTTGTCGATCACCGGAATCACCGAAGGAATGTCGCGGATAATCAATTGGTTAGAGCGGTCATCGGAAAGAATGTCGCCACGCGACGATAGAAATTTCTTCAGCGTGTCCTTCAGGGTGGCCGATTTCGAATAGCTCAGCACCCGCGTCACGGTCACCGGCGCCACTGCTTCTGCCTGCGCTTTTTCCAGGTCGCGAGTCGTTTCTGCTTCCTTCTTCAACGTGTCCCGCGTGGCGATTCGAAGTACGTTGCCACTCAGTTGTTTGTCCAGCCCGTTGTTCTGCAGAACGATGTCCAACGCCTGGTCCCAGGGTACTTCGTCCAGAACAATCGTCAGTGTTCCCTTCACCGCCGGGTCCAGAATCACGTTTAATCCGCTGATCTCATGAATCAAGCGGAAAAAGTCTCGCAGGTCCACATCTTTCAGGTTTACCGAAATGGGCTCGCCCGTGTATTTGCCCTGAGCAGCAGTTGACGGGGTCCCCGTTGAAGCCGCCATTGTAGCGGCCGCGGTATTAGCCTGCTGGGCAGCCTGTTGCCCTGCTTGCTGGCCGTCGGGTTTTGCTGGCGCGTTTGCGCCGTCAAACATCGCCAATGCAGCGGACGATCGTGTCAGTTCCGCGGGGAGCGCAAAACGCGGAGCGGATACGCGCGTCAGTTTCGCCGCGCGAGCGGTTGCTCGCGGAGCGCTTTCCGCGTAGTGAAATTCCGGATGAACTTTCTCCGCTTGCGTGGAGGTTACGTGCGCTGAAGTTACGTCCGCGTCCGGCGCCGCCGCTGCTCCTTCGAAATAAATAACCACAGCCTCCCCGTCACGCTTTATCTGGTAGGGCGCCGCCATGGTGAGGTCCACAACCACGCGCGCTACGCCGGGACGAAACTGGCCCATGCGAATGCCGAGAACTGGAGCCGACACGCCAGGTATGCTGGTCTTCTCCACCGCCAGACGCGCTCCTGCAAAATCCAGCACCAATCGGTCGGGGCTCTGCATCCGCGCCGCGTGTACATCCAGACGGCCTTCCCCTTCCACTCGTACCGAAGCCCGCTCCGGTGCTTGTGTAATCGCCACGCTGGAGATCACCGCGTGATTCGCCGGGACACCCGCGGGTTCTTGCGCCTGGGCTTTCGCCGGTCTGATGCCCGGCAGGGTGCCCGCAAGGATCAGGCAGCCAATTCCAAGGGCCAGCCTATTCGTCTTCATTGCTGTTCTCCTGCACTCGAGTAAATTCGCTTGTTCACTTGGCGCTCCACGGGCTTTCCGAAAGCATCCTTGCCCAATTCATGAAACGAAACGCCATCCATCGCAATCTTTTCTACTCTTCCGTCGTACAACTGGTCCCCTTCGCGTAAGAAATAAGTCCGAAGTTGCGGATTTGTTACCACCGCGATCATTCCGTTCGGCGCTTTCACAATTCCGTCCAGGCGCAGTGACTCGACCTGCAACCCCGCCTTCCCTGGCGGAAGATTTTTTGCCGCATCTGCCAGCGATTTTTGCCGCCCAACTAACGATTCGAACGGGTCACGCCTCGCCGCCTTTTGCTCCGTTTGCGCCGACGCTACTCCCGCCGCGGGCCCGCTGGATTCGCTTTTTGCTGGCGCCTTGGTCGCAGCCTTTTTAGCTGGCTTCGCCGTGGCAGCCTTGGCCACGGGTGCGACCGCCGCGCCCGAAGGCTTGGCTTGCGCCCGTGCGCCGACGCTCGCCGCCGCAAGGATAATCCCCAGAACAATACTCATCGCTGAACGCATAGTTCGCTCATTCCCGGTCAGTGAGTTCCAGTCGGCGCAGTCCCAGCCTTCGCTCCCGCTGCGGGAGCTCCGACCGAATCCGCCGGCTTGGTGAAGTACGTTGTCGCCGTAAATGTTCCCGTGACCGTGCTGCCAGGACGTACCGCATACTTCGTCCCTTTCGCCGTGGTGCCAGACGGATCATCAAACTGCAAATCGCCCACGTTGATGATTCGCGACAACCGGCTTAACCGCCCGAAGAAATCCAGAATATTAAAGTAAGGCCCGTCCGCCTGCACTTCGAAAGGCATGTCGTAGTGATACTCCCGCGGAACAACTGCCTGTGCCGTCAACCGGCGCAGTTGCACATTGGAAGAACTCGCCGCGCCCTGCACCAGCCGGATAAATTCGTCCGCTTCTTTCTCTTCCGGCACGATGGTTTTCAGCGTTTCCAGTTGCTTGCTCAACGCATCCATTTGCTGTTTCAGTTCGCCGTAGCGCTGCTTGTAAACCTGCAGTTGCGTTACTTCCTGCGTTAACTGTGTTCGCTGCCTGACGGCCTTATCCACCGCATCGCGTTCCTGGGCCACCGGTGAAAACGGAACATACACGCCCAACAACACCAGAAATACCGCGATGGCGAGTGCCACCAGCCCTTGCATGATTACCGACATGTCGCGAAATGGATTGGCCATGGTGCTCGTCTACCCTTTCTTTGCCGGCGCCGCGGGAGTCGCTGTTTTCGACGCGGGAGCACTTGCGGTCTTGGGCTGCGCGTTCGTTGGCGTCATTCCTGGCGCGATCTCTGCGGTTATTTGGAAGGTAAAGGTCTGAATCGCTGGGTTCTTCTCATCCTGCTTCGATTCCTTGATTTCGACCTTTTGGAAATACCCCGAGCGCTTCATCGCGGTGATGAAGTTTGCCACCGCATTAATCGAAGCCGAGGACCCCTCCATCGAGAGGGTGTTGCCTTTGCGCGTCATGGTAGTCAGCCAGAGATTCTCTGTCCGCGACACCGTGCTGGCCAGCATGTCCAGTAACTCCTGCGCGCCGGTACGATCGCGTTGCAACTGCTCAATCGTGTTTACCCGCTGCTGCAGCGTTACTTTCTGCGCTTCGAAAGACTCAACCTGTTTCTTGATCTGCTCAAGGTCGGTTTTCTGTGCGGTGAGTTGTTTGATACGCCCATTCTCGTCATTCAGTTGCGTCTGCCATGAATGGTAGAAGTACAGCAAAAATAGCGCGCCCACCAGCACCCCGGCTCCCACAAATACCAGCGGTAACGCCGCTCCCGTATCCACCGGCCGTCTTGACGCTCTTGGTCTTGTTTGTCCGAGTAGGTTTATGCGAATCATGGCTAGTCAAAGCTCCTGAGTGCCAATCCCACGGCGATGGCCAGTCGCGGAGCCAACTCGCGAATCTGTTCCTCGCTATGCTTGGCGGGATTGACCAGTACTCTACGGAACGGATTAAGCTCTTCCACCGGCATCGCGAATTCTTCGCGCAGCAGGTCCACCAGACCCGCCACACGCGCGGTGCCTCCCGCTACCACGATGCGTTGAATGTTCTCTCCGCTCGCCGTGGCACGGAAAAAGTCAAAGGTCTTCTGGATTTCAAGCGTCAATATGTCCGATACGCTGCGCAGTATTTGTTGTTTCTGCTCATCGGTAACGGTGGGCAGCGTTTCGCCCTTTTTGAGTCGCTCCGCGTCTTCAAAGCTCAGGTCCAATTCCTTTTGCAGGGCGTCGGTGTACTGGTTGCCGCCAACGCTCACGTCGCGAGTAAACAGCGGCACTCCACCGCGAACGATGTTGATGTTCATCACGCTCGCGCCAATGTTCAGCAGCGCGACCGTCTGCCCCGCATCCGGCTCATAATTCACTTCAAAGCAGTTCTGCAAACCGAAAGCATCGATATCCACCACCACCGGCGTTTTCCCGGCCTGTGCCAGCACGTTGGTGTGATTCAGAATCTTGTCTTTCTTTACCGCCACCAGCAGCACGTCCATCTGCGCATCCATGGACTCCAGCAACTGATAGCTGAGGTTCACGTCCGCGATGTCAAACGGGATATGCTGGCTCGCCTCCGATGGAATCCGGTCGTACAACTCTTCCTCGGTCATCAGCGGCAGCGGTACCCGCTTCACAATTACCGAGTGGCCCGATACGGAAGTACCCACATTCTTCGTCTTGATTTTCTGCGTGTCGAAAATTTTGCTGATGGAGTTCGCTACTTGCGGCGCGTCCATGATCGCACCGTCCACCACCGTGTCCTGCGCCAGCGATTCCATCCCGAAGCTGACTAGTTCATAGCCGCCTTTGGTGGATTTCAGCTCCACAGCCTTAATTGAGCTGGAACCGATATCCAGCCCCACCAGCTGCTTGTTTTTTCGCCCGCCCGGTAACCACATAGTGCGGCCCCTTTTCTTGCGCCGTTCTCTATCAACGGCTCTGATGCCTTACCTAGCGCCGTCTTGCGTGCGCCTGGCTCATCTTGCGTTCCATCCACCGATCCAAAATCGTCTTGCGGAGTTTCCAGCGGTTGCCCAGTTTGAATGCGGGAATCTCGCCTTCAGTGATGTAACGGTACAGCGTGTCCGGAGAAATCCCCAGATACTGCGACGCCTGCCGCACATTCATCACTTCGCGCGATTCGCTCACGACGACAGCCACCCTGACACCCGATCCAATGTCCGACCACGAACATGCGGCGCACCTCTCGACGACGCTGCGAAGTCTTGGAGGTGCTGCCCGTGCAAGGTTTATGACATTCGGAAGCTGCGACCGTCAAGGGAATCTCTTAGGTAGTTGCCTAAAATGGTAGGCAGTTCTCGGTACTTCGTAAGGTTTTGCAGGCAACCCCTCCCTTATATTGTGTAATGGATATCTTAGAACCACTATATATTGCGCTTTTTGCCGAATTTGGACCCTGTACACAAGGACGGTAATCACTTGCATTCACTTCACTCGTACTCTTTTTTTGTTCGGTTTCCGTTGCCGCTTTCCGGGTTGTGAGATACTCGCTCGTATCTCGCGACACTAATTTCTTGTTGTAGGAGTCCACCATGCGTTTCCGCCCACTGCTTATTTCACTTTGCTTTGCGCTTTGCCCTCTCGTAAGTTCCGCGACGACTGATTCCGAAGAACTACTCATCGTCAATCAGACTGAACATTCGCTCCTGCTGGTTGATCCCAAAACCGGCACCACGCTTGCCACCATCAGTGTCGGCGTCAACGGTCACGAAGTCGCCGTCTCTCCCGATTCGCATTACGCCTATGTGCCCATCTACGGCAACGCCGGCGTCGGCCGCCCCGGCACCGATGGCCGCACCATTGACGTCATTGATCTTCGAGAAAAAAAGCTGGCGGGAACCATTGATCTTGGCAAACCAGTTCGCCCACACTGCGCCCGCTTCGGATCTGATGGCTTGCTTTACGTGACCGCGGAGCTTGCCAACGCCGTGTTCGTCGTCGACACCGCCGCTCGCAAAGTCGTCGCTGAAATCCCGACCGGCCAAATCGAGTCGCACATGTTTGTGTTTTCACCGGACCGACATCGCATCTACACCTCCAATGTGCATGCGGGAAACGTCACTGTCCTCGACCCGAAGACCAGTTCAATAATCACGACCATCCCGGTAGCCAAAGTGATTCAGCGCATCGCGATTTCACCAGATGGGAAAGAGATTTATACCCACGACCAGGAATCACCGCGCATCGCCGTGATCAGTATCTCCACCAATACCATCACGCATTGGGTCGATTTGCCCGCTACCGTCTACTCCTCCACGCCCACACCCGACGGTCGCTGGCTGCTCGCTAATTCTCCATCGGGAAAATTGTATGTCGTGGATTTGAAAACCGGAAAACTAGCCAGAACCTACGATATTCCACCCGCGCTGGGCGAAATTACTCTCTCAAGCGATGGCACTACGGCTTACATCAGCTGCGCCGCGGCAGGTTCCGTCCAGGTATTAAATCTCGCCACCTGGAAAATGGAATCTCCCATGGTCTTCACGAAAGGCGTCGACGGAATAGCGGTACTGCCGTTGTAGCGGCCGCCTTCCGAGGCGGGAGCTACTCGTTTAGGAAGGGCGGATTGGTTTAGGCGGGCGCCTTGTGCTCCCGCCGGGCGCGCTCACGACGCACGCAACGATGACTCTCGCTAGATCTTCAATCCCTTCCACAACTCATCCACTCTTTTTTTCGTCACATCGTCCATCACAATTTCATCGGGCCACGGTCGCGAGAATCCTTCCGACGCCCATTTTCGCGTGGCATCAATACCCATCTTCGACCCGTAATCCTGCATGCGCGCCGCATGATCCAGCGTATCCACCGGTCCCAGCGTGAACTGTACATCGCGTTCCGGATCGAGCGTGCATAGCGCCTTCCAAACCACTTCGCTGTAGTTGTGAATGTCCACATCATGGTCGACAACTACAATCACTTTCGTGAACATGGCCTGCCCCAGCGCCCAAATTCCGTTCATGATTTTTCGCGCGTGCCCCGGATAAGACTTCTTAATAGAAATAACCATTAAGTTGTGCACGATGCCTTCAGCGGGCATCGATACATCCACAATTTCCGGAAATTGCATCTTCATCAACGGTAGAAAAATTCGTTCGATCGCATATCCCATGTAAAAATCTTCCTGCGGAGGCGGCCCGACCACGGTAGTTAAATAGATGGGGTCTTTGCGGTGCGTCACGCACTCCACATGGAAAACCGGATACTCCCCTTCCAACGAGTAGTAACCAGTGTGATCGCCAAACGGCCCTTCAGTTCTCATCTCCTTCAAACTTACATAGCCTTCCAAAACGATTTCCGCGTTTGCCGGCACTTCCAGTTCATTCGTTTCGCAAGCTACCATCTCCACCGGTTCGCGCCGCAGGAATCCCGCAAACATCATTTCATCCAGGTCCGGCGGAATTGGCAAAATTCCCGCCAAAGAAATCGCCGGATCGGCGCCAACCGCTACGGACACCGGAATTCGCCCCTCCGGATTTTGCGCCCGCGCGCGCCTGAAATGTTCAGCGCCGTGCTTTTGCGTCTGCCAGTGCATTCCAGTAGTGCGCTGGTCATAAACCTGCATCCGGTACATTCCCACGTTGCGTTTTCCAGTCTCGGGATTCTTCGTAAATACCAGCGGAAACGTGATGAATCGCCCGCCATCCTGCGGCCAACACTTCAATATCGGAAACTCCGCCAGGTTAACGTCGCCGCCCTTTTTAATTACTTCCTTGCATACCCCACTCTTAGCGCTCTTTGGAAAAAATGATCCCAACTCCGCCAGCTTCGGCAGCATCTTGATCTTGTCGAACAGTCCTTGCGGCGAATCCATTTTCAGAAATCCTTGGATGCGTCCCGCCACTTCATCCAATTTTTCAACTTCGAAAGCCATCTCCATGCGCTTCACGCTGCCGAACGCATTGATCAGCACCGGATAACGCGATGCCTTCGGATTTTCAAATAGCAGCGCCGGCCCCTTCGCGCGCGTCACCCGCTGCGCAATCTCGGTGATCTCTAGAACGGGATCCACTTCCTCGCGTATCCGCTTCAGTTCCCCAGCCTTCTCCAGTTTCGACACAAATTCCCGCAAATCCCGATACGCCACGTACGCCTCCCTAGGCACGATACGGCGAGTGTCCTAGGCGTTCGACGGTAGCACGGACATGTTTAGTGAGCAAAATGACAACGAATGCGCTGCCGCTCGGCCCCAAAAACAAGAACTCGCCGGCGTTGGCCGTCACCGCCGCTTTCCCATCAAGCGAGAGGAATGCTGGGCGTACGATGCTACGGCCCGTGACAATTTGTCGGCCGTGTTAGACTCGGCCCAATGCGTCGATACCATTGGAAGTTTGTAATTGTCAGGGACTTTGTCGCCCTGTTGGCAGCGTTTATTTGGGCACTTCGAAATTACACCGATAGATGGAGTTCGCAGAAAAGTTGTGACCCAACATGGCAGGGATTTCTCTCGTACGTTGTCCTAGTCGTGGCTGCGCTAATTCTAATAGAAGTGTGCTGCTGGACAATCTGGCGGTTGGGTGGATTATTTCAACGGAGTCACAAACTCTCACAACTGGACGAAGACCCGACCGCTTCGGTTTTCATCATTATGACCGACCTCAAAACCTTCATCCTGAACCTTGCCGCTGGCCTACTCCTGCTTTTGCTGTCCGTTTTTGTGGGGGGGCCAACCCCTTGTGAACCACTGAACAACCACGGTTGGTCTTGGTCGCTCTTTCTCGGCTCCGCGATTTGCGGATTAGCGGTATTAAGCATTGCCAACGGATTTGTTCGCGAACAGCGACCTGCTACCCGTCACTAAAGAAACCAACGCAATTCCGTCGTCCTTCTTCGTAGTACCCGATAGAGTGGGTGGTCTCAATGGGTCGACGCAACACTTTCTTGAAGTTTACTCGCAGGAGTCTGAAAACCTAAAGTCTCTCGTGGGCGTTGATTCAAGCGCAGCGCTACTTTGTTCAGATCCGACTGGGAATAGTCGGTCAGGTCTGTT
>DATNME010000073.1:0-48823 GCA_035602385.1 Candidatus Dormiibacterota bacterium
TGGCGGGTACCGGCTACATTTTACGGAGTGGAATTCCTCGCCGCTGGTGAAATCAGCGACGCGACGGGGGAAACAGCGGCGGCTGCTTACGCCGACGACTTTTTCACTTTTGCACGCCGCGGATTTTGCGGACCGGTGCGAACGGCAGATCATGCCGTTGCTGCAGGGCGATTATCTGGTGCTGGCGGACCGTTATATCTACACGGCGTTTGCGCGCGATGCTTCGCGAGGATGCTCGCACCGCTGGTTGCGAAATTTGTACCGGTTTGCTCCGATTCCGGATATCACATTTTATTTCCGGGCGCCACTGGACGTGGCGGTTCATCGCATTTTGAGTGGCAGGCCAAAACTAAAATATTACGAAGCGGGAATGGATTTGGGACTTTCTTACGACCGGGCAGAGAGCTTCCGGCTTTTCCAGGCGCGAATTCTTGAGGAATACGACAAGATGGTGGACAGCGACAATTTCGTGGTTTTGGACGGGACGCTGCCGGTAAATAAATTGCAGAAGCAGATGCGCGATATTGTGGCTTCAAAAATTGATTTGAAGAAATTCACCGCCGGCGCGCAGGAGCCGGAGTAAAAATGCCTGAACAGGAAAAAGATAAACAGGGTGCGGCGGTGCTACCCACTGACGGCGCGGCGGTAAACGTTCCTGGGCCGAGGAGCGGTCCAGCGATCGAAGAAGACACTTCACAATATTTTTTTGGCGAACAATTGGTGGGATTTGATCCCAGCGAAATCAGCGGACATCTGGTGGTCATCGAAGGAATGGACGGGTCGGGACGGTCGACACAGATTGCGTTGTTGCAGGAATGGCTGGAGTCAGAAGGTTTCGCGGTGCAGACCAGCGGATTGCGGCGATCGAATTTAGTGGGACGGGATATTGACGAGTTGCTGGCAAAAAACGCAGTGACGCGGTTGACGCTGGCGTTGATGTATGCGACGGATTTTTTTGACCAAGTGGAACACCGCATCGTTCCGGCGCTGCGATCTGGAACGGTAGTGCTCGCGGACAGATTTATTTACACGCTGATCGCGCGCGGCGTAGTGCGGGGCATTAATCGTGATTATCTGAGCGGCTTGTACGCCATGGCGCTGCGGCCGCACCTTACTTTCTGGCTTAACGTGCGACCGGAAACAGCGTTTGGGCGGGAATTCAAAAAAGCGCAGGCAATCAGCTACTGGGAAGCGGGGCGAGATATGTCTTTGTCGCACGACTTGTACTGGTCGTTTATCCGCTACCAGACGATGATCAAGCGTGAGTTTGAAGTAATGGCGAAGAAAAACAGTTTTATCGAACTCGATGGCGAAGCGAGTGTTTCCACTGTAAATAAACAGTTGCGTCATCGCATCGCGGAACAGTTAGGGATCCGCGCCTCGAAATACACACCATCCTCGGCACTCGCGCATCTCTGGCGCTAGAATCTCGTCATGTCAGAGCCGGTTCATATCGCTGCTATTGATGCAGGCTCGAACGCAGTGCGACTTTCCGTCGCGCGCGCGTATTCCGCATTGGACATTGAACCGCTGCACACCGAACGGTATCCGCTGAGACTTGGTGAAGGGGTGTTTGTGCGGCACCGTTTCAGCGAAGAGACGCTGAAGAAAAGCGTGAAGGCTTTTCGACACTTGCGCGAGGTGCTGGACGAATTTGGCGTGACGAAATATCGCGCGGTGGCCACCAGCGCGACGCGCGAAGCGAAGAATCGCAAAGTATTTCTTAAACGAATAAAACAAACCTCGGGAATTCGGCTGGAAGTGATCAGCGCGGTGGAAGAATCGCGATTGGGGCGAGAGGCGGTGATTGCGTCGCTGGGACCGGAGACGCCGCCGCGATGCATCGTGGACCTGGGAGGCGGGAGCCTGGAGATCAGCATTCTGCGGGATCAGGGCGTGGAGCTGGGCGCGCAACTTCCGATTGGCACCGTGCGGCTGATGACCACGCTGGGAATTTCGGGCGTGGTGCGGCCGTCACAGAGCGAACAAGTTCGCCGCTATGTGCGGGCGCTGCTGGAGTCAAAGTTGCCGCAGCGACCAAATATGAGCGAACAAATCGCCGTGGCGCTGGGCGGGAACGCGGAAACGCTGGCCACGGTTGCGCCAGGACCCCGGAAGCACGGCTTGCCGACACTGGAATTGTCGTTATTGCGCGAGAGGTTGCAGGAAATTCTCGAGCGAGATGTCCGCGATCGAATGAAGAAGTATGGAGTACGCCGCGACCGCGCTGATGTGATGGGCATCGCCGCAATTATTTTGGTTACGCTGGGGCGCTACCTGAATGTGAGGACATTTTCCATTCCGGGCGTTGGCGTGCGCGAGGGATTGCTGCAGGAAACGGCTCGCGAAGTATTTTCGCGGAAGGAGCCGCACCGGTACAATGCGGCGGCGCGGCAATTGCTGGTGAGCACGAGAAATTTTGCGCGACGGCTGGAATACGATCAGGTACACGCCGAGCACGTACGCGAATTAAGCGTGCTGCTGTTTGATCAGTTGCAACCGGTGCATCACTTGCCGGCGCAGGCGCGAGTGCAGCTTGAGGCGGGCGCGTTGTTGCACGATCTGGGGCACCGCGTGAGTCATCGCGGCCATCATAAACACGGCGAATATCTGGCGATGAACGGGGACATTCCAGGGCTTGAGGGGCGGGATCGGAATATTGTGGCGTCGTCGGTGCGTTACCACAACCGCAAATCAGAGCCAGCCGGGCACCACGTTGCTTATTCGCTGCTGAACAATACCGATAAGCGAATTGCGCGACGGCTGGCGGCGATTCTTCGCATTGCGGAATCGCTGGATCATTCTCACCGGCAACGAGCTACGAATTTACACGCTACATTTCAACGCGAGGCGGTTGGTTTGCGCGTAACAGCTAAAGGGGATGCGGCGGAAGATTTGCGAGACGCGCAGGCTAGCGCGGAACTTTTTGAGAAAGAGTTTCATATTAGGTTGTACTTTCGGCAAGCTTCGGCCAAGTAGCCGAGTGAGTGACTCGATGAGGGCGATTTTAACGAAGGGTGTGCGGGGCCAGTGACAATCGAAGAGAGATTTCTCACTGCGCGGGACGACCTTTCGCAGGAGCGAAAGGGAGGAAGAAGTCGTTCCGCTCCGTTCGAAATGACGGTGTGGCGCTGACGGTCATCATTTTCTTAATTTAATAATAACGTTCAGCGCAGCCGGTTTTTGTAGACGGCCATTCCGACGGCGGCGTCCATGGAGATTTTTTCGAGCGCGGCGATTTCGCGGCGCGTTTTAATTCCGCCGGCGGCGATGATGGGATGCGCTGAAGCGAAGCGCAATTTTTGGAACCATGCAAGATTGACGCCGCTCATGGTGCCTTCGCGATCCACGTCGGTACATAGAAATCCGCCACAGAATGGCTGGAGCTGCTCCATAACGTTTTCCGGCTGCAATGACAAACCCTTCCGCCATCCATGGATGGTGATTCGTCCGCGTATGGTGTCTAGCGCGATGATGATTTTTGCTGGTTTTATTTGTTTTACGAGACGGCGCAAAAATATTTTGTCGATGCGGCCTGCGCGAAACGCAGCGCTGCCTACAATAATCTGGTCCACGCGCAGGGCAATGAGCTCGGCGGCGCGTTCCGCGGTTCGAATTCCGCCGCCCACGCGGATCTTCATGTGATATTTCTTTTTGGCTCGTTTGCACAATTCGTGGACGAGTTCGTTGTTGGCGCCTTTGCGCATCGCGGCGTCAAGATCGATGATGTGCAGCCAGGGATATTGCTTGAATTTTTCCAGCAAGCCCATTACGTCCGCCACCGCCAGTTCGCGCCGTCGTCCGTGGACTAGCTGGACAGCCTGACCGCCTTGCAGATCGATGCAGGGAATCAGCATGGCAGGCGCACTTCGATACCGTGTCCGGCGAGAAATGTTTTGAGCGCGCGGATGGGCTGGACGTTATCGTGAAATATCGAGGCGGCAAGCGCCGCGTCGGCCGCACCCTCGGTAAAAACCTGAAGAAAATGTTCGGGAACCTTTGCGCCGCCGGAGGCAATGACCGGAACTGAAACGGTGGAAGAAATTGCGGCGGTCAATTCAACTTGAAAACCGTTCTGCGTGCCGTCACGGTCGACGGAGGTAAGGAGGATTTCTCCCGCGCCGAGGGCGACTCCTCGTTTGGCCCAATCGATGGCATCAAGTTCGGTGCGATCTTTTCCGCCACGCACCATTACCGTCCATTTCTCGTCGAGACGCTTCGCGTCTATGGCGAGGACAACGGCCTGAGCGCCAAACTCATTTGATAATTCAGTGATTAACTCCGGACGGAGAACGGCGGCGGTATTTACGGTTATTTTGTCGGCGCCAGCGAGAATGATGGCGCGAGCGTCGTCGACGGAGCGGATCCCGCCGCCGGCGGTGAGTGGAATGGATAATTCGGCGGCGACACGTCGAATGGTGTCGAGAAATGTGGGACGCTGGTCACGAGAAGCGGCGATATCGAGCACGACGAGTTCGTCAGCGCCTTCGGCGTTGTAGCGAGCGGCAAGTTCGGCGGGATCGCCAGCGTCGCGCAGGCCGACGAAGTTGATACCTTTCACGACGCGCGAACCGTCGGTGTCGAGGCACGGAATAATGCGGCGAGCGAGAGTCATGCCGCGGCCCGCAAAAAATTCTCGAGAAGTGACGAACCCGGGGCGCCGCTTTTTTCTGGATGGAATTGCACGGCAAAGATATTGTCTCGTTCGAGGACGGCGACGAATTTTGTTCCGTGAGTGGAAGTGGCGACAATGGAAGGGTCATCGGCGCACGCGGCGTAGGAATGCGCGAAGTAGAAATAAGAATTTTCGTCGATTCCGGCGAGCAAACGTGAATTGCGGATACGGTTGAGGCGGTTCCATCCCATGTGCGGAAGTTTTACGGTGGCGGGGAGCGCCTGGACATTTCCGGGGAGAAAATTTAGACCGTGCAAGTGCGAAGCCTCTTCGCTGGTTTGAAAAAGGGCTTGCAAGCCGAGACAGATTCCAAGAAAAGGGACGCCGCGGCGCAGGGCATTGAGCAATGGCTCGCGAAGTCCGCGCTGATCGAGCGAGTTGAGCAGAGCGGCAAAGTGGCCGACGCCGGGGAGAAGGAGGACGTCGGCTTGGTCTATGGCTTCGGGAGTGTTCGCGCGCGTCGCGGCAGCGCCAAGTTTGTGCAGGGCGCGTTCGACCGAAGTGGCGTTACCTGCGCCGTAATCGATGAGGGTAACGTTCACAGGAGTCCTTTGGTGCTGGGCAGAACGCCGCGCAATCTTTTGTCTCGCGAGACCGCAAAGCGCAGCGCGCGCGCGAAGGCCTTAAACATCGCTTCAACCTGGTGATGAGATGAACGGCCATAGAGCACGCGAAGATGGACGTTGGCGCGGGCGGATTGTGCAAAGCCCTGAAAAAAATCTTCGACTAACTCAGTTTGGAAACCGCCAACGAGTTTCGCGGAAATTTTTGCGCTGATAACGCAATGAGGGCGGCCTCCGAGATCGACCGCCGCAGCGGCGAGCGTTTCATCCATGGGCATCAAAAAATATCCGGCACGCAAAATACCTTTCTTATTTCCAAGCGCCTGATTTACAGCTTCTCCGAGCGCGATGCCAACGTCCTCGACAGTGTGATGCTGATCCACGTCGAGGTCGCCGACGGCGCGCAGTTGAAGATCGAAAGCGCCATGGCGCGCGACAAGATCGAGCATGTGATCAAAAAAACGGATACCGGTGGAGATTTGAGATTTACCCTGGCCATCGAGAGCAAGTTTGAGGCGGATATCGGTTTCGTTTGTTTTGCGGCGGATGTTCGCGGTTCTGGACATTTTAGGAAACGGTCCCTTTGAATTTTTTTATTTCGCGAAGCAGCGAGCGCATCTCCCCAGCGGTTCCGATGGTGATGCGAACAAAGCCAGAGCCCATGTCTTTGCTGCGATCGCGAATGAGAATTCCTTTGAGGTGCAGGGTGCGGACAAGTTGCGAACCTGATGGGCCCAGGTCCGCCAAAATAAAATTGGCGGCCGTTGGAAAATGTTTTACGCCGAGGCTGGTAAGTTCGGCGGCGAACCAGGAACGAGTCTTTTTGACGTCATTGACCCAAGAGCGAATTGATTTTTGGTCTTTCACAGCGGCTTCAGCGGCGACGAGCGCAGGAACGTTGACGGGGAAGGGAGGGACCGCGGCTCGCAAAAGTTGAAGAGAGTCTTTGCAAGCAATATCCGCACCAAGACGCAAAGCGGCGAGACCGGCGGCCTTAGAAAAAGTGCGGGTGACAAACAGTTGCGGATATTTGCTGATCCACGGGATTACCGTGGCACCGGAGAAATCGAAGTACGCTTCATCGAGAACGACGGCGGTGTGCGTGGCCGCGGCTAAAAGCTTTTTTATTTGGGCCGGTGGAATCAAGGTGCCGGTAGGATTATTGGGATTGGCGAGAAAAAAGACGCGGGGCTTTTTGCGAAGCGCGGCGATGGCTTGGGGCAAAGGGAATTGCATGTTTTCGTCGTAGCGCAGCACGTTGATGCGGGCGCCGTAAATTTCCGCGTAGTAGCGGTACATGGGGAAAGTGGGCTCACAGATGAGGACGCTGCTTGCCGGTTCGACGAAGGCGTCGAAGAAGACGCGCAGGGCGTCATCGCCACCGTTGGTCAGTAAAAGTTCTTCGTCGCGCACGCCGAAATATTTTGCGAGGCGCCGGGAAGAAGCTGCGTACTCGGGGTACATGGCGATTTGTTGCGGGGTGAGACGCGCCAGCGCGCGGAGTACGGCTTTGGAGCAGCCACCGGTATTCTCATTGAAATCGAGCCGAATTTTTCCGAGCCGTCCTTCAGCGGGAGCTTCGTAGGTGCGGCGATTGAGAATGGCCTGGCGCACGGGCAGCCGTCCTTTCATCGGCGCACCTCGATGGCGTTGGCATGCGCGAGAAGGCCTTCGGCGCGAGCGAGGATTTGTACGTCATTCGCCAAAGCGGAGAAACCGGTTTTAGTGATGGTTTGCACGCTGATGCATTTTGTGAAATCGGCGGCAGAAAGTCCTCCGCGGGCGCGGGCCCAGCCTCCGGTCGGCAAAACGTGGTTGCTGCCGGTGGCGTAATCGCCAAAGGGCTGGGCGGCCCATGGGCCAACGAAGATTGTTCCGGCGGCGGTAATGTTTTTCAGGAGCAGGTCGGCGTTGTCCGGAATACTGAGATGCTCGCCAGCGAATTGATTCACGAAAGTGCAGGCTGATTGGAAGGAATTGGTTGCCAGAATGGCGCCGGTTTTGCGAATTGAGAAGTGCGCGGGATTATCCGCGGGAAGTTTTTTGAGTTGCGCGGCAATTTCGGTTTGGACTTGTTTGGCAAGAGATTCCGAGGTGGTGACGAGAAAACTTCCGGCGTCGGGAGCATGTTCGGCTTGAGCGAGCAAGTCGGCAGCAATCCATCGAGGATTGCCTTGCGTGGCGAGTACGATTGCTTCGGTGGGTCCAGCCGGCAGGTCGATGGCGCAATCGTGGCTGACGCGTTGCTTGGCTGCGGTTACGTAGCGATTGCCGGGGCCAAAAATTTTATCGACACGTGGGATGCTGCGTGTTCCGTAAGCAAGCGCGGCGATACCGTGCGCTCCGCCGACGTGGGCGAATTCATTGATGCCGAGAAAATCGGCGGCGGCGAGCAGTTCTTTATTGGGGCGCGGACAAATGACGACGATACGGCGCACGCCTGCAACCTGGGCGGGAATGACGGTCATGAGCAGAGTGGAAACCAGGGCGAAGCGGCCGCCGGGAATGTAGCAGCCAATGGTGGCAATGGGGCGCACAAGTTGCGAGATGCGGACGCCGGGCTCAACCTGCAGGCTCCATGGTTTCGGCAATTGCTTTGCGGCGACGCGGCGCACATTTTGCGCAGCGTGACGAAGCGCGCGAATAAATTCAGGGGCAACTTCGCTGTGTGCGGCCCGCATGCTGCGCGGGGATATCCAAAGTGATTGGCGGCGAAGTTTGACGCCATCGAGTTTTCTTGCCCAGGCAAACAGGGCCGCATCGCCGCGCTTTCGAACATCGGCAATAATTTGCGCGGCGATTTGATCGGCTTCGACGTCGCGCTCCTGCCGGGAGCGAAGAAGTTGCCTTTCTATTTGCGGAGTGAGCTTGAGAATTCGCATCAGAGCACGATTTTATTCAGGGGATACTCCACAATTCCCTGGGCCTTCGCGGCCTTAAGTTTCGGGAGGATTTGACGCACAACCGCTTCTTCGATGATGGTGTTGACGGCAACCCAATCCGAATCGCTGAGTGTCGAGATGGTTGGATTTTTTAGCGCGGGAAGCACGTTCAGCACCGCGGGCAAATCTTCGCGCCGAACGTTGAGCATCAAACCTACTTTGCTGGCGGCGGCGATTGCACCCTGCAACATTAGAATCAAGTTGTCGGCTTTTTCGCGTTTCCAGGGATCGGCACTGGCGGCGCGATTGATGATAAATACCGTGGCGGACTCCAGCACGGTGTCAACAATACGCAAGCGATTGGCGCGCAGCGAAGAACCCGTCTCGGTGACTTCCACGATGGCATCGGCGAGCTGAGGAACTTTTACCTCGGTGGCACCCCAGGAAAATTCAACGCGGGCGCTGACGCCATGGCTGGCGAGATAGCGTTCGGTGATGTGCACAACTTCGGTGGCGATGACTTTTCCAGCGAGATCTTTGGGTTCGCGGATGGTGGATTCTTCGGGCACGGCCAAAACCCAGCGAACACGAGCGAGCCGCTGTTTGGCGTACACCAACTCGGCGAGCTCAGAAACATCCGCGCTCGTTTCGACCACCCAGTCGTGCCCGGTGATACCGGCGTCGAGCGCTCCGGTTTCGACGTATCGCGCCATTTCTTGCGCGCGGACCATCAAGCATTCGATTTCAGGGTCGTCAATTGTAGGAACGTAACTGCGCGAACCGAGAGTAATTTTCCAACCGGCGCGGCTGAAGAGTTCGATAGTGGCGTCCTGCAAGCTTCCTTTGGGAACGCCTAGCTTGAGGCGGTTCATTGGGCACGCTCCGGGCGGGTACGCTCCGGGCCATACACTTTTCCGGGTTCGAAGGCGCGCTCTTCGATGACGGTGGTATTGCCGTGCGCGTCGAGACGACGAAAAAAACAGGTGCGGTAGCCTTCGTGGCAGACTCCGGGGCCGACTGGTTCGACGGCGATCAGAAGAGCATCGGCGTCGCAATCAACACGAAGGTCGCGGACCCTGAGAACGTGGCCACTGGTTTCGCCTTTTTTCCAGAGCTTGTTACGGGAGCGGCTGAAAAATACCACTTCGTTGGTTCGCTGAGTTTCCGCGAGGGCTTCCTCGTTCATAAAACCCAGCATGAGCACGTCGCCGGTGCGATGGTCCTGCACGATAGCCGGCACGAGCCCCCCGGTTTTTGCAAATGCGATGTTCACAACTTCCTCCCTGCCGCGTCGACTAAAAACAAAAAACCCGCTGGAGCGACTTGCGCCAGCGGGCCGATGAGTGCTTTGTGTAACGAACTCTATGCACACCCAATCGGCCGCGGCGCATGGCCGCCATGATGATGGCGCGGATGGGTATGGAAATTCATGTGAGCAATGAGCGTAAAGAAAATTGAGCCAAGTGTCAATTGCAGGAAACTTTTCGATTCATCAAATCGAAAACTAAAATAGGGGCTAGGGCGACGGAAAAAGTGTTTTGGAACCTGCGGTATAATCGGGTTTGTACAACAGGCGAGAAGCAGCGGTGTCCAGTGCGGCAGGGAAGGGCAAAATGAGCGAAAAAATAAAAAAGGATCAAGCGGAGTGGAAGAAGCAGCTTACGCAAAATCAATTTTATGTAACACGGCAACAGGGGACGGAGCCTCCTTTTACCGGGGAATACGAAGATACGACCACACCGGGGACGTATCAGTGTGTATGTTGCGGGCAGAAACTATTTCGCTCGGAAACGAAATACCATTCCGGTTCGGGGTGGCCGAGTTTTTACGCTCCTGCGGATGAACGAGCGGTCGAGACCGAAAACGATGCCAGTCACGGGATGGTTCGATCGGAAGCAAGGTGCAGCAAGTGCGATGCGCACCTGGGGCACGTTTTTGACGATGGGCCGAAGCCGACGGGGCTGCGCTACTGCATCAATTCGGCAGCGTTAAAGCTCGAAAAAGATTAGGGTTATGGCTGAATGCAGTAGGTTTAGGGGCAAATTATGCCGCGGTGGAAGTAACGGAGGCTAATTCCGCGACTGGATCGCGTTGCCATACGCCGAGTAGCATGATTTTTGAGCCGGCTGGATATTTGAAGACATAAAATATGCTGTTGAGGCCGTCGACTTCGAAAAAACCGGGACGACGTGGATCCGGGCGGCTGGCGGCGCCAGAGCTAATCAGCAGGCGCAATTCGGCCACTTGTTCCGGGGAATGGTTCCTCAGGTCTTCAATGAGCGGCAGCACTTTGTGTGTCATATCTTTACTTTCGGGATGCACTGTTCAAATGTGAGCAGCATATCCTTTCCTCTGTATATAAGACGTAAAGAGTAGAGAAATGTTTCATCATGTGTAACGAGCTAGTAAAGACCAGTCCCGGTTACGCATTTATGCAGGTTTAGATGCTCGGACCGCGTGGCTAGGTAGATGGTCCGGCCCAATTCCTTAAAGGAAAAGCGCCGGTTGCAACGGCGTTATGGTGAAACAGGCAATGCGCTGATGGCGAGTCCTTTACTTGCAATTGAAGGATTTCCCTGACATAGTCCTGCTAACCGAGCGGAATAGGAAGCCCAAGTGAAGAAAAACGTACCGTCAAAAAGCGTTCGCAACGAGAAGTCGACTTTTGGCAAAGATAGACGCCGCAAGCATCACCATTATCTGGTGACGGTGTCTTATGCGGATGGAGAAAAGTTTGGCCGGGTGTATACGGATAAGGAAAAAGCCACGCGATTCGCGGAACGGCAGCGCAAATCGCCAGTAGTGAAAATGGCGCGAATTTCGCAGGTTTCCTAGGGATAATGATTGTGTAACCGAGCAAGGAGAGAGCTGGTGCGTCCCCTTGTTGCCAGCGTGCGGGGCGTGTTATAAATGATTCTCCAAGCGGCCTTAGTATAGTGGTAGTACGGAACCTTGCCAAGGTTCAGGTGTCGGTTCGATTCCGATAGGCCGCTCCATAATTTACCCGTCTGATTCCCATTTACATAGAACCCGATGAAATTTATTTTTTTCTGCCGCGTGGCGAAGTCCCACGCTTGCGCGGTTTGGCCTGGTTCGTTTTTTCTTCCATTTGGGCGTTAAAGGCGCGGACAATCGCGGAGATCAGTCCGGGAAAGCGTTTCTCGATCTCGGCGCAACGTGAGGTGTTTTGCATCTCCACGCCGTGGCGCTCGGCACGAATTAAACCCGCCTCTCTAAGTATCTTAAAATGCTGTGACAGAGTGGATTTGGGAATGTCTTTGTCGCTGATTTTCAAGAAGCTGGAGCAGCTTTGGGAACAGGGCGAGCCCGCCAGGCGCGCGAAAATGGCCACACGCACGGGGTCGGAGAGGGCGTGCAACACGCCTTCGACGGTAAGGTCTTCGACCGATGGGTGAAAAAGAGGCCGCATGAAGCCCCATCTTACCTGAATTCTATAAATAGTTCCATTGTTCTTATTTACAGAACTAATGAACCTTATTTAAATCCTCGCGCATCTGATCCTGCAGCACGCGGTCTGGTTTCGCGGAGCAAGCGGAACGTTGACACGGTCGAACGCTAAATATCGTTAAAAGGAGCGGATCATGAGCAGACTCACAGGGAAAGTGGCAGTAGTGACGGGCGCATCGAAGGGCATCGGAGCAGGCATCGCAAAGGCGTTGGCAGCCGAAGGCGCTTCAGTCGTGGTTAATTACGCTTCGAGCAAGGCGGGGGCAGATGCGGTGGTTGGGGCTATTACCAAGAGTGGAGGCAAGGCCGTGGCGGTTGGCGGCGACGTGTCAAAATCGGCGGACGCGCAGGGGATTATCGACGCCGCAATCAAGAACTACGGAGGACTGGACATTCTGGTCAACAACTCCGGCGTTTACGAATTTGGACCTGTCGAGAGCATCACGGAAGCGCAGTTCCACCGGATGTTTGACATCAATGTGCTGGGGCTTCTGCTTACTACGCAAGCGGCGATGAAGCACCTGAAAGAAGGCGGCAGCATTATTAACATTGGCTCCACGATTAGTCGAGTGAAGCCGGCGGGCACGGCGGTGTATACCGCGAGCAAAGGCGCCGTGGACGCAATCACGGGCGTGTTTGCGAAAGAGTTTGCGGCGAAGAAAATCCGCGTCAATTCCATTAATCCCGGGTTGGTCGAAACCGAAGGGACGCACTCCGCCGGGTTCGTGGGAAGCGAAATGGAGAAAGGTTTCGTAGCGCAGACACCGCTAGGAAGAATTGGCCAACCCAGTGACATTGCGTCGGTGGCTGTTTTCCTGGCTTCGAATGAATCCGGCTGGCTGACGGGCGAACTGCAGTACGCCAGCGGAGGGCTGTGATTCGCGGAAGCGCCTGACTGCGTTGGCGGGCGGCGGTTAACTAGAGCCAGCTTGTTTGGCGTGTTGGGAAGCATTGGCGAAAAAGGTTAAAACCCGCCGCCGAAATTCGGCGGGTTCGAAACCCAGAGCAGCGGTGTGGAAGCCATTGGAGAGAACCCAGATTTGTTTTGGACCGATTGCCGCTGCAAAGATTTTCCTGGTGTGACGGCACGGCAATGTAGTGTCTCCGGTTTCACAGATCAGCAGGACCGGGAAGCTGCGGCCCGCCACGGCTTTTTCCGGAGAAACTTCGCTGGCGGGAAAACCGGCGAGGGATTGTCCGCGATGAAGCATCATCCAGGCTCCCGGTGCAAAGATGGTTTTACCTATTAGCGGATATTTTTGCATTCCCGCGTAATCATAGGTGGCTTCGCGGAGGCTGGCGAAAGAAGCTTCAGCGACTACAGCTTCGATGCGGTCGTCGGCGGCAGCGCATTGAAGAGCGATTCCAGCACCCATGGATTCGCCAAGCGCGAACAGGTGTTGCGGATGCTCGGAGGATTCCAGGGCATCAATGATGGCTCGCGTGTCGAGCCGCTCCAGCCAGCCATAGGTGGCGATTGCGCCTTCGCTGGTGCCGTGGGCGCGAGCGTCCATCATCACAACGTTATAGCCAGCGCCGAGAAGTAATTCGGAATGGTCCAGAACGCCGATGCGGTTATCGGCAACGCCGTGGAACATCAGTACCCAATTGCGGCTTGGAGATCTGGCGCGCACTTTCCACCCATGTAGAACAATGCCGTCAGGTGCACGTACCGAGAAATCTTCACAACGAGTGCCAACGTGGGCGAAGGCTGCATCGGCTTGATGGATCAGGTCGGGAGAAAGGGCGCGACGCATGGGATGAAGGAAAGAAGGCGCCGCAAGCCAGCCGAAGAGCAGAGATAGGAGAGGCGGGAAAAAAATAAGAATCAGAAAAATGCGGAGGATCTGGTTTCTGCGGGCTTTCCTTCGATCTTCAGTGTAAACGCGGCTGGGCACCATATAAGTGATACGTGAAGCGCAAAAGCAAAGTTCTGAGTAGTTGAAAGATCAAGACCGAAACAGGACGGACTCGCGCTGAAACATTTTAATGGCCAGGAAGAGGGCTGCCGCGGCGTACAAGCAGGTAGAACCGAAAATAATGGCGATGAGATTCCAGTGATAGGTGCCGGAAATAATTTCTTTGCAGACCAGGCTGGTGTTCAAAATCGGGATCAGGGCGAGCTTAGGCGTGAGCTCGGCACCGGGCAGCATGGCGGCAATTGCGGGAATAACGGCGACGAAGGTCATTGGCGTGAGATAACTTTGCGCCTCTTTGTAAGTTTTCGCGAAGAGGGCGATGGTCATGAGCGTGGCGGAAAAGAGAACTGCTATCGGCAGAGCCATCAGGAAGATAGACAGGATTGGCTTGGGTCCGAGGCTGAGGATGAAACCAGATGCGCCGCCAACGGCTTTTCCGGCGTAATGGCCTAGCATGGTAAACGATATGCCCATCGACAATACGGAGATGGCGGCGGTGCCAAGCGCGGCGGTGAGAATTAAAAGGAATTTGCCGAGCACCAAATGCATGCGGGAAATGGGGCTGGAGAGAATGGTCTCCATGGTGCCGCGTTCTTTTTCGCCCGCGGTAAGATCGATGGCCGGATACATCGCGCCGGTCATACAGAGTAAAATAACCATGTAACCGATGATTCCGCCGAATGCGGCGCCGCTGACTTTTTCCGGGGGCGCCACGTTTTGCTGTTTTACTTCAAAGGGTTTGAGAACTGTCTCGGGAATATTTCTTGTGGTGAGGCGCTGTTTCACCACGCTATCGCGGTAGTCATTCAGATATTTATTGATTTTTTCGGCTGCAAACTCCGATTTCATTTCGCCTTCGTAATCATAGATGCTGACGGTGTCTGATTTCTCGTGGCCTATATCGGCCTGGAAGCCGGGCGGGATCTCTACGGCAGCACGAATATCCTTATTGACGACCTGATCTTTCCAATTTGCGGTTGGCGGAACAATATCGATTTTATCGAGCTTTTTGAGACCTTCGACGATGCCGGGTGAATCCTCGCCGCCGAGAATCATCACCTTGGGTATTTCTTCTTTGGCCTTTCCAATCATGATTACGGCGACAGTGGTGAATCCGATACCCATGATCGGAAAAGCCAGGAGGGGAACAAGGATGGTGGAGATCAAGGTGCGGCGGTCGCGAAGCGCTTCGGTGAGTTCTTTGCGGTACACGATGCCAATATTTCGCGCAGACATTCAGTTCGCCCCCGCGGCGGTAAAATGAGGAGTGACAACTTTTACAAAAATTTCTTCGAGGTCGTTCTCAGAGTATTGGTCACGAAGTTGCGGGAGAGAGCCTTCAGCGAGCAACTTGCCGGACTGAATGATGCCGATGGTATCGCAAAGTTTTTCGACTTCGGACATGATATGAGTGGAGAAGATCACCGTTTTGCCGTTGTCACGGCATTCACGGATGAATGCCGTGATGGTACGCGAGGTCATGATGTCGAGACCGAGAGTAGGTTCATCGAAGATCATTACGGGAGGGTCGTGGACCAAAGTGCGAGCAATGGAAGTTTTTTGCTGCATCCCGGTGGAGAGTTTCTCGCAGCGGCGATCCCGAAAACTGTTCATATCGAGACGAGTAAAGATGTCATCGATGCGCTTCTTGATGGTGGCTTCGCTAAGGCCGTTGAGGCGGCCAAAGTATTCAACCAATTCCTGAGCGGTGAGGCGGCGATATAGGGCGGTGGCAGTAGAGAGGAAACCAACGTTGGCCCGAACTTTTTCGGGGGCTTCAACCATATCGTGGCCGCAGATCAGGGCTGTGCCATGGGTAGGTTCGAGAATCGTGGCAAGCATGCGAAGGGCGGTGGTTTTACCCGCGCCGTTGGCCCCGAGAAGGCCGTAGATCTGACCGGGTTTGCAAATAAAACTGACATTGTCGACAGCGCGGATTTGGCCGCGCTTTTTGTCCGTGAAGTGTTTAGACAGGTTTCGGGCGTCAATCATTAGCCCCCCAGGGCTTCAGTCGAACGGAGAATGGCACGGTACAGTGTACGACGCATGGGGTGACGCATAAGTTACCACGAGAGATGGCAGCGGTGCTTGTAGCGCTCAAAAGGCTAAGGTGCGCATCCAAGAAGGGGCGGCATCTCCAACCGTGTGGGAGCGCATCAGTAATTAATAGAAACAGAGCGAACAGCGATGTAGAGACACAAGCGCGGGAATTGATAGACTCGATAGAACAGGAATGGCACCTGGATTGGCGGGGGAGTTCGTGCCGGAAGAGGTCATCCCGGTAAATCACGGAGCCAAAAAGGTTCGAACTGGGTTAAACCCCTTGGCAGCGGGTACGGCGGTAGCCCCAGCGAATCGCGCGGATAGGAATTATGGAGCAACGGCTGCGAAATCGGATATTGATTCTCCTGGTGATTGCAGGAGTGGTGGTTTTTGCGTTTATTAGTGTGAGCGGCCGGCAGCCGGTCGCGAAAATTTCAGCAGTTATGCCCAAGCGGGAAAATCTAGTTTCGTCGATTCATAGTAACGGGAAAGTGGAACCGATTACGCCGTACACGATGCGGGCGCAATTGGACACGTTCGTGGAAAAAGTTGCGGTGGTAGAAGGCCAGCCGGTGAAGAAAGGCCAACTGCTGTTGCAGTTAAATGTGAAGGACGCGGAAGCACAACTAGCCGAGGCGCGATCGAAATTATTGCGCGCGCAGGATGATTTAAGAGCAGCACGCGCGGGCGGGCGGGCCGATGATGCGGCGCGAGTTACCGGAGACCTGGCAAAAGCGCAGGCGGAGCGCGACCGGCTGCAACGTAACCACGAGGTGTTAAAGCGATTGATCGAGAAACAGGCGGCGACGCAGGATGAATTGTCAGCGAATGATTTGGCATTGGCGAAGATGCAATCAGAAGTAACCAGGTTGACGGCGGGAAAACAGGAATTTGGACGACAAGTTACGCTGGATGGTTCGCGATCGCTTTTGATGGTGGAACAAGCGCAGAGTGCGGTGGCAGCGCTGGAGAGTAAGGTGCGAAACGGGCACATCGTTGCGCCCGTGGACGGCATTCTGTATTCGCTTCCGGTGAAGATGGGCGACTACGTAAAGGTAGGAGATTTGCTGCTGGAAATGGCGGATTTGCGCAAGGTGCGAGTGCGGGCATTTATAGACGAGCCGGAACTGGGCCAGCTGGAGCCGGGGGAGCCGGTACGGATTACCTGGGACGCGTTGCCAAACCGAAGCTGGATGGGAAAGACGGAAATCATACCCAAGCAGGTGGTTGCGCGGGGATCGCGAAGCGTGGGCGAGATGTTATGCGCGGTGGACAACGACAAGCTCGAGTTGCTGCCGAACATCAACGTGAATATCCGCATAAATTCCAAGGAACGGAAGAATGTGCTGGCTGTTCCGCGAGGAGCGGTGGAGTCCGAGGGGGGACGACGATACGTATACGTGGTGAAAGACAATCCATTGGGTGTGGGAAAAAAGCAGCTTGAGAAACGGGAAATTCAAGTGGGAATCGCGGACGCAACGCGCTATGAAATTGTCAGCGGGCTACAAGAAGGAGACTTGGTGGCGTTACCGGGCGACGTAGAACCGCGCGACGGGATGCCGGTGAAGGTTCTGAATACGGACGAAACTGTGCTGCAGGGTCATGCGGATGAGTAACGTTTGGAATTGGCGGGGTCAGCGTGGCGGGCGCATGACGATGACGGCAGTCATTGCGGCGACAATTATTTTGACGGCGTCGTATACGTTCGCACGCGCGGGAGTAAAACAAGACGACGTTCCAGAGGCTGCAAAACAGGCTTATGAACGCTATGAATACTCGAAAGCAGTGCAATTTTTGCAAGCCGCGATAAGAAAGAATCCCCGGAATGGGGATGCCCAGCTTTTGCTGGCAAAGAGCTACTACGAAATGGAGCAGTGGGATGCGGCGGCGAGTACCGCGGAGCTGGCGGTATCAATTAATCCAAGTAACTCCAGCTATCACGAGTGGCTAGGACGCGCGTACGGGGAAAAAGCCGACAGGGCGGGCGGGTTAACGGCGCTGTCGCTCGCGAAAAAAACACATCGAGAACTGGAAACGGCGGTACGGCTTGATGAGAAAAATTTTTCCGCGACCCAGGCGCTGATCGAGTATGACTGTAGTGCGCCGGGTATTGCAGGCGGTGGGGAAGAGAAAGCGCGACCGCTGATCAAGCGGTTGGCACTGTTAGATGAAGCAGAGGGACACTACGCGGAAGGCAACTGCCGAAGGCAGAAGAAGGATTATGCCACCGCGGAACGGGAATTTACGAGGGCGTTGGAGAGCAAACCACAGTCCGCGGATCTGATCTACGACATTGCGGACCATGAGATGAAACGGGGGCAGCCGGAGCGGTTGTTAAGAGTGGTGCAAACCGGCGAAGAATTGCACCCTGATGATCCGCGCGGGGAATATTATCGCGGGGTAGCGATGGTGATGGAAAATGGTAACCCCGAAAAGGCTGAGCGCTTATTGCGCAACTATTTGAATAAGTCGCCGATACGGACGGGATTCCCCAGGCCGGCGGAAACCCACTACTGGATTGGGAAGCTCTACGAAGCACAAAGGAATACGCAGAGAGCAATCGAAGAATACCAGGAAGCACTGAAACTGGACTCGAGAAACAGGCTCGCTCGAGAAGCGATAAAGAAGATGGGGAAGGGTTAAGTCCCCACAAGGTTCGCGTGCACCTCAAGGAAACATTGTCGGTAGCGGTCGATGCACTGCGCGCGAACAAGTTGCGGGCGGTACTGACGTCGATTGGCGTGATTATAGGTAGTGCGTCGATTGTACTGGTCGTGACCGTGGCGTTGACGAGCAAGAAATTCGTAATTTCCCAAATCGAAAGCGTGGGCTCGAACATTTTGTGGGCGGAAGCGGTGAACAGCGCGGATCAAGCGCAATCGCTGAGCGACGAAATTTCACTTGACGATATGCGGTCGGCAAAGACGGCGATTCCAGCGGTGGTGGAAGCGGCGGGAATACGCGAATTGCCGATGTCGGTAGTGGTTTCGGGAAAAATTCGTCCGGTAAATTTGATTGGGGTTACCGAGGGATACCAAACCATTCGGCATCTGGTAATCCTGCGGGGCAGGTATTTTGATGCAGTGGACATGGAGACCCGTGGAAAAGTTTGTCTTTTAACCGAGGTTCTCACCCAGCGAATTTTCGCCCACGAAAATCCAATTGGCAGATCGATTCGCATGGGCGAATTGACGTTCACGGTTATTGGCGTTTTCCGGGAACGCGTCTCGACGTTCGGGCAGTCGGAAATTCAAGACGAGTCGGTGATCATTCCGTTCAGTTTGATGAAGAATTACACGGGGACCGAGGTGCTGCGAACGTTGTATGTGCAGGCGGCGCGCCCTGAAGATGTTCCCGCGGTGCAGCGACAACTTGCACAATTGCTTCGAAGCAGGCATTCGGTTGCGGCGGAATACAAGGTACAAACGCTGGCGGCGATTCTGAGCGCGGCGCAAAATATTTCGCTTGCTCTGACCGTGGTGCTGATTGTGATTTCATTTATCGCGTTGCTGATCAGCGGAATCGGCATAATGAATATTATGCTGGTCACGGTAAAGGAGCGGACACGCGAAATCGGGATACGAAAAGCGATTGGAGCGGCACGACTGGAAATCTTGTATCAATTCCTGATCGAAGCATTTCTGATTAGCGGCGGAGGAGCCGTGATCGGAATCCTGATCGGCGTGGCGATTCCAGTACTGGTGCAGCAGCTGCTGCCGGGAAATTTGCGCGTGCCGATTTCCGGAATCAGCGTGGTCATCGCCTTTGTAGTTTCTTGCTCAACGGGATTATTTTTC
The DNA here is from genome assembly GCA_035602385.1 of Candidatus Dormiibacterota bacterium. GTDB lineage: Bacteria > Acidobacteriota > Terriglobia > Acidiferrales > UBA7541 > Acidiferrum. Next base: position 19,348 of record DATNME010000073.1, read on the forward strand.
GGGTATCTGCCGGCAAGCCAGGCGGCTAAGATGCAGCCTATTGAGTCCCTTCGGTACGAGTAACAATAAAACGAAAAGCGGTATAGCATTTATTCCGGAATAACTAAGAAATGCTTTGGAAGGAATAAAGGAAATGCGAACTCTTAGTGTACTTAGCGCGGTGCTGCTGGCTGGGGCGTGGATTCCGTTGCATGCGCAAGAGCCAGTAGCATCGGCGGGAGCAGCGCCGGCAGTAACCCCGGCGGCGCCAACGCTGAAGCGTGCAATTGAATTGGCGTTACAAAACAGCAAGGATATTCAAGCGGCCCGGATTCAAGCCAATCTCGGGGAACGAATGTCACTTGTTACCAAAGCGGAATTTTTGCCGAATGTTTATGCGGGTTCGGGATTAGGTTACAGCTATGGTATCCCCGAGACCCCTGGAGGACGCGCGCCGTCGATATTTAGCGTGACCTATACGGAGCAAGCGCTGAACGAACCGTTGAAGGGGCAAAGCCGCGAACAGGCAGAGAATGGACGGGCGCAGCGAATCGCGCTGGAAGATGTCAAGAATACGGTGATCGTGCGGACGGCAACGGCGTATCTGGAATTGGCGAAAGTGCGGCACTCACTGGAACTATTGACCAAAGAAAGAGAAAGCGCGGAAAAAATTGTACAAGTAACCCAGGAAAGACAAAGCGAAGGGTACGAGCTGCCGATGGAAGTAACGAAGTCGCAACTGGTCCGTGCGCAAGTTACGCAAAAAATATTACAACTGGAAGGCAGGCAAGACGAATTGGAAGTTTTTCTGCGCGGACAACTAGGCCTGGGCGCGGAACAACGGGTAGAAGTAGAGCCGGCAGAATTACCTGGCGCAGCGGAGCAAGAGGGCGCCACTCTCGTGGCTTTGGCGATGGAGCATAACCCAGGATTATTGATGGCGGAATCGGATGTGCGCGCGAAGCAATTCCGGCTTGCCGGGGAAAAACGGGGATATTGGCCAACGGTGGAATTGGTTTCCACTTATAGTGTTTTGGCCAAATTCAATAATTACGAGCAATATTTTAAAGTCTTTCGCAGGAACAATTTCAATGCGGGAATTCAGGCGCAAGTTCCGTTGTTCAGCGCGCGGACGCGAGCGAATGTGGCACTGGCGCAAGGCAATTTGGATTTAGCTCAGGCAAACCTCGCGGTTCGAAAAAGACAATTGAGCGCGGAAGTACGCCAGCGAACACGCAAGCTGCGAGAGATGGAAGCGATGAAGGAAGTGACGCGTCTGGAACTGCAATTGGCGCAGCAGAGCGTGAGCGTGCTGCAATCGCAATTTAGCGAGGGCAAGGTGAACCTGCGCGAAGTGGAGAGAGGGCGGCTGGAAGAGAACGACAAATGGATGGCTTATCTGGACGCGAATTTTCAGCGGCAGCAGGCGCAACTGGAGCTGCTCAGGGCTGCTGGGCAGTTGGATACCGTGTGGCAGTAGCTGATACGTTGGGAGATGCGGCGAATTAATGCTCGAGCGTGAAAGTTTGCGGGCACTGGCGGCGGCGCTGGAAAAATTGGATGGTGGTTTTGCGTTCATGCCGGATTTTAGGACGAAGTCGCTGGGCGTGGAACGGTCGGCCGAAGTGTTGGGAGAGGTTGCGGAGCGTCTGCAGGATAATTTTCCTTATTTTCATCCCATGTATGCGGGTCAAATGCTGAAACCGCCGCACCCAGTGGCGAGGATGGCTTACGCGCTGGCGATGTGGATTAACCCAAACAATCATGCGCTGGATGGAGGACGCGCAAGCTCCGCGATGGAGAGAGAAGCGGTAGCGGATATTGCAAAGATGTTTGGTTGGGAAAGCTTTCTGGGGCACTTGTGCGGCGGGGGAACGATTGCAAACCTGGAAGCGTTATGGGTGGCGGGTCAACTGCGGCCGGAGAAAAAGATTTTAGCGAGCGAGCAGGCGCATTATACGCACAACCGGATCAGCGGGGTGCTGCGGCTTAATTTTCAGAGCGTTGCTTGTGATTCGCGCGGACGAATAGATGTAGAAGCATTGGCCGAATTGGCGGCAACTGGCGACGTAGGCACGGTGGTGGCAACGATGGGAACAACGGCGACGGGAGCGGTGGATCCCTTGCCGGAGATTTTGGAATTGAGCACTAAATACGGATTTCGAGTACATGCAGACGCGGCCTATGGCGGATATTTTGCTCTAGCCGGGAATTTGGCGGATGAAACCGCTGCGTCATTCCAAGAAATTGGGCGAGTCGATTCGATCGTAATTGATCCTCACAAACATGGATTGCAGCCTTATGGATGCGGTTGCGTTCTCTTTCGCGACCCTGGCGTAGGGAAACTATACCGGCATGATTCGCCATATACATATTTCAGTTCGAAGGATTTGCATTTAGGGGAGATTAGCCTGGAGTGTTCGCGGCCGGGCGCTGCAGCGGTGGCGCTGTGGGCCACGCAACGGTTATTGCCGCTTGAGAAAGGCGGTCAGTTTGCGCAGGGCTTGGAGCAGGGAAGGCGCGCGGCACTCTTACTTCATGAAAAAATTTGCGGCGACAGGTGGTTGATGGCGGCATTTGCGCCGGAATTGGACATTGTGATATTTGCGCCGCGGGCGGACTCGGTCAGCAAAATATCCGAGAAGTCGCGAGAAGTGTTTGAAGTCTGCGGGAAAAACAATTTGCATCTTGCGCTGGCGGAAATTCCGGTAAAATTTTTTGAGAGGCAGCTCGGCGGGGTGAGGGTAGACCGCGAAACGGTGCGATGCCTGCGTTCGGTAATGATGAAGCCGGAGCACGAAGAGTGGATTGAGCGGATTTGGCAGGTGTTGGAAGCGGGAGTTGAGTCAAGTGCCCGATCGAGCGGGGCGGACTGAAGGGCACAATTCAATGCCCGAGGTGACCGTTCACTGGCAGATAACATCCAATTAGGGAAAGATTACGGGGCGTGCAGACAATTCGGGTAAACTTATAAGGTATTCCTGAACAGGGTCGATTGTACTGGTCGAAAGCAAGTAAAGTATTGAAAATCTTTTGCGCTTATTGCGTGGAACTACGAAGCTGAGGGTGAAGAATGCCAGATGTAATGAAGACGTTGCTTTTAAATCCACCAAGTTTTGAGAATTTTGATGGTGGGGCAAGTTCCCGTTGGCCCGCAACCCGCGAAATCGAATCTTACTGGTATCCGGTTTGGCTGACGTATCCGGCCGGAATGATACCGGGTAGCCGTTTGCTGGACGCCTCGCCGCACAAGGTTGATTGGAAGCAGACGGTACAAATCTGCAAGGATTACGAATTTCTAGTGCTGTTCACGTCCACGGTCGGCTTTCATAGCGATCTCAAACTGATTCGCAAAATCAAAGAGGCGAATCCGTCGATGAAGATTGCGTTCGTCGGGCCGCACGGGCATATCAAGCCGGACGAGACGCTGAACGCGAGCGAAGACATTGATTTCGTTACGCGCGGGGAATTCGATCATTCCGTGGTGCAATACGCGCACGGCAAGTCCCTGGACGAAATTTTGGGCGTGAGCTATCGCAAGGACGGGAAGATCGTCCACAACGCCGCCGGCCCGCAACTGCACACGGAAGAGCTGGACGCGCTGCCTTTTGCTTCAGACATTTACAAGCGCGATCTGGAAATCGAGCGCTACAACGTGCCGTTTTTGCTGAGCCCGTATATTGCGTTCTATACCAGCCGGGGATGCCCGGCGCTTTGTACCTTCTGCATGTGGCCGCAGACGATTTCTGGACATGCGTGGCGCACGCGATCCACGGAAAACGTGGCTCGCGAAGTGAAGCAAGCGCTCGAGAATTTTCCGCAGATGAAGGAAATTTTCTTCGACGATGACACTTTTAATATTCGCAAAGACCGGGTGCTGGATCTGGCGGGAAAATTCAAGCCGCTGAAATTTCAGTGGTCCTGCACCGCGCGGGTGCACAGTGATTACGATACGTTGAAGGCCATGGCAGATTCTGGCGCCAGGCTGTTTATCGTGGGTTTTGAATCCGGCGACCCGCAAATCCTAAAGAACATAAAGAAGGGCGCAACAGTGGAAATGGCGCGCACCTTCATGAAAAATTGCCGCAAGCTGGGAATCAAAGTCCACGGCGACTTCATTATGGGACTGCCGGGCGAGACCAAGGAAACCATGCAGAAAACCATCGATTTCGCGAAGGAGCTGGATTGCGAAACGATTCAGGTTTCATTGGCGCATGCCATGCCGGGTACGGAACTGCACGACACCATGTCCAAAGGCGGATTTCTAAAGGTGGAAGCGCTGGCGGATTCCGGCGGACACCAACTGCCGCACCTTGAGTATCCGCATCTTTCGAAGGCGGAAATGATGTCCGGCGTGAATCGTTTCTATGACGAATATTACTTCAGACCGAAGGTAGTCTGGCGCATTGTGAAGGAAGCGCTCTGGGATTCACACGAGCGCAAACGCTTATACGCGGAAGCCACTGAGTTCATGAAGCTCCGCTCGGAACGATTGAAGTGGGCGCGCGAAAGCGGCGGCGATGCGGTGAAAACAACAATGATTTCCGTGCCGGAAACTCCTACCGCGTCGGCCAACGATTAAACCAACAGAATGGGACACGAACGGAGATTGAGGATCAAGACGTTGCTCGTGGTCCTAACGATGGTGTTGTGCGCCGATATTGGGGACATACTCCTGAAGCGCGGGATGACCCAGGTTGGCGCGGTTCAATTGACCTGGCCCGGCCTGGTACAAGCTTTTCATCTAACTATTTTTAACGGAATGATTTGGACGGGGATTTTTTTTCTCGCGGCATTCCTGGCGAGCTATATGACGGTGCTGAGCTGGGCAGATTATAGTTATGTAATGCCGGCTGGGGCATTTGGTTATGCGCTACTGGCGCTTCTTGCGGTGGTATTTTTGCACGAATCGGTTTCTCCCAAGAGGTGGCTTGGGGTGATGCTGATTTGCGTGGGCGTTTTGCTGGTAGGACAAACCAAACCGCGTACCACGGGCGAAGCGCGGGCATGATTCAGGATAAATTATTGTTCGCCGTGCTTATCCTGGGAGGTACGGGCGGCGAGATCGCGGTCACTTACGGAATGAAGGTTACTGGCGAGCCTAGCGAGTTGCGTCCGGTGGCGGTGCTAAAATTTTTGGGGCGCGCGATATGCAGCGGGTGGTTTTGGCTCGGTGTTCCGCTGATGGCGACCTCCTTTTACGCTCTGCTGGTGCTGCTGTCCTGGAAGCCGGTGAGCTACGTGATTCCGATGTCCGCGATGAGCTATGTGGTTGGCACGCTTGGAGCAAAATATATTTTGGGTGAAGATGTGACCGCCGCTCGGTGGATGGGTGTCTGCCTGGTCTGCGCGGGAGTGGCGATAGTGGCGGTGGGGTAGTTCCTTTCCTTTCTTAATTTCCGTACGCATGATGCGCTACTGATGATTGGTGAAAACGAATTTGCCGCCGGCATGGGCGAGTTCGCGAACCGGCGCTATTTTCGCGAGATGGGCGCGACGTTCCTCCGATCCAGTCACTAGATAGACGCGGGTATCAGAGGCCCACAGCCGGGCGAATTGCGTGTCGTTAAGGAATATTGGCGGAGAGTCGGGAAATAATGAGCCAAACCAAAGGCCGTTGATACGGCCGTTGAGAATATCTTCCTGGACCCCGGTGTAAAAATTGATCGATGAGGTCAAGGAATATTCGCCATCGGAAACGATCAGTTCATCAGGCTGGTACACGCGCTGGATGGCGACCGCGAGCGGCTTAGAACCAAGCACGGGAGCGAACACGCCAAGCGCAACGTGAGTGCACTCGACAAAAAGAATCATCATCAAGGCCAATGCGAGATTGGCGAGGCGTGGAAAACCGCGGCGGCGCAGGAGCCAATTAAACAGTGGCCCCAAGCTGAAGGCGACAGCAGTGCCGCTAAGCGGCCAGCGAAAAAGGCTCATCGCTTGTCCGGTGAGATCCAAGAAATGGCCGAGAGAGAGTACATACGCGCTGGGATTTTTTATGAGAAGGTCTGCTAGTTCGGTTCCTGGCGCGGCGGGCTTTGCGATTATTATCAGAGCGATGGCAGTGGTTGAAATCAAGAGCCCGATGACCAGGAGAACGCGGGAAGAAATTAGCCCGGAGCGCGACATTGTGCTACCCGGCGCAGATTGAGCTTCACGGGCGAGCCAGGTGCCGATGAATAAGGCCAGCGGGGGAAGCGCTGGTGCAAGATAATATTCCTGCCGAGTTGAGAAGCTGAAAAAAAGTAGAATTACCGCGGCCCATGAAAAAAGCAGAAGGTTGATCGCGTCAGCGGACTGGCGCACGCCGGAAACTCTGGGAAGACGCAAGCGGATTTGCGAGAGAGCCTGAGGGAAAAAGGCGCTCCAGGGCATGAACCAAACCAGCAGAAGACCCCAGAATAGAACCAGCGGGAAGGTGCCGTAGTCCACCGGGTAGCGCTTGCCGATATAGCGAAGAAGATGTTCGTTCACAAAATAGAACCAGAGGAATCCTTTGGCGGCGCCTTGTGCAGGATTATAGCGAGCGGCCAAAATGTGCCAGGGCGCGGCAATCGCGAGGAAGACGAGGGTGCTGGAAACGAGCCGCATTTTGAGTAGGTGACGAAGATCTCTGGCGAGCAGAAGAAAAACAAAAATTATGGCGCAGGGAAAAACCAGACCAATGAGGCCTTTGGTAAGCACATTTAGCGCGATGGTTGCTGCGACCGCCCAGCAAGAGTAGAGGGAAGGACGCGACTGCCGCCACCCGCTGAAGAAAAAATAAAGCGTGAGGGCGATCCACATTCCGACGGCAACGTCGGGAATGAGAATGCGAGTGAAGAGATACGGGCCGAAGGAGCAGGCAAAAACCACAGCGGCCCAGAAGCCCGCTTCAGCGGATAAAAATTTGCGGCCAAATTGATAGATTAGAAAAATCAGGGCCAAAACGCTAATTGCCAGAGGAAGCCGGGAGGAAAATTCAGTAAAACCAAAAATGCGAAATGATGCGGCCATGGCCCAGTAAGGGAGCGGAGCCTTTTCGAGATAACGGATGCCATTCTCGTGCAGGGTGATCCAATCGTGGCGGAGCAGAATTTCGCGACCAGCTTCAGCGTGCGCGGAGTCAGCGTCGTCGAAGAGGGAAGGGTTAAATAATCCTGGACCGAAAACCGCCAGCCAGAGTAGAAAAAGCACGCCAAAGGCTGCCGGCGCGCGCTGAGGAAGAGAGAACGTCATGCGGCGAAGAGGCCGCGCGCGAATGAAACCGCAGCGCGATTAAGCTTTCTGAGCATGCACAAGAAAAGTGTATCATGCGCTTTGCGCGGGCACGCGGAGTGAATCATTTAAGAATTTCGATCGGGCGGGAAGAAAGAAAGCATGGGCAAAAATTGGCAGCGAAATAAGATTGAACCAAGGCGCGGGTGCTGATGGATTGGCGTTATTTGGTATTGATACCAGCCTTAGGACCTCTGGTGTTTTATGGTCTGGCGATTTACGCGGGACTGAGTTATTTCCGCCGATTGCGCAGATTGCCTCCTGCGAATCGCGTGTACGCTCCAGCGGTGAGTATTTTAAAACCGGTAAGAGGCGTGGACCGGGAAGCGTATGAAAATTTTGCAAGCTTCTGCGACCTGGATTATCCGGAGTACGAGATTTTGTTTGCGATAGCGGAAGCGAACGATCCGGCGATTGCTATTATTCAAAGGCTGCAAAAAAACTTTCCAGAACAGAGCATTCAGCTGATTGTGGGAATCGAACAATTGGGAATTACTCGCAAGACGAACAGCCTGGTGCGGCTGGCGCGGGAGGCTAAATACGATTTGCTGGCGATCAGTGACAGCGACGTACGGGTGGAAAGGGATTATTTACGAGAAGTTGTGGCACCGTTTGTGGACCCGGAAGTAGGTGTGGTGACGGCGTTCTTCCGCGGGCTAAGCCCCAAAAGTTTTTGTTCTGAGCTTGATGCAGTGGGATATCCGACAGACGCGGCGGCAAACACGCTGGTGGCAAAAATGTTAGGCAACATCGACTTCGCGCTGGGTTGGACGATGGCTACGCGCAAGGAGCAATTGCGAGAAATTGGCGGGTTCGAGTCTTTGATTAATCATCATTCCGATGATTTCGCACTGGGAAACGAAATTTTCAAGCGTGGCTACCGGATCGAGTTGCTGCGCAAACCGGTCTGGATGGTTTTTGAAGATGAATCGATGAGCGAATTCTTAAAACATGAGTTGCGTTGGTCAATTCTGCTGAAAAATCTGCGCCCGGCGGGCTACGCGGCAATGGCAATGACCTTTGGATTGCCGTGGGCGCTGCTGGTGGCGCTAGTGGTTCCGTCGCGAGTAGTTGGCGCAGGATATTTTCTTGCTTATCTCGTGTCGCGGTTACTAGTGGCCTGGATTGTCGGCGTTTGGGGATTGGACGACCCGACGGTGAGAAGAAAAATCTGGTTGGTGCCGGTTCGCGATGCGGTTAGCTTTGGAATCTATGTGGCCAGTTTTTTTTCGAATACCGTTCAGTGGCGCGGCTTTAAGTATCGTGTGCAGGGACCTTCTTTTGTGCCGGTAGAGCATGACAAATAATGTGGCGGATCGCCGCAATTACCTCGGTTACGTTTCTTTTCCATGAGCCATTTTTTTCATTTCTGGCGCGAGGCGGTTTTGTTGATCGCCGCAGCTCCCCTGGTTTACTACCTTGCGGCGATGATCGCGGCGTGGCGATTCTTTCGCGCAGAACGATCAAGAGTCTTACCATCGCACACGCCGGCTGTGAGTGTACTGAAGCCGGTGCGCGGAGTGGATTTCGCGAGTTATGAGAATTACGCCAGCTTTTGCCGCCAAGAATATCCAGAGTACGAAATCTTATTCGGCGTAAATGACTTAGACGACCCGGCCGTTGGTGTGATTAAACGCGTAATCTCGGATCATCCGGAAAGCAAGATAAAGCTTCTTGTGGGAGCGCAGGAGATTGGGGCGAATCGCAAGGTAAACATGCTGGCGCGGCTGGCCGAAGAAGCGAGTTTTCCCATTTTATCGCTGACGGACGGCGATGTGCGGGTCGGGCCGCATTATTTACGCGATATGGCCGCGTTCTTCACGGAAAAGGACACGGGCGCGGTCACTTGCTTTTATCGCGGTATTGCGGACAAAAACCTTTGGGCGGAAATCGAAGCAATTGGCGCTTCCAGTGATTTGTTTGGCGGCGTGCTGGTGGCGAATTGGATGGAGGGGATTACGTTTGGATTGGGAGCGTCGATCACGACGACCAAAGGTTGGGTTGAGAAAATCGGCGGATTTGCGTCCATCGCGGATTTGCTGGCCGACGATTACGAGCTTGGGAATCGCATTGCGAAGAATGGGGGCCGCGTAAAATTATCGCGCGAAACGGTGTGGACTATGTATCCGGCACAGACGGCGGGCAGCTTTTGGGAACATCAGGTGCGCTGGGCCAGGACCGTGCGATTGTGCCGGCCCGCCTCCTATGTTGGATTGCTGCTTACACATGGCTTGCCGTGGGCGGTACTGGCCGCGGCGGTGGCACCGGCCCGATGGATCGGCGTGGCGTATTTGGGTGCGTATTTCGTTTTGAGAATGGCCATGGCCTGGACGGTGGGAGTTTGGGGAGTCGGCGATGACGTGTTGCGCAGGAGGCTTTGGCTGGTACCACTGCGGGACGCAATTCAATTCGTGATTTGGTTGGCAAGTTTTGTGTCGAACCGCGTGGTTTGGGGCGGCGTGGAGTACAGAATCAAAGAGGGACGAATGTTCGCGGCTGAGGCTGCAATCCCACGCGCAGAGGCCGGCGGCAGCAGGCATCGCTGAAATTATGGTAAATTAACAGGGATGAATCGCAGCTGCCGGGACAACCGGATGTGCGGCGATTCGTTTTTATTCCTCCCGGCTGGGAGGTCGTCCAATTGGCAGGACTCCAGATTCTGAATCTGGCTATCCTGGTTCGAGTCCAGGCCTCCCAGCCAAATATCTCGCTATAGAGCAACAGCAATAACTCCCCGTAAATCGACGATTTATTGACCCAATTTCTCTACGTGGACCTGACCGTTAGGACGGGTGATTTATAGGTGTCGAAAAACGGGAATTACATAAGTATTACAAGAACGGACAAAGGGAAATGTTACTGTGAAATTGAAGTTGCAAGACTTCTTTCACGAGGAATAAGGCCCTTATGAGCACTCCTGGCAGCGACCGAACCTTTCGCGAATCCATCAACTGGACTACAACTTTATTCATGGTAGCTTTTCATATTGGAGCTGTAGCCGCGCTGTTTTTCTTTACCTGGAAGGCGCTGGCGGTAGCGGCATTTTTATGGTGGGTTTCCGGAAGCTTGGGAATCGGCATGGGCTATCACCGGTTGCTGACGCATCGCGGATATAAAACTCCAAAGTGGATGGAATATTTTCTGACGATTTGCGGGACACTGGCGCTCGAAGGTGGGCCGATGGCCTGGGTGGGAACGCATCGCGTTCATCACCAGAATACGGACAAGGAAGGCGATCCGCATTCGCCGAACGACGGCGGGTTGTGGGCGCATATGGGCTGGATCATGACTGGCCAAACCATGCACAACAGCGTTGCCGAACTGCTGCCGTATATGCCGGACCTGCGCAAAGATAAATTCCACGTATGGATTACCAAGTGGCATTGGGTACCTTTGACGCTTTTGGGAATTGTGCTGCTGGCGATTGGCGGGCTGCCCTTTTTGCTGTGGGGAATCTTCATGAGGACTACGCTGGGTCTGCATGCTACCTGGCTAGTGAACTCTGCGACGCACATGTGGGGATCGCGGCGATTCCTGACCTCGGATACTTCCACTAACAATTGGTGGGTAGCAATTCTTACCTTTGGCGAAGGGTGGCACAACAATCATCACGCGGTGCCACAGTCAGCCCGGCACGGCTTGCGCTGGTACGAAGTAGACATGAACTGGTACGGGATCAAAGCATTGGAGACGGTGGGGTTGGCCTGGGACGTAAAATTGACGAAGATTAAGCCCCGGGAACCGACGACATTGACGGAGGTTGCTGCGGTTGCTGCGGTGGTGCCGGTGGAACAGGTTGAGGAGTTGGAGCCGGCGATGGTTGGTGACTGAAACATAGGGCGAGCTTAGAAGCAATTGGAGACCGCGAGCGAAGTCTTGCTCGCGGTTTTTATTTTGCTTCGCCTTCCGTTACTATCAGCGAGAAGAAGATCATGCGGATAACCACCAGAACGAAAGCCATCGCATTCTTTATCACGCTCGGCGCGTGTCTGGTGGCGTTGGCGGTGGCGTTGAACGTCAGTTGGATATTATTCCACTGGCGGCAGGTTGTTCCGCTTGTTTTCGGGATCATTTTTTTTGGCGTGATTATCGCGGGAATGGTTATCAACACAATTTTTCTGGTTCGTGAGATTCGGCGTAACGAGCGCCAGGACAGTTTTCTGAACGCTGTTACCCATGAACTGAAAACGCCTATTGCGTCGATACGGTTGTACCTTGAGACCTTGCAAAGCCGCAATCTGGATGAAAGACAGCGGACAAGTTTCTACCGGATTATGCTGGAAGACACAGACCGGCTGCTGGGTACCGTGGAGCAGGTCCTCAAGGCAGGAGAAACAAAACACGGCAAAGATCGAAGCACATGGACGGAAGTGAATTTCAGCAAAATTGTGCTGGAAACGGTGGAACTGGCACGCATTCGCAAAAACATTGGAAAGGATGCGCTACGTTTTTCCAGCGAGCCACAGGAGGAAATGCTGGTGCTCGGTAATGCGGACGAGCTTCGTACCGCGGTATTCAATCTGCTGGATAATGCCGTGAAATATTCGGCGGACAACCCGAGAATTACCGTGAGCCTGTTGCGGCCGAACATAGATTCGGTCGTTTTGCAGGTAAATGACGAAGGCGTGGGAATTTCCCGGGCGGAGTTAAAAAGAATATTTAAGAGATTTTACCGCGCGCAAAATCCCTTATCGGGCGAAGTAAAGGGAACGGGGCTGGGCCTGTTCATCGTGAGATCCATTGCGCGCCGCCACGGTGGCGAAGCGCACGCCGAGAGCGCCGGCGAACTTGCCGGAAGCACGTTCACGCTGAAGCTGCCACGAGTCCATCGCTCATGAGCCGCATATTGGTGGTCGAAGACGAAGCGCATCTCGCCGAAGGACTGCGATTCAATCTGGAATCCGAAGGGCATCGTGTGGAGGTAGCTCCGACAGGTGAAGCGGCGCTCGATTCGCTATTAAACCTCAAGAATAATTTTGACGCAGTGGTTCTGGACGTGATGCTGCCGGGGCGGGATGGATTTTCTGTCGCGCAGGAGTTGCGTCATGCGCAAAATTTTGTACCGGTGCTAATGCTCACAGCGCGGGGTAGACCAGAGGATGTGTTGAAGGGATTCGAATCCGGCGCGGACGACTACCTAGCGAAGCCATTTAATCTGGCGATTCTTATCGCGCGGGTCGATAGTCTGTTGCGGCGAAAGAATTGGATGGCCCGCGCCAGCGACCCGGGAACCAAGCTGCCGAAAGATGCCGCGGAGCAAAGTTTTCAATTCGATGACAAAATCGTTGATTTCGAAAATTTGCAGTTACGAGTGGGAGGACAGGTTGTTCAGCTTACGCTGATGGAAACGGAACTGCTGCGATATTTGATTCGGAACAACGGTCGTCCGGTTTCGCGGCGCGCGATACTGCAGGATGTGTGGAATTTGCATGAGGACACGGATACCCGAGCAATTGACAATTTTGTGGTGAGACTGCGGCGGTATATTGAAAAAGAAGCTGGTAAACCGCGGCACCTGCTGACCGTGCGTGGCCTGGGATATCAATTTGTGGCGAACCCGGAAAAACACACCAAGAATTAATGTTAGTGAGTTAAAAAGCGGAGTACCTGAGCGGTGAATTGCTCCGCCGCCTCAACATTGGAGAGGTGCGAAGCGGGCAACTCCGAATAGATGGCGCCCGGAATGCGCGAGGCAATATATTGGCCGTCCGCAGGAGTAGTTCCCGGGTCGTTCGAACCGGAAATAACCAAAACAGGCGATTGCATGGCTGATATTTTCTCTCTGTAATCCATGTCGCGGATTGCCGCGCAGCTTGCCATATAGCCTTGCGGGTCGGTTTTTTCCAATATGTTTTGTACTCCAGCAACAATATGCGGTGAGCCGGCGCGGAATTCAAAGGTAAACCATCGTTCGATAATGGATGGAGCGATGGCGGCCATTCCCATTTTGCGCACGCTCTCGATTCGAGTGGACCAACTTTCGGCGGTGCCGATTTTCACCGCGGTATTGCTGAGAACGATTTTGTCGAAACGAGATCGCGCGTTTGCGCCAAGCCACATTCCAGCCATGCCGCCCATGGAAATTCCGCAGAAATGCGCTTGATCGATTTTGAGCGCATCGAGCAGGTCCAAAGCATCCTGCGCCAAGCCCGGTATCGAATAATCGCCAGGCGGGACGCTGGAATCCCCATGGCCGCGCGCGTCATAACGAAGAACTCGAAAATGTTTTGAGAATTCCGCGAGTTGGGGTTCCCAGATGGAAAGGTTTACGCCCAGGGGATGCGCGAGCAGCAACACCGGTCGGTTAGTCGGGCCGGAGAGTTCATAATGGATGCGGACGGCTGGTAATTGAAGGAAAGGCATATCGTCCAACTCTGAGCGAACTAAACACGTTCTAAGATGACCGCGATTCCCTGGCCCACGCCAATGCACATGGTACAAAGAGCAAACCGTTTTTTGGTTCGCTGTAATTGATAGGTGGCAGCGGTGATCAGTCGCGCGCCGCTGGCCCCAAGTGGATGTCCGAGAGCAATTGCGCCACCATTGGGATTAACGTGGGCAGCGTCATCTGGAATTCCCAATTCGCGCAAAACGGCCAGCGCTTGCGACGCAAACGCCTCATTCAGCTCGATTACATCCATTTGTCGCAAGGAAAGTTTTGCCAGCGCCAGAACTTTGCGAGTGGCCGGCACCGGTCCCATGCCCATGACGCGCGGCGCGACACCGGCCGACGCTGCGGCAATCACACGGGCGCGAGGCGTCAAACCATGGCACTTTGCAGCGGATTCCGAGGCCATCAACAGAGCGCAAGCGCCGTCATTTATTCCAGAAGAATTTCCGGCGGTGACCGAGCCTTCGGGACTAACGACACCCTTTAACTTTGCAAGTGCGGCGATAGAGGTATCCGCACGGGGGTGTTCGTCAACTTTAACCAGGAGTGCTTCTCCCTTTTTTTGTGGAACGCTAACGCCCACAATTTCCACAGCCATGCGGCCTTCCTTAATCGCCGCGGCCGCGCGCTGCTGGCTGCGATAGGCGAAAGCATCCTGGTCCGCACGGGAAATATGAAACTCCTCCGCAACGATTTCGCCCGTTTCCGGCATGGAGTCCACACCATACTTCGCTTTCATCAGCGGATTAATGAATCGCCAGCCCAGGGTGGTATCTTCCATTTTAATGGCTCGCGAAAAAGCTTCGCTGCTTTTGGCGACCATGAACGGGGCGCGTGACATACTTTCAACTCCGCCCGCGATCGTAAGATGTGATTCGCCGCTCTTGATGGCGCGCGATGCGATAGCAACGGCGTCCATACTGGAGCCGCAAAGGCGATTGATGGTCGAGCCGGGAACTTCCTTGGGGAGCCCGGCAAGAAGCAGCGCCATGCGGGCCACGTTGCGATTGTCTTCGCCGGCCTGGTTGGCGCAACCGAAAAGGACATCGTCAAGAGCATTCCAGTCGACAGATTGATTGCGATCCATCAGAGCCTTGATGGGGACGGCGGCCAGATCATCGGCGCGAACCGTGGAAAGGGAACCACCGTAGCGCCCTATGGGCGTCCGGATAGCATCGCAGATATAAGCTGTTTCCATGAGCGGCCAGAAACCTCTTTTTAATTCTATCCCACCAGGGATGATTGCCGAGGTACTGAAATTATCGCGAGCACTTGGGCAAAAAAACGCCCCGCGGCAACTATTTTACGCGGGGCGCGTCACAATTTATTTGGCAAGTCTACTTTTGTTTTATTTCGAGGGGACGCATCAATCTGAAGGTTAGAGCTGTCTCTGCCGGCAGCGTGATTTCGCGATTGCCCGTTAGCCCAGCGCCCGCAGTGCCGGCGCCGGCTCCGATTAGACCGCCAATCAGGGCGCCTTTGCCACCGCCCGCGAGACCGCCGATGAGTGCTCCGCCGCCCGCGCCTCCGCCAATCATAACTGCGCTGCGTTTCCCTTTTCCTTTGCTGACCCGCAGCGGTGAGGAAGTATGAATTTCGTACTCGCTTCCATTTACATTGAGGGAAGTGAGCGTAAGTTCCAGAGCGGCGGCGCCCTTAAAACGACCGGCGGACTTAGCTTCTCTTACGATACCAGTAGCGCGAGCGCCCTTAGGTATCGCGATTTTCCCATCCACTTCTACCGGACTGTGCACAGTGGCTGCAAAGGTTTCCCCATTGGTACTGGTTTTGGATGAAAGAGTCTGGTCCAACACCACGGTGAGCGCCGTTTCAGCGGGCACCACAAGTGGTTTGGGCGTGAACGGCATGTGCATGCCAGAATCGCGCGAAGAATTGGTGTTGGCGACGCCCGGCGCCGCAGAATTGTCGGGATTATTCGTGGAAGTATTCTGCTGATCGGCCGCTTTGTTGCACCCGGAAATTGCGAATGACAATAAAAAAGCGCTGGACAGCAAGGTTCGTCTGAGTTTCATGTTACCCCCTTCAAAATCTTCACTTGTATAGCTTAAGCGCATTGCGATTGATGTCAATTTGAGTAAATGGCGGGTGTACGCAAAGGACAGCACTGTGTCCTCCAAAGCGGGAATTTCAACTTCGCTACGCCGGGGAAAAACCGGCCAGCGCCATACCTGTTTGTACCGAGGGATCCTTCATAAAGGTATTCCAGACCAGGTTAGTGCGAAGATTTTCAGCCATCAATACGGAAATACCTGTATCGATGCTGATTACATCGGGGTCATACCAATTGGTCAGCGGGTTAAATGCATCGATGAACCCGTAGGTTTGCCACGCGCGCGGATAGTGACCGCGAATCCAACGCAAGGTATGAATCGTTTGCGTAGGAGTAAACGGCAACGATCCAGCTACGGCGCAAGGCACGATGCTGCCATCGATGGGTCCCGCGGCTGGCGGGCCGCCCCAGGCAACGTAGCCATTTGCGGAGTCCGAAGCGGAAATGCCCCAAAGGTCAGCGGAGTAATCTGGAAAACGATTTGCGAGGGAAATGCAAAATAAACGGTGCGCTAACGTGGCACTGATCGAATTGGTAAAATAATTTGCGAAAGCATCTTTCTTGGCGCGAAAATCAAACCAAGCATGCGAATATTGGTGGGTGAAGAGCGGTGCCGCCCCGGAAATATAAGTGAAACCTTGGTACGTGTAGGTCGGGCGACTCCAGGCAGCCCAGCTCGATGCGGGAATGGGGTGCGTTGGCGAACCCATGGCCAAGAGGTACAGCAACATCAGTTCGCAATAAGAGTCCCATCGTGAGGCAAGAAAACCACCTTCGGGGGTCCAGCCCATGTCGAGTGTTTGACCGCCATTGAGCATCCAGTTGAAGTCAACGTTTTCGTAAATTTGCGTGGCCACGTTCTGGATCTGCGCGTCAGAAAAGTATTTACGGCACATGAGCACACCGCAGAGCAACAATGCGGTATCAATGGAGGAGACTTCAGAATTGAACGCTCGAGCACCGGTGGTCATATCTACAAAATGGAAGAGGAACCCATTTTTCCCGGCCGGCTGGAGCTGATTCAAAAGAAAATTCAGCGTCGCACGAACACGCGCAACGATTTCGGTTGTCGGGCGATATCCGCGCTGGTCCGCGATGCACAAAACGGTCAGCCCAAATCCCGTGCCTGCAATGCTGGAGACACGCCGAGTGTCGTTGCCAGCAGCTAACGCGCGGTCTTTTACCTGGCCGGTTGCCGGATCGGCTTGATCCCAGAAAAATTGAAAACCGGCGCGGGTGATTTCTTCCAGGAGTTGGTCATCCGTGCCGGGGTAGCCATCGCCTTGAGGAGGGGGCGGACCAGGGACGGGAGTGCTTCCGCTGCCGCATCCAAGTAGCAGGCGTGAAAGGGACGAAGCGCCAGCTACACAGCCTAATTTGGCGAGCCATTCCCGGCGCGTCACGGCTTGCGATGTGAGAGAGGTAAGAGCTGTTTTTATTCCAAGTTCGTCGGACATATCCTCGCCGGATAACGCGCGCATCGTATTATTTATTATTATGTATGAAATTGTGTACGGAGAAAAGGGCAAATTCAGCAGTCAAGCTTGTGAAAAATCGATTTATCATAGCATTTGATTTTCGCTGAACCGGGGAAGGCGTGCCCGGCGTAGAAGATTTTAAAGATGGCAGCATTTGTGCGAGAGCTTATTTCCCCGAAACATTTCTCGCTTTCCAGCTAGAATGGCCGTCGATGCGTTTTAAGACTCCCGTTCCACGGAATGAACCTAAGTGATTATCGCTGTAGGCAGCAATCGAAAACCGAAGCTGAACGCTGTCACCGAGGCACTGGCCGCGATTGGACCGAAGTTCGGTTTTACAGGTACGCCGGATGTTCTTGGAGTCGAGGTCGATAGCGGTGTGGGCCACACCCCACTGAGTCGGGAAGAGTGCATGCGCGGCGCCAGGCAACGCGCGGAGGCTCTAACGCGATTAGCCCGGGAAAAAAATGAAACGTGGGATTATTTTGTAGGCTTGGAAGGTGGCCTCGATTTTATTGTTGAAGATGGACAGCGCCGTGTTTTTCTGGAAAGCTGGGCGTTTGTCACCGACGGCTTCAAGGGCTATTATGGCCGCTCGGGCGGGATTGAATTACCGGAAGCGCTAGCGCATCAGGTGCTCGAACAGGGAATCGAGCTTTCAGTGGCCATCGACAATTTTGCAGGTTCGATTGGCATCAGGGATGCGCAAGGTGCGTGGGGTGTGCTTTCGATGAATCTGATAGCGCGACAGGAAGCCTTTCGCGTTGCAGTCGTGGCGGCTTTCGCTCCATTTTATAATTCGCGAATGTATCGACCCGCGAGTGGAGCGCACTAGCCGCGAGGCTAGTCACCAGTAATCTGCAGAACTAGAGGGAGTGACCGTGGACATAGTGAAAGGCAATATGGGCTGGATCGAAGTGGTTGTAGGCCCTATGTTTTCCGGGAAGAGCGAGGAATTAATACGCCGCCTGCGCCGCGCGGAAATTGCGCGGCAGCGCGTGCAGATTTTCAAACCTTCGATCGATTCGCGTTACGCCGCCAATGAAATTACGTCCCACTCCGGTCTGGGGATCCCCTCGGATAACGTGAGTAAGGCTTCCGAAGTGCTGGAAAAGCTCGCGCCGCGAACCGAAGTCGTGGGTATTGACGAAGCGCAGTTTCTGGGTGAAGAAATTGTAGACGTTTGCACCAAGCTCGCGAATCTCGGTAAACGCGTGATTGTTGCTGGTCTCGATACGGACTATCGTGGGCGGCCCTTTGAACCCATGCCGCGTTTGCTTGCGGTGGCGGAAGAAATCACCAAACTGCTGGCGATTTGTGTGCGATGTGGAAATCCCGCGGTACATACACAGCGCTTGGTGGAAAGCGAAGACTTGATCGTAGTGGGGGCGATGGGCGCGTATGAGGCTCGTTGCCGGCGTTGCTTTGAACCGAACCCCGCACACGCGCTTGGTGAAACAGGCCCGCAATTAATGATTCGCAATCGCACTGCCTCGGCCGGAAGCTCCGGCAAATAATCGAAGCATTCCTCTAAACATCGTCACAAACCCATGCGCATCGAATCCAAAGCTCCAACACGAGTGGATCTAGCAGGCGGAACACTGGATATTTGGCCGCTATATTTGTTTCATCCCGGAGCGGTGACTGTGAACGCAGCGATAACTCGGTACGCTTCGTGTGTTTTGGAGACGCACTCGCAAAGCGACAAGCGCATTAAGCTAATTTCCCGTGATACGCAGCGGGAAGAAACGTTTGCGTCGCTCGAAGCGGTGGTGAAGGCAAAACGGTCGCGGCTGCCTTTACTCACCGAATTAATCAAAATCTTTCGTCCTGATATGGGCTTTACGCTCACCACGGATTCAGAAGCGCCGGCAGGCGCCGGAATCGGCGGTTCCAGCGCTATGGCGGTCGCGCTTTGCGCCGCACTGGACAAATTAACGGGTGCCGGGAAGAGCAAGGGGGAATGGATTTACATCAGTCGCGACGCCGAGGGAATCGTGATTCGTGTGCCGACCGGCACGCAGGACCACTATCCACCAGCGTACGGCGGAGCGGCCGCGATTGAACTGCTTCCCGGTGGCGAGCGCCGAGTGGAGCTTCATGTAAACCTGGATGAATTGGAACGCCGCATCGTGGTGGTGTACACCGGAAAACCACGGCAATCCGGCATTAACAATTGGGAAGTTTTTCAGGCACACATCAGTGGAAACAGAAAAATCGATCGGAATCTGGAACGGATTTCGCAAGTAGCGCAACGAATGCGCGTAGCAATTGAAGCGTCCGCCTGGAAAGAGACGGGTCAATTGATGCACGAAGAATGGACTTTTCGCAAAAAAAGTCTTCCAACGATTTCAACGAAGACCATCGATCGCATTATTGATAGCGCGCGTCGCAAAGGCGCGCTCGCCGGGAAAGTTTGCGGTGCGGGCGGCGGCGGATGTCTGATTTTGCTGATTGAACCGGAATCGCGCGAACGAGTGGAAATCGCTGTTGAAGAGGCGGGAGGCGAAGTTCTGCCGATGAAAATCGACCGCGACGGGGTCCGGGTGGTATCCCGCTAAGGAAGTTCCGGTCAAGAAACTGAGCGCGCCAATTCCGGGTTATGGTGCTATTCAAAGCGTTTCTTGCATCGTACAATAGGAAAGCGGCGCCACCTAGGTTCGCCCAACAGAAACATGCACATCTGGCTTACATTAGCGCTTTCTATGCTGTTTTTGGGTGATGCGGACCTGCCCCGAGTTGAGAATTTGCGTCCCCCCACGCCATCCGATCCTACGTTTTCTCCAACTGATGCGATTCCACTTTTGCCGGCTCTTAATAACGAGCCGGATATGCAGGCGGCTAGCCAGCAAAATACAAAGGACGCAAAAAAAAGCGTTCTGCAAGACCAGTCACGCTTCGCGCTCATTCGTTACGTTTCCGGAGAATTTGCCAAGGCCGTTAAGCCTCTTCCTTCAGGAAAAGATGGTTTTCAGGTCACGGTGGGAAAGCCGCTTGATGAAACAGCTCTGCAACATAGCGTGGCTGTTCACGGCGCCGCGGTTAACACCGGTGACCAGGTACAAATTACCAAGCTGGAATTTCGCGCGCGAAGCATCGTGGTGGACGTAAACGGCGGCGGACGTGGCAAACACCACTGGAGGGACCACATCCAAGTCGGGATCGGGGGCGGTAATCCCATCCCTGGACCACGCTCGTCAACGCAAAAATCCAATGAAAATGGGCCCCCGGGAATGCAGCCCGGCGCCGGCAGCACGGTTTTTCTGGAGTTTGGAAAGCCGGTGCCGGACCTGACGCCTGATGAGCTGAAACAGCTCCTTGCACCTTTTCTGAATTTTGCGAAAGAGCGTTCCGCGTCGGTGCAGTGGATTGACACGCTGCCCGCGGAGATGAAACAGGCAATCACCGAACGACGTCCGGTTATCGGAATGGACCGCGAGGAGGTTGTTGCCGCTATCGGAAAGCCCGACCGCAAAGTTCGCGAGCGGGACGCCGAGGGACGAGATACCGAGGATTGGATCTACGGCACGCCCCCAGCCAAAACCATTTTTGTGAGATTCATGGGTGAACGCGTAACGGCTATCAAGCAGTATCCGCGTTAGTTGGAGCGTTTTTGCGTTTTTGGAACTTCGGTACTACGATGACTATGGGGCGTGTCCTGCTCTACCCTGGTACGTCTCCTCTATTGGTTTATTTTCACGGGCTGCGTACGCTTGTGTTTGCACTGAGGATTCCCAAGTGAGGCAGCCAGAAATGCCAGCGCAACAAAATTCAATGACCCATACTCCCACGCACGAAAGTTCTTCCTCACGAGCTGGCTCCAAGGCGGAAAGGCGCGCGAGCCGGCGCTGTAAAATCACGCAGCTGATGAGGCTGCGCCCCTCCGACCCGACAAAGTTGCAGTTTGAGGACTTACGCGGCAGTTCGAGCGTTTCTCGCAACGGGATTTTCTTTCAGACCAGCGAAACTGGATACGAAGTGGGGATGCGGCTTTTCGTAACCATGCCCTATAGCCAGAATAGGGGAGCTGTCAGCCGGGATTATCTTGCCGAAGTTGTTCGCAAAGTGGACCTGCCCAATGGATTAAGGGGCGTGGGATTCAAAATACTCATGGAATTGTCAGAACCCGCCGGGTTTCCTTCGAACGATCTTCCGAATCAGCAGTAAAGCTGCCCTGGGACTTAATTGACTAAAGGTGTGTAAAAAGAAAGGCGGATGGTTGCGCCATCCGCCTTTATCGATTTCAGATACCCTTCGGTTTCTAATCCTGTCCGAGCATTTGTAGTGTGCGGTGCCGCAAGATTCCCACTTGCCGATTTATCGGATGAGTTCGCCTCAAGAAAGAAAACACTGGAGCGCGGCGATGGATCAATTTGTTCATGGCGATGGATAGCCGCACATCGCGCCTGGCGAATTTCATTCCGGCTTGCAGGGCTTCAACCGCGTCTTCGCGTCTCCCCGCAGTGTTATAAACTTCCGCAAGGTTTAAATACAATTGCGCTTGATTGCGCTTCATGCGTACGGCTGAATCGCAAAGTTTTTCGGCTTCCGCCCACTTTTTCTCGGACCGCGCCAACACTACCCCCAGATAGGACATGTAATAGGGATTGTTCTTATCCAATTCCACCGCGCGCTGCAGATGTGGCAGCGCTTTGGTGGTGTAGTTATCCCGCAATAACGTCAAACCGCTTTTAAATTCGCGGAAAGCTTCTGTATCAATCATATTTTCTCCTCGATGATTTCCGGGAAGTTCGGAGTCCGCACCGCGAACAGCTTGAGAGGATTTCCCCGGCCTTGCGGGAAAATCCACGGAGCGGCGTTTTGGCGGCTGGAATCAAGACAATTGCAAAGCTACGCCCGGGTTGCCTCTAAATCTACTGCTCAGTGGGACAGTCTTGGGACAGCCGGACTTTAGTAGGGTAAAAATGGTTTACGTTTTCAGCACGGCAAAACGGCCAAAAAATGCGATTTTAACGGTGTTTTTTCGCACCGGTTCGCACCCGCTTCCAGCCGCCACGC
Organism: Candidatus Dormiibacterota bacterium; assembly: GCA_035602385.1. Classification (GTDB taxonomy): domain Bacteria; phylum Acidobacteriota; class Terriglobia; order Acidiferrales; family UBA7541; genus Acidiferrum. The sequence goes on from DATNME010000073.1 coordinate 41,543, forward strand.
CACTTTTCCCAATCTTCGAGGGCAACTTCGCACATCGCTTTGGCGGCCTTGTGCAGCCACCGTCCCCGTCGTTTTTTAAGATCGCTCTTAATTTTGGGAATGGATTTAGGGCTGCCCCAGTGCATGTTTGCGGTTTCCCAACCCATGGAATAGAGCAAACGGGCTTCGTCGCGCTCCTGGGGCAAGGAAGCTAATTCAATGCGCGAACAATCCGGCGCCAACCTTCGAACCATCCATCTTCCGTCAAATCTCACGAAAGGATCACGCACGCGCGCGGCCCTTTCGTCCAGCTTGCCATTCCACAAATCGCCCGAAGAGCGGCCAGTAACCCATACCCAGGCCGATGGGCGTATGGCCTTCGCTTCGCGCGCTATCCAAGAGCCTTGGAAACAGGAAACCGCCAGAATCCGCGGGTGGCCCAGGCTCCCCAGTCCCGCGATGCGCTTCTTCAATTTGTACGGAGCTTTGGGCGATGGCAGAGAGGCTTCAATCATTCGTTTCACTTCGGCCGGAGGCTTGGATGCAAATGGTGGGCAGAGCTGCATTTTCGCCCAGAACTGCACAGGATCGCGCAGTTTGCCGAGCGCCAATAAGCGTAACCACTGATGATGTTCGGCGAGAATGAATGGCTGTCCGCCCGCAGCCAGGCCACCACGGTAGCCTTCTTCGATCGCTTCCGCAGCTTCCCGCCTCGATACGCTTAGGTGCTCGCCTCTGATCGCCAGATGCGAGCTGGCCAGCAATCGGACCAGATCCAACGTATAAGCAGCGGGCCACGCTTCGTCGAGGTCGTTAACACCCCAAATGAGACGCCCTTCCCGGTCGCGCCAGGTGCCAAAATTTTCGATATGCAAATCGCCAACGCCCAGGACGACGGGAGCCTTGGCAACATCTTTGCAGACTTCCGGCCACTGTTGCAGCCAGCGATAAAATGTTGCGCGGAAAAAAGAAAAGGCTTCGTCAGCCATTCGCGCGTGTTTTAGGGCCAGATCCTGGCGCACCAGAGGAATTTCTTTGGCAAGCCAAGTCTCGAAATGTTCTGTCGCCTTAAAAATGTTCATGGAATTCGGTGCTGCGACACTGGCTAAACGCGCGCATGTTCGACGTTCGCCGGTTTACCCTGTACTCGCGCTTCGTAAATTGGGAAACGCGCAGCCATTTCTGCCACCTGTCCACGAATGCGTTGTTCGATGGATTGCTCGCCTATATGGCTTAAAATTTCGGCCACCCATGCACCAATTTGTGTCATCTCTGTTTCTTTCATTCCGCGCGTGGTTACGGAGGCAGTGCCCAATCTTATTCCGCCTGCTTTCATCGGCGGCAATGGATCAAATGGAACGGCATTTTTGTTCACGGTAATGCCTGCGCGGTCCAACGCTTTCTCTGCGTCGCTACCGGTGATTCCGCCGCGATGGACCTCCACTAGAAATACGTGGTTGTCGGTTCCTCCGGCTACGATCGGGAAGCCGTTCTTGGCAACAGAATTTGCCAGCGCTTGCGCGTTTTTCACCACCTGCTGCTGATAGTCCCTAAAAGCCGGCTCCATTGCTTCCTTCAAACAAACTGCTTTCGCGGCAATGGTGTGCATCAGCGGCCCGCCCTGCGTTCCAGGAAAAGTGAGTTTGTCCAACTCCTTGGCAAACGCGGCTTTGCAAAGTACCAAACCTCCGCGCGGGCCGCGTAACGTTTTGTGCGTGGTGGTGGAGACGATGTCGGCATGGGGAACAGGGCTGGGATGCACGCCCGCCGCGACGAGACCCGCGATGTGCGCCATATCCACAAAAAACAGCGCATCCACCGCCTTGGCAACTTTTGCGATGCGCTCAAAATCGATGATTCGAGAATACGCGCTCGCGCCAGCCACGATCATCTTTGGTTTGTGCTCGTGTGCCAACTTTTCAATTTCGTCGTAGTCGATGCGCTGATCGCTTTGCTGCACGTGATACTCGATAAATTTGTACATGCGGCCCGAAAAATTCAGCGGGTGACCATGCGTCAAATGCCCGCCGTGCGCTAGCGCCATTCCCAGCACCGTGTCTCCCGGCTTCAGTGTGGACATATAAACCGCGACATTGGCGGAGGTACCAGAGTGCGCTTGAACGTTGGCATGCTCGGCGCCAAACAGTTGCTTTGCGCGGTCGATGGCCAACTGCTCGACTTTGTCGGCGTATTCGCAGCCACCGTAGTAGCGACGCCCGGGATAGCCCTCAGCGTATTTATTCGTGAAAATCGATCCCATCGCTTCCAAGACCGCTTCCGAAACCAGATTTTCCGAAGGGATCAACTCCAGGCCGGTAGCCTGCCTCCGCGCTTCGTCCTTAAGCAATTCGGCAATTTGTGGATCGACCGCTTCCAGTGACCGATTCATTCGTTCATTTGCTGTGGTGGTTTGGCTCATTGGATTCCTCGTGTGTGCGACAGAACGAGAATTCTATCGGATGAAGTGCGGGAATGCCAATTCCCCGGGGTACGCGCACATCCTGCAGCTTTTCTCATTCTGTGGTATGTATGGGATGAGCCGCTTATTTTACCGGAGAGATCTAAAAGACTCTCCAAGGCTGAGAAGGATCGAGAACTCTCATGGCAAATGTTTACGCTGATAATTCATTGAGCATCGGCAAGACTCCCTTGATTAAATTGAGTCGTATAACCCAAGGTACCGGCGCGACGGTGCTTGCCAAAATTGAAGGCCGCAATCCCGCCTATTCCGTAAAGGACCGTATCGGCGCGGCGATGATTATGGATGCGGAGGCTCGCGGCGTTCTGAAGCCGGGGATGGAAATTGTAGAGCCAACCAGTGGCAATACAGGCATAGCGCTGGCCTTCGTGGCTGCGGCGCGTGGCTACAGCCTAACGCTGACCATGCCTGAAACCATGTCTATGGAGCGCCGCCGCGTTCTCGCGGCGTTCGGCGCCAAATTGGTGCTGACGCCCGGGCCCGAAGGGATGACCGGTGCAATTAAGAAAGCAATAGAGATCGCGAGCGCCGACACAAAACATTTTTTTGTCCCGCAACAATTTGAAAATCCGGCGAATCCAGCAATCCACGAAAAGACCACTGGTCCGGAAATATGGAATGACACCGACGGCGCCATCGACGTTTTAGTTTCGGGTATTGGAACTGGTGGTACTCTCACTGGGGTCTCTCGCTATATCAAAAATACCAAAGGCAAGAAAATTCTATCCGTTGGCGTCGAGCCCACCGATAGCCCCGTAATTACGCAACAGCGGCAAGGACTGCCGCCCAAGCCCGCCCCCCACAAGATTCAAGGCATTGGCGCCGGCTTTATCCCTAAGAATCTGGATTTGACGATGATGGACCGCATTGAGCAAGTTTCGAATGCCGAGGCGGTTGAGTTTGCGCGCCGTTTAGCAAGGGAAGAAGGGATCCTCAGCGGAATTTCCTGCGGCGCGGCCGCGGCGGTGGCGGTGCGACTTGCGAAGCTGCCTGAATTTGCCGGCAAAACAATTGTTACGATATTACCGGATTCCGGCGAGCGCTATCTGTCGACAATTCTTTACGAAGGCTTGGGCTAAGCGCGGGGAATCTCCCTGCGATAAAACGAACGACTTTGGTCGCGTACTTGAGCTGTTGAGATCTTTAACATGAGTGATGAAAAGCTTGATCGCCTGGCGCGCGAATTCCACGCAGCGCTGGAAGCACGCCTCGCGGGCGAAACGTCCGCGGGTTTTCGTCTGCCCAGCAAAGACGCTGTTGCCACAATTTCGCGGCTGTATCTTGAATCCATTTTTCCCATTTATTTTCACTATTCCAGTTCGAAGTCTGAACCCGGGACTGCGGAAGACAAAAGCATTGTTTCGTATTTGATGGAATTTGAGTCGCTGCTCATCGAGCAACTTTGCTGCGCGTTTCGTTTCGATTCCAATTGCAAACGAGATACTACTCCGGCGAACTTGAATGCCCGATCAGAGAAAATCCTGGCTGCGCTTCGCGCCCAGTTTTCCGATCTGGCCCGATTACTCGCCACGGACTTGCAAGCTGCGCTGGACAATGATCCGTCGGTCTCGGGACTGGAAGAAATCCTACTCAGTTTCCCCGGCTTGGAAGCTGTCACCATCCAGCGCCTGGCGCATCGCCTGTATCAACTGGAAGTTCCCTTCCTTCCGCGCATGTTCACGGAAGCGGCGCACAGCCGCACCGGAATCGACATCCATCCGGGCGCTTCCATTGGGAAATCGTTTTTTATTGATCACGGCACCGGTGTGGTGATCGGCGAGACTTCCATCATCGGCGATCACGTCACGCTCTATCACGGCGTCACGTTGGGTGCGTTTAATCCCACCAGCCGCCGTGACGGAGAAGGCATATTGGTTCGCGGCATCACGAACAAACGCCATCCTGACCTGGAAGATCACGTGACCGTGTATCCTGGCGCCACTATTCTCGGCGGGAGCACCAAAATCGGGCATCACTCCATTATCGGAGGCAACGTATGGCTGACGCATTCCGTTGCGCCGTACAGCCGAGTAACGCTTAAGGACCCCGAACTTCTGATTCGGAATAGCGCAACGTCTTTGCCTGAAGCTGACGACTTATTTTTTCTCGGCAGCTCCATCTAGAAGTTATATTTGCAAAACGCAAATTTGTTCTGCGGCTGGGCTTCGTTGACACACCGCTACGCGTCCGTTACGCTTTTGTGTTTACATTGCTTGAGTTTTCTCCACTGAGAAGAACGGACCAATTTCCGCATGGCTGAAGAAAAGCTTCCGACTCGCGCACAAGATTTTTCGGAGTGGTACAACCAGCTGGTGCTGAAGGCGCAGCTAGCTGATTACGCGCCCGTGCGCGGCTGCATGGTTGTTCGTCCCTACGGTTGGGCCCTGTGGGAAAATATCCAACAATCTCTGGACCGCCGCTTTAAAGCAACGGGTCACCAGAACGTGGCGTTCCCCATGCTCATTCCCAAAAGTTTTATCGAGAAGGAAAAGCATCACGTAGAAGGATTTTCTCCGGAGCTGGCGGTGGTGACCATCGGCGGTGGCGAAGAACTTGCCGAGCCGCTGATTATTCGGCCGACTTCCGAAACGATTATCGGACATATGTGGGCAAAATGGATCCAGTCCTACCGCGATTTGCCGGTGCTCATGAATCAATGGAACAGCGTGATCCGATGGGAACTGCGCACCAAACTTTTTCTGCGCACGCTGGAGTTTTACTGGCAGGAAGGGCACACCGCGCACGCCACGAGAGAAGAAGCTGAAGCGGAAACGCGCCAGATGCTGGATATTTACACAGATTTCGCGGTAAACGACGCGGCTATTCCGGTCATACCTGGAAAAAAATCCGATGCGGAAAAATTTGCAGGAGCGGACGTCACTTATTCGATTGAAGCCATGATGGGCGATGGCAAAGCTTTACAATCGGGAACGTCGCATTTCCTGGGACAAAATTTCGCACAAGCTTTCGAGGTCCGTTATCTCGATAAGAACGGGCAGTTGCAGCACTGTTGGACCACTTCGTGGGGGCTTTCCACGAGGTTCATCGGCGCAATCATCATGGTGCACGGCGATGATCAAGGATTAGTTTTGCCGCCCAAGCTTGCGCCTTATCAAGTTGTGATTGTTCCCATTTTCAAGACCGACGAAGAAAAAAACAGCGTTCTGGAAACAGCGCGCGGCTTGAAAAATGCGCTGGTCGCGGCCAATATCCGCGTGACTCTGGATGAGCGCGATGCGCAGAGTGCGGGATGGAAATTTAACGACTGGGAAATGCGCGGTGTGCCGCTTCGCGTGGAACTCGGTCCGAAGGATATTGCCAAGCAGTGCGCGGTACTGGCGCGGCGTGATCATCCTGGGAGGGAAGGAAAGATCAGCGCCTCGCTCACCGATTTGCCGGCCACGATTGAACGCTTACTTGTTGAGATTCAAGTTTCGTTACACGACAAGGCACTAGCCTTCCGAAAATCCAATACTCATGACGCGAAGGACATGGAATCGCTGAAGAAAGCGGTGGAAACCGGTTTTGCTCTTTCTCCCTGGTGTGGCAGCGGCGAATGCGAGGCGAAAATCAAGGAAGAAGCTCGCGCCACCATGCGCTGCATTCCTCTGGATCAGACCGGCGGCGGAGGAACCTGCGCCGGCTGCGCAAAACCTGCCAGAGAAAGCGCCATTTTCGGCCGCGCCTACTAGAGCCCCATTTTCGTAGTTCCTTTCACGTTACACGCGCAATTCCTGGTTATCGACAGCCTTGGCCCTTGGTGTTAGCGTTTGAGCTATACACGGAACCAGGGCCGCCTTTGGTGCGGCGTTCTAGGCCTGTCAAAGGAGAATTACTTCGTGTTTTTTCTCAACACCCGGCGCCCCTCTGGTCGTTTTTCACTTCGCGCTGAAAGGGGTGAAGGCAAATTTAAAGCGCTGCTAGCAACGGTGATCATCGCCGCAGCGGGTTACGCGGCGTTTAAAATCGTGCCCGCTTACGTATCGGATTATCAGTTGAAAGATAGAATGGATGAAATTGCGCGCTTTTCCGTGGTCAACCGCGAAACTGAAGAGCAAGTTCGCGAAGACGTTTATAAAGTTATAGAAGACGCGAAAATTCCTGTGAAGCGCGAGGAAATTAAGATTTTGACTTCGCCGAAGCGCGTAACCATCTCGGTGGACTATATCGTACCCGTCGATTTGCAGGTGTACCAGACGCAATTACACTTCGCGCATACTGCCGATAACGCCTCGCTTTACTAGAAATTAGAATTCTTTCTCTGCGCAATCCACGTTGCTTCTGTGCATTTCATTTCTTTCATAGCCGGTCATCTTGGGAGACAATAAAGGTCTCGGCTTCGGGGGCCACGATTTGCGCTTTCGCATTCAAAAAGGGTTTTTTACATCGACTGTCGGGCTAGTAATTCTCGGAATTGTTTTTCTCTGCTTCCTTACCGCTGCGGGTTTTTTCACTTATTACTACATAAAATTTTCCAAATTGATTGATGCCCGGCTTTCCGGCCAAGTCCTGCAGAACACTACACAGATTTTTTCCGCTCCGGAGCGTATTTCGCCCGGTCAAGCCTGGGGACCCGAGGATCTTGCTACCTATTTGCAGCGCGTCGGTTACCGGCCCGAGCAGGACGGTCAGGCTCTAGGTCAATACACGGTGCGGGGAAACACAATCGATATTCGTCCGTCGAAACTTTCCTATTTTGGCAGCGCCAACGCGCTGGCAGTGCAGTTTAACGGCAGGGTGATTCGCGCCATAAGGCCGCTTGGCGGCGGGCCAGACATGGAATCCGCTGAACTTGAACCGGAGTTAATTACAAATCTTTTCGA